>CAYUDM010000046.1:0-23545 GCA_964443625.1 uncultured Smithella sp. | reverse complement strand
GACGTCAATACCGCCTTGACACGTATGCTCAAGTGCAGCCGGAAGGACTTTCTAGGTCGCAACATCCCCGATCTTTTATCGACCGAGGATAATTCAGCCTATTCGGATGCTGTTACGAGCCTCAAGCGAAACAAAGAGATCCGGCACGACTTCCTGCCGCTAAAAGCCAAAGACGGCAAACCGATAGACGCCACTTTCTCTTGCAGACTTTTAAACGTCCGCAAGAAGCAATATATTGAATGCATCGTTCATGAAAAGAGGAAAAGAGGCTCCGACAAACACCGCAATTTTCAATCCGCAGATCATCCCTTGCAGGAGATGTTCGACAACATCAGCAGTTGTGTCGTCATCTACGAACCCGCCCCGGACGGTAAAAACTTTCTCATCAAGGATTTCAACCGGGCGGTTCGGATCAAGGAAAAAATCACCCGGAAAGCCGTCATCGGCCGCTCCGTTTTAAAGGTTTTTCCCGGCATTCGCGACATGGGCCTGTTGGACGTTTTCGAGCGCGTCTGGAAAACCGGCCACTCCGAACATTTCCCCTCCCATCACTACACAGACGATAAGCGGCAGGGCTGGAAGGACAATTATGTCACCCGGATGCCTTCCGGAGAGCTGCTTGTTATCTATGACGATGTGACGGATCAGGTGCTATCCCGGCAGGCGCTTCGGCAAAGCGAAGAAAAATACCGGTCGATGCTCGACAGCCTTGAAGATGGGTATTACGAGGTGGACCTCGAAGGCAACCTGACTTTCTTTAACGACGCACTGTGCCGGATCAACGGCTATCCGCGCGAGGACATGATCGGCATGAATTACCGGGTCTACACGGATGCCGGCGCGGTCGATCAGCTTTTTGCGGCCTTCAACACGGTTTATACAACCGGAAAGCCGCACAGAGGGTTGGAATACGAAATCATCGGCAAAGACGGGACGAAAAAATTCCTGGACACCTCCATCGTGCCTATTGTGGATGCGTCGGACTCGATCACCGGCTTCCGCGGTATTGTCCGGGACATGACTGAACGCAAAAAGGTGGAAGAGGCCCTGCGGGAAAGCGAAGAACGATACCGTCAGGCTTTTTCCAGCACCTCGGACATCATCTTCATCCTCGATCCGTCTCTAACCATCACCAGCATCACACCCAGCGTGGAGCACATCATCGGCCGCAAACCCGAAGAACTCATCGGAAAACGGATCGACGAACCGCGTGTCATGACGCAGGAATCCCTGAAACAAGCCATGTCCAATACCGCTGATGTATTTTCCGGCAAACCGGTTGTAAACGCCACTTATGAATTCATCGCTAAAAGCGGACGCATCATGATCGGGGAAGTCACGGCCTCCCCGATTCGTAAAAACGGGGATGTCATCGGCCTGATTGCCATCGCCCGCGACATCACTGAGCGCAAACAGGCGGAAGACGCGCTCAGGCAAAACGAATACTACCTGCGCAAATCCCAGGAAGTCGCGCACTTGGGCTCTTACGAATTCGACGCAAAAACCGGCCGCTGGATCAGTTCGCCCATCCTCGACCAGATTTTCGGCATCGATGCGGATTACGTCAAGGATATCAACGGATGGATTGACCTCATTCATCCTGAAGATCGCGACGCCATGCGCCAATACCTGATTGATCATATCGTCCACGACAAAAACAATTTCGAGCGGGAATACCGCATCATCCGCCGCAACAGCGGAGAAACGCGCTGGGTCTATGGCATGGGCGAGTTGACGTTCGACGAAAACGGCCAAACCGATAAATTGATCGGAACCATTCAAGATGTCACCGACCGCAGACGGATGGAAGACGAAATCCGCCGCAGTGAACTCAAATATCGCTCGATCGTCGAAAACGCGCAGGAGGGAATCTTCCAGATTCTTCCCGACAGCCGCACGCTGTCCGTCAATCCGGCGCTTGCCGCCATGCTCGGTTACGCGTCCCCAAGCGAAGCGGAGCAAACAATTAATAATCTTCCCCGGCAGGTCTATGTTCGTCCCCAAGACTACTGGAATTCCGTGGAAATCATCAACCGCGAGGGCAGCATCACCGGTTTTGAAACCGAGTTTTACCGCAAGGACAACAGCCGGATCTGGGTGAATATGAGCGTAAGCTCTGTTCGGGATTCTTCCGATAATTCCGTCTACTACCACGGAATCGTTGAGGACATCACGCCCAAAAAGAAGCTCGAACAAGAAAGGCAGGACAGCATCGATCGTTTGCGCAAATCGCTGGGTGCCACCATCCGGGCGATGGCCGCCACGGTTGAAACTCGCGATCCTTACACGGCGGGACATCAGCGTCGCGTGGCGGATCTGGCCCGGGCCATCGCCACGGAAATGAAACTGTCACGCGATCAAATCGACGGCATCCGTCTGGCCGGCATCATCCACGACATCGGCAAAATTTCCATCCCGTCGGAAATTCTGACCAAGCCCACAAGGCTGACCGAATTGGAATTCGAACTGATTAAAACCCATTCCGACTCCGGATACAACATTCTCAAAGACATCGAATTTCCCTGGCCGATCGCCCGGATCGTTCTGGAACACCATGAGCGCATTGACGGATCAGGCTATCCTCAGGGGCTCAAGGGAGAAGACATTCTGATGGAGTCGAAGATCATCGCCGTGGCCGATGTCGTAGAAGCCATCTCGTCTCACCGACCCTACCGGCCCGCCTTCGGGATGGCCCCCGCGCTTGATGAAATCACCAAAAACCGCGGAGTGATTTACGACCCGGTCGTCGTCGACGCCTGCCTGAAACTCTTTGAAGAAAACCGCTACAAAATGCCGGAATGAAAACAGAAGGCTATGGACGGCAAGCGAAAGTTTAAAGTTTCAAGTTCAACGTTTAAAGTTTTATGTTTTCCTGTCCTGCACCCGTACGCTGCGTATCGGGGTTGGCGCCTGCCGGCTTTCGAAGCAGAAAGCAGCTTTTGTTTGCCGCTTATTTTAAAGGATCTTCGCTTTTCGTTCTTTTTCAAGTGGCGTATAAAAATATCGGTAATTTTGAAAAAAACAGATGAAGTCTATGTATACCTCGGCTAGGCAAGGAGAAGGCGCTATGATGCTTGAAGACAATTCCTATCGCAGGATTCTCGACAATCTTTATGACGGATTGTATCTTGTGAGCGCCGACAGGGTAATCCAATACTGGAATGACGCCGCAGAACAAATATCGGGATTTCCCGCATCGGAGGTCGTCGGCAAGTCCTGTTCAGACAACATTCTCACGCATGTGAACGAAAAAGGAGACAGCCTGTGCAAAGGGCGATGTCCCGTGGCCATGACCGTTCACGACGGAAAGTCTCGTGAAGCGGAAGTCTTCCTGCACCACAAAGACGGCCACCGGGTTCCCGTTTCCGTTCGCGTCACTGCCATCACGGATGAGACGGGCAGGATCATCGGCGCGGCCGAACTCTTCTCGGATATCAGCAATGCCAGGGTGAGCGAAATGAAGCTCAAAGAACTCGAAGAAATGGCTTTGCTCGACAATCTGACCAAGATCGCAAATCGAAACTATATCGAGAAGGATATCGCGTCGAGTTTCGAGCAGCGCAAACGGTTCGGCGGTGCCGCCTTCGGCATCCTTTTTATGGACATCGATCACTTCAAAAAATTTAATGATACCTATGGACACGACGTCGGCGATCATGTTCTCAAATACGTTGCCCGGACCTTGAGTCAGAATTTGCGACCTTTCGATGTGGTGGGCCGATGGGGAGGAGAAGAGTTCATCGCGATTATACGAAATATGACCCGGCAGCAGCTTGAAGCGATGGGCAACAGGTTGCGGATTCTCGTTGAGAGCTCCTATATTCAGTCGGGGAATGAAAAACTGCGTGTCAGCATGTCCATCGGAGCCACGCTGGTTCGCGATGATGACGACAGAGAGGCTCTTCTAAAAAGGGCTGATACGCTTCTTTACGAAAGCAAAAAAGCAGGAAGGAATTGTCTGACCATCGGATAGACAAAGACCGGCTGCAAAAACGAGCCGCTCCATCGCGTCGCTTACGCCTCGGGCGAGCTCATTCTTCGAGCGCAAAGATATTGAACAAATCCACTGATCACAAGCCTCCGGGCCTTGTCTCTTTTCCTTTCACCTTTTCCTTTGGCCTCAGCTTTTCTCGCTCACCAGTTCGTCGATTTCGCCGGTGGCTTTTTTGACTTCGTTGATACCTCGGCTTTGTGCCGCAGCCATACGGGCGATTTCGTCCATGCGTCCAACGGCCTGATTGACGTTTTCCGCCACCTTGGCAAACGTGTCGTTGGTTTTCCCCACCATCTCCGCGCCCTGCCGAATCCGGCTGATGGTATCTTCAATCAGGGCGGTGGTGCTTTTAGCGGCTTGGGCTGAGCGCATCGCGAGGTTTCTCACCTCGTCTGCCACGACGGCAAATCCAGCCCCCGCCTCCCCGGCGCGCGCCGCCTCGACAGCGGCGTTTAGAGCCAGAAGGTTCGTCTGGAAAGCGATCTCATCGATGGTTTTGATGATCTTGGATGTTTCCTCACTGGTTTGGGTGATGTCCGCCATCTGCGCGGTGAGCTGTCTCATGGATTCATTGGTTTCAGAAACCACCTTGCCGGTGGAAACAATCAGCTCGTTGGCGCCGGCGGCGCTTTGCGCCGAGGATTTGGTCATGGTCTCCATCTCCGGCATGACCTCGTCCACCAGGTGCCGGGTATGACCGCTGACTTTCGCGAACACATCTTCAAGACGGAAGGCAAGTTCATCGGACTGCCGCCGCAGGACTTCCTGCTCTTTCCTGGCTTCCTGATTTGCCTGGGCTTCGGACCTTTGCGCGGCCAACGCGCGTTTGAGCCCGATTTCACCGAAAACGAGCGAGATCACCATCGTCAAAAACGGCCCCAGAATATTGGCGATCTGGGTCTGCGTCACCTGCTCCGGAGTAAGGGCAATGGAAGGCAACGAAACCCCGCCTAAATGCATCCCCAGAAAAACCAAGATTTCCAGGAACATGAAGGAAGACCAGAAAAGAAAGCTGCCGAAACCCAGAAAGGTTGCCACAAAAACTGGAAGAACGATGTTCCAGACCAGTGAAGAAGACAGGATACCGCCGGTGACGGTCGGCAAGACCGAAAAGTGCCAAACCAGAGCGGCGATGACAAAATTGCCCATGACCGTCAGCGACTTTGAATATTTCAGAATAAACGGACTGATTCCGGCCACGCAGATCATCACAATGAAGATGCTGGCCGCCAGTCCCGAAAACCCCATTTTGTACCATTTGATGACGTTTGGAATGAAAAAAATAAGAGAAATCTGTGAAAAAGTCGTGAACTGAAAAGCCCGCCGGTATTCGTCCTCATCCTGACGAACCGCGTTGGGAATAAAAAAATCGATATAGCTTCGCATGCGTGGCCTCCATCCTGAAGAGAGTTTACGGACCGGCGATCCGGATAGTATATCGGCAGGATCATCCAACGGATTGAGCGGGAAAATTGATTTTGCGCAGATTATTTTCCAAACAACGCGGCGTGGCTCAGCGATACGGACGGCCGCTCCAGAAGGGAAAAACCGGCCCGGCAGGCGGTGTCGACCATCAATGCAAAATGGCTTTTCGAGACATGAATTTTCGGCTCGGACAAAAGAAAGCGGCCGCCGTCTTTGAGGGCCTCGGCCAATTGGGTAAATAACCGTCTCGAATCCGGCACTTCGTGAGCCATCCAAAACGCCAGAATAAAATCCACCGGCTCCCCGCTGTAGATCAGATCCGGACGGGACAGATAAAACGCGATCCGGCTTTGCACCCTCGCGCGGATCGCCCTTTTTTCAATGCCTCGCAGCATCGATTCCTGAATGTCGGCCGCAATCACTTTTCCCGAATCGCCCACGCGCCGAGCCATCGGGATCGTGAAATATCCGATGCCGGGGCCGCAGTCCAAAACCGTATCGCCTTCATTCACAAACGGCCGGATCATTTTGTCGGGATTCTGCACGAGCCTTCGTAAGCCGTTGTCGAAGGTAAAGCACATCCAGCGCGGACAAAGTCGATGATTGCGGAAAAAGATCAAATCGGCTAACTTTCCCATGTCGGTTTTCCCCGTGCGTTTGTTTTTAAGGACAACGAAAAAAGGCCTTATCATAATAATTCGAACAAAACGACAGGAGAATAGTTCTATGAAGTCATCTGCGACCGCAGGACCACTTTCGGGTATTCGCGTTGTGGATTTCACAAGGCTCTACCCGGGGCCGCTGGCCACCATGATGCTGGGCGATATGGGCGCCGACGTCATCAAGATTGAAGATGTGTCCTCCCCGGATTACATGCGTTTCTATCCGCCCTATGTCGAAGGAGAATCGGCGGGTTATCCGGCGGTGAACCGCTCCAAACGCAGCCTGGCCATGGACCTGAAATCGGAAACGGGAAAAAAGATTTTCTTCGCGCTTCTGCCGTCAACCGATCTTGTGATCGAACCTTTTCGCCCGGGACTCATCGACAAAATGGGTTTCGGCTATCAAAAGGCCTGCGAGGTCAAGCCGGACATTATCTACGTGTCGCTCACCGGCTACGGACAAACCGGCCCTTATGCCTCGCATGCCGGCCACGACATCAACTTCATCGGATATTCCGGCATTCTTTCCGCCACAGGAACCAGGCAAACCGGCCCTGTGATTCCCGGGCCGCAGTTGGGCGATATCGCGGGCGGGGCCTACATGACGGTGATCGCGTCGCTTGCGGCGCTTGCGGCTCGCACACGCACAGGACGCGGCCAGCAGGTGGATGTGTCCATGCTCGACGGGCTCATGCCTTTGATGACCCTGCAAATGGCCCATGCCGAAGCGACGCAGACGGCTTTTGCACCCGACGAAGCGCCGCTTTCCGGAGGGCTTGCCTGCTACGGCGTCTATCGGTGCTCGGACGGCAAGTTCATGGCCCTGGGCATCCTGGAGGAAAAATTCTGGAAGAAGTTCTGCAATCTGGCCGACCGTCCGGACTGGAAGGAGCGGTTTCTCGTTCACGGCGCTGAAGCTCAAACACTGCGGCACGAAATCGCCGCGCTTTTTTTAACAAAAACACGCGAGGAATGGGCGGCAATCGGCCAAAAGGCGGATATCTGTCTAACGCCGGTTCTGGGCGTGGATGAAGTGGACAAAGACCCGCATCTCCGGGCGCGCGCCATGATCGTGGAAAAAAATCAGACCGGAGAAAAAATAAACGGCGTGGGCGTGCCGATCAAGTTTTCCCAAACGCCCGCCCATCCGAAAAATGCCGCGCCCGCCCTCGGAGCGGACACGGCGTCCATCCTCGGGGAAATCGGTTACTCTACCGGGCAGATTGCGGCGCTTCAGAAAGACGGGGTCATCCTGACCGCCGACAAACCCTAGAGAACCATTTCAAAACGTTCCCTGCCAAATAACGCCTTAACCGCAAACTGGAATCCGTTAACCGTTTTTAACCGTGAACCGTGAACTGCAAAGCGTAAACTGCCTTCACCGTTCCCTACAGGATAACCGAAAGGCCTTTATCCTTAAGATACTGTTTGACGTCTTTTATTTTCAGCATCCGGAAATGAAACACCGACGCGGCAAGCAACACGGTCGCGCCGCCTTTCACCACGACTTCGTAAAAATCTTCCAGTTTTCCCGCGCCGCCTGAGGCAACCACCGGAAGCGTCACGGCATCGGCAATCGCTCTCGTATAGGGGATATCATAACCGGCCTTGGTTCCGTCTCCATCCATGCTGGTCGGCAAGATCACGCCGGCGCCCAGCTTTTCGCATTCGGCGGCCCAGGCGATAGCGTCTTTGGCAATCGCAAGCGTCCCACCGGAGACGACCAGCTCAAATCCTGACGGCATCGCAGCGTTTCTTTTTGCGTCAATGGCCACGGTAATTTTATCTTTCCCGAATTTTTGCGCGGCGTCGCGCACCAACTCCGGATTTTTCACCGCCGCGCTGTTCATCGACACCTTGGACGCGCCCGCGCCGAGAACCATTTCAATGTCTTCGAGACTCGCAATGCCGCCGCCGACGGTAAGCGGAATGGAAATCACCGACGAAACTTTTTTCACCCACTCCAGTCTGGTTTTGCGGTTTTCGAGCGTCGCGGCGATATCCAGCATGGCCAGCTCGTCGGCCCCTTCGGCCTGATAAAACGCGGCGTTTTCCACCGGGTCGCCCGCGTCTTTAATATCAACGAAATGAACGCCCTTGACGACCCGGCCTTCTTTCATATCAAGGCACGGCATGATCTTGATCGTTTCCATGTAAAAAGCCCCCTTCCTGTTAAATTGCAGGATGCTTTTTAAAACGAACCGCCGGCATTTACAATGGAAAACTTTAAAAACGGACAAAATCGGCCCACGATTTTGTTTGACCATTCTTATTTCTTGAAAAGGCGGACATTTTCGTTTAAAGCAAAACGCAAACCGACAAACCTCAAGAAGGAGCCTTCCATGACAAAAATTCAAGAAATCAAAGCAGGCACCATGAATGTGCAGAAATTTATTGATGACAAAGTGCGGGCCATCCGGGAGGCCGCAGGAGAGGATTACGCGATTAACGCTCTCTCCGGCGGTGTGGACTCGGCGGTAGTCACCGCGCTGGGACACAAAGCTCTGGGAAATCGGCTCAAGACCTACATCATCGACAACGGCATCATGCGGGAAAACGAACCGGCCCGGGTGGCCGCCGCCTTTAAAAAACTGGGAATCCATGTTGAAGTCATCGACGCCTCCAAAGCTTTTTTCAAAGCCTTCAAAGGCGTGACCGACCCCGAGGAAAAGCGCGAAGCCGTCACGCAAACCTTTTATAAAGACGTCTTCGGCAAACTGGTGGTGAAAAGCAAAGCGAAATATCTTTTACAGGGAACGATCCTCACGGATGTCGATGAAACGGTGGCCGGCATCAAACGTCAGCACAACGTATTTGAACAGCTGGGAATCGATCCGCAAAAGACCTTCGGGTATAAAATTCTCGAACCGCTTATCGAGCTGAGAAAAGACGGTGTCCGCAAAGTCGGCGCGGGACTGGGGCTGCCCGAAAGCATGTTTGCCCGCATTCCCTTTCCCGGACCAGCGCTTGCCGCGCGCGTGATCGGCGAAGTCACACCCGCCCGTATCGCGCTGGTGCGCAAAGCCACCGTTATCGTCGAAGCCGCGCTCAAAAACGTCAACGCTTTCCAGTATCTGGCGATTTTGCACGAAGACCGCGTCACCGGCATGAGAGACGGCAAACGCGTTTTCGGGAACCAGATCGAAATCCGCTGCTGGGATTCACGCGATGCCCGCAAGGCCAAACCCACAAGGCTCCCGTATGAGGTTCTCGAAAAGATGGCGGCAAAAATCACCAAAGACATCCCTGAAGTCGTGAGCGTCACTTACAACATCACGACCAAACCCACCTCGACGATTGAGGCGATTTAGGCGTTATCGGGTTTACTCGGACGAAAAAAAAGGACAGGCCAAAGCCTGTCCTTTTTTTTCAAGAAAGATGATCGACTGTTTATTCTTTGAGCCAATACACAGGATTTTGCTTCGCCACGGTCAACTTTTTAATTTCGTCAACTTCCTGCTGGCTTTTCGGCCACCAGGCATACAACACGGACGGATCGGACACGCCCTTGGTAATCGTCTGCACTGAGGCCAACACCAACAAGCGGCCGGTCTTGTTGATTCCAAAGGCTTCGTTGGGATACCTGTCGCCCAGCATGGGCGGAGTAAGGGCTTTGGGAAAGGCTCCTCTGATCTTGTAAACATCATCCACGGAACCCGACGCGACAATCGCCTTGGCCAAAGCATGCATACCGGTGTAATTTAGCGCGCATTCCCAGGTTACCATTTTCTTATACTGCTCAGTGTATTTCTTTTCAAAAGTGGTCGCACCCGGAAACGGAACACTGACTACACCGCCTGTTCCGATCAAGTCACCCATGGTTTTGGTGCCTTTGAGCAGCTTGGCGATGTAATCCTGCTTGGCCTGATCGATCATAACGAAACCGCCTTTGAAGCCCATGGAGCGGGCCTGCTCGATAACCAGGGCGGTCGTGGCGGAAGGTCCGCCGATCAGCATGACATCCGGGTTGGTGGCAATGGCCGCCGCAAGCGGTGAAGAAAAGTCGGTTTCCGTGTAGTAGTTGGCGGGTTTATCGGCGGTGATCTCGCCCCCCTTCTTAATCCAGTATTCCTTGAAGGCACTGCGCCATTCATCTCCGTAAGCGCCCAGCGTCACAACCATGGCGCATTTTTTCCAGCCTTTGGCAAAGGCCCATTCGGCAAAGACCTGAACATACGGCGTGAAACTCGTTGTCGTGCAGACCATCAGTTTATTGCCCAGGGTTTCGATTTTGGGGGTGCTGGTATAGGCCATCACGATAAACTCGTTGCCCTTGTCCTCGTTGATTTTCATCATGGGCGCAAGCGTGTTGTAGACGCCGTTGAAAACGGCAATGGCCTTCATCGATTTGAAACGGCGGGCGTTATTGACCGTGAGCGTCGGATCAATGCGGTCATCGAGTTTTTCCAGCCGGAAAGTGTACTTTTTCCCTTTCACTGAAATACCGCCGTCGGCGTTGATTTCTTTTACCGCCATTTCTACGCCGCTGTAAATATCCTGCCCGTATTCAGCGGCCGGTCCCGACAAAGGCCCCGTGTAGCCGATGACGATTTCATTTGCCAAACTCTTTCCCCCGGACATCAAAACAAAAGCAGCAACCAGACAAACCAATACCTTGAGATACTTCATTTGTAGATCCTCCTTAGTTTATGAGTGGTCTCCCCTTTTATAAACCGGGGAATAAAATGAAAGGCCGCTTTCCTCTTTATACTGATTGATTTTCTGAATGAAAAAGAGAAACAAGTCAACAGTTGAATCTTGTTGAGGAAATCAAGAAAAGGAAAAGTCTTGTCCGGCAATCCCCGACGCGCTTGAGATGACAGCGGAAACGCCGTGACCGGCATCCGGTAAATATCTGCCGGTCACATCCGGACCCGCACGAAAAAATCAAGCCGTGGACAGGCCGGAATCATCGCATGGTAATGCCGCCGTCGATGCCGATGGCCTGCCCCGTGATACTGCGAGCCTCCCAGGAGGCGAGATACGCGACCAGTGAGGCAATTTCGGACGCCTCCTGCGGACGGCGAAGCGGCGTCACCTCGCGCACACGGGCATTGAATATTTCCTCAAGCGTCAGATTGGCATAGGCGGGCTGAACATCCTTCACCGCCTGCGCGAGCTTTTCCCAGCCCGGGGTAAAGACATAGCCGGGACAGACGGCATTGACCGTAATATTGTGGCGTGCCAGTTCCTTGGCCAGTGTCTGCGTTAACCCCATAATGCCGAACTTGGCGGCGCAGTAAGCCGAAAGAAGCTGTTCGCCCTGCCTGCCGGAAACAGACGACAGATTGATGATGCGCCCCTGTTTACGCGCAATCATGAGCCGGGCTGCGGCCCGACAGCACAGATAAGCGCTCTTGAGATTGATCTCGATGGTTTTATCCCAGCTTTCGACATCGGATTTCACCACCAGAGCAATACCCGAGCCGCCGCCGACATTGTTGACGAGTATATCCACAGCGCCGAAATTGGCGACAACCTTTTGGAACATCAACTCGACATCCTCTTCGCTGGTCGCGTCGCAGGCGATCGCGAGGCTTTGCCTCCCGAGGGCTTCGATTTGAGCCGCCGCCTTGCGGGCGGCCTCTATAGACAGATCCGCCACCGCCACCTTCGCGCCCTCTTCGGCAAGCTTTAGGGCAATCGCCAGGCCGATGCCGGCGCCGCCTCCCGTGACTACGGCAACTTTGTCTTGAAGTTTCAAATCCATAAAAAGAACCTCTCTGCGATTTTTTTCGTTTTGCGGGATCGGGGACGGATTATACACAGTTATTCAGGATTTTCTCCATTTTTTTCTACCCCGAAGGTTCGGGCCGCCCCCCCCCGCTTGCCAGATGATTCGGATTATTGTATGCAAAGCCCGTTAAAAATCCGGCAACCTTTGAGGAGAAACACACCATGGCACAAGATCAAAACACAAAAACGGTAAAACCGATACGGCCGGAACTGGCCGAACTTCAAAAAAGACTCGCTTTCGGCCTGGATGAAAACCGGCCCGAAGCGGTGGAAAAACGACTGGTGAAAAACCAGCGCACGGCGCGGGCCAACATGAATGCCCTTTGCGATCCGGGCAGTTTCATCGAATACGGGGCGCTGGCGATTGCCGCCCAGCGCAAAAGGCGCTCCGTTGAAGATTTAATCGAAAAAACCCCGGCCGACGGCATGCTGGCCGGTATCGGCTCCGTCAACGGGTCTGTTTTTACAGAAAACGAGGCCCGCTGCATGGTCCTGGCCTATGACTACACAGTGCTCGCCGGCACCCAGGGATTTTTCAACCACAAAAAAATCGACCGCATGCTCAAGCTTTGTTATGAGCAAAAACTTCCGTTGGTCTTCTTCGGCGAAGGCGGCGGCGGGCGTCCCGGCGATGTGGACGCGGCAGGCGTGGTCGTCGCCGGCCTCGATCTTGGTACCTTCGGGTCGTTTGCCCGTCTAAGCGGCCATGTCCCGGTGCTGGGCGTCGTCTCCGGCCCCTGCTTCGCGGGAAACGCGGCGCTTTTAGGCTGCTGCGACGTCATCATCGCCGCGAGAAATTCCAACATCGGCATGGGCGGCCCCGTCATGATTGAAGGCGGGGGGCTGGGCGTTTTCAAAACCGAAGAGGTCGGTCCGATGGAGATTCAAACCGCAAGCGGCGTGGTCGATATCGAAGTGGAAGACGACGTCGAAGCCGTCGCCGTGGCCAAAAAATATCTGTCGTATTTCCAGGGACCCGTATCCTCATGGGAAGCGGGCGACCCGCTGAAATTGCGCGACGTGATTCCGGAGAGCCGCAAACGCGCCTACAATGTTCGCGCGGTCATCAAGGCGCTGGCCGACACAGACTCTTTTTTGGAAATGCGCCCCAAGTTCGGCCCCGGCATGGTCACGGGACTTCTGCGCATTGAAGGAAAGCCGTTTGGCGTGATCGCCAACAACCCCATGCACATGGCCGGCGCCATCGAAGCCGAAGGCGCAGACAAGGCGGCGCGACTGATGATGTTGTGCAACGCGCACGGCCTGCCGATTTTGTCCTTGTGCGACACGCCCGGTTTTATGGTCGGGCCCGAAATCGAAAAGCGCGCGCAGGTGCGCCATGTCTGCCGGATGTTCGTCGTAGGCTCGCACGTCACGGTTCCCTACTTCACGGTAGTCTTACGGCGCGGCTACGGGCTGGGCGTGATGGCAATGGCCAAAGGCGGATTTCACGAATCCTTTTTCACCGCGGCCTGGCCGACCGGAGAATTCGGAGCCATGGGACTCGAAGGCGCGGTCAAAGCCGGTTTTAAAAAAGAGCTGGCCGCCGAGGCCGATCCGGAAAAGCGCGAAGACCTCTACAACAGGCTGGTTGCCAAACTCTACGAGCAGGGCAAGGCGATCAACATGGCAAGCTATCTTGAAATCGACGCGGTGATTGATCCGGCCGATACGCGTCAGTGGATCTTGCGGGGCCTCAAATCGGCGCCCGCGCGCAATCCGGCCGACGCCGTCCACAACTTTGTCGATCCGTGGTAACCGACGCTCCGCTGAAGAAAAGGTGACAGCGCACCGCCTTTGTGGTAAGCTGCAACCCTATGAATAAAGACAAACTCATTCTTTTTTTCCTGGCAGTGTTGGCCCTCATTGCCGTGGGCTTTGTTTTGAAAATGGCCAAACCGGTGATTCTGCCTTTGGTGATCGCCTGGCTTTTAACCTTTATTTTCGGCCCGGCGGTCAATTTCATGACGCATAGGAAAGTCCCTCTGCCGATCGCCATCGCCGTTGTCATGATAGTGCTTTGCGGTGTCGTGTTCCTTGGCGTCTTCTTCCTTCAGGGCCGGGTAACCACCATCGTGGCGGCATTTCCGGAATACGCGCCTCGCCTCATGCAGTTGGGAAGTGAGATCAGCGCGTTGTTCCCGGTTCAGTACAATCCCCTCACCGACTTCGATTGGGGGGTGACGGCCCAAGAGATGCTGGTCAAAGTATCCGGCTCTTTCTTCTCCATTTTATCCTATCTGGTTCTCGTGATGATCTTCCTGATCTTTCTTCTGTCGGGAAAACCTTATGCCATCAACAAAATGGACCGCGCTTTGTCCGCAAAGCACGCCGAGCAGATGAAACACATCATCAGAACCATCTCTTCGGAAATCAGTCGTTATCTCTGGGTCATGGTGTTAATCAGCTTTTCGACGGGATGCCTCGTCTGGCTGGCGCTCACCCTGATCGGCGTCGATTTTCCCATAACCTGGGGCGCGCTTGCCTTCTTCTTCAACTTCATCCCGACAGTGGGGTCGATTGTCGCCTCCATTCCGCCGATTCTTCTGGCGCTGGTGCAATTTTATCCCGGCATCTTACCGGCTGTGATCACACTCATCGCCATCGCGGCCATTCAGATGACGATCGGAAATCTGATCGCGCCGAAAATCCTCGGAGACCGTCTGCATTTAAGCCCTGTGGTGATTCTGCTTTCACTGTTATTCTGGGGCTGGTTATGGGGCGTTGTCGGTGCGCTTTTAGCCGTGCCGATTGCTTCTGCCATTAAGATCGCCTGCGAGAATATCGACGAGCTGCAACCGGTCAGCATCATGATGGGATCGGGAAGGCGCTACTGGAAAGAAAAGCACCAAAAGGACCAATAGGCGCTTCGCGCGGGCCGCTTTTTTTCAAAAATGCGAAACCCGCTTGAGTTCAACGGGCGGATAGATCCGGCCGTGATTGGGCGGCATGGAATTATACACCCAGTCGATATCAACCGTCCCCAGCCTGACGCCCCGGCGCCTTTCGTAACCGCCGAAAGTCCCCCGCGCCAGCACATCTTCCATTCCCATCGTCAACCCGAAAACGCAAACGGTCTCGCCCGGCGATAGCGCCGCCAGTTCATCGGCAAACACGCCCGGATGAAACGCCAGGCGGGCGCTGTCGGAAGCCTGGCACTGAATCAGCGGAATCACCGACGGATAGCCCGCGGCATCGACATACGCCAGAAACTTGAGCGCGCCCAGGCTGTTAAACAGTGTCACGCTGAAATGCGAAAGCGCCTCCGCGGATTGCTCTCGCGCGGCCGCGCCTTTGGCCAGTTTCGTCAGAAGCGCTGAAACCCCGATGCCGGCAAGCGGAAGTGGCCGTCCGGCGCCGGCTTCAACCACATCGAGATAGTGAACCGTATTGATCCCGAAATACGTATTGTAGCGGAACATGGGCTGGCGGTTGTAGCGTTCATATTCCGGCCCTTCCGTCATCTTATGCGTCCAAAGGGCTTTGCCGCGCCATAATTTCTTGTCGAGCGTCAAAATGGCGAATCCCGCCTTGCGCGTTTTTTGCAGATACTCTTTACTTCGCCCCTTGCAGAACTCACCGACGATGAGCTGATCGGGACGCGCCGCCATCACCGACGTCAGAAGCGAAACGTGCGGGAGCCCCTCCGGATCGACCGTCGCGATAATCCCGACTTTTTCCGACGGCTCAAAGGCTTTCATGTCCGCTTGTGAAAATTCGTTTTTATTCGTCATTGCGCTCTTCCTTTCCAGATCGCTCGATCTTACGGCATCCGCCGATTCACCCTGTTGAATCATTGCGCATCATTCCGCTTGCCCGGACTCCGCGGGCTCCGACGATTCCTGCGGCAATGCGTGTTAACTCGTCCATCAGCGCCTGCGTCGGAACATCCCGGCCGGCATAGATCCAGTCCAGTCCGAGCCGCGTGTATTTGTCGCGGCACAGGTTGTTAAACGCGCACAACTCCCAGGAATCCACAGCGCCGTCGAGGCGCTCGCGCAAGAATTCGCCGAGGCCCTGAATATTTTCAGGCGTGCCGGTCGCGTCGGGAATCACCGGTGTGCGAATCCACAGCGTTTTGGGCGCCTTTTGCTTTTTTTTGTGCCCGGCCGCAAAGACGGCGTTTGCCAAAATGGTGGCGTTGCCGTGGCCGGTGAAGGCTTTATGCCTGGCCGGATCGATTTCCTTAAGATCATACAAAAGCACATCCACATGCGGAAGCAGTTCGGCCAGAACGCTTTGGGGCACCTGCCCGCAGGTATCGAGCGCAGTGGAAATGCCCTCGCGTTTCAATGATTGCAGCAGAGCCAGGCAGAAGTCCTTCTGAAGCGCCGCCTCACCGCCCGACAGCGTGACGCCGCCGCCGGACTGCTCGAAATACACGCGGTCTTTGACGAGTTCACGGGTCAGATCATCCACGGTCCACGTCCGCCCCAGAAGTTCCATTGCCGTGGTCGGGCACGCCTCGGCGCAAGCGCCGCACCCGGTGCAGCGGGACCGGTCAATGCGAACGCCGTCGTCTGAGTTGTCCAGCGCTTGCGCAGGACAGGTCTCAATGCAAATTCCGCAGCCGATGCAGCTTGCGGCAAGCCACTGAACCTCCGGACGCAGGCTGATGCTTTCGGGATTGTGGCACCACCCGCAGCGAAGCGGACAACCCTTGAAAAAAACAGTGGTGCGAATGCCCGGCCCGTCTTCCGTGGACATGCGGCTGATCTCCAGTATGGTTCCTTCCGTCTTCATCGGGCAATCTTCCGCCTTGTTCAGCCCCGGCCTAGAACCGGTTGTGGCTGATCCTTTCTATGACTTCATCCTGCAGCTCGCGGCCCACAGTCGTAAAATACGCGTTATAGCCGGTAATCCGCACCAGCAGGTGGCGGTAATTTTGCGGGTGCGCCTGCGCGTCCCGAAGCAGGACGGGATCGAGCATATTGATCTGAAGCGCCGTTCCCCCGTTATGCGCGTAACCTTTGAGAAACGCCTTGAACTTGTCTTTGTGAACGGGATCGCGCAGAATCGACGGGTTGAACGTCATGGTATGACTGGCGCCGTTGGGCAGATCGTTGAAGTAGCCTTCCCAGTCGCCCGCGCCCGAATCCGTCTTTCCGCCCAGCGCCTTTCCCACGGAGTTGGTGTTGGCCGTGGGGCCGAAAATGTCCGCGCCATTGACCGGACAGATCGCGTTGGACAAAAACTGCCCCCGCAAACGCCCGTCGGCGCTGGCCGGCAGGATGTAGCCGTCGCCCGCCCAGTAATTCCAACTGAGCATTCCGGGCCGGAACCGGCGCCCGGTGGATTTCGTCGTGTGCGTCCAGGTCTCGTCGCACCACAGCCGCATGACCTTTTGCGCCATCGCGTCGGCTTCGTCGTCGTCGCGGCCGTATTTCGGCGCGCGGTTTTTGGCCATCGCCTGAAGGACCTCAAAGCCCTGCCAGTTGGCTTCAAGCGCCGAAATCAGGTCTTTCATCGTGCAGACCTTTTTATCGAAGACCAGATAGCGGATGGCCAAAAGCGAATCCACCGTCGTGGCGAACGTCACCGCCTCCAGCGTTGTGAAGTTGATTTCGGCTCCGCCCCGGGTCACGTCCGTGGCCTTCTCCGCGCAGCCGCGAACCAGGCACGATAAATACGGCGTGGGGAAAAAGCGCGCGCGGATCGATTCCGAAACCTCGTAGAGATCGACACAGCGCCGGATGATATAGCGCGTCTGTTCGGCATAGGCCTGCCAGAATTCCTCCCAGGTTTCAAACCGCGTGGCTGTGCCGGTGCGAGGACCTTCCTGTCGGGGCTTTTGGGTCTTTCCGGTCATGGGATCGGTGAAGGCGAGCAGATCCTTCCCGCCGGTGAGGGCCAGCTCCACGGCTTTGAGCAGATTGAGATTATTGTCCACCGTGCCGGATCGGTCGTTGCCGACCATCGTATTTTCGAGACAGCCCACCGGGGCGTAGTCAAAAACATTGCCCGGATGAATCAGGCGCTCCAAACCCGCTTTTTTCGCCTCGCGCATCATGCCGGCCATCGAACGTTCGTCGAAGTTCAACAGAAACGGCGCGCCCTGGCTCGACTCGATCATATCCACCACTTTGTCCAGAAGCGCCTCGGGGCTGTTTTGGTGCAGCCGCACATTGGGCTTCGGCTCTAAAATGGGCGACATCTCGTCGATCACCTCCAGCATCACATAGGTCAGATCATTGGTCATGTCGCGGCCGCCCGCGCCCAGCCCCGAAAGCGTGATGAGCTGGCCGAAGCCGGCGGTAATGCCCTGATTGCCGTTGCGGATCATCGCGTCGTAGGCGGTGTTGGCATGCACCCAGAAGCATTTGAGGATTTCTTTTGCGAAGTTCCGGTCCATGCCGTCTTGCAGAGATTTCCGGTAATAGGGATAGAGGTATTGATCCACCCGGCCCAGCGACACGCCCGCGCCGGGATAATTTTCGTCGGTCATGACCAGCATGTGATTGAGCCACAGAGCCTGCACGGCCTCCCAGAAAGTAGCCGCCGGTTCCCACGGCACCCGTGCGAGGTTTTGCGCCATCGCCTGAAGTTCGCCTTGCCTGGCCTCGTCCTTTTCGCCGGAGGCCAGTTCCAGACAAAGGGCCTTGTACTTCGCGGCCAGGTCGCGCGCCATCGTCGAAGCGGTTACCATGGCCCGCAGTTGGGCGCCTTTTTCGCCTTCGCGGTCCGTTTCCGCAAGCATGTTGTACAGCCTCAGAAGCTGCCCGTGCACTCCTTTCCAGCCCTGCCGAAGCAGACGTTCATGATCCGGAATCAGATGCCCGCTGGTCGCCCCGGCGTTGCCGTTGCCATGATCGTGAAACGCTTTCATCTTCGCCCGCGCGCCGTTTTTCCCTTTGACCAGACTGATCCACTGCCTGCTTTCTTCTTCGGTAAAACACATCGACGTCTGGATATTGAAGCGCCCGCCCGCCAGCAGATCACCCGGCAGAATCTCTTGAGGAACATAATGAACGATGACTTCACGGACAAACCAGGCGCGCCGCTCAACGCGGGGCCAGCGCCAGAATCCGTCCGGAAGATCGACCCGGCGGGCCGCCTGCAAATAGGACGCGCCCAGCGTATTGAGCAGCGGATATGTTTCGGGAACGATGTAAAACGTCAACTCATTATAAATAATGTCCCAGGGCGTGCCGGTCGTCCAGGAGGTGTATTCATTGTTCCAGGCGCGGTCGGTTCGCCGGAAATAATAATCGCGAAGCCAGCGGATGCGGTCGGACAGGCCGCTTGGTTCTTTCATTGTGCTTTTAGCTGCATCAGCGGTATGCATGGTTTCCTCCCTTTTTATTTCTTCGACCCGATCGCGCCGCGAAGATGATCTTCGCCGTGACGCAAAAGCGCTTTCATGACGGTTACCGTTTTTGCTTCATCTTTGGCCGCAATCGCCTCGACCATCCGGCGGTGGAAGCCATGAACAGCGTCAACCACATCCGGATTCCGGAAAAACCGTCCGGACAGATTCGTGTAAACCTTGCGAAACGAATTCAGAAGCAGCGGATAGACGGCATTGCCCGAAGCCAGGGCGATGAGCAAATGGAACTCAAAGTCCAGATCCGTCAGACGGCGCACGTTGGACCGGTCGGCGGATGCCTCTTTCGCAAGCAGTTCCTCAAAACGCGCAAGCTGATCCGCTGTGCGATTTTTCGCCGCAAACCGGGAAAATTCCGTTTCCAGAAGAAGACGCATTTGCAGCAGACTGTCCAATATGGCGGGGTCCAGAGCCTTCTTTCGATACTGAATCAGGGAAGACAGAAGCGTGATCGATCCTTCCTTGCGGTAGTCGTTGACCACCGAGCCGGAACGCGGCTTTAAGGTGACAAGCCCTCTTGCGGCGAGCTCGACCAATCCTTCATGCACCACCGGCCGGCTTACACCGAGCTTGTGCGCGAGGTCCCGTTCGGAAGGCAGCTTCTGCCCGATTTGAATCTTTCCCGACAGAATCAGCTCCTCGAAACGGACCACGAAAACATCCTTGAGGCTGTCGGATTGAATAGGCTCCAGAAAATCGTCGATCATGTCCCGCCTGCTTCCTCCCTATGGTTGGTGGTATTACCAGTTGCACAATAGGGCGAATCGACCCGCCTGTCAAGATGAAATATCGCCGAAACGGTAACGCTCGGATTAGACGCATAAATTTTCGGCAAGAGACTTCCCGCAAAAAAAAGCGGAAAAGAATTTGTGTTCTTTTCCGCTTGTCGCCCCGAAAGGCCGAACTTGAATTTGTCGCCGTGCGCCCGGTTCGAGGCAAGGGGTTTTTTCATGCCGGCCGGACCATCCGCATCAACGCAAAGCCCGCCCCGTTTGTTTTCACCCCGGGGATCGAATCGGGCCGCCAGGTGAGCGCTTTACTTTCTTTTAAGCAGCCCGCCCACATCGTCGAGCAGTTTTTTCTGGTCTTCCTTGAGATATTCCTTGGCTTTTTCTTTCACCACGTCTTTGGCCGCCTCCACGGCCACATCGCCCGCCGCGTCCTTGATGATAACGGACAGAGACCCGAGCTGCGGCCGGGTCAGCGTCACCGCCGGTTTCTGCGTGGTGCCGGCCACCGCGGCGCCCAGTTCGATCCGGTCGTCCGAATTCAAAAGCGGCTTCATCGCTGTTTGCGCCAGCATCTCGGGACGGGCATACTGCTTGACCCTCGGATCTTTGATCGCCTGATCGATCTTTTGCGTCAAAAGCGCCTGCACCTTGTCGTTTGTCGACTGATCCATCACCACGCCCAGATTCATCTTGACCCCTTTGGACGCGAGATTCATTCCGCCGTCAAAGGTAATCGACGCCTGTTCCAGATCGAGCCGGCCGTTTGAAATATCGGCCTGATTGTCTTTGTAGCGCAGATCCAGACCGTTTTGTTTCGATCCGCTCCATTTCTGTGTGTCTTTGAGAAAGGCGATATACTCGCCCAGATATTCACCCAGAATCGGAATCTGGGCAATCGCGTTGAAAATCTGCAACCCCGTAATCTCGCCTTCGGGCAGATTCACACGGACTATCGCTTCGGGGTTCAAAAGACGGCTTTGAAGGTCGAAAGGAATCACCTTTCCCGTCACGTCGAGTTTCACATCGAAATTCTGCACACTGCCGGTTTTGAGTGACCCGACCGTCTTCACCCCTGTGCTGAATTTAATCCGGGCGAGATCCTTGCTTTCGAGCGCTTTCGGATCGATCTCGATGTCATGCGCCAGCGCCGTGAGGTTGTAAATTTGAAACGTGTGGCCGAGCGACGCGTCGTAATAATTAATCGTGGCGTCTTTCATGCCGATTTCGCCCACCGACACGGCGACAGGCAGATCGTCGGCCGAAAGCGTCTTTGCGGGCTCGGCCTTTTCCTTCTTTTCTTCAGGAGCCTGCTGCTTTTTGGATGAAATCAGATCATCGATGTTTAAAACGCCCCGTCTGTCTTTCGACAAATTGATAACGGGAGTCAGTAGAGTCAGCTCGTCAAGCTCCACCTGGCGTTTTAAAAGCGGCAGGAATTTCAGTTTGAAGCGAAACGCCGCAAGCCCGGCAAAAAGATCGTCTGAAGGAACAGGCTTTCCGGCGAGCGCCGCGAGCGCTTCCGGCGTTTTAAAATTCGAGACGGCAATGTTTTTCACCTCGATGCCGGAAATCACGGAAAACAAACTCACATCGATACTCTCAATCGTCACATGCCGGTTGAGCGCGGCCGACATTTTCGACGCGACGAAATCCTTCGTCACGGTCATATAAACTATCACCCCGGCTGCCACGACCAACACGACGATCAGGGCCACAATGGCGCCTAAAGCCCAGAGCACTTTCTTCATGTCACGCACCGCCTTTCTGTCTATAAAAGGGTTGAAAATCGTCAGGAATCCGGGTTGGAAGTCCGACCCGGCAAGTTGCCGCCCCACTATAAGGCAAACAATAGCCGATGTCAAATCGCCAAAGCGCGTTCGTCATGACAAAGCCTGTGCGCTGTGGTATGGAGATTGCGCCGTTTTCGGCAAAAAGGACGGATCGTGGACATCGCAACACTTGCGCAAAACATCCTTCTGGGGCTCACCCTTGCCGCCCCGATCGGACCGGTCAATGTGGAAATCATAAGGCGCGGCCTGCGTTCGGGATTCCGGCAGGCGCTCGCCACCGGTGCAGGTGCGATGACAGCCGACGCCGTGTACCTGACGCTTATCTTCTTCGGCCTTGCGGCGCTTTTTACGTCCGCCATTCTTCAAATCGCGCTGGGCCTAGGCGGCAGCCTGATTCTTATCTATCTCGGCGCGGCGGGCATGCGGGAATATTTCAAAAAAAACGACACCGACGGAAAGCCTTCGAGCCGCCGCCTTTCCAACCCCTTTGCGGCGGGCTTTGTGCTGGCGATCTCAAGCCCCATGACGATTGTCTGGTGGTCGGGCGTTTTCGGCGCGTTTTTAGGGTCGCAAGCCACGCCGCTTACCGGCTTTTTGGCATACGTTTCGTGCCTGACCATCCTGCTGGGTTGCTTTCTGTGGGTGCTTTTTCTGGCAGCCGCCCTGCACTGGGGAAAGAAAATCGTCAACGACCGGATGACCCGCCTGATCTCGCTTGTTGCCGGCTTGTTCCTTGTCGGATTCGGCGTTTACTTCCTGTGGCGCACTCTCCTGCTGATGCTTGCAGCCTCATAAAAAAGCATCCGGACTGCAAGGCGTGAGTTCAAAGCCATTGGCTTTGATAAAATCACAATGAACAAGACCGCACCGCCGGGGTTTTGCAATGACTGCTGTTTTAGAAACGTACTTTTATACCAAGGTTCCTCTTTGCGCCCGAATCAAATGATTCCCTGATACGGGAAGGCATCGGGAATGTTCTCCGTATTGACAAAAAAGTCGTTTGCTATTTGTGTTCTTCTTGAAGATTTTCCAACAGAGGCTTGAGTTCAGCCAAACGCTCTTAAGTCACTTTCCAGACTGTTTTCAGATCAACACCCATATAATCGTGAATCAAGACATCCCGCATCCCGGCCATTTTGCTCCATGGAATATCGGGATACTTCTGCCTCAATGATTTTGGTACACGCTTTGTTGCTTCTCCGATCACTTCAAGGCTTCGAATAACTGCATTGATTGTTTTCTTGTCTTTCGCAAATGCCTCGAAAGACATATTCCCTGTAAAAGATTGGATATCAGAAATGGCCGTTATGATGTCACTAATATAGTCGGACACATCCCTGCCCTTATACATATTCGACCTCTTGCAAAATGCGCTTGCCGATATTGGGTTTAAGGGCTGACTCCATAACCAGATCGACTTTCGCGTTTAGTTGCGTCTCAAGATATTCCCGCAAGTCGATAAAATCAAAAAGGTCGATATCACGATCGAATTGAACCAAAAGATCAATATCACTTTTCTTACGTTGCTGATTTTTCAGATAAGAACCGAAAAGACCAAGACGCCGAACGCCATAGCGGGAAGCCAACACCGTTTTCCTGCCACGAATAACCTTAATGATATCGTTCTTGTCCATAAACAGCCGCTCCATTTTCACTCAATGTATAAATAATTTAACTTGCGAAGTCAATGCATCAAATCCCGCAGTAGCGTATCATTACCAGGTTTTACCCGATCCTGTTGAGCGGTTCCGCAAGCGCGACGGAAAGGACTGAATCATAAACCGTGAAGCAATACACATAAAATAATGCTTTATCAAAACATACCCCATGCCCTCAGGCAGCGGATTATTGCTAAGCTGCCCGTGCGGCAGTAAACTTTACAA
>CAYUDM010000045.1:0-24062 GCA_964443625.1 uncultured Smithella sp. | reverse complement strand
TATTGACAAACCGGCTTAATTTGTCTATAAGCTCCAGTCTTAATGTCAACTAAGGATAAGTATATGTACGCAATCATAAAAACAGGCGCGAAACAGTATAAGGTTAGTGAGGGCGACGTACTCTCCGTTGAAAAGCTTGCCGGTGAAAAAGGCTCGGAAATCGTCTTTAGCGACGTCTTGATGGTCTCGGACAATGACAACGTCAAAATCGGCAAGCCGTTCGTCGAGGGCGCCAGCGTGACCGGGGAAATTGTCGGCCAGATCCAGGGACCGAAGCTGCTCATCTTCAAGATGAAACGCCGCAAGGGCTTCCGCAAGAAGACGGGGCATCGTCAGGAACTGACCAGCATGAAAATCAAAAAGATCACGGTGTAGTCGGAGGACATCATGGCACATAAAAAAGGACAGGGAAGCTCCCGCAACGGCAGAGATTCCAATTCGCAGCGCCGCGGCGTAAAAGTGTTCGGCGGGCAGACAATCAACGCAGGCTCCATTATCGTCCGTCAGGTGGGAACCAAAATTCACCCGGGTACGAATGTGGGCATGGGCAAGGACTACACGCTGTTTTCGCTTATCAATGGCGTGGTCAAATTTGAACGCCTCGACAAAACCCGCAAGAAGGTCAGCGTCTACGCGTCCGCGTAAACCCCCGACGGGCATAACCAATTTCACAAGGCGCTTAGACAATAAGCGCCTTTTTCGTTTCTCGCCCCAAACGGGTTAACCCCGTTGGATGTCAAAAGCCAGGATATTTTCCCATGAAATTTGTTGATGAAGCAAAAATTTATGTCAGAGCCGGACACGGCGGCCCGGGGTGCGTGAGCTTCCGCCGGGAGAAGTTCGTTCCCAAGGGCGGTCCCGACGGCGGCGACGGCGGCCGGGGCGGCGATGTCCTGTTTCGCGCCACGCGCAGCCATCATACGCTTTTGGATCTGAAATACCGCCAGCATCTTTACGCTGAAAACGGAGGACGTGGAGGCGGCAACAACCGCACGGGTCGCAGCGCGGAGGATCTGATTGTGGACGTTCCGGTGGGCACCGTCTTTCGGAATTTTGAAACAGGCGACGTCCTGGCCGATTTGACTGCTGAGGGTCAGCTCTTCATCGCGGCCAAAGGCGGCATCGGCGGAAAAGGCAACGCTCATTTCAAAACCTCCACCCATCAAACGCCGCGATTCGCCCAGGAAGGCATGGAGGGCGACGAATACACCCTGATTCTGGAGCTGAAGCTGCTGGCCGACGTCGGACTCATCGGCTTTCCCAACGCCGGTAAGTCTACGTTGATTTCCCGTGTATCGGCCGCCAGACCAAAAATCGCGGACTACCCCTTCACCACGCTGGTGCCTCATCTGGGCGTCGTCAAGGTCGGAGATGCGCCCGGTTTCGTCGTGGCGGATATTCCGGGTCTCATCGAAGGCGCGCACGAAGGACAGGGTATGGGAATCCAATTTCTGCGCCATGTGGAGCGCACAGCCGTCTTGTTGCATATCATCGACGTGTCCGACGACGCCCGAAAAAGCGCCTGGAAAAACTATACCGCCATCAATCGCGAGCTGACGCTTTATAGCCCCGCCCTAGCCGAAAAGCCCCAGATCGTCGCCATCAATAAGATCGATCTGCCCCATGTTCGGGCGATCGCCAAAAAAGCGGTTGCGCAATTCGCCAAAAAAGGGATAATGCTTCATCCCTTTTCCGCCCTCACCGGCGAGGGATTGCAGGTCATTTTGGAGAAGATGGCAACTCTTTTGCAAAACGCGGACACCTTCAAACCATGAACGACATCCGTCTGGAAGCTCTGGCTTCCGCGAAAAAAATTCTCATTAAAATCGGATCGGCCGTGCTGACTGGAGACGACGGCTTGGACCTGAAAGTGATTTCCCACCTCGTGAGGCAGATGTGCGACCTGACGCGCCGCGGCTTTACGCTCGTTTTGGTCTCGTCCGGCGCCATCGCATCGGGCAAGAACCGTCTGAGCATTTCAGGCAAGCTCAAAAGCATTCCCGAAAAGCAGGCGGCCGCTGCCGTGGGCCAGGGTCGACTCATGCGAGTCTATTCCAAAGCCTTTGAAAAGAACAATCTCTATGTCGCACAAATCCTGCTCACGCTTTCGGACCTGACCGACCGGCAGCGCTATCTCAACATCCGCAACACCCTCTCCACGCTGATGGACTGGCATGTCACACCGATCATCAATGAAAACGACACTGTCGCGGTCGATGAAATCAAGTTCGGTGACAACGACAATCTCGCCGCGATGATCGCCAACCTCATCGAGGCGGATCTGTTGATCAACCTCACCTCCACCGACGGCCTTTACGCCTGCAATCCGTCGGTTTCCAAAAAAGCCAGGCGCATCGATCTGATCCGTGACATCACGGAAGCGGTTGAAGCGATGGCCACCCAGGAGACTTCCTCGGTCGGCACGGGCGGCATGAAAAGCAAAATTCAGGCGGCAAAAAAAGTTACGTCCATCGGCATTCCCTGTGTCATCGCTCCGGGTAAAAAGAAAAACGTTCTGGCCGACATCATGGCCGGCCGCGATGTGGGAACCCTCTTTCTACCTAAAACTTCCAGGCTGGCCCGCCGTAAATACTGGATCGCCAATACGTTGCGGTCCCGCGGCCGCCTCATCATCGACGACGGCGCGAAGCGCGCGGTAATGGAAAAGGGCAAAAGTCTCCTGCCGTCGGGCATCACGGCGGTTGAGGGAGATTTCGTCACGGGCGATCCGGTCGCCTGCGTGGACAGCGCGGGAACGGTGCTCGCCAAAGGGCTGGTTAACTTCGACGCGGGCGACATCCGCCGGATCATGGGGCTCAAGACCTCACAGATCGATGCCGTCTTAGGGCACAGACATTACGACGAAATCATTCATCGGGACAATCTGGTCCTGACGGCATCGGCCGACAAGTAAAAAGCATCGGATCAGAAGGCCATTACATCGCGTCGTCTGGCGCGACTATTTCATAGGAGGGTTATTATGATTCCGTTTGTCATCCTGATTGTCATTCTCGCTGCGATCGCGCTTTATTTCATCGGCATCTACAACAAGCTCATCGCGCTTCGCAACCTTTATCAAAACGCCTTTAAGCAGATCGACGTTCAGCTCAAGCGTCGCTACGACCTCATCCCCAACCTGGTGGAAGCGGCCAAAGCCTATCTCGCGCACGAACGCGCCACGCTCGAGGCCGTCATCGCAGCGCGCAATCAGGCGCAAGGTGCCGCCCGCGCCGCCGCGGCCGCGCCCGGTAACGCCGCCGCGATGATCGGACTGGGCCAGGCCGAAGGGGCCTTGGGCGCCGTCTTGTCGAAACTGATGGCCGTGGTGGAAGCCTATCCCGATCTCAAAGCGAATCAGACCATTCGCGATCTGACCGAAGAGCTGACCTCGACGGAAAACAAAATCGGGTTCGCCCGCCAGGCCTATAATGACGCAGTGATGATCTACAACATCAAGCGCGAGCAGTTTCCGGAAAACGTCATTTCCTCGACGTTCAACTTCGAGGCGGCCACGCTTTTGGAATCGGTGGAAAAACCCGAAGAACGGGCCGTGCCGAAAGTGTCCTTTTCCTGACCGCCACCTTGAGCTCTGGGTAAACACGCATGAACGCCGATTCGCCGACCGGGTTTTTCGCCAGGCAAGAGCGCGCGCAGAAAAACTGCCGCAAGCTGACGGCGGGGTTTGCGCTGGCGGTCTTGTTCATCGTGGGGGTGACGGCCGCGGCGTTGCGTCTGATCTGGTATGTTTACGCCGGAATCCAATCCCACACGTTGATCAATCAGGCCGACGCCGGCCTCTACCGCGAAAAAACCGCCGCTTTTTCCCTTTTTGAGCCGGCGGCTTTTCTGGGCGCGGCCCTGCTGGTTCTTTTCGTCATCCTGGCCGCAAGCTTTTACAAAATGCATAAACTCCGCCGAGGCGGCGGTGCGGTCGCGCTCATGCTGGGCGGACGACTGATTGATGTGCGCCCCTCCGACGCGGACGAGCGGCGGTTGGTCAACGTCGTCGAAGAAATGGCCGTTGCCTCGGGCATCCCCGTGCCGCTTGTTTTCGTCCTGGACGCCGAAAAGAGCATCAACGCGTTTGCCGCGGGACTTGCGCCCTCCGACGCGGCAATTGCCGTCACTCAGGGGGCGCTTACCAAACTGACCCGCGACGAACTCCAGGGTGTGATCGCGCACGAGTTTTCCCATATCCTCAACGGCGACATGCGGCTCAACCTCCAGGCCATCGGCATTCTTTACGGCATTTTGTTTCTGGGCATCATCGGCCGGCAGATCATCCGCAGCGGAAAATACAGCGCTCGATTGGGCGTCGTGGCTTTGCTGGCGGGTGTGATTCTCGCCGGAATCGGCCTGATCGGCACCTTTCTGGGGCGCCTGCTGCAGTGCGCCATTTCTCGAAATCAGGAACGGCTTGCCGATGCCACGGCCGTTCAGTTCACCCGCAACCCTCTGGGGCTAGCCGGCGCGCTCAAAAAGATCGGAGGCTTCACGGGCGGCTCGCGCATTGCCTCGGAAAAGGCCCGGCAGGCCAGCCACCTCTTTTTCGGCGAAAGCCACCCCAACGATTTTTTCCCCTTTCTCAACACGCATCCGCCGCTCGATGAACGCATCCGCCTGCTGGATCCTTCATTCGACGGAAAGTACACAAAAATCGCCGTCGATCCCGAGCCGCTGAAAATCCATCCCCGCTATCGGGGAGCCTACCGCGGCGAGCTGCCCGGCCTTCCCGCCGGATCGCCCCTTTGGGCGGCCATGCCTTCGGCGGCCGCTTCCGCCGTCGGCAATCCCCAATCTCCGCAGATTCAAGCCGCCTCGGACATCAACGCCGCCGTGCCCGACGCGCTCGACCGGATGCTGGCCGCGCCTTCGGGCGCAGCCTCAATCATCTTCGCGCTTTTGATGACGCAATGCCAGTCCGCCCAACGGGCCGCTCAGGAACAGGCCCTGGGCCGGGTTTTAGTCCTCAGAGGCGAGACGGCCATTGTTTTTCACCTGTGCCGGGAAATGGACAAACTCGATACGCGCTTTCGCCTGCCGCTTCTGGAGCTGGCCATGCCGTCGCTTCGGACGCTCACCGGCCTGGAAAAGCGCAACTTTCTTCTGATTCTGGACACGCTGATTGCTGCGGACCGCCATGTCACCTTGTTTGAACTGACCGCTTCGTGGATTCTGCACCAGTATCTGGACGATTCCCGAAAACTTTTTTCGCAGGCCACCTATTTCACCTTTTCGGCTATCGCTCATGACGTCATCGTGTTGCTTTCCGCCCTGGCCCGCGCGGGCCATCCGGACGATCTCGACGCGACCCTTCGAGCCTTCCAGGCGGGCGTCGCGACGATTTCCGGTCTCGCCGCGAAAAATCCGCAAATGCCTGAGGGCGGAACTGCCTCCTATGTCCAACTGGACGCTTCGCTTAAAAAACTTCAGGCCGCTTCTTTCTCCATCAAAGAAATCATCGTTTCAGCTTGTGCGCACTGCGTTTTCGCCGACCGGGCCGTGACGCCGGAAGAAGGCGAACTGCTCCGCATCGTCGCGTTGGCGCTGGATTGTCCGCTTCCGCCTTTTTCCTCCGTGAGCGATCCGCAAAAAGATCTGATCGCCTGAAAAAATCAGGCAAAACTCGACCGGCAACGGGAAAAATCTTCCCTGCTTCTTTTCCGGCCCGGGGCGCGCGGATCTCCCGCATTCTTATTATCTTTTGATTCCGAATAGTTGAAGACACCCCGACCCTTCTTGAAACAATGGCACGGTTTCTGAAGAGAAATCCACTCAAAAACAAGATTCTTAAACCGTCCGGGAGGTCAAAATATGCTGATTCAGGTCATGTTATCGCTCACGCTGCTTGCAACCATCTTCACGCTGGCGTTTCAGACCCAGGCCGCCACGCTGGGCATCGCATCCGCCATGAACGCCTTGATAATGGTCGCAGGCGGCACGGCGGCAGCCACGCTTCTGGCTTACCCTTTTTCGAAAATCATTCAAAGCGCAAAAGACGTCGTCCGGGCTTTCCAAAGCGATAAGGACCTGGAAGAAGCCATTAAGGTTCTTGTCCATCTGGCCCGGGTTGCCCGAAAGAAAGGCTTGCCGGCGCTCGACCACGAAGAAGACTCCATTCCCGACGGCCTGATCAAAACCGGCGTCGGACTGATTGCCTATCGCTTCAACCGCAAAAATATCGAACAGGTCCTGCGCAAAGAAGCAGTTTTTACTTACAAACAATATGAAACCGCGCACAAACTTCTCTACAGCATGGCCCGCGTCGCTCCCGCCATGGGGCTTGCGGGCACCGTGGTAGGCCTGATCCGCATGTTTTCCCAGATCGGCAGCCCGGAAAACCTCATCGGCTTTATGGCCGGCGCACTGTTGAGCACCCTTTTCGGCGTTGTGGCGGCCAACCTGGCTTTGATGCCCCTGTGCAACAAGCTTCGGGATTTCATGGATCAGGAACTCGTGCGGATGGAAATCATTGAAGAGGGCATCCTGGACATTCTCGACCAGGAACATCCCCGAGCTATGGAATACAAGTTGGAAAGCCTCGCGGGCATCCGCAGCGAGGCTGCGCCTGAGGTTCCGGCCCTGGCGCGGGAACAGGCGCAGCCCCAAAGACAAAACGGATAAGGCAGGCGATGAAACATCCCGATTCATACACGCAGATGACCTTCAAAAAAACGATGGCACCCCTGCATCAACTCAAGGGTCAACCGGAGCCAGAAGGCGGCCAGGAAATCTGGCTTCTGACCATGAGCGATCTGATGATGCTACTTCTGATCTTTTTCATCCTGTTTTTCACCATCACCTTCGCAAGGCATTTAAGTGCCGAGCCGGTGGCTTCCGCCGTCAAAGTCGAAGCCACTGCAAACGAGCCGGAGGCGCAACTTGCACCCAGCGACGATCCTGTACCGCCGGCGCAGATCACGCCGGAGCAGACGGCGCCAATGGATGCGACTTTTACGGAGCTTCAGCGGACACTTGCCCAAAGCAGCGGCTGGCAGGAGGTCGTCATCGAACGCCGACGGGAAAGTCTCATCCTCACCTTTCCCGAACAGATCATTTTCGATTCGGGTCAGGCCGACCTGAAAACAGCGGCCCAGCAGGTTTTGCAGACCATCGCGGAATTCATCGACGCGCACCCTGATCTTGCCGTGGAAATCCACGGGCATACCGACAGCCGGCCCATCAGCAATCTGCGCTATCCGTCCAACTGGGAACTTTCCGCCGTCCGGGCAACCCAAGTCGCCAGAGAGCTGGTCGCACGGGGCATCTCTCCGGTGCGCATCACCGCCAGGGGATTGGGTGAATATCATCCCGTTTCAACAAACGACACGGAAGAAGGACGCCTGAAAAACCGGCGCGTCGAAATCCGCTTTGCTCTGGCGCGCGTTGAGGGATGAAAAAAAATGAGGCTTTTTGTCGTCTCATTTTTACCTGCACAAGAGACAGTTCAGAAAAGGCGGGCATCACGCAAGACACGATGGTGTCTTTATTACTTGCGCCAGAAGGCCGGTATGAGGAAAACAAGAATCGTGTAAATCTCCAGGCGGCCCAAAAGCATGCCGAACGTCAAAATCCATTTCCCGGCGGCGGGAACACCGAAATAATTGTCCATCGGACCGACACTGCCGAATCCGGGACCGACATTCCCCAGACAGCTTGCCATCGCCGTGAGCGCCGTGATCATATCCAGGCCCAAAGCGCCAAGCGCAATCACGCCGACAATGTAGATTCCGATAAACAGAAGAAAGAATCCCCAGATGCTGCGCATGATCGTCTGGGATACCGGTACGCCGCCCAGCTTGACCATCGTGATGGCATGCGGATGAATGATGCGGAAAATCTCCAGATAGCAGTGTTTGGCCAGCAGGATGATCCGCATGATTTTGATGCCGCCGCCGGTCGATCCCGCCATGCCGCCCAAAAACATGCAGAAAAAGAGAACGACCTGGGAAAGGCCCGGCCACTGCTCGTAATCGGCCGTGGCGAATCCCGTCGTGGTGAGAATCGAAATCACCTGAAAGGAGGCGAATCGAAGCGCCTCGAAAATCCTCGGATAGACGGTGCCATAGACATCAGCAAACACCAGAAACACAAACGCGCCGACAATGCAAAAATAAACGCGAAATTCCGAATCACGGAAAAAGCGTCTGAAATTGCCATGGGCCAGCTTGTAATGCAGTGAAAAATTGATTCCGGCGACAAACATAAAGACCAGGATCACCATCTCGATATAGACACTCGCGAAGTGCCCCACGCTGGCGTTTTTCGGTGAAAAGCCTCCGGTGGGCAGCGTCGCGAAAGCGTGACAGACGGCGTCATACAGCGTCATGCCTCCACAAAGCAGCAGGAAGATGCAAGCCAGAGTCAGGAAAATATAGATCTTCCACAAAGCCTTGGCGGTTTCGGCGATCCTGGGCGTGAGTTTGTCCACCACGGGGCTCGGGGTTTCCGCCTTGTAGAGTTCCATGCCGCCGATGCCGAGAAACGGCAGAATGGCAATGGACAAGACGATGATGCCCATGCCGCCCAACCACTGGGTCTGGGCTCGCCACAGCAAGATCCCCGGCGGCAGAGCTTCGATATTCTGGAGGATACTGGCGCCGGTGGTCGTAAAGCCCGACATGGACTCGAAATACGCGTTGGTAAAATCCGGAATGGCGCCGGACAGCAAATAGGGCAGTGTCGCCGTCAGGCCGGCAGCCAGCCAGCCCAACGTCACAATGGCCATCCCGTCGCGATGGCTTAAGTAGAGGTCCCGTGGGCCGCGTGTCCAGAAAAACACGCATGCCCCTCCGACACACGTCACCGCAAGAGCAATCAGAAACGCGGGCGCGCTGCCATCGTTGTAATAAACCGCCGCAGCCAGAGGCAAACCCATCGACGCCCCCAGGCAGATGACCAAAATGGCCACCATATAGGCGATGAGGCGGATATTCATCAGAAATACTCCAGCTTCACCGTCAGCAGGCGTTCCACCTGATTGAGCACCTGCTGTAAAGCGAATATGATGAGTCGGTCGTGCGGCAAAACGATGGTGTCGCCTCGCGGAATGATGATTTCGCCTCCCCGCACAATGGCTCCGAGAATTGCGCCTTGCGGAAACTCCACCTGCGCCAGCGGGGTGTTGACAATGTCGGATGTCTCCAGCGCTTCAGCCTCGATCGCCTCGGCTTGCTCTTCCCGCAGAGGCGTCACCGAAAGGATCTTTCCGCGTCGCATATGCTGCAGGATGGCCCGAACCGCCGACATGCGGGGATTGATAACCGTATCCAGTCCGATGACGGAGACAATGTGCATATAACTGAGTTTACTGACCCGCGTGATCGTGCGCCTTGCCCCCATTTCCTTGGCCAAAAGGGAAATGAGCACGTTGCTCTCTTCATCACCGGTCAAAGCGATCAGAAGATCCATCTCACCGGTGTTTAATTCACAAAGCAGATCCCCGTCGGCGCCGTCACCCTTGATCACGGTGACATGGTTTAGGCGGATGGCCGCTAGCTTGCAGCGATCTCCATCCTGATCCACCAGGCGGACATTGAGCCGCCCGCGGTCGAGCGCCTCGGCCACGGCCATGCCCGTTGCCCCGGCTCCGACAATAATAATATTTTTCATGGGCCGCGTCGACAGGCCCAGCAGGGTGAGGGTTGATTCAACGTTCTGTTTTTTCACGACCAGATAGATAAGGTCCAGCGGCAAGATGGTGTCGCCGCCGCTGGGAATGAGAATCTTATGACCGCGCACAATGGCCACAATCAGAAGGTTTTCACCAGTGGCTTTGAGGCTGCTGAGTTTTTTCCCCGCAAGCGGTGATTCATCTGAAATAAGGAAGCTCACCAGCTTCACTTCGCCGCCGACAAAATCGATCACCTCGGAGGCGCCCGGAATCTCCATGAGGTTCAGAATTGTTTTAACCATCATATCCCGGGTGTTGATAATCAAGTCCACGCCAAGCAGGTCCTCGCTAAACAAGGAGGGTTCCTGGAGGTATTCCTGGTTTCGGACGCGTGCGATTTTAACGATATGGCGGTTGAGGCTGCGGGCCAGCAGACAGGCAATCAGGTTCACCTCGTCGCTGTCGGTTGCGGCAGCCAGAAGTTCCGCTTTCTCGATGCCCGCATCGCGGAGCATTTTCGGGCTGGTGCCGGACCCGAGCAACGCCTGAATGTCGAGATTTTCACTGATCCGTCTTATTTTCGCCGGATCCTTATCAATCAGTACGACATCTCTTTTTTCATCGGAGAGCTTCTTGGCGATGTGGTATCCGACTTCACCTGCGCCAATGATGATGATCCGCATACACGCCTCCATCTGAGCTGGGTGGTTCGCTTATATCGCAAAATAATCGACAAAAACAAGAAGAAAGAAAAGGCAAGTCGAACGCACAACACAGTGGTCAAGCGTCATTGAAAAACATCCATCGGAAACATCGCATCGGCTCATGCACCCAGCAATCCTTCGTCGGCAAAACTAAAGTATGCGCCGTCGCCGATGATGACGTGGTCGAGCATCTTCACGCCCATCAGCTTTCCCGCCGCAGCAAGGTCCTGCGTGAATTTGCGGTCTTCGGGGCTGGGCGCGATGTTGGCGCTGGGGTGATTGTGGGCGCAGATCATCGCTGCCGCATAGTGCTGCAGCGCGCCGTGAACGATCTCCCGGACAATCGGCATGGCGGCATTGACCGTCCCGGCCGCGGCTTCGGCAATCTCGAGAATCTGGTTGTTGCCGTCGAGATAGACGACCTTGAAGACTTCCGTTTTGAGATCCCGCATCTGCGGCATCAAAATGTCGCAGACATCCCGGGCCGACGCGACTTTCTTGCGGGCGACACGGATTTCATCTTCGCGAAATCGTCGGCCGATTTCCAAAGCCGCTTGGATCTGCGCGATTTTCGCCGGCCCCAATCCCTTGAATGCTTGCCAGCGGCGCAAATCGGTGTGATGCATATTGCGAAAGGTCCCGAAAGACTCCATCATCCGGCGGGCCAGCTCCGTGGCGCTCATGCCCCTCACGCCGGTGCGAAGCAAAATAGCCAAAAGCTCGGAGTTCGTCAAAGCCCGCGCGCCTTTTCGAAGCAGTTTCTCCCTGGGCCGGTCTTCTTCGGGCCAATTTTTGATGCCGTTGGCATCGGCAGGCTTGTTTGTCATCCGTGCATAAGCCCCCTTGCTCATATTTTATGAATTCAAACGTTAAACTATCGTATTGATAAAGTAGAGATTTAAATCTTCCGGGCGGCGCAAACCAAACGGCGGCAATCGATGCCCGGCGCCTTCGCCTTTAGCTCTTATGCTTTTTGTCCGCCATCTTGCGCCTTGTGCTTTTTAACTTTATTTTGTTTTTCAATCATCTGGCCGTCCGCGAGTTTTCCGCGAACGAAATGAATATGCGTCCGCAGAAAATAAAACTGATCGCCGTAAGAGGCGGGAACTTTCATTTTATTAACTTCTTCTTCAATGATGTCCACCCGACGGGCCAGTTCCACGCGCGCGACGTCATCGATTTGAAGCATCGCCTCATGCTCAACGGCCAGAAGCCGCCTGTACCATTTATTGATGCGCAGTTTCATCCGCAGACGCAAAAGAGCCGGAAGGCTTTTAAATCCGGGAATGAGCACTATAATGAGGGGAACGAACACCACCAGAATCCGGTTAATGAGACTCGCCAGCCAAAACGGCAGAAACCGGTACAGAAAGCCCTTGCCGGATTTATAGTATCGTTTCGCGTCGTCGCTGACTTTGAATTCGTACTCCAGAGGCGCAGGAAACTCGCCGCGCTTTTGAAAAAGAGCCGGACGACCGTGAATGTCGGCGGCCGCCGCGAGCAGGAGATCGGACAACGCCGGATGTAAATCGTCTTTTGCCACCAGTTCCACCGTCGGGCTAACCAGCGTGATGTCTTCCCCCGGAATATTCTTCCCGAAATCCATCGCACCTTTGGGCAGCACGAGCCTGTGGAGATAGCCCGCCCGGCGGGTATAGGCTTCAGCCTGCGCGATATCGACTAAGGAAATACCGTTGGTCCGGAGCAGTGAGCGCAGGGTGGCAGAGGAGGCTGAATCAGCCATCAGAAACGCGGCATCCACCTTGCCCTCAAGTAAAAGTTTGGCCGCCTCTTCCCCTTCCGCGGGGGAAAAAAGCGTCGTTCCGTCTGCGTCAATGCCGTTTAAGGCCAGCAGTGAAAGCGAAAGCGCACGTGTGCCGCTGCCTTCTGGCCCTATCGCCACGCGCCGCCCGGCCAGTTGTGAAAGAATCGTCACCTTGACCGGCAGATGGCAAAAAATCAAAAGCGGCTGATACGAGACGCTGCCCAGAGAGATCAGTCGGCTCGTGTCGATATTTTTGGCCAGACCGGCCTGGACAAAGCCGACATCCGCAGGATCATCCGGATCGGCCAGACGCTCGAGATTTTCCAGCGCACCCGACGATGTCAGAATCGTAAGTTTGACGCCTTCTTTTGCCAGCGCATCGGCGTATTGCAGGGCGACTTTATAATAGACGCTATCCGGCACACCGGCGGTCAGCGTCAGCTTTTTGGGCGGCGCGGAGTGAAAAAACCAGAAGAAGGCAAATACGATCAGGGCCGCCGCCGCCATCAGGCTCACCAACGCGGTCGTGCGGTTCATGCCGAAGTTGTCCATGAAGGATGCAAGCATCCGGTCAATCCGTTTTCGCAAAGATTGAATCATAGAGGAAGTCCTCCTTGCCCGGATGTGTCAAGACCTTGCGTCCGGGATGATCTTAGCGTCTGAGAGCCTCTTTGAGATGCTGGGACAATTCTCTTTTTTCAAAAAGCTTCTCGATCGCGGCGCCGATGGCTTGGGCGGCTTGGTCGCCCAAGCGGTCTTCTGAGAAAAGAACATGCTCCAGTGACGCCGTGGATTCAACCGTGGAGCGATAAAGAATGGTTTTGTCCCGCGCATCCGCCAGATAAATCGTCAGTCTGACCTTCGCCGTGTAGCTGTTCGTGGGCCATTCGCGCCGGCAGATCAGCTCCATTTCTTCAATGCTGCCGCCGATCAAAACGCGCCCGACGGTCTGAGGAATGCTTTGTTCCTGAAGGTCCCATCGATCTCCGCTACCTGCGACATTGTAGCCCGCTTTGCGCAGATATTGCCGGACGCTTTGGGAAACAGCCTGTGTCGGCCGCAGGGTTTTAGGCAGGACCAACACCCGCAATCCGTTTCGTTCAATCACACGGCCGATGACGAGAGGATCATCCACCTGACGTTTGTCCGTAAATTCCGCCACGGCGATAAGCGCCTGTAAATCCCGGTTGGCCGGCTCCACATAGGATGGCACCAGGGCGTTGTGGGCATCGTAATCGATCGGCACGGTGTAGATCGTTTTTGCGGCGCAGCCGGAAAGCCCCAGGACTGAAAATATAAAAAGGCTCCGGATCAACAGTCGCAGAGATTTTTTCTTCATGATCGTTTCCTCCCCGAAATGAACCTCGAAAGATGCCTTTTTTTCACCACAAGATGACGCCTGCGTCAACCAATCTTTTTTCACTTTACAGTCCCCAAGTGGTGTATAATCCGCCCGCCGGCGCAGTGGACGCCATGTCCGTCCATTTACCCTTCAAATATTTAAAAAAAGGAGACGATGATGACCGATGCAACCATACAAGCATTAAGCGGCCTTAGGGATCTGTCCATGTTAAAATGGTATGTCATCCCCTTTCTGGCGATTGTCTTTTACATCTATACCCGCGAAATCAAACAGGCGCGTACGACGAAGGACTGGAACGCCGTTTTGGCGGGCTTGACCATCTTCGGCGTCGATTTCTTCAATGAAACATGGAATGGTTGGGTAATGCATCTGAGCGGGCGGTCCGCCTTCTGGACCACGCCCGGCGATACGGCACTGCGCACGATGGTGGGATGGAACATCGAAATCATGTTCATGTTCGCCATCCTCGGCATCATTTACTACCACACGCTTTCTGACAGCAAGAAGGAAAAAATTCTGGGACTGCCCGAAAAGTGGTTCTGGGCGATCGGCTACAGCATTTTTTGCGTGTTTATCGAATGCCTGCTCAACCTCGGGGGTCATCTCGTCTGGGAGTACCCCTTCTGGTTCCTCTCTTTCAAAGGGGTATGGCTGATCTTTCTTTTCGGCTATTTTCATTTCTTCTGTTTTGCCATCTTGGTCATCAGCCTCAAGACAATGCGGGCTAAACTATCAACCGTCGGCATTATTTACGCCGTGCCCCTTCTCATGAACCTGCTGGCGCTCGGCTTTTGGGGCTGGCGGTATTGACCGGAGCCTTATCCAACCCGTCAGGCCTTTCCGCAGAGGCCTGACGGGCGGCTGGCAAATCGGCGGTGGCGCGGCGGTTGCAAGCGCGCCTGGCTTGTGCTAAGGGAAAGGGCCATGAAAAACAAGTTTTTTCAGCCACCGGCCCTTATTTTGTTGATTTGCGGACTGTCTTTGTTCGCTTGCTCCTGTCAGTCGAAAGAATCCGCCGGATCCAGTGAGCGCCTTCGCGTCATCGCAACGATTTTTCCGGTTTATGATTTCGCCCGCGAGATCGGGGGCGAAAAGATTGAACTGTCTATGATCCTGCCCGCGGGGATGGACCCGCATTCCTACGAGCTTACTCCAACCGATATTCAAGCCATTTGCCGGGCCGATTTGTTTCTATTTGCTCACTTCGAAATGGAACAATGGATTCACAAAGTAATCCGTCCCGCGGAAAACGCAAACACAACGGTGGTGGAAACCGCCCGAGGGGCGGTCCTCTTGGCCCTGCCGCCATCGCGGGAAACACTCTCAGAGCAGATCTATGAGCGCGAGAAGCCGCCGCCCGCTTTTTCAGAAGATGAATATCCACAACACAACGCCGAAAGCGAGCCGGTCGGTCTCGAGACGGAAAAACCGGCTGAACCGGAATTGGAAATCACCGCCGGTCGCTATGATCCCCATCTGTGGCTGGATCTGCAAAACGCCCGGATCATGGTCGATAATATCACGCAGGCTTTCATCAACCGGGATCCGAAAAACAGCGATACTTACAAACGCAACGCCCGCCTCTACAAGCGACGGCTTTCCGAACTCGACGCAACTTACAAGGCGCAACTGGCCGGCTGTAAATCCAAAATTCTCCGGCAGTCGGGTCACAGGGCGTTTGCCTACCTCGCTTTGCGCTACGGCCTTGACTATCGGCACATGGACCCGTTGACGCAACCTACTCCCTCGCCACGAGAGATTCTTGACATCTTCGGGCTCAACCAGATCGGAGAGCCCGCCTGCATTTTTTATGAAAAGCGCCTCCCCGCGCAGTTGGAGCAAACGATGGTCCGGGACATGGGATTGCAAATCCTCGCGCTGAAAACCGTCTCGGACGTCAGCCAGGCCGACTTGACTGCAGGCGCATCCTTCTTGTCCGTCATGGAAAACAATCTTGCTCAATTAAAAAAAGGACTGCAATGCCCGTAAATGGCCGCGAGAATGAACGACAGTGTCTTGTCCGTGCCGGCAAAACGGAGACTTTTTTCCGGCACCTCCCCTCCTGCTTTATTTTCTCGAAAGGCGGAGCATGAAACGACTTACAGCGATCTTCAGTGCCACCAACGGATTATTCGCGGCAGCCGTTGCGGGCGGTATTTATCTGCCGCAGGCCCTGCCTGGAGTGAAGTATGGCATTCTTCCGGCTCTGACAATCATGTTGACCGTAACGCTCTTGAGGTTTCCCCGCGGATTTTTCCGCCATCCGGTTTCTCTGATCCCCGGAGCTCTGTGGGGTAATCTCATGAACTACATCATTCTGGGCAACCTGATCATTGTGGGCAGCCTGTTTCTCATCCGAAACGAAGCCGTATGGATCGGCATGATTTTAGTCGCCGCTGTTCCCCCGGCCGTCTGGGCCATCCCCCTGGGCAGAAATGTCGGTGCAGACCCCCTGCGACTCTTCTCCGGCCTGGCCGGCGCCCATGCCGGCGCGCTTCTGATCATTCCGCTTATCGGTTTGGCTTTTTTGAAATACATCCCCATCGGCATCGATTCGATTCTCATTTTGGCGCTTTGCCTGATCGTTTTGCCGCTGCTGCTTTCACATGTGGCCGTTGACCGTGATCTCGACGCCCATCTGGAAAAATACGAAAGCGGCATAACCAATCTTTGTTATCTGGTGGTTTTCTACGCGATCACCGCCGCCAATAACGAAGCGCTGAAAAACCCGACGATGGAAATTCTCCTTATCGCCGCAATTGCGGCGGGAGCCCTTACTATCGTCATCATCGCCATCTTTGCTGTCGCGCGTTTTACGCAAACACCCCGAAAATTTTGGTCGGCTTTGCTGCTTTTCGGAACGCTAAAAAACTACGGACTGGCCGGCGGCATCGCCCTGTGGATTTTCGGCGCCGAGGCTGCCCTTCCGTCGCTGATTTTCGCCGCCGTTATGATCGTTTATACCACGGCGCTGAAAATCCGTTATCCGGACACATCTCGAGACAAGACCTGAATAAAAGCCGCGAATCTCCGCACCGAGCCTGCATTAGAATTTGACAATCATTATTGTCTGACTATACTAAAAGCAAATCCATGTGAAAGGAGAATAAGTTATGGCCATATCATTACCGGATTTGCCTTACGCGAAGGACGCCCTGGCGCCTTACATCAGTGCCAACACCTTGGATTTTCACCACGGGAAACATCACAAGGCGTACGTCGATAATTTAAACAAACTCATTGCCGGAACAGACCTCGAAGGAAAGTCTCTTGAGGCGATCATCCAAGCGGCCGCAAAGGATCCGGCCAGGGCCGGTATCTTCAATAACGCGGCCCAGATCTGGAATCATACGTTTTACTGGAACTGCCTGGCGAAAAACGGGGGCGGGGCGCCCAAAGGCCCGATTGCGGACAGGATCAACACGACCTTCGGCAGCTACGACAAATTCGCCGAAGATCTTAAAAATGCCGGCATGACGCAGTTCGGCAGCGGCTGGGCCTGGCTGGTTTTAGACGGAGATGATCTGAAAATCACAAAGACGCCCAACGCCGATACACCTTTGGCCCACGGGCAAAAAGCGCTTTTGACGATCGATGTCTGGGAGCACGCCTACTATCTGGACTACCAGAACCGCAGACCCGATTACCTGGCCGCGGTCATCGCCAACCTCATCAACTGGGATTTTGTCAGCAGCAATCTGTAAAAGCGCGCCTTCATTGTAATGATTCAACGGCGCATCACACAAATTCAAAAAGGGGCTTGTCACTGACAAGCCCCTTTTTTATATCCTCATCTCTTGCAGGATGATTATTTGCCGCTGTCCACCCGGTCTTTAAGTTCTTTACCGACTTTGAAGAAGGGAAGCTTCTTGGGTTCGACCTTGATTTTCGTGCCGGTCTTCGGGTTTCTGCCCGTATAGGATTGGTAATCTTTCACCACGAAACTGCCGAACCCGCGAATTTCAATACGGCCGCCTTTTTTCAGCTCGTCGGTAAAACCTTTGAATACGAGATTGACGACGTCAATGGCTTTTTTTTCCGTCAAGTTCATCTTCTTGCTGAGAGCTTCAATCAGACCGGATTTATTCATACAACCTCCTCAAAACTAGATACAACCGGGTTCGCTTTTTTATGATCGGTCAGGATCGTTTACGGGGGCGACTATGATTTATTTTTTTGGGATTGTCAAGAATATTTTTCCCTGTCGGCTGCGCCGATTCCCTGATTAAACCGGCCACTTCCCGATCCGTCAGATGCCTCCAGGCGCCCTCTTTGAGCCCGGACAGCGCAATCGGACCGATGGATTGACGCACCAGACGCGCCACCCTTCGCCCCATCTGTTCGAAGGCGCGGCGAATGACGCGGTTTCTGCCCTCCCGCAGCGTCAAAGTTAGCCAGACGCTTTGATCGTTTTGCTTCTCCACGTGGAGCTGTTCCGGTTTAAAAAGGCCGTCTGGAAGCGCCACGCCTCGTTCAAGCCTTTTGAGCTCTTCGCGGCTGAGCCTTCCTGCCACCTTGACGCGGTAGGTTTTCGGCACCTCCCCGCGCGGATGGGACACTTTCTGCGTAAAGTCTCCATCATTGGTCATAAGCAGCAGTCCGGACGATTCATAATCGAGCCGTCCGACCGGATAGACACGTTCCGGCAAATCGCCCAGCAGATCAACGACCGTCGGCCTTTGCTGGGGATCCGACATCGTGGTGACATAGCCCGACGGCTTATGCATCGCAATGTAAAAAAGCGTTCTGTCGGCGGCGATGGTCTTGCCGTCCACCCGGATGATGTCGCTGCGCCCGTCGGCCTTCGCGCCCAGCTCGCGCACCACCTCGCCGTTGACGGTGACACGTCCTTCGGTAATCAGTTTTTCAGCGGCGCGACGCGAGGCCACACCGGCGGCGGCAAGAATTTTCTGGAGACGTTCCGTCATGGCAGATCTTCTTCCTCGAACATCTCCGCCGTCGGGAAATCCGCGTCCGACGCGACAGCGGCGGAGAACTCGGGATCCGGCAGTGAGTATTCGAGGGGTTCCTGATGTTCGGTCATTTCCTTCATCTCACGCATCGTCGGCAAATCCGATAAATCGCGCAGATTGAATACCTCCAGAAATTTCTTCGTCGTGCCGTAAATGATCGGTTTGCCCGGCACATCCTTGCGACCGACAATGCGAACCAGCTTTTTGTCCAGAAGGCTCTTGAGCGGTCCGCCGACGTCCACGCCCCGGATGCCCTCAATTTCGGACTTCACGATCGGCTGCCGGTAGGCAATAATGGCCAGCGTTTCCAGTGCGGCAGGCGTCAAAGACGCGGGTTTGCCGCTTTTGAGCTTTTTGACCCACGGCGCAAGCTCCGGACGGGTTCGAAACTGATAGCCGCCCGCGACATCCTGAAGACAGATACCCCCCGGGCGTGCGTCATGATCCGCTTTCAATTGTTCAAGGGCCTGGCTCACATCGCTTTTATCGACGCTTTCGAGGACAGCGCAAATTTTCTCGACAGATAAAGGCGCTTCTGAAGCCAGAATCAACGCTTCAATGATTGCCGGTAAATTATCCATTTAAGGCTCCACAGCGGGAAAAATCCGGATGACGCCGAAAGCCTGTGTCTGATAAGCCTTGATCATCTTGAGCTTGACCAGCTCTAAAATGGCCAGAAACGTATAGACAACGCGCCGGCGGTCCCATTTTTCCCCAAGTAATTCTTCGAAAGTAAGGTTCTTTTCGCGCGTAAGGCGCTCCATCACGTCGTTGATGAGATCGGCAAGCGACATCTTTTCGAGGTCGATCTCGAGAAGATCCTGCCTGTCGATTCGCGACACCAGGCGCCCGAACGCGTCAATGAGTTCGAAAATGCTCACTTCAACCCATTCGTCTTCGCTCGCGTCGGTAGGCTGAGGATCGTCCGGCAGGGGCGCGCTGCGTGTAAAAACATCGCGCTCCAGCATGGGGCGCTTCCCCAACTGCGAGGCGGCTTCCTTAAAAGCCTGATATTCAAGCAACTGACGGACAAGTTCCGCGCGGGGATCTTCTTCGGATTCCTCCTCGGACGGCTCTTCAGGAACCGGCAGAAGCATCCGCGACTTGATGTGAATGAGCGTTGAGGCCATCACCAGATATTCTCCTGCCAGGTCGAGGTTGAGCGACTTGATGATGTCGAGATATTCCAGATACTGTTGGGTGATCAGCGCAACGGGAATATTGTACAGGTCAATCTCGTTTTTCTTGATGAGATGCAAAAGCAGGTCCAGCGGACCTTCAAACATATCAAGCTTAATAGCGTAATCCAGAGATGTCTGCTCGTTCATGGACAACCGATAGCATAATAATGATGAACGGACAAGAGGGCGCTTCGCGGGCCGCGCAACTTGAAAAGACGTCCGTTTTCGACCGCTTGCGGGGCTTTCAGATTTTCACCGCGGCGCGTACTTCTTCCATGGTCCGGCGAGCCACGGCCGTCGCCTTTTGATTTCCCGCCGCGATGATGTCGTGGATTTCACTCATATGGCCCGCATAATAATCCATGCGTTCGTGAATCGGCGCCATGGCTTCTTCGATCCGGGCTGCAAGTTTCTTTTTGCATTCAATGCAGCCGATCCCCGCCACCCGGCAGGCGGCGTTGATCTCGGAAACCGTCTCCGGCGAGGAATACAGGCCATGAAACGAAAACACATTGCAGATATCCGGATCGCCCGGATCGGTTCTGCGCATTCGCTGAGGGTCGGTGAACATTGAGGCGACTTTCGTCTGGAGCGCTTTACCCCGGTCGCTCATGTAGATGGCGTTATCGTAGGATTTGCTCATCTTCCGACCATCGACACCCAGAAGTTTCGGAACGCTCGTCAGGAGCGGCTCGGGTACGACAAAAACGTCTTTATGGTATAGATAATTGAACCGGCGAACGATTTCACGGGTCAGCTCAATATGCGGCAACTGATCGACGCCCACCGGCACGCCGAAAGCTTTATACATGATAATGTCGGCCGCCTGCAGAACGGGATAGCCCAGAAAGCCGAAAGTGGACAAATCCCGGCTCGTCAGCTCCGCCTGCATTTCCTTATAGGTGGGGTTGCGCTGAAGCCACGCCAGCGGCGTGATCATGGACAAAAGCAAAAACAGCTCGGCATGTTCTTTCACCGCGGATTGAACAAAAAGCGTGCTTTTCTCCGGGTCCAGTCCGGCGGACAACCAATCGACCACCATCTGGATGCCGTTGTCCCGGATAGATTCCGTGAATTCGTAGTCGCTGGTAATCGCATGCCAGTCGGCCACAAAATAAAAACAATCATATTGTCCGTTGTTTTGAAGTTCCACCCAGTTGGACAGCGCCCCATGCAGATTACCCAGATGAAGCTTTCCGGTCGGCCTCATGCCGCTTAAAATTCGTTTCGAACTCAAAAGCCATTCTCCCGAAAAAAAATTGATCGGCGCATCAATGCACTAAGGCCCCCGATTGTCAAACAAAAAATGCGGGGGCCTTAGTTTTTAAACGCTTAATGAATTCGCTGTTATTTTACTTTTTCCGACAATGTTTTGCCGGCTTTGAATTTTACAACTTTCTTCGCGGGAATTTTGATGGCTTTACCGGTCTGAGGATTTCTGCCCTGCCTGGCCTTTCTTTTCACCACGGAGAAGGTTCCGAATCCGACAATGCCCATCTTGCCTGTCTTTTTGAGTTCTTTGGTCAGCGCCCCGACATACGCATCAAGCGCTCTGGTCGCATCCGCTTTGGTGATTTTCGCCTCTTTAGCAATAACCCCGATCAAGTCTGCCTTCGTCATGTCTCCAAAACCCCCCTTTCAAAAAAGTTTACGTTTATCTACCGACGCCATCGCGAGGCGTCGAACTCGCTGGGTTTACTTTCGGCCGTTTCAATCCAAAACGCCGGACAGATGTTTTTACAGCCTCCTCAAGGATCCATAAGACGGCGATCTTCTCAAACAGCCGACCGGTAAGCCTCTTGGGGCCAAGACATCCGTGAAACACGCGCTACGACTAACACAAAACAAACCGTCGTGCAACAGAATTTAATATGAAAACACCGCCCAGATCACCGGCTTGACATTTTCGATCTTTCGAGCATCCATATAAAAAAATCGCGAAACAAAAATTCGAGGAAACACCCTGTTGTGACGGCCATCACGACGCACTGTTTAAGGCAAAGGCTGGCCCGCTGCGAACCCCTTTGGGTAAAGGCAAGCTTTCCATTTACGCGCATTCCACGCAGGATCCTGATTAAATTATCGATTCAAGTTACAAGGAGACGGCGCCGAATAATAATACAACAATAGACAAGGAGAAGGTGTGGATCGTCGAATATTGATAAGTTTGTTTTGTTTATCCCTTGTTGCCGGTCTTTGGATGACGGGATGCGAGGCAAGGGAGATTCAAAAAAGAGATTCCGTAAAAAAAATGAATAAGACTCCGGTGCCATCAGAGCCTTCTGCGGAGGGCATGAGCATGCGGGTGTTGTGGACCGTATCGGAATATGTCATCCCCGACGGCTCGGCGCTGACTGAAGACCAGGCCCGGCAGTTTTTGTTCAAACCTCTGGATATCGGTGAATCCTGGATTACCTTCGACGGCCGAACCTGCCCTAATGTGTCTTTCATCAGAAAAAGCGTGCCGGCGCGCGATTACTTTAAAAGGACATTCGCCATCGAGCCGGAGGCCCTGGGCATTCCGGACGATAATGTTGACATCGTTACAACCGACTGCAATCTGCCGGGCTTCAAAGAGTATGTGCGTCTGAAGGACAGGCGCCTGATTGTGCGCATGGACGGCGTGTTTTTTTACTTTAGACCAGCGGTGGATCACTGATCCTGCCGCGGCAGAAATCATCTAAATGGAAATCTGATCCCATGAAAAAACGAATTCAATCTCCAATCCTTTTTATCCTTCTGGCGCTTTTGATCGTCGGTTTCTGCCGGCCGGTTCAGGCCGAAACCAATGCGGCATTTTCCGTCCCCGCGATGCCTGCGCTGCAGTTTTCATTGGACGGTAATACCGTTTACGGCGCGACTCCTCCCATACCGGTCAGACTGGATCCGAATCCTCCTCCTGAAATCGCTCGTTTTTTACCCCGTGCAATGCTGCTCACCGAACCCGCGGCGCTCACCGCAACCTTCAGCATCAGCTATGTCGCAGAAGGTGGCGCTGATTTGTGGGGAGAAGACTGTTACAGCTTTCCGGAAAACGCCAAGCCGGCCTTTCAGGCGGCCGCCGCCATCTGGGGAACCTACCTCGACTCGTCGGTCCCCATCACCATCCGGGCCTGCTGGGCCGACCTGGGGGCAAGCAGCACTCTGGGCTACGCGGGCGGAGGACCTCTGCGCCGGAACTTTACGGGCGCTCCGCTTGCCGACACCTGGTACATCGGCGCGCTGGCCAACGCAATCGCAGGCTCAGACCTTGATCCCTCCAACTCCGACATGCACATCACCTACAACGGCAACGCGTCTTGGTATTACGGCACGGACGGCAATACGCCGGCAGGCCAGATCGATCTGATGTCGGTTGTCTTGCATGAAATCGCCCATGGGTTGAACTTTACAGGATCCATGAGAGTTGACTCCGGGGTAGGATCGTGGGGGCAGGGAAGCGGATACCCGATCATCTATGATACCTTCATGCGGGATCAAGACGGCCAGTCGCTGATCAACACCTCTTTGTATCCCAATCCGTCGTCGGCGCTGGCCGGCGTTCTGACGTCAACCAATGTCTGGTTCCACGGCCCGTTCGCCATGTCGGCAAACGGCGGCGCGCGGGTAAAAATGTATGCGCCGACCACGTGGGCGTCCGGTTCAAGCTATTCGCATCTGGATTACGACACTTTTCGCAACACAGTAAACCGATTGATGGTCTATGCCATCAGCGCAGGCGCCGCCATTCACAATCCCGGCCCCGTCACGCTGGGCCTGCTTAAAGATCTGGGCTGGATCGTCACCACGGCAGACTCGGTTGATGTGTCCATTGCGATGACGGACAGCCCGGACCCGACCGTCACGGGAGAGCCTTTAACCTATACCATCACCGTGACGAACAACGGGCCTGTCGCCGCGGGTGGCATCATCGTTTCCTGCGCGCTTCCGGCGGCCGTGATCGTATCGTCCATCACGCCGTCCCAGGGACAATGCTCCGGATCGACACCGCTGGTCTGCACACCCGGAACCCTTGCCGCAGGCGAATCGGCCGATATTTCGCTGGTTGTTGTTCCCATCACGGGTGGAACTTTGTCTCAGACGGTCAATCTGAGCACCGTCTCTTCAAACACCAATCCAAACACAACCGCCGCGACAACGACCACCGCGACGCATCCTGTGCCGGGGATCGCCGCACTCACCCCGCCATCACAACCCCGAGGCTGATCGAGCTTCACCCTGACCGTCACGGGCGGCGGTTTTGCCACAGGTTCGGTTGTCCGCTGGAACGGCGAAGACCGGCCGACGACCTTTGTTTCTGCCACGCAACTTTCGGCTGCCATCGACGCGGCCGATATTGAATCCAGCGGTTCGGCGGCCGTGACAGTCTTTAACCCGACGCCCGGCGGCGGAACCTCACTGACGGCTGAATACACTCTAGTTTTCCGTTGTTATCTGGCTTGTAAACATACATCTCTTGCATG
>CAYUDM010000044.1:0-24166 GCA_964443625.1 uncultured Smithella sp. | reverse complement strand
CTTTTGCAGCTCCGCATCCAGCCGGGAGATATACCGTTCCACCGACACTTCATCAACGTCACGGCCATCGGCCAAAGGATGCACAAAGAGTTTCTGCACACCTGCACCGGCGGCTTCGCCGATCATGGCCAGAAGCTTCACATCGCCTCCGCCCATGCCTTCGCGTTTCGTCACTAATTCATAGACAAAAGCGATCAGCCACAAAATGCCGCCTCCGACCAGCAGTCCGATCAGCGCTTCGTGCCAGGGCACTTTCACGATAAACACAGCCGCCAGAAAGAAGATCGGAATGCCCGGAAGCGACAGGACATCCGGGATGATCTGATGATCGATATCGATAAAAGTAATGGTGATTAAAACAGCGGTGAAAAGAAAGAAAACGGCAAAATTCAGAGTTAATCCGAATTTGATAAACAAAAGCAGGGTCAGGATCGCCGTCAACAGTTCGACAAGAGGATAGCGCCAGGAAATGGCGCCGCCGCAATCCCGGCATTTCGCGCGCAGGATCAGAAAACTGATCAGAGGAATATTGTCATAAAATCGAACGGAATGATGGCAGTGGGGGCATTGCGAAGAAGGCTTGACAATGGATTGTTTTGCCGGAATGCGAAAGATACACACGTTTAGAAAACTGCCCACGGCAGCTCCGAAAATAAAGGCCAACACAGATAGAAACATTCCGGTTCTCTTTCGCGTATTAACTTGTGTTCCGGCGGTATTTTATTTAAGGATTGCTGGACTTTCTCTTTGACCGCCCGGCAGTCCTGCCGCCCTATCTTGTCTTAAGACTTAGGCCAGTAACTTTGCGTCCCGCCTTTTCAGACGGTTTGCCTTGAATCGTGCTTTGGAGCAAATTCTACTCTTTTTTCGTCAGAAGTCAATAAATATATTGTGATTTCCATCACCATCGCAAGCGGAACTTTTTTACCTCGCAGTTGCCGACCTTTCAATATTATCGTACTACGCGCCTGAGCCGGTTCCGCCCCAACTCAGTTTTTTACCGGTTTGAAATTTTTTAAAAATCTCCTCCATGAAAATTCAGATCATCGCAAAGACCGGCAATTTTTTGCTTCCATCCTCCAAAATATGAAGGATCAAGTTCCGGCAAGAATTTTTTTAATCAGGGTCAACGCCGCTTTTTTATCTCCTGTCGAAAGGCTTACAAAGATAATCGGGCAACTGCCCGGATTTCTTAATGCGAAGTATAGGCCTGCCGGGCAGGTCGTCATAAATTATTTTGCATCCGCATTCTCGATAGGGTATGAAAGCATCTATGGAAGATAAAGATTACATGCAGATGGCCTTGAAACTGGCGGCCAAAGGAAAAGGCTATGCCAGCCCCAACCCGATGGTCGGAGCCGTTTTAGTCAAAGACGGTCAAATTATCGGCCAGGGCTATCACCAGTGTTGCGGTCAAAACCACGCTGAAGTCAATGCGATAGAAAACGCAACCGAAACGGTCGCAGGATCGACGCTTTACGTCACTCTGGAGCCTTGCTGCCACCACGGCAAAACGCCGCCCTGCACGGACCGAATTATTAAACAAGGCATCGCGCGCGTCGTCATTGGAACAACTGACGCCAACCCCAAAGTATCCTGCCGCGGCGTCTCCTTATTGCAGGCAGCGGGTATCGAAGTCTCCACCGGCGTTCTGGAGTCCCAATGTCGCAAGCTCAATGAGGTTTTTTTTCACTTCATGGAAACGGGGCTGCCCTTTGTGACGCTGAAATACGCCCAGACGCTCGACGGCCGCATTGCCACCGCGCAAGGCCAATCGCAATGGATCAGCTCACCGGCTTCTTTGAAATTCGTTCATCGCCTCCGGGCCAGGCATGATGCAATTCTGGTGGGCATCGGCACGGTTTTGCAGGATGATCCGGAGCTTACCGTCCGGCTCGTCCGCGGACGAAACCCGGTGCGGGTGGTCGTGGATTCGCAGTTAAAAATTCCTTTGACGTCAAAATTAATTTCGACCGCGCCGAACACCCCAACGCTCATCGCCACAACCCGACGCCCCGACGATGCCCGCGCGCGGAATCTGGCCACTCTGGGCGCCAAAATCCTTGCGATTGATCCCGACCATCACGGCCGGGTTGATCTTCGGAAACTGCTCGAAAGACTCGCGGCGGAAAACATTTCATCCCTCCTGGTCGAGGGAGGGTCCGACATAATCACTTCTTTTCTGGCCGATCATCTCGTCCAGCGGCTGGTAACCGTCATCGCACCTAAAATTCTCGGGCGCGGCACGGATGCTGTGGGGGATTTGCAAATCAAAGACCTGGATCTGGCAGAAAAAATTTTCGTGCAAAAGGTGTCGCGACTGGGTGCGGACATCGTGGTTGACGGACGGTTAGGCTAATCCGTTCATCAAATGGCGCGCCGCTAACATGCCGTCGATGGCTGAGCTGATGATGCCTCCGGCATACCCGGCCCCTTCACCGCAGGGATAAAGCCCTGAAATGGTTTGACTTTGACCGTCGGGCCGCCGGCAAAGACGAACCGGCGAAGATGTCCGGGTTTCCACACCGATCAGATGCGCCTCACGGCTTAAAAATCCCGGCATCTTCTTGTCGATCCGCCCCAGACCGATCCGCAAAGCGTCGGTGACAAAAGACGGCAACACCTCCGCAAGATCGGCCGACCTCACTCCCGGACGGAAGGTCGCAGTGCCGATTCCGGCCGACACCCTCCCCTCCAGAAAATCCGTCATTTTTTGCGCGGGGGCGACGTAGCTGCCGCCTCCGGCCTCAAAGGCCCTGCGTTCCCACGTTCTTCGGAAATCCAGGCCGGACAGGGGGGAATTATCCTTGTTGAAATCGTCAACGCTCACGTTGACGACCACGGCGGCGTTGGCATATGGCCCCTGACGCTTGCGGTTGCTCATCCCGTTGGTAATCACGGTCTCCGGAAACGCAGCACAGCCGATCACCTCTCCGCCCGGACACATGCAAAAGGTGTAAACCGATCGATCCAGCTCGGGAATGGCGGCTGTGACAAAATAATCCGCGGGCGGCAGTTTCGGATGCCCGCGCCATTTTCCATATTGAATTTCGTTGATGAGTTCCTGCGGATGTTCCGCGCGCAGTCCCATGGCAAACGGCTTGGCCGTCATGTCAACGCCCCGCAAATGCAACATTCCATAGGTATCGTCGGCGCTTTGCCCGATTGCCAAAATCACCGCATCCGTTTTGATGTCTTCGCAATCATTGACCCGGACGGATTCCACTTTCCCTTTGTACACTTTCAGATCCGTCATAGCGGCCTCAAAGCGGAACTGACAGCCCATGTCGATGAGTTTCTTCCGAAGCGAAACGATGACTTTTCTTAACAGGTCTGTTCCGATGTGCGGTTTGGCGTCGGTTAAAATATCTTCCGGCGCCCCCATCTCCACCAGTATTTTTCTGATGCGACCCGCCAGTGGATTTTTAGACCGGCTGGTGAGCTTCCCGTCGGAAAATGTCCCCGCGCCCCCTTCACCGAAAAGGACATTGCTTCGCGGATCAAGTATTCCCCGCTGCCAGAAATTTTCGACATCCCCCACCCGTTTTTCAATCGGCCGTCCCCGCTCCAGGAGCAAGACGGGCAACCCTCCCGCCGCGACGTCGTAGGCGGCAAATAAGCCTGCCGGGCCCGCGCCGACAACCACCACCGGTCGCTCGGGTCGTCTTGCAACGCTTGGTGGATGGTCGATACCGGACGGTTCCTCTTCATGCGCCGATACGCCCGGCGGAAGACGGACCGGAAAAGGCGTGTGCGCGTCAACGCGAACACGCAGGACATAGGTCAAGCGAGGGGGGCGATTTCGGCGGGCGTCAATCGCTTTCCGGACGATTTCAACTTCGCAAAGCGCGCTTTGAGGCAAGGTCAACGCGCGCGCCACGAACCCGGACAAGAGCGCCTCATCGTCCGTAAGATCAAGAGTTATTCCGCTTAACCGCCAGGTTTTCACGATTTCTCCGTTGCAAAAACGATACACATATTATAGATGGGTTCGGGCTTTAGCCGGCCCGCAATCCGCCAACGAAAAACGAAAAAGGGAATTCTAATGCCTTGGTATGCCGTCCACACGAAAAGCCGCCATGAATATAAAGCCCACACGGGATTGGCTCAAAAAAGCCTGATGGCTTATCTACCTGAGATGGAAGTGTGGAGCAAGCGAAAAGACCGCCGCAAAAAGATATCGATTCCCCTTTTTCCCGGGTATCTGTTCGTCCGGATCGACGACATGACCAACGAGGCCAAACTGGCAATTCTCAAAACGGTCGGCGTCGTGAAGATTCTGGGAAAAAAGGAAAACGCCGAGCCGATCGCCGTGCCGGACGATAAGATTGAAGCCATCCGGCGTCTTCTGGAGAAAAAAGCGGATGTTTTCACGCTCCAGTATCCCAAAGAGGGGGAAGCGGCAAGGATCGTCAGCGGGCCTTTTGCGGGCATCGAAGGCACCGTCGTTAAAAGTGATGCGGCGAAAGAAATTTTCGTCGTGTCCATTGAGCTGCTGCAGCGCTCCGTCGCCATCAAACTTGAAGGCTTTCAAATCAGCAAAATCTAGGCCTCTTTTTCATCCCACATGGCCAATCCTGAAAAAAACTTGACATTCTCAACGTTATGAGCAAGATAGCATCCGCCTGGCGGCTAAAGACCCAGGCAAAAAGAAACGGGGTTCAATCGTGAAAGGTCATATTTCGATAAAAAAAGATTTATGCAAGGAGTGCCACCTCTGCATTCATTTCTGTCCGAAGGGCCATATCATGCCTTCCCGGGAATTCAACATTCAGGGCTATCACCCCGTATGCATTGACGAAACAAAGGAATGCAACGGCTGCGGAATTTGCGCAACGATGTGTCCGGATGTCGCCATCGAGGTCTATCGTGAATAAAGTCTTAATGTCGGGAAATCATATTATCGGGGAAGCGGCCATCCGCGCGGGATGCCGTTTTTATGCGGGCTATCCGATCACGCCCCAAAACGAGCTGACGGAATACATGGCTGAACACATCCGCAACGCCGAAGGCGGCGTGTTCATCCAGTCGGAAAGCGAAGTGGCGGCCATCAACATGATTGCGGGGTCCTCCGCGGCGGGCTGCCGGGTGATGACGTCCTCGTCGAGTCCCGGAATTTCGCTTAAACAGGAAGGCATCTCCTCCATGGCGGCCTGCGAGCTTCCCGGCCTCATTGTAAACATCATGCGCGGCGGCCCGGGCCTGGGCAACATCCGTCCCTCTCAGGGCGATTATTTTCAGGCCACCCGGGGTGGCGGTCATGGCGATTACCGCACGATTGTTCTGGCGCCTGCCACCGGGCAGGAGCTTGCCGATCTGACCATGGATGCGTTTGATCTGGCCGATAAATATCGCACACCCGTCATGATTCTCGCCGACGGCATGATGGGACAAATGATGGAACCGGTCATCTTCAAGAAAGCCAAACCGAGGCAGTATCCGGAAAAATTCATGCTGCGCGGCGCGGCCGAAGGCAAAAGCAAATTTATCCGGGGGCTCCTTCTGGATCCTGTAGATAGTGAAGAGCATAACTGGAAGCTGGCGCGCAAATATGAGGTGATTGTCGAAAATGAACCGCGTTTTGAAGAGCATCGAACCGAAGACGCGGATCTGGTGATTGTCGCCTACGGAACAGCGGCGCGCATCGCCAAGGGTGCCATCAAGAGACTGCGAGAGCACGGCATGAAAGTGGGTCTTTTCCGGCCGATCAGCCTCTGGCCTTTCCCGGAATTGAAACTGCGTTCGCTTTCCGCCACCATCAAAAAGTATCTTGTTTTTGAAATGAGCACGGGGCAAATGCTCGAAGACGTGCGGCTTGCCCTTCAGGGATATGCCGATATTGAATTTCACGGCCGTCCCGGCGGCGCTGTGCCAACCCCCTCGGAACTGGCCAACGTCGTTGCCAAAATCTACAACAAAAAGGGTTGACGGCTCGTTATTATTGATTGAAGGATCGGATCAACATGTCAAAAATCGTTTTTTCACACCCGAAGAGTTTAAAACATAATATTTTTCACTACTGCCCGGGATGCGGGCACAGCATCGTCCATCGCGTCGCCTGTGAAGTCATCGATGAAATGGGCATTCGCGGCATTACTATCGGTGTACCTCCCGCGGGATGCGCGGTTCTGGCCTACAATTACTTCGACGTCGACATGATCGAAGCGCCGCATGGCCGAGGCCCGGCAATGGCCTCCGGCATCAAGCGCTCCCTTCCCGACCGCGTCGTTTTTTCCTACCAGGGAGACGGCGATCTGGCCGCCATCGGACTTGCGGAAAGCTTCCACGCGGCCAACCGAGGCGAAAACATCACGGTGATCTTCATCAACAACGCGGTTTACGGCATGACGGGTGGACAGATGGCGCCGACGACCATGCTCAATCAGAAAACCACGACGAGCCCTGTGGGACGAGTTCAGACACTGGACGGTTATCCGGTCAAGGTTTCCGAAATCTTCTCAAAAATCGGCGGCGTCACGTATCTGGAGCGATGTTCGGTCAGCTCGCCCACCGGCGTCAATAAAACCAAAAAAGCGATCAAAAAGGCCTTTCAATGCCAGATGGACGGCTTGGGCTTCTCCATGGTGGAAATTCTGTCCATGTGCCCGACCAACTGGAAGATGTCGTCGATTGATTCATGTAAATGGATTGACGATGTGCTGGGCAAAGAATTCCCTCCCGGCGTTTATAAAGACGACATTGCCGCAAAGAAAGCGGAGGGAATGCCATGATTACCAAAGTTTTCTTTTCCGGATTCGGCGGCCAGGGCGTTTTAATGATGGGTGTCTCGCTTGCGCAAAGCGCAATGAACAAAGGGCTTCATGTCACCTATCTTCCCGCCTACGGGGCGGAGATGCGCGGCGGCACAGCCAACTGCACCGTAGCGCTGGGCGATGAAGAAATTGCTTCGCCTGTGGCGTCGGAACCGGATTACCTGGTGGTGATGAACTCCCCGTCTCTGACCACTTTTCAAAACAAGGTGAGTTCCGGTGGAACAATCTTTATCAATTCGTCGATTATTGACGCGCGCCCTATTCGCCGAGATGTGATCACCATCTGTGTACCCTGCGCCGATATCGCGCAGGACCTGGGCAACTCCCGCTCGGCCAATATTGTCATGATGGGCGCGTTTGTGAAGAAATCCGGCGTGGTCACACCCGAGATCTATCTCAAAACGCTGGAAACGATTATGGGCAGCCGCAAGAAAAGCCTGGCCGAGGTTAATCGCAAAGCCTTTGCCGCCGGTTTCGATTACATTTAGGAACACACCTTAAGGATACACACTATGGCCGTCAAACAAATATCCGTCTTGCTGGGAAACATTCCCGGCGCATTCGCTAAACTCACACACATCCTGGATCTGGAAGATATCAGCACCGTAGCTGTATCGGCCGCCAGCATCGAACATGACAGCCGGGTGCGGATGGTCGTGAATGACCCTGAACGCGCTGCGGCCCTTCTGAGCAGTTTTAATTTTGACTTTGAAATTACGCCCGTGCTGGCCGCAGAAGTCCCGCTGCATGCAGGCGGCATCAACGCCATTTTAAAACCCCTGGCCAAGGGGGACATCAACCTTCTTTATTTATACACGACCATCAACCGTATCGGAAAAGAAACCATTGTGATTCTCGGCGTCGATAAACTTGAAGAAGCCAGAGAGATCCTGCTGGAAAACTGGATCACCCTGATCGACGAAGAAATTTATTCCATCCCTTAACTTTAAGTTCACATCATGCCGGTATCCTCCGAGAAAGAAAAAAGTCTGACCGCCCGAATGTCGGCTTTAGGCGTCTCCGAGCAGGATTTCGAAGAAACATTCGTCCGATCGTCCGGGCCCGGCGGTCAGAAAGTCAATAAAAGCGCATCCTGCGTTCAGCTTGTGCACATTCCGACCGGTCTGGCCGTCAAATGCCAACAGGAACGCTCCCAGTCGCTCAACCGTTTTCTGGCACGCCGACTTCTTCTGGATAAGATCGAAAAACAGCAACAAGGATTTGTCACGGCTGAAAAGGAAAAGATTGAAAAAATCCGCAGGCAGAAAAGAAAGCGCTCGCAGCGCGCCAAGGAAAAAATGCTCGCGGCAAAGCATCAGCGTTCGGAAATCAAAGGGCTTCGCGGAAAAATTCAGACAGAAGAATAAGCAGTGAAGCAATAAAAAAGGGAGAGAAAGTCGATGTACGCTCCCCCTCCCTGTTTATAATAACCTGATGATGAAATTAGCCGCCGATCACAACCTTCACAAGCGGATTGGCGTACAGTACGATCAGCGCGACAACCAGCGCATAGATCGCCAGAGATTCAATCATGGCCAGACCGACCATCATGGTGAGAAGAATTTTACCCTGAGCTTCAGGATTGCGACCGACCGCGTTCGTGGCGCCGTTCAAGCCCTGGCCCATACCGTTTCCAGTTCCGATCGCGCCGAAACCGATGGCCAAACCAGCAGCTAAAAGTGAGCAACCGACCACGATGGCGTTCGTATAATCCACCACTCCACCAGAGGACTGAGCCGCTTCAGCAGACGCAAACGCCAGAGGAGCACACACCATAACCAACACGATCGCGAGGAAGGAATAAATCAAACTCTTTTTCATTGACAGCCTCCTTAAATTTTTTTGAACTACTGATTCTGATCCGTGTCGCCCGATATTTTCATAAATCCTCCTTTCTTTAGAATTTGGCGACTACCGGTCATGTTTGCACATAACTAGCGGTCAGCAAGCCGGATGTCAAGATATTTCTGCAAAAAAGTGTAAATTCTTTGAGAAGGCTACGCAATTCTTGCTTTTCTTTTCTTCTCACGCTAAGCTTCCGCCCATGCGGAAAATGACGTACACGGAAATCCTCGTCGCCCAAAACACGCAGCGTGATCTGCCGGTGACGGACAAGCCGTTTCGAGCCGTTGCCCAGGCGACCGGTTTGACCGAAGCGGAGGTTCTAAACACCCTGCAAACCCTTCGCCACGATGGCATCTTGAGAAAATTCGGCGCGATTTTGAAGCACCAACGCGTCGGATATTCTCAAAACGCTTTGATTGTCTGGGCCGCAAGCCCTGACGATCTCGACCGAACGGGCAGCCGCTTTGCCGCCCTGCCGTTTGTCTCTCACTGCTACGCCCGGGAACCGGCCTTTTTGAACCGTTACAACCTGTTTACCATGGTGCATGCGCGCCATCAAACCCTCGACGGCGCCATCTCTGAAATGACAAAAGTTACAGGAAGCAGAGACTATCTGATTTTGGAAAGCCTCGAGGAATACAAAAAAACATCTCCGGAGTATTTTTAATGTCATCATCCAATTCCTTTTCAGAAGCCTGCCTTGTGATTCCCGGCGGCGTCAATTCACCGGTGCGCGCGTGGAAATCGGTCGGGGGAGACCCTGTGTTTGTCGCCAAAGCGAAAGGCAGCAAAATTTTCGACGTTGACGGCCGGTCGTATGTTGATTACGTCCTGTCCTGGGGACCGATGATTTTGGGACATGCCCATCCTGAAGTCGTCGCCGCCATCTGTCAGGCGGCGCAAAACGGAACCAGTTTCGGCGCGCCGACGGAAGCGGAAACGAAAATGGCGCAGCTGATCCATGAAGCCTTCCCATCCATGGAGCACATCCGGATGACGTCTTCAGGCACGGAAGCGACCATGACGGCGGTGCGTCTGGCCCGCGGATACACAGGCCGGAATATGGTCATCAAATTCGACGGCTGTTATCACGGACATGCCGACGCCCTCCTGGTGAAGGCCGGCTCCGGCGTTGCCACGTTGGGCATTCCGGGTTCGCCGGGAATCCCGTCCGAATCGGCAAAACTCACATTAAGCCTTCCCTATAACGATATCGAAGCCTTTGAAGACGCCGTAAACCGATAGGCGTGGGATCTCGCCGCCGTTATTGTCGAGCCGGTCGCAGGCAATATGGGCGTGGTTTTGCCCCGGACGGCTTTCCTGAAAACACTTCGGAACTTGACACAGAAAAACGGCATTGTGCTGATTTTCGATGAAGTCATCACGGGATTTCGATTTGGTTTTGGCGGATACCAAAACCAAATCGGCATTTCGCCGGATCTGACCTGCCTGGGCAAAATCATCGGCGGCGGTCTGCCCGTGGGCGCCGTCGGCGGAAAAAAAGAAATCATGACCAAACTGGCGCCGTCGGGCGATGTGTATCAGGCCGGCACGCTGTCGGGGAATCCCCTGGCCATGAAGGCAGGCATTGCAACGCTTGAGCTCCTGAAAAGCGGTCAAAATGACTATGCGACGCTGGGCGCGCTGGCCGCAAGCCTGTGCGAAGGACTGTCTGATTTATTTTCCCGTCAAGGAATTCCGGTCTGCATCAACAAGATCGGCTCCATGTTCACGGCGTTTTTTCAAGAAGGACCTGTTGAGAATTTTCAAAGCGCGCTGTGCTCCGACACACAACGTTTCGGACGCTTTTTCCATGGGATGTTGGAAAATGGCGTGTGGCTCGCTCCGTCGCAGTTTGAAGCCGCCTTTGTGTCTTTTGCCCATACGAACGCCGATCTGGAGCATACGTTGTCGGCGGCGGCAAAAGCGCTCAAAAAGATTTAAGCTGCCGATTGACAACGGGCCCGCGATAAAGTACATGAGGGGCCCCTGTTTTTGAAAGAAAAATACATTCCATGAAGGATATTTCAAAATGAAAAAACTCCTGACGGCGCAATCGTTTTACGCAGGGAAAAACAAAATCGCCATTGTCGGCCTGGGCTACGTCGGACTGCCGCTGGCGGCCCATCTTTCCCGTCACTTTAAAGTAGTCGGCTATGATGTCAGCGAAGCCGCCATCGCCGAACTCAAAAAAGGCCATGACCGGACGATGGAGCTTTCCGACGATGAATTAAAAAAATCAAAAATACATTTCACATCCAAACCCGGCGATCTGTCCGGCTGCAAACTTTTTATTGTCGCGGTTCCAACGCCGGTCGATAACTGCCACGTCCCCGATCTTTCGGCCATGGAAAATGCCTCGGCCATCATCGGAAAATATATGTCCGCAGGGTCCTGCGTCGTGTATGAGTCCACCGTTTATCCCGGCGTGACCGAAGAGGTCTGCGTTCCGGTTCTCGAACGTGAGTCCAAGCTGAAATTCGGACGCGATTTCACGGTGGGCTACTCTCCGGAGCGCATTAATCCGGGGGACAAGGTCCACACGGTGGACAACACCATTAAGATCATTTCCGCCTCCGACGGACCCACACTCGATCTGTTGGAAGGCATTTACAGCGCTGTGGTGAAAGTCGGGTTGCACCGCGCCTCATCGATCAAGGTCGCCGAGGCGGCGAAAGTCATTGAAAACACGCAGCGGGACATCAATATCGCACTGATGAACGAACTGGCGATCATCTTCAATAAAATGAATATCGATACGCTCGAAGTGCTGGAAGCGGCGGGAACAAAGTGGAACTTCCTCAATTTCCGGCCGGGCCTCGTCGGCGGTCATTGCATCGGCGTCGATCCTTACTACCTGACCTATAAGGCGGAAAGCATCGGCTACCATCCGGAAGTCATTCTCGCCGGACGAAGAATCAACGACACGATGGGCAAATATGTCGCGGAACGCGCCATCAAGATGCTGATTGCGGCGGATGTTCAGGTCAGCAAGGCGCGCGTGGCGGTGCTGGGGTTATCCTTCAAGGAAAATGTCCCCGATTTGCGAAACACCCGCGTGGTGGATATCATCAACGAATTGAAAGATTACGGCGTTAAGGTTCTGGTTCACGATCCGCTGGCGATTCCGGAAGAGGCCCGTGAACATTACGGCATAGAGTTGTCATCGCTCAAAGAGATCAAAAATGTCGATGCCGTGGTTTTGTGTGTGGCGCATCAGGCTTATCTGGACATGGGTCTTGCCGGCATCGTTTCGCTTTGCCGCAAAGATAAACCCATTGTGCTCGACATCAAAGGAATTTTCAAACCGGAGACGGCCAGAAAAACCACCGACGGGTACTGGCGTCTTTAATAAACTGGGAACAGGTCTTATTATGAAAAAAGCTTTTTTAACAGGGATCACCGGACAGGATGGATCCTATTTGACGGAATTTCTGCTGGCCAAGGGATACGAGGTCCACGGGTTGATCCGACGGGCCAGCACGTTTAACACCGACCGCATTGATCACCTCTATCGTGATTTTCATGATCCCAATGCGCGGCTGTTTCTTCACTACGGAGACCTGAATGTTTCCGGACAGCTGATGGATCTTCTGGCGTCGATTCGACCCGACGAAATCTACCACCTGGGCGCGCAAAGCCACGTCCGGGTCAGTTTCGACATGCCCGAATACACGGTGGATGTCACCGGGCTGGGAACGCTGCGCATGGTCGAGGCTATCCGCAAGACCGGCATTTCAACAAGGTTTTACCAAGCCTCCTCCAGCGAAATGTTCGGGGCGGCCCCGCCGCCGCAAAACGAAAAAACCGCCTTTGAGCCGCGCAGCCCCTATGCCGCCGCAAAGGTGTTCTCCTATCACATCGTGAAGAACTATCGCGACGCCTATGGCCTGTATCTGACCAACGGCATTTTGTTCAATCACGAATCGCCCCGTCGCGGTGAAACCTTTGTCACCCGCAAAATCACGCGGGCGGCAACTCAGATCAAACTCGGGCTGAAAGATAAACTCTACCTGGGAAATCTTGACGCCAAGCGAGACTGGGGATTTGCCGGAGATTTTGTTGAAGCCATGTGGCTGATGCTCCAGCAGGATAAACCCGACGATTTCGTGATCGCCACCGGCGAGACGCACTCGGTGCGGGAATTTACGGAAAAGGTTTTCAGCAAGCTCGGACTGGACTATGAAAAACATGTCAAAGTGGATCCACGCTACTTCCGGCCGACGGAAGTGGACGTTCTGCTGGGCGACGCGTCCAAAGCCAGAAACGTCCTCGGATGGGAACCGAAAGTTTCCTTCGACAAGCTTATCGACATGATGATCGCTTCGGATCTGGAAATGGCTCAAAAAGAAAAGACCCTCACGGATGCGGGATTTTCAGGTGTCGGCGGCGAGCGACTCGCTTAATAAAAAACGAAACCAAGAGGCTGTCCATGTTGAAGAATAAGCGTATCACCGTCACCGGAGGAAAAGGCTTTCTGGGAAGTCATCTCATCCGCGAACTTTCGCAATACCGATGCGCCGCGATTGAGATTGCCGATCTGCCGGAATTTGACCTGACGGACCTTTCATCCATCCGCCGGATGTACGACACGATGAAACCGGACATCGTCATTCACCTGGCCGCCAAAGTCGGGGGAATCGGCTTCAATCAGGAAAAGCCGGCGGAGCTTTTCTATGATAACCTGATCATGGGCACCCAGCTGATGGACCAGGCCTATCGATTCGGTATCGAAAAATTCGTCGCGTTGGGAACGATCTGCGCCTATCCTAAATTCACACCCGTTCCCTTCCATGAAGACGATTTGTGGAACGGTTATCCGGAAGAAACCAATGCCCCCTATGGACTGGCCAAGAAAATGATGCTCGTGCAGTCCCAGGCATATCGTCAACAATATGGATTTAACTCTATTTTCCTTCTTCCCGTCAATCTTTACGGACCGGGCGACAATTTTGATCCCCGCTCCTCGCATGTCATTCCGGCGCTGATCAAAAAATGTTTTGATGCAATCGATCGCGGCGATACGCGCATCGAAGTCTGGGGAACCGGACAGGCAACCCGTGAATTTTTCTATGTGGAAGACGCAGCCCGGGCAATCTGTTTGGCGGCGGACATCTATGATAAAAGTGACCCCGTCAATATCGGCGCCGACTTTGAGATTTCCATCCGGGATCTGACGGAATTGATCGCAAAACTATCCGGTTTTACAGGAAATATCGTCTGGGACGCCTCAAAGCCCGACGGGCAGCCCCGTCGCAGGCTGGACACGTCTAAGGCATCGAATGAATTCGGCTTTAAGGCAAACACAGACCTTGCCTCCGGGCTAAAAAAAACGATCGACTGGTATCGGGAAAACCGTCATTCATCTCCTAAATAAATGAACGTCGGTCACTGTTTTTAATTGACTTCAACAAACCGCCATGTTAAGGGTTGCATCGAAAAATGGATCAGGACACCAAAAAATATGCCATCCAGATGGGGCTGGCCAGTTCTCTGGGCATCGCAATGGTTCTGGCGATTTTCGGATGTCTGATCCTGGGAAGCTACCTGGACCGGAAATTCGATTCCGGATACGCCTTTACGGTGGTTTTCCTCATCATAGGGATATCGGCCGGGTTTCGAAACATTTATGTTTTGATAAAAAAGAACTTTCAAGACGACGAACCGATCATCAAGAGTTTGAAAAGTGAACCGCATCGACAAAGACCCGCTCCAAAAAAGAATTGAACTGTCCAACTGGATTATTCTTGCCGTCTTGTTTTTCCCGTCGTTATTTTTCGGCTTCAAATTCGCTTTGGGTGTTCTGCTGGGTGGTTTCATCAGCATTATCAACTTTTTTTGGATGGAACGCGGCCTGCAGGGCGTCATCTCAAAACAAACATCAAACCCCAAAAAACCCGCGATGATCAAGTATTTCATCCGTCTGGCGGCCACCGCCGTTGTTTTGTACTTCCTGATCGCCTATAAAACGGTCGACACCATCGGCCTGATCCTTGGACTTTCCGTAGTGGTCATCAACATTGTCGTTACGATGATCACTCTTATGGCAAAAAAAAACTTTAGTGAGGAGGTTCGTTGAAGTATGCACTCCATCTATTTCCTGGAAAACCCTTACATTCCCACGCATGTGACCTACGCCATCTTTTTGGTCTTGGTCTTGGCCGTGGTGTCGTTTCTGGCGACAAGAAAATTGTCCGTTTACCCCGGTCCGCTTCAGAACATCATGGAAGTGATCATCGGCGGCTTTGACGCCATTCTCAATGAAATCATGGGACACAACGGTCGGAAGTTCTTTCCGCTCATCACAACGCTGGGATTGTTCATCTTCTTATCAAACCTCATGGGCGCAATTCCCGGATTCAAGTCTCCGACCTCCGATATCAATACGCCGGCCGCGCTGGCCTTGGTCGTCTTCGTTTTGACGCATATTTTCGGCGTTAAAACGCACGGCTTCAAATACATCAAGCAGTTCATGGGACCGGTCTGGTGGCTCACCCCGCTGATGCTGCCGATCGAAATCGTCAGCCATCTGTCAAGACCGTTATCGCTCACCTTCCGGCTTTTCGGCAATATCAAGGGCGGCGATCTTGTTTTGTTGATTCTGCTCATCTTGGTGCCGCTGATTGTTCCGTTGCCGCTGATGGCGCTCAAACTTTTCGTCTATCTAGTGCAGACGCTCGTGTTTGTCCTTCTGGCAATGATGTACATCTCCAGCGCCATGGAAGAAGCGCATTAAGTCATTGACTCAATAAACCTTCACAAAGAGCCGGGAGCAAGCCTTCCGGCTCTTTTTTTGTCATCCTGCAAGCGACGGCATTTTCCTTTTTTTCTCTAAAAATTGTCGATTCCAGGCTTGACGATATCGCTCAATCGTAATATCTGTTGCACCGACAGACACGCGAGATCATAGGGAGCATATCGCTTATGCACAGTTTGGGAATTAATATCGGATCATCCAACGTCAAAACCTCTCTTCTTTTCGAAGGGAAAATCGTATGGAGCGCGGTAGAACCGCACGAAGGAAACTTTTTAGGCACCCTGAGGAAACTCCTTGACCTCCACCCCGTCCCTGCACAAACCCGGCTTTTGGCAACCGGCACGGAGGGCCGCCATCTTCTCAATCTAAACAGTGTCATTGAGCCGCTCTGTATCGAAGAGGCGCTCAAACAGATCGGCTATTCTGTTGACGCGCTCGTGTCGATGGGAGGCGAAGATCTTGTGGTCTATACTCTGGACAAACAAAACAAGATCATCACCAGCTTTTCCGGCAATAAATGCGCGTCCGGCACGGGGGAATTCTTCAAGCAGCAACTGGCCCGGATGAATATGCGGCTTGGCGACATTTCACAAATCGACTCAACGAGCCGGGTTCTGAAGCTGTCGTCACGCTGCTCCGTTTTCATGAAAAGTGATTGCACGCATCGTCTGAATAAGGGCGAAGCGACAACCGGCGACATCGTCGTGTCGCTCAGCGACGTCATGGCCATCAAAGTCGTCGACTTTCTCAAGCGGGCCAGAATCGAACAGGGCAAGGTGCTGCTGGTCGGTGGCGTCACACAGAATCCCTACATCCTTCGCTTCATCCGAGAACGCATGCCGGCCATTGAATTCATTGTTCCCGAACAAGCACCTTACTTCGAAGCCTTCGGCGCGGCGCTTCTGGCCGGTAAACTCGGCAGCGACATGCCGACGGATCAAGCCCTCTTCAAGCAAAGCCGGATTCAGTTCAAGCGCTTTAAAAGCCTGCAAAGCGCCGCAGGCCGAGTCAGCTACCTGCCGTCGAAAAAGGGAAAAGTCGTTGCCGGACGCGACTACATTCTGGGCGTGGACGGCGGCTCCACCACCACAAAAGCCTGCCTGATCGATCGGGAAACCAGTGAAATCACCGCCTCATTCTACGGGCGAACACATGGCGATCCGGTCAAAGCGCTCAAAAACTGCCTTCGGGAAATTCAAAAACAAATCCAGGCCGACATCGGCGACGGGAAAATTCATATCTCCCTTGCCGCGACAACCGGTTCATCACGCGAGATTTTGGGAGTCTTTCTGGAAACACCGGCCGTTTACAATGAAATCATCGCCCATGCCGTCGGCACAACGTTTTACCGCGACGATATCGACACGATTTTCGAAATCGGCGGCCAGGATGCCAAGTATGTTTCCTTGAAAAACAAAGTCCCCATTGATTATGCCATGAACGAGGCCTGCTCGGCGGGAACCGGCTCCTTCCTTGAGGAATCGGCGCAAGGCGACCTCAACATTCCCGAGGCCTCGATGATCGGCGACATCGCGCTTGCGGCCGCCGCCCCTCTGAAATTCGGGGAACATTGCTCGGCCTTCATCAATTCAGACATCCGAAACGCCGTGCAGCAGGGCGCCTCGCGGGAAGACATTACCGCCGGCATCGTCACATCCATCGTCTCCAATTACCTCAATCGCGTCGTGGGCAACCGCACCATCGGCAAAAGCATCGTCCTGCAAGGCGGCGTGGCGAAAAATAAAGCCGTGCCGCTGGCGTTCGCCATGCTTCTGGACAAGAATATTCTTGTCCCGCCCGACCCCGAACTGATGGGCTGTTTCGGCGTGGGTATTCTGGCCAAACAAAAAGCCGATGAAGGTTTTCTGACCGACACCTCCTATGACATCGATTCGATTCTCGCCACGGAAATCCTCTACGAAAAGGAATTCCAGTGCAAAGCCTGCGACAACTTCTGCCCGATCCGTGTTCTAAACGTCAACGGCCACAAATACATGTTCGGCGGCCGGTGTAATAAATACGCCAATCTCCGGAAGAAGAAAGTCTTCAATGAAGACGGCGTTGTCGATTACATTGAAAAGCGAAATGAGATTCTTTTTAAGGAATGCGCGCCTGATCCCGCGACGCTGATCCGGAAACGGGATTATGTCGTCGGCATTCCGCGCTGCTTCTCCATTTACACGCTGTGGCCACTCTATAGCTGGTTTTTTCATTTACTGGGCGTGGAAACGTCGGTCTCCACCGACATTTCTCACGAAGGAACGGCGCGCGTGGAAAGCAGCTACTGTTTCCCGGCGGAAATCGCCCACGGGGCCGTCCAGGACATCCTCAACCGGAAGTTTCAATATATCTTTTTGCCGCACTTTCGGGATATGGAAAGCTATGAGAAAGACGGAACGGCGAATTTCTGTCCGATCACGCAGAGCCTCCCCTATTATATTAAAAAGGCCTTTCCTGAAATTCAGGACACGCAATATCTGATGCCGGTCGTCAGTTTTATGCTCGGCGTGGACAAAGCGGCCGAACCGTTTGTCGCCATGGCGGCGCAGCTCGGCTTTGATGAAGTTGAAGCCAAAAAAGCTTTCCTTTTGGCCTATGATAAACAGATGGACTGTTTCCGTCGCTTTTCCGAACTCGGCAGGCAGGCGCTTGCCGAAGCGCGGCGAGCCGAGCGCCCGGTGATCGCCGTTTTGGGACGCCCCTATAATTCCTTCACCGCGGACGCCAACATGGGCATTCCCAGAAAATACACCTCCCGCGGCCATTCGGTGATTCCCTTCGACATTCTTCCCTTCGCGGATGAGGCGATTTATCCCAATATGTACTGGTATTATGGCCAGCAGGATATGAAAGCCGGTGTTCTTTTGAAGGACGAGACCAATATTTTCGTCACCTTCATCTCGAATTTCTCCTGCGCACCCGACTCCTTCATGCTGCATTATCTGAAATGGATCATGGGTACGAAGCCATTTTTGATTCTGGAGCTCGATTCACACACGGCGGACGCCGGAGTCGATACACGCATCGAAGCGTTTCTGGACATCATTGAAGGGTATCGCTCCAAGCTCGACGAAATTCGCGAAGAGCGTTACGACAACGGCCTGCGTTTCATTAACAACCCAGGGGAAGATATCCATCTGCGAAATGTCGCGACAGGTGAAAAGATTCCGATTAAGAACAACCCCCGCGTTTCTCTTCTGCTGTCCAATATGGGAAGGCTTTCCGCCGAGCTCGTCGGGGCGACGCTTCGGGGTCTGGGCATCAACGCGCAGACCATGCCCGTGCCCGACGTTTACACGCTGCAACTTGCCCGCAATCACGCCTCGGGAAAAGAATGCCTGCCTTCACACCTGGTATTGGGCAGCACCCTACAGTATCTGTCTTCCGAGAAGTATCGCAAGGATGAAATTTACATTCTGTTTGTTCCCACCACGCACGGCCCCTGCCGAACCGGCCAGTATTTCGTATTCTACGAAAATCTTTTCAAGGACCTGCGTCTGGAAAACGTGGTGGTCTTTACGATGGACTCGGACAATTCTTATACCGAGCTGGGATCGGAATTCACCAAATATGCCTGGTGGTCGGCGGTTATCGCCGATTACATGAAGGACGTGGAAACGTCGCTTAGAACCTGTGCCGCCGATCCGACAAGCGCCATGCAGATTTATGATAACATCTGGCAGAAAATGATCAGCGTGGCCGAAAGCGACATCACCAAAGTTCTTCCCGTCTTGAAAGAAATCGCCGATGAAATCGCCGGCATTCCTCTGGCCCGAAAAATGGAAGACTGTCCGAAAGTCTTAATTGTGGGTGAAATCTATGTCCGGCGCGACGACTTTGCCGTCGATGAACTCATCTCGCAATTCAGCCGACACGGCATCATCGGCAAGGTATCCAACGTCGCCGAATGGTTCTACTACTGCGACTTCGTCCGCCACTACGAGCTTAAAAAGAAGCTCAGCATCGTGCCGTGGTATAAAAAACCTTTTTCTCCGGAATTCCGGGATATCATCGACTGGCGAATCGAACACATCTACAAGAAGAACGTCGAAAGGAATGTTCGCAACACCCTGAGCTCAACAGGCCTGGTCCCAAAAACACCCCATGACATGAAGACCATCATGCACAACACAGAAAAGCATTTTGTCAGCCATGAGTTGCATTCCGAAATCAGCATTTCCAGCGGCGTGGCAGCAACCGCCATGATGGACGGATATTCCGGCATCGTCAATATTTCTCCATTTGCCTGCCTGATCGGCCGCGTTATCGAAGGGCTTTTCACGCCCTGGGCGCGGGAAAGAAAGTATCCGACGATTTCCATCGAAATCGACGGCAACCTGCTGCCGCCCAATGTGCTTTCCAAATTGGAAATCTTCATGCTCAACGTGAAACGATTCAAGGGCAAGGACGACATCTCCTCCATGGTCGAAGGCGAAGGGACGCAAACGACCGCCATCGACCGGAAAATTATCCGCCAATAAACGCTTGGACGACCATAAAAAAAGCGGGCATCATGCCCGCTTTTTTTATCAATCTTTTTTCTTTCTATGCCTTTTTGGGCGGCTTAAGAAGAACAAAAGCCAGTGCCATGGCTACAATCGCCAGCACCGCCGTCGGATAGAAGGCAACGGTATAAGTTCCAAAGACATCCTTAGCCTGGCCGGAAATGATGCCGCCTACAATCGCGCCAAGGCCGTAGGCGAAAAAGACCACGCCGTAGTTGCGCGCGTAATTCTTCATGCCGAAGAACGCGGCGGTTGCGGTCGGCGCGATCGCCAGCCAGCCGCCTAGGCAAAGCCAGAAGCCGATGAAGCCCATCGTGTACAAACCGGTATCTCCTTCTTTGGCGACAATCATGATTACCGACACGACCAGAATCAAGAATAAATTGAGCAGCGCCGCATTACGGGGCATAATCTTATCGGTGAGAAAACCGAAAAGGGGTCGCCCCAGCGCGTTGAAAATCGCGAAAATGCCGACCAATGTCGCGGCAGTCTCTCCGGTTATCTTGATGATTTCACTGCCGACCGGCTTGGAGATACCGATCGCCATTAAGCCGGCGATGGATCCGATAAGGAAACAAAGAAAAAGCCCCCAGAACGTGGAGGTTTTGACCATTTCACCGGGCGCGAAATCCGAAGCAACGACCGCGCCGGCTGCCGGTTTCCATCCGGCCGGCGCCCAGCCCGCGGAGGGAAACCGAAACGGCAGACTCAGCAGGAACAGGATGATTCCGAAGGCAATGCCGAAATACATAAATGTAGCGGCAAGCCCGACTGACGGCAACAATTCACTGGCTACTTTTCCCGTAATGAGCGCCGAACCGCCGAACCCCGCAAGGATCAGCCCTACTGCAAGACCTTTTTTGTCCGGAAACCACTTGGCGCCCATCGCCACCGGACAGCCGTAAACCAGACCGACCCCGGAACCGGCAATGACGCCATAGGTCAGTGTCAGCGCCCAGATATTAGGCGCAAAAGCCGACAGAAGCCAACCCAACCCCACAATCACACCGCCGATGATGCTGAGTTTACGCGGCCCCAGCTTCTCCATGATCCGGCCCCCGAAAAACATCAGGATGGAAAAAAAAGCCAGAAAAACCATGAATGGCAGATTGCCCAGAAAGGCGGAAACCTGAAAAGCCTCCCGAACCGGCGCCAGGAAAATGCTGTAGGCATAAACGGCGCCGAGACACACGCACATGATCAACCCTAAAATAACGTAGATCCATCGTCCGCTTTCAGCGGACATTCCAAATAATTTTAACTCATTACTCATGAAATCCCCCTCCATAAATTTAGTAAATAAACCGAATTTTCAGCTTTTATTCGTTTAACAGTCAAGAGTCAATAAAAATGTCCTTCAAAAGACTAAATTATTTTCTATCCGCTGCAACTTTGTGGTAAGTGACTGCAACACGTGGGGGAACGTTTTTAGTGAAGACAAAAACCGGTCATATCAGCGGCATTTTGCTCTCCGGCGGAAAAAATACGCGCATGGGAACCAATAAAGCGTTTTTGGAGATCGACGGCGTGCGCCTGATCGACCGGACGCTGGATTTGTATCGGTGCTTCTTTGAAGATATCATTATCGTCACCAACGATCCTTTCACCTACCTGGAGTTTCCGGATGTCTCGGTGGTCACGGATATTTACAAAGGCAAAGGTCCTCTGGGAGGAATTTACACTGGCCTGTTTTATGCCAAAAATTCCTGCGCGTTTGTAAGCGCCTGCGATATGCCGTTTTTGAGCGACGCTTTTCTCACTTTCCTTCTCGACCAGACGGGTCGTCATGACATAGTCGTGCCGGCCACAAAAGATGGGTTTCAGCCCCTGTGCGCCGTTTACTCGCGCAAATGCCTGCCCTCCATCTTGCGTCTGTTGGTATCGGACAAACTTAAGATATCGGGTTTCTACCGGGACATGAATGTTTTATCGATAGAAGAACAGCGGATAGCGCCTTTCAACCCGGATGGCAGACTTTTCAAGAACCTAAATACGCCGCAAGACATGACGGAAATCGCCCCGCTGGCGTGAAAAGCGACGCGTCAGGCAGGACATCTTGGTTTTTTCGTCCCTTCCATAAACCAGAAAGACCTTGACGGAAGAGATTCCTTTTCTTATATTTTTCCCGCTGAAATTAAAAAATCGCACTGGGAGACAAACCATGAAAAATATTTTACTCGCTTTTTGCCTGCTTTTGATTGCATCCATTTCTTTCGCCCAAACCTCGCCGGATCACTACCTGAAACAATTGCCGTCCCTTCCGCAAAACATCTGCGAGACAAGCTCCGACGATAAAGCCCCCTTTTTGAAGCTCGTTCGAAACCTCCGCGACAAGATGGACCGGGATATTGTCACCCGAAGAGAAGAGATGCAGGTTTACGTATCCGCCAAGAGAGTCCGTCCTCCCACCGGCGCCATGCTTGCGCCTGAACCGGAGAAAATGCCGGACGTTGAAAAAAGGTCGCCTGCCGATCCGCAACCTTCCGGCCGAAACGTTTCTCTGCATGAAGAGCTAAAAGAACTCATTGATCGGGTAGAGGCCCGCAAGAGCGCCGTTCTGGCCCGGATAAAAGCTCTCGACCAGAACGCGTCCGCTATGAAAGAAAAAGATATCGATCCTTTTCACCGCCAGATTTCCTCGCTTGCCAGCCCCGTGGCCACCAAAGAGCAGATGGACCGGGTCAATCAGCTTGCCCTGAAACTCAAGGAGAACCAGTCGCGCTATTGCCGGACATATTCGCCTCAATATCTCGCACTGCTGGAGGAATACCTGTCCGCCGTCAAAGCGTCATTGCCCGACTATGAACGGATGGAGGCTATTGCAGCCAAAACACAGATGGGACTGGACGAACCCAACACAGCCATCAGCGGTCTTTTCGGAATCGAAGCGGTGCGTGACTATCTCGCGCTTGCCTCCAAAGTCTATAAATACAATCTGCCCTATGAATATTGAACCAACAGCCGGAATCGGTTCACCCTCCCGGGCATGATTTGACGAGCCGGCAAACGACCGGCGTCAATAAAAAAACGACTCTTACCGTGAACGGAAGGTCCCTTGTTCACGGATCTTCCGTCGTGAAGCCGGATGCGGAAATTCATCAGGCAGCATTTATCGAAAGCCTGTTTGTCAAAAGTCTTGACAGGATTTTTCTTCTGGAGTATGAAGTGTCTCAGTTTTTAAGAATGAACATTCATTCACCTCCCTAAGGAGTTTATTTTATTTGTGATTTCAGATAAACGGACCGACATTTTGCAGGCTGCGCTGGAACTTATCGCCGAGAGGGGTTTTCATGGCGCGCCGATGTCCGAAATCGCCCAAAAGGCCAATGTCGCCGCCGGAACAATCTACCGGTATTTCGAAAATAAGGACATTCTCATCAAAGAATTGTTCCGCGACATTGAAGATAAACTGCGCGAAACCATCCTTGCAAACTATCCGGCGGATAAGCCGGTTCAAGATCAGTTTTTCCATCTATTCAGACAACTTTTCCAATATTTATTAACACACCCGATCCATTTCCGTTACATGGAGCAGTACTTCAACTCCCCTTATGGAATTTCGCATCGCCGCGATAAACTTCTAGGCAAAAACATTGATCATGACGGCCATGACACGCTCACAAGAATCTTCGAAGAAGGAATCTCTCAAAAAACGCTGAAAGATTTACCTCTTGCGGTGATTTCTTCACTGGCGATCGGTCCTATGCTCTATATCATACGCGACCATACCCTGGGTTTTGTGGTTATCGATGAATCCTTAATCCGCCGAATTACCGAAGCCTGCTGGGACGCAATCAAACGGTAAACTCCAATAACGGCGGATAAAAGTAAACTGAGGTTTCTTATGAAAAAAAATTGTTATGTTCATCTGACAATCGCCACCGTCTTTCTTATAACCATTTTAACCCTTGGAGGGTGCGGCAATCCAACCGCAGGCGGCGCCCCGCCCGTTCCCGAAGTCGCCGTGGTCAGCGTCGAGTCCGGAATCGTCACGATGACCACCGAGCTTCCCGGCCGGACATCCGCCTATCGGATCGCAGAGGTTCGCCCTCAGGTCGGCGGCATCATTCAAAAGCGTCTCTTCACAGAAGGCACAGACATTAAAGCCGGCCAGCCTCTTTTCCAGATTGATCCCGCGCTGTACGCCGCGTCTTTGGCCAATGCCGAGGCGGCGCTGGCCCGCTCGGAAGCGCAGCTTTCATCCATTTCACTCAAGGACAGGCGAATGAAGAAACTCCTGGCCGAGCGCGCAGTCAGTCAGCAGGACTACGACGACGCGGCGGCGG
>CAYUDM010000043.1:0-24624 GCA_964443625.1 uncultured Smithella sp. | reverse complement strand
CCCGCAACCTGCTGATTACAAATCAGCTGCTCTACCGATTGAGCTACGCCAGCAAACCCGTATTATTTAAACTACTTAAAAAACAATACCTTGCAATTTCGCACGCAAAAAACCCCTGCGCTGTGTTGTGCGAATTGCGAACACTAATTTTAATATGAGTATTTGTCAAGAAGATTTTTAGCTTTTCCCCAAAAAAATCAAACGCCCGGCTTCGAAATCAAACCAGATCCTTATCACTGAAGTAAACGGCGGAAAAAATAAATATCTGCGTTTCGGGATCCTTCCAGGCCTGAGGCGGCAGACCTGCCTTGAAACACGTCTCTCTTAAAAAAGTCTCCCGGTCCCAGCCGTATTCAACCGCGACTTGAGGCAACAGAAGTCCCGAATTGTAGCCTCGGACAACATAGAGGCCGTGCTTGCCGACTTCAATATCATCAACACTCTCCACACGTTGCAACGGGCTTAGAACCGATACTTCAAAACTCAGGTCGCGAATCTCATCGGATTTTACCGCGGGAAAACGCGGATCATGAAACGCCGCGGCGACGGCCATCTCCTGGACGGTCTCACCAAGCGGTTTGACGGCCTTAATATAACCAATGCAACCGCGCAGATGACCGCGTTTACGCAGTGTCACAAAAGCGCCCCGCTTTTCTTTCAGAATCGGCAAATCGCTCGTCATTTTAGGAGCGTCTTTATTTCCCGACTTCGCCATAATTGCGCGTTTGGCAATCTCCAGCAGGGTCTTTTTTTCCTGTTGTGTCAATTCCATCGTATCCTCGAAGTTTTTTAACGGTAACAAACGGCCGCCGTATATCCGACAACCGAACTTTTATCGCCAGTCACATCACCGGAATGGGCATATTTCAGAAGACGGACCCTGGCGGCCCCGAGCATCCTGGCCGCCATCAGGGCGACAGCCATCGGACCGCCGCCGCACGCCTCTGCTTTCCCAGCCGCAAGACTTGCGATGAGCCCTTCCGTATCACTTCGTTCCAAGTGTTTCAAGACCACCGCGTCGAGCCTTTGGGCCTCAGGGGCTGCGTGAAAATGCGACAAATCGGAACTGGCTATGACTAAAACATTTTTTTCTTTCACGCCGTGATATAGAACTTCCGCCAATTCACGACAGACGGCCGCGCTTTGATCTCCCATCAACAGGGGCACAAATGAAAATTCACCCAAAGCCACCTGTAAAAAAGGCAGTTGAATTTCCACGGAATGCTCCTGTGCGTGCGCTTCGGGTAATTTCTGCACGACAGAAGCAGCCGCAATCAGATCGGTCAGATCGTTGTCGATCGGCACAATACCCAACGGTGTCTTAAAACCCCCGCCGGAATAAGCCGCGACACCCGAAAAGGCATAGCGATGAGATGGCCCGATAACAATGACAGCCGTATAGTGTCGGCCTTGAATCAATCGGTAGGCATGGGCCGCCACCTGACCGGAATAAACATAGCCCGCATGAGGAACAATCAGGGCTGTGATCTCTCCATCAATCTGAAGATCCGGCGCGGCGTTCATATAATCGAGAATGTCGCGCCTGAGCGCGACGGGGTCTCCCGGATACCATGTCCCTGCAAGGACGGAGGGTCTGACCGGTGTCATGGCTTCTCCTGAAAACAGCGCCAAACCGGTCCCTGCCGGGTGTCCAGAACATCGACGCCCATGGCGGACAGCTGTGCCCGGATGGCATCCGCTTCCTGCCAGCGGCGATCTTTTCTGGCCTGTTCGCGCTTCTGAATCATCTGTGCAATGTCCCCCTTCTGTTCGGGGCTTTCAAAATTCATAATCCCCAGCGTCCGGTCAATCTGAGACAGGGCCTTTAAAATTTTCTCCGCGTCGGAGCGGCTCAAGTCTCCCCGGGCCAACGGATCGTTGATTTTCCCGATAAAATCAAAAACAGATGCCATAGCCGAAGACACATTTAAATCATCGTCCAGCGCCGACGAAAAACCGTGATTGAGGTCATAGATCATTTGATCCGTATCGGCAAATGTACCTGCGGCCTCGGTGCAGGCCCGCAGCCGCGCAATAAACGTATCGATTTTTTTCAACGTATTTTTCGCTGCCTGCAACGTCGCTAAAGAGCAGTTCACAGGCTTTCGGTAATTCATCCCCAACAGAAAAAACCGAATATCCCTGCCGCTGAAACCGTCTTTTTCCAGCTGCTCTATCGTAACGGCGTTATTGAGAGAACGGGACATTTTTCGTCCGTCCACCATCACGAGCTCCACACCCAGCCAGTAGTTCGCTCCGCTCGTTGCGAAACAGGCCCGGTTTATCGCCAGAATATTTTCAGCGTGCGGAAAGATTTCGTCCATTCCACTTACGTGCAGATCATAGGCCGGACCCAGAAACTTGGCCGAAATCGCAGCGCATTCCAAATGCCATCCCGGCCGAACATTCCCCCACCGGGTTTTGGAATAGATCCCCCTTTTCAGTTCGCCGAGCGTGGTTCTTTTGAGCAGGGCAAAGTCCGCCGGAGCGTCTTTTTCGTAATCGTCCAAATCAATGGATTTACCCAGCCGGGTCTTCCCCAGGTCCACGTTGGACAACCGACCGTAATCGGGCATTTTGGAGATATCGTAATAGACCGAATGCAATTTTTCGTAAGCATATTCTTTATCGACCAGTTTTTCAACAAGCTTAAGCATGTCGTCGATATTTTCCGAAGCCCGTGCGTAAAGATAGTCCGGGCGAATGTTCAAACGACCAACATCCTCCAGAAAAATCGAAGCATACTTGCGGGAATAGACCGCCAAATCCTCTCCGGCCCGCTCCGATCCCTTTATGGATTTATCCGTAAAGTCAACAATATCAATAACATGTCGAACTTTAAACCCTTTTCCAGTCAAATACCGGCACAGCAAATCTGAAAATACCAGCCGCCGATAGTTGCCAAGATGCGGCGTATCGTGAACAGTCGGCCCGCAGGTGCGGATTTGGATTTCTCCTGGCTTAATAGAGCGGAATGGCGTTTTCCGACGCTTGAGAATATTGTACAAAGCCAGGGGCGCCAGTTCTTCCTTCACGGCAAACAGTTCGGTGCTCAAATACCGTTCCCCACTATCCGGAAAAATGACGACGATGATCCCTTCCGACATTTCGGCGGCTTTCGAGGCGGCAACAAACATGGCAGCCCCGGAACTCATCCCCGCAAGAATTCCTTCCTCCCTGGCCAGACGCCGTGACATGTCAAAAGCGTCTTCATCGAGGATATTTATTTTTTCGTCCAGACGCGTTTTGTCAAAGATCCCGGGACGGTAGGACTCCCGCATGTTCTTGAGTCCCTGAATCTTATGCTGAAGATAAGGCTCCACGCCAATGATGCGCACCGCCGGATTGAGCTCTTTGAGGCGCCTGGAAATTCCCATCGCCGTACCGCTTGTTCCCAACGTGGCAACCACGGCCGTGACCGCGCCTCCGGTCTGTTCCCAGATCTCCAAAGCGGTGCTGGAATAATGGGCGGCGATGTTGTCTTCATTATTGAATTGATCGGTGCAGAAATAGCGTTCCGGATGTTCGCGCAGGAGCCGATAGGCTTCTTCAATGGCGCCATCGGTCCCCAGCGCGGCGGGTGTGAAGATCAGTTGCGCTCCCAGCGCGCGCAGGATTTTTTTGCGCTCGTCGCTGGCCGCCTCGGACATGGTCAAACACAGCTTGTATCCTTTGGCGGCGGCAATCATCGCCAGGCCGATCCCCGTGTTGCCGCTGGTCGCTTCGAGAATAATCTTGTCCGGATTGAGGTCGCCTCGTCTTTCCGCCCTTTCAATCATAAACAGGGCCGTGCGGTCTTTCACGGAACCGCCGGGATTGGCGTATTCGAGCTTGGCATAAATCTTCACGGCAGGGTTGGGATTGATACGCCGGATCTCCACCAGCGGCGTATTTCCGATGCCGCCCAGTATGCTCTGATAGGTTTTAACCATATTCAATCATCGGCCGGCAACAAGCAGGCCTGTTCCTTTAAAAGACATAAAGGCATTGATCAGCCGGAGTTTCGTTGGATGCTAGCTGTCCATCTTGGGAAACGGAATCTTGATGAAGGAAATCCCTTCACTACGCAGATGATCTTCCTCCGCAGGCGTCGTGGTTCCGCGAATATTGCGTTTTTCCTCTTCTCCGGAGTGGATTTTCAGCGCGACATCTGCGAATTGATCCCCCACATCCTCGAAATGGGATTGCACAAAATCACTCAACTGGCGTAAAGCCTCCTGGGGCATCGGTTGCATTTCATTGCTCCGCTGAGCTTCGCGATGCCCCTTGCCTACGACGGCCGGCGCCGAAGGAATCACCTCCACCTTTGCACTTGCGCAGACCGGGCAACTGACGAGGCCTTTCGCGTTTTGCTCAATCCAGGCGCGCCGATCGGCAAACCAACCCTCGAAGATATGGCCCTGGTCGCACTTGATGTCATAAATAATCACGATCGTTTAATCCTTATCTGACCCGCCGGCTGAGTTTATCTTGCCGTTCGGCACAAAAAAAAGTGGACATTTCGGAATAAATTATATAACGTCCGCTTCCGTCGGGATGTGGCCCAGCTTGGTAGGGCACTGCGTTCGGGACGCAGGAGTCGCGCGTTCAAATCGCGCCATCCCGACCATTTTTTATTTCGCTTAAGCCTTTTCGCGTCTCCACTAGCCGACGACTGAAGCCAACTGGAAGATGGGCAGGTACATGGCGATGATCATACCGCCGACAACGCCACCCAGGAAAACCATCATCACCGGCTCCAGAAGCGACGTCATTGCGTCTACGGCCGCATCCACTTCGTCATCATAAAAATCAGCAATCTTATTGAGCATCGAATCCAAGGCGCCGGTAGCCTCTCCGACGGCGATCATCTGAACAACCATCTGTGGAAAAATTTTGGTTTCAGACAGAGGCTCGGCGATTGAACGGCCCTCCGTGATGCTCTGGCGCGTCTTCAAAAGCGCGTCTTCAACAACCACATTGCCGGCTGTTTTGCTGACGATATTCAAGCCATCCAGAATCGGCACACCGGACCCCAGCATGGTGGCCAGCGTTCGGGAAAACTTGGCAATGGCGACTTTATTCAGCAGCGGACCGAAAATCGGCATTTTCAGAAGGGCGGAATCCACCGCCCAGCGCCCTTTCGGCGTGCGATAAAACCAGGTAAACAACATGCCGATAACAATAATCACCAACAAGATGCCCCACCAGTAACTCTGCGCAAACTCACTGGCCGTGATGAGCATCTGCGTGGGTCCGGGCAACTGCCCGCCCATCCCTTCGAACATCTTCTGAAAGACCGGAATGACTTTCAAAAGCAACAAGGCCACGACACCGACGGAGATGAGCAAAACCGCCGCGGGATAGGTCATGGCGCCTTTCACTTTGCGCTTGAGCTTCATGGCCTTTTCCAGATAAACGGCAAGACGCGATAAGATCACATCCAGAATACCTCCCGCTTCACCCGCCGCTATCAAATTTACAAACAGCTCATCGAAAACCTTGGGATATTTTCTGAGGGCATCCGTTAAACTTGTTCCGCCTTCGATATCTTCCTTGATGGCGCGGATGATTTTGGCAAACGCCTTATTTTGTTCCTGCTGAGCCAGTAGATCAAGGCACTGAATGAGCGGAAGGCCGGCATTGATCATTGTGGAGAAAATCCGGCAAAAAACCACAATATCTTTTTCCTTAACGCGCCCTGACAGAAACGGAATATTCTCGAGAAGGTCCTTCGGTTTTTGACGCACTTCGATGGATTTGAAGCCCTGGCGTCTCAGCAGAGTCCGCACAGCAAGGTCGTCCGCCGCTTCCATCTCGCCTTTTTTGAACTCATCTCTTCTCGTCGTCCCTTCCCAAAGAAAAACCGGCATGGCATCTGTCCTTTCTTTATTATCAGGAATGCTAGTGAATTCATTGCATCATAAACCATCTTTCGCGCGGATTCAACCTCTTAAATAGTAAGGGTCAAGCGTATCGCATCCCTTATCCGGCGCTCCGTCTAATCGACGGAAAGACGGTGTTTGACAAATATGTCGAACAGGACGATACCCGCCGCAACCGACACATTCAACGATTCGAGATCCCCGATCAGGGGAATATGAATCAGATGGTCGCACTGCTTTTTGACCAGCAGGCGCATCCCGTCGGATTCACCGCCCAGAACGAGAGCAACGCGACCGGAAAAATCGACCCGCTGAGGATGGCTTCCTTCCCTCACATCCGTCCCGAAAATCCAGAAGCCTCTTTCTTTGAGCTCTTTGAGCGTCTGGACAATGTTCGTGACACGCGCCACCGGCAGCCTTCCGGCGGCGCCTGCCGAAGCCTTCATGACGGCCGGCGTCACACCGGCGGCACGATCCGTTGGAATGACCACGCCGGTGGCTCCGAAACCCTGGGCGCTCCGGATGACGGACCCCAGATTCTGCGGAGCGACCACTCCGTCAAGCACAACGATCAGATCCGCTGTGGCGCGAGGGTGCCTGTTTTGGAGCACCTCCTCAAGATCGGCATAGGTAAATGATTTCTGAAGCCCGGCTACCCCCTGGTGTCGGGTGTGACCGGTCAGCTTGTCCAGATCGGTTCTGGAACGATATTCAACGGGGATTTTCTTGTGCCGGGCGGCAGCAAGGATTTTTAAAACAGCATGCCCTGAACGCCCTTCGGCGATGATCACTTTTTCAATCGGGCAATTCACCCGGGTCAGCAGGGCCAAAAGTGGATTGATACCATAGATCGTTTCCATGCAGCGCCTTGAATAAGCTTTTATGGCTCAGAATCACTCGGAGTCGGCCAGGGCATCGGCGATGCTTTGGACGATTTGCCGGCAGGCCTGTACCGGATCCTGCGCCGACCGGATAGGTCTGCCGACTACAATATAATCAGCCCCGGCCTGTATGGCCTCAGACGGGGTCAGCGTTCTTTTCTGGTCATCCGCCGCTGATTCAGAGGAGCGAATGCCGGGTGTCACGACGATAAAATCTTTTCCCAACTGACGTTTCAAAAGCACAATTTCCCGGGGTGAAGCCACCACGCCGTGCGCGCCCGCGTCCTTGGCCAACGCCGCCAGATGCAACACCATCTCGGCTGCGGTTTTTTGAAAGCCGATTCGGATGAGATCGGCATCATTGAGACTGGTGAGCACCGTAACCGCGAGCATCACCGGTGGCGGAACACCGATTCTGTCGGCTTCGGCCGCCCCCGCATCGGCCGTTTTGCGAATCATCTCGGCGCCGCCCGCGGCATGAACATTAAACATATCCGCTCCCAGCCGGACTGCGGCTTCGGCCGCGCGCGCCACGGTATTGGGAATATCATGAAACTTCAGATCCAGAAAAACCTTTTGATCCCGTCGTTTGATTTCCTCGACAATTTTTGGACCACAGGCGGTAAAAAGCTCCTTGCCGACCTTGAACCAACCGACTTGACCGGAAAGTTTTTCGATCCAGGAAAGCGCTTCGCCATAGTCCGGCGCGTCAAGCGCAAAGATCAGACGGTCAACCGGCTGCCTATTCCGAATACTCGTCATCGCCGATAAACTCCATGCTGTCCGGAATCGGCTTGAAATCTTCCTTCGAACCGTTTAAAAGCTCCGGATTGGCGTAATAGACCTTGCCTGCGGCGATCTCGCGCAGCGCCACGACAATCTCACGATTTTTGCTCTCCATTAGTGGCCTGGAGCCTTTCAGCAGTTGTCGCGCACGCTTCGACGCCAAGGATACCAGGCCGAAACGGGTTTTGGCCACTGTCAAAGAATCCTCCACGGTAATTCTCGCCATAACGTTGTACCTCCCTAAAAAAACCTATCTATTTTGTTATTCCATAAATTGTTTGAGCAAATCGCGCAATCGCTTTGTTTTGCACTGCTCCGCCGTATAGATCGCCTTGACCTGATCGACAGCCTTATCTAAATGGTCATTGACGATGATGTAGTCATACCAGCCGCTTTCCGCCAGTTCACTTTTCGCTTGAGCAAACCTCCTGTCAATGACGTCGGGACTTTCATGGCCCCGGGTTTCGAGCCTTTTTTTCAGTTCTTCAAGCGTCGGCGGCAGGACAAACACGAAGATGCCGTCCTGAAATGCGCTTTTGACCGCTTTCGCGCCGCGCGGTTCGATATCCAACAGAAGATTCTCGCCGCGCGCAAGGATTTCTTCCATCACCCTTACGGATGTGCCATAGAAATGCCCGAAGTTTTCCACCCACTCGACAAACTCTCCTCTTTCGATCCGCGCCTGAAAATCATCCCGGGTCACAAAATGATAGTCCTTCCCGGGAGCCTCGTTGGGCCGGGGCGGACGGGACGTAAAAGAAACGGAAAAGTGCAATTCCGGGCACGACGCTAAAAGTCTGCGGCAGATGCTGCTTTTACCCGCGCCGGACGGCGCGGACACCACAATAAACAATCCTTTTTCCGGCATCATCCTTTACTCAATATTTTGTGCCTGTTCGCGCAGCTTACCCAATTCGCTTTTCACCTCGATCACCTGCCTGGCGATGTCCACATCATTGCTTTTGGACCCAATCGTATTGATTTCCCGGTTCATTTCCTGAAGCAGGAAATCGATTTTTCTGCCTTGAGGCTCGTCGCTTTGCATCAGCTCGCGAAACTGGCCGATATGGCTTTTCATGCGGACAATTTCTTCAGTAATGTCGCTGCGATCTGCCATTATTGCCACCTCCTGCGCCAGGCGCGTCTCATCCAAAACAGCCCCTGAAGTCAGCTCTTTGATTCGATCGGCAAGACGGCGCGCATAGTCCAGCACTCCCTGCGGCGCCCGCTTGGAGATCGCTTCCATGTTCGCTTCGATCATTCCCAGGCGCATGTCCATATCGGCATACAGGGAGATTCCCTCGTCCTGACGCATATTGATCAGCATGGTGAGCGCCTCATCGAGCGTTTTTTCCACCTCGTCGAGAAACGCATCATCAAGCTCGGTATCCGCAGGCGGCGCAAAAATATCGCGAAACCCGGCGAGTGTCTTGAGACTGACCGGCTCTTCGATATGCAACTCATCCCGAAGACGGCTAAGCGCATCGTAATACCGGCGAGCCGTCTCCAAATTAACGTGCACCGACGGCATCTCCGCCCCCTCGCCTTCCAAACGGATAAATACATCAATGCGTCCGCGACGGAATCGCTCCGCAATTTTCTTTTTATACTCCATCTCCAGGGGATACAGCGCGGCCGGCAAACGCAGGGCCGTCTCCAGAAAACGGTGATTGACGGATTTGACCTCCACCACAATATTTCTGTTTTGTTCGACTCTCTCCACCCGGCCATAGCCGGTCATGCTTCTGATCATACGTTCACCCCCGATAGGAAAAAAGCCGATTGTTTCATGTCATTTTCAACTGCAGCAGATACCGGCTGCGAATCGCCTCGAAAAGAGCCTGCTGCACCGCATCTGCATAGTCCGGATAGGTCCACGGCAGGGTATGGAAGCGCCCTTTCTGGTAGATCAGCGTCAAGTCCGCATAAATTCCGTCACGCAGATACGGCCGGTGCGTATAGCCTTTGCCCGTGGCCAGGATCAGGTGAGGTTTGGCCAGATACCCCGGATCAATATTCACCTGACGCTTGCCGTCCACAAGCGATCTTTCTTCGATATCGTTGGTGACCCGCTTGATATCCGGCAGGCTTTCGGGACGGATCAGCCTCTCCATCGACAGAAACCGCCGTATCAGACCGCTGCCCATCTCGGGCGAATAATAGTCCGTGTACGCAAACGGCAAAATCGCACTGACATAATCCGGCTGTCCGTAAACCGAGGAAAGTTCGTCGATGGTTTGACGAATCCGATCCGGTGTGGCTGCAAACAAACTAAAAATCAATTTGACCGGTTCGGCCGGCGCGGGTCTGCTCATAGGGCGTCGATCAATTCTTCCTTCGTTACCGTAGCGGTGCCGATCTTGCCGACCACAATGCCGGCTGCAATATTAGCCAGGCAGGTGGCCTCCTTCATGGTCGCCCCGGCGGAAAGCGCCAGAGCCAGAACGCCGATCACGGTATCCCCCGCGCCCGTCACATCATAGACTTCCTTGGCCCGGGCCGCAAAATGCGTATGGAGAATTTTTCTTTCCCGTTCAAAAAGACTCATTCCCTCTTCACCGCGCGTCACCAGCAGGGTCCGGAAATCGTACTTCGACAGAAGCGTTTCGCCCAGAGTCATCAAGTCGTCGCCGTTTTGGATTTCCATGCCGGCAGCGCGCTGGGCTTCATGATGGTTCGGCGTGATCACATCGACGCCTGCATAGATGGAAAAGTCATTTCTTTTCGGATCAACACAAAGAAAAATCCCATCTTTCGCCGCAAGCAAAGCAAGCGATTCGACAAGCGTTCGAGACACAACACCTTTATGATAGTCAGAAATGACGATCGCGCGGATTTGCGGCCTGAGCGCATCGACATATCTGAGCATTTTTTTGAGACCGGCGGATTCAACTGGTTTTTTGCTTTCCTGATCGAAACGGACCACCTGCTGATTATGAGCAACGATCCTTGTTTTGAGCGTTGTCGGTCTGCCTCTGTCCACGATCATTCCGGTCGTTTCCATTCCCCGCAAGGCCAGTTCGTCCAAAAGCCTCTTGCCGACCGGATCCGCGCCGATCACGCCGGTGACATAGCCACGTCCGCCCAGGGTATGAATACTGTTTAGCACATTGGCCGAACCGCCCAGCATAAAGCTGTCAGAATGAACATCGACGACGGGAACCGGCGCCTCCGGCGAAATGCGCGACACCTTTCCCCAGAGAAAATGGTCCACCATAACATCGCCGATCACCAGCACACCGGCTTTAGAAAAGCCGGAGATGATCTCCATCGCCTTTTTTTTCGACAATATTTTATTCACAGCGCCCAAATAACCCGGATCAAAAAAAGCGCCCCATTCAGCGCTTTTTTTGCAAATTTCGGGGGGACTCTATTACCAAGCCGCGAATTTGTCAAACATATTCTTTTTTTGGGGCCTCTCTTTTCTACACAGCCTCATTTACAAATCATTGTTGTTGCCTGATGCGGCGATTTATGTCTAGAAGCGTAACCGCCACTAAACGGAGATCATCGTGACACACAAAACAAAACCGAAAGAACTCGATTTCAATGACGAATTCCGGCAAGCGCTTTCACTACTGGAAGAGACACATAAAAACGTCCTGATCACCGGACGCGCCGGGACGGGCAAATCCACCCTTTTGACCTATTTCCGGAATCATACAAAAAAAAAGGTCGTCATTCTGGCCCCCACCGGTGTTGCGGCGGTCAACGTCGGCGGGCAGACGATTCACTCCTTCTTTCATTTTAAACCCAGCGTCACACCGTCATCCATTAAAAGAAAAAAGAAATCCGAAAAAGACAAATCGACAATCTATAACAAGCTCACGACCATCGTCATCGACGAAGTATCCATGGTCCGAGCCGATCTGCTCGACTGCATCGACAAATTCCTGCGCTTCAACGGTCCGGATGAAAACCTGCCTTTCGGCGGCGTGCAGATGATCTTCATCGGAGACCTTTATCAATTGCCGCCGGTGGTCACATCCGCCGAGCGTGACATCTTTCGGACCCACTACGCCACACCCTATTTTTTCAGTGCGAAAGTCTTCGAACAGTTGCCCTTCGAGTATGTCGAGCTGGAAAAGGTCTATCGCCAAAAGGACGACGAATTCGTCCGACTGCTCAACACCATCCGCAACCGTTCGGTCACGGACGACGATCTTTCCCGTTTCAACACTCGCTGCAATCCCGATTTCCAACCCCCGGAAGGATCGTTTTACATCTGGCTGACCAGCACCAACGCGCTGGCCGATCAGATCAATGAACAGCGCCTGTCCGAACTGCCGGGAAAGGCCTGGAAAGCCAGGGGAATCCTCGAAGGAGACTTCGGCAAGGAGTATCTGCCCACCGCCGTGGAACTGAAACTGAAAAAAGGCGCGCAGATCATGCTGCTCAACAATGATTCCTTCGGCCAATGGATCAACGGCACCATCGGCAAGATCCGGAAGTTTGAAAAGGACGACGCTGGCGACGAGGTGATCGTCGCGGATCTCGACAATGGCGACACGGCACGGATCAGCCCCTACACCTGGAAAATCTATCGTTTTTTTCTCCAGGAAAACGAACTGCACTCAGAAGACGTGGGATCATTCACCCAGTATCCGGTGCGTCTTGCCTTTGCCGTCACGATTCACAAAAGTCAGGGAAAAACTTTTGAAAACGCGGTGATTGACATCGGCCGCGGCACCTTCGCTCACGGTCAGATGTATGTCGCCTTATCCCGTTGCACCACTCTTGCCGGATTGGTCCTCAGGCAGCCGCTTAAAAAAAACCACATCCTCATGGACTGGCAGGTGGTGAAATTCCTCACAGGCATTCAATATGCCCAGTCGGCTAAAACCCTGTCCCGGGCCGATAAAATAAAAATGATTCAGGACGCCATTTCGGAACACAGAAATATCGACATCGTTTATCTCAAGGGGAAAGATGAAAAGTCCCGCCGATCGGTTCTGCCGCTTGCCGTGGGCGACAGAGAATTCAAAGGGTTTCCCTATTTAGGGATGGAAGCTTTCTGCCAGATCAAACGTGAAACCCGAATCTTCAACGTCGATAAAATTCTTTCGATCGATCCTGCCACGCCGGCCGACCCCGATTTTTAAAACAAGATAATCTCGGCGTCAGCAGACCTTGCCGGTTTCGAAAGCGCACTCCCAAAACATCTCCAAAAAAACCTACACAAATTGTAGCAGAATCATCAATCCGACCACTTTCCCGTTTATCGGCCTGCCGCAGAGGAAAGTCGTGTTAGAATATTTACATGATAAATCAATTACTTCGCTCATGATTCCAATATTTTTCGCTCAATGGCACAGGCATTGCTTTTATAAACATCATTTAGCACCATGGACGGTGTAATTTTGAAACGCAAGAGGCCCAGAACACGCTTTTGAAATGACCGACGCGGAATTCGTTTCCCGAACGAGACGATGTTACCGGGACGACAACTCAGGTTCCTCTCAGATTCTCCATCTTCCAAGCCTCTTGCGAAACAAAAAGATTGTCCGGCAAATTTCCCCAGAAACGGGAAAACGGACAAAGCCGCCGACATGATAAAAAGGGTAGCCCCTGTTACGGAATATCTCCACCGACAGGTAGCACATATTCCCCTGATTGCTCACGCTCATGCTCATGCGCTAAAACTCTTTTGCACGTGCGAGTTATGCTTGATTTTGTAACCGGCAACGACTTCTCTGTATGAATATTTTACGGGGCTACCCTTCCTTACTTTTTCAGCATCCGTCCGTTTTTTTAATTTCAAAAATAAAAACTTGTGATATGTGCTTTGCCTGCCGCGCAATCGACGGAAAACAGACCTAGCAAACGAAAGGCATATGATGTTCAAGTCTTATCTTCTGGCAGCCATCAAGGGAATGGGCATGGGTGCGGCCAATGTGATTCCCGGCGTATCGGGCGGCACGATCGCGCTGGTCACCGGAATTTTTCAAAGATTAATCGACGCGCTGAAATCCTTCAACCTGACGGCGATCAAACTGATCCTCAGGGCCGACTGGAGGGCCTTCGCAAGGCATACGGATCTTTATTTTCTTGTGGCCGTTTTTCTGGGCGCCGCCATCAGCATCCTGTCGCTGGCCCGATTGCTGAGATATTTATTCGATCATCATCCGATCTTCATCTGGTCTTACTTCTTCGGGCTGATTCTGGCGTCTGTCTTCTTCGTCGGTAAAACGATCAACCGCACGACTCCGTCTGTCGTTGTAAGCTTTGCGCTTGGAACCGCTCTGGCCGCTGCCGTGTCGCTGATCAGCCCGGCCTCCCAAAACGACAACTTTTTGTATCTCGTCGCCTGCGGCGTTGTGGCTATCTGCAGTATGATCCTGCCGGGGCTTTCCGGATCATTCGTCCTGATTTTGATGGGGAATTACGAACTGGTCGTGATCGACGCGATCAGCACCCTGAATCTTCGCATCCTTTTTCCCGTCGCGTTGGGCGCGGCAGGGGGGCTGATTGCCTTTTCACATTTCTTGTCGTGGATTTATCGAAAATTCCGGAATCAAACGATTGCAACGATGACCGGTTTTATTCTGGGATCGCTTCTGACGCTGTGGCCCTGGAAGATTGCCATTTTTCGCCTCGATGCAACAGGCAATCCCCTGATCCGAAGCGGCAAAAAGCTGGTGGAAGGCTATTCATTTTATCTGCCCGACGCCGGGCTACAGACCCTATACGCCGTGTGCCTCATGGCTGCGGGCATTGTCACTATTTGGGCGACGGAAAAACTGGCCTTCAAACAAAAATGATCCCCGGAAGGCTTATTCCGGCGCGGCCCAGGCGATGTGACCGCGGTTGATGATGACGACCTTCCCCGCCGTTCCGGCCATGGATGCCTCGTAGACGATTAAGAAAGGTTCCGCATCCTTGGAATTGAGAAAATCAGATAAACGATTATATTTCCCGATGTTAAGCAACCCCTTGATGGTTGTGCCGTCGGCCAGACGAACGGATACCTTGGTTTTATTCAATGGCTCGGTCATCGCTTCCTCCGTTATGGGAAAATGATCATTTTGTTTCATCTTTTTTTTCACCTTTGCGGACAAGTCGCAAAAATTCGCTTCCGGCAGTGGCGGTTTTTTTTCACGGGAGAGACTACACGATTGACGTTTCTTTGTGAAGGAATTTATTGAGCGTATGCTCACAGACCGCAATACATTGACTTTCGTAACCTGCGCTGTTAGTTTCAAGACCGGTTAGGAGAACTGCCTATGGAAAAAATCAAGCTCGGCATCAGCACCTGCCTTTTAGGAGAAAACGTCCGCTACGACGGTGGACATAAACTGGACCGTTTTTTGCGCGACACCCTGGGTCAATACGTCCAATATGTTCCCGTTTGCCCCGAAACCGAATGCGGCCTGGGCGTCCCCCGGGAATCGATGCGACTGGAAGGCGATCCTTCCTTTCCGCGGCTCGTCACGAACCGCACGCGTCAGGACAAAACCGATCAGCTGGTGCGCTGGGCGCAAGCTCGCCTTAAACAACTGGAGTCGGAAAACCTGTGCGGCTTCATTTTCAAGAGCAATTCGCCGTCTTCCGGCATGGAACGCGTAAAGGTCTATAACGAAAAGGGCATGCCTTCAAAAAACGGTTCAGGCATTTTCGCCCGGATGTTCATGGACCGTTTTCCGTCGCTTCCGGTCGAAGACGAAGGCCGTCTTCACGATCCTGACCTGCGGGAAAATTTCATCGAGCGCATCTTCGTCCTGAAGAACTGGCGCGCCGTCCCGGCTCCGGATGCAAAGCGGCGGAATCTACTGGATTTCCACACAAGGCACAAACTTCTGATTCTTTCACACAGTCCCGCTTCCTACTCGCAAATGGGGAAACTGCTGGCAAACATGAAAGCAGTCCCCTATCAGGATTTATGCAAACACTATGAGTCCCTCCTTCTGGACGCGTTGCGGCTCAAAGCAACCGCGAAGAAAAACGCAAACGTTCTGCAACACATGGCGGGATATTTCAAAAAAGAGCTCTCCGGCGGAGAAAAGCAGGAACTCCAGGAAGTCATCGACCAATACCGGACAGGACTCCTCCCACTGATCGTTCCGGTAACGCTGCTTCGACACTATGTCAGAAAATACGATCAGCCCTATCTCACAGCGCAGGTGTATTTGAACCCGCATCCGCTCGAACTGCAACTGCGCAATCACGTGTAGAGATCCACAAGGGTTCCGGCATCCCGAAGACAAGTCTCTTGCGTTTCTAATCAATATAAAAAAGGAACGGTGTCACACCGTTCCTTTTTCTGTCCTTTACGGGCTAAATTTGAAGTTTCAGGCTTACCCACCCATTCTTTTGAGCGCTTCAATACGGTCGTCCAGCGGCGGATGGCTCATGAACAGAAGCTTCAAGCCATGCGTTGAGGGTTTGCCGGAAATGCCGAAAGATTTCATCTGATCCGGCAGGGGTTCCTGCACGCCCATTTTCAGTTTTTCCAAGGCGGCGATCATGTTGCCCGTTCCGGACAGTTTTGCGCCGCCCGCGTCCGCACGATACTCCCGCTGCCGGCTGAACCACAAGACGACAACGCTTGCGAGAATTCCGAAAACAATCTGAGAAACGATTGTGGCGATAAAAAAACCAATGCCGTGCCCTTCTTCATTTTTCAGAATGACGCGGTCCACGAAATGTCCGACGATCCGCGACAGGAAAATGACGAAGGTATTGACAACCCCCTGGATGAGCGACAGCGTAATCATATCCCCGTTGGCCACATGGCTGATCTCGTGGCCGAGCACCGCCTCGACCTCATTTTTGTTCATGTTTCGCAAAAGGCCGGTGCTGACCGCGACGAGCGCTTTGTTGCGGTTCATCCCGGTGGCAAACGCGTTGGGCGCCGCGGAATCGAAAATCGCGACTTCCGGCATGCCGATGCCGGCCATCTGGGCTTGTTTCTTCACGGTGTCTACAAGCCACATCTCCGTCTGAGAACGAGGATCGGTGATCACCTGCGCGCCGGTCATCCGTTTGGCCATGAATTTGGATAAAGCCAGCGAGATGAACGCGCCGCCGAATCCGAACACGGCCGAAAACACCAGCAGATTCCAGTAATTCAACCCGACCCCGCTTTGATCGAGGATCCGGTCGACGCCCAGAAGCCGCAAGACGATTCCCAATACAAGCACAACAGCGATATTCGTCACTAAAAACAGCAACACTCTTTTCATATTATTTTTATGCCTCCTCACATTTTTATCAACTGGTTGGGGTCCGGTCGGACCCGTCGATTAACATCGAAAAACGACAGGCCTATCTTAGTTGCCAAACCCCGAATGTCAAGTATTTTCGGAGTATTTTCTGATGGCATTCCAACTGAGGCACCCGGTATTTCAATCCAGATTCCTTCCCTTATTAAAATGATTTAGACGACAGTCCGAAGTAACGATTGATAGAGAAAAAAGCGGTCTCGATCATCAGATTCAAGTCTTTTTCGCTGGCAATGTAGGGGGGCATGAAATAAATGACGTTTCCCAGCGGTCGAAGCAGCACGCCTTGTTCCAGCGCGATGCGATAAATCCCGTATCCAACACGTTTTTTCCAATCAAACGCCTCTTTCGTCTGGCGGTCGGCCACCAGTTCCAGCGCCCCGATCATACCGGTCTGCCGATACTCGCCCACGTAGGGATGTCCGTCGAAAAACTCGCGGGTTCGCGTGGACAGATACGCAGCTTTAGCGGCGTTATTTTCCAAAACCGCGTCGTCGCGGAAAATGGCGAGTGTTTCTCTCGCCACCGCGCAGGCCAGGGCATTTCCGGTATAGCTGTGGGAATGCAGAAAGGCTTTCAGCTCGGTGTAATCCGCGTAAAACGCCGAATAAATTTCATCGGTGGTCACAACCAAAGACATCGGCAGATAACCGGCCGTAAGTCCCTTGGACAGGCACATCATGTCGGGACTCACCGCCGCGTGTTCGCAGGCGAACATTTTTCCGGTACGCCCGAATCCGACGGCGATTTCATCGGCGATCAGATGGATGTCGTTTGCCGAACACAACGCGCGGAGCTTTTTAAGATAGACGGGGGGATACATTTTCATTCCCGCCGCGCACTGCACCAGCGGCTCGATGATGACGCCACAAAGCTCGTTCGCGTTTTCCGCGACCCGACGTTTACGCGATTCAAAACACTCGGCGTCACAGGCATCGCGGGTTTTTCCAAAGGGGCAGCGGAAACAGTCCGGTCCCGGGGCTTTGAGTGTACCCAACAAAAGCGGCTTGTAGATTTTACTGTAGAGATCCAGATCGCCCACGGACAGCGCGCCCAGGGTTTCGCCATGATACGCGTCGGTGATCGCGGCAAATTTTGTTCGACTCGTGCGACCGGTCTGCTGATGATAATGGAAACTCATCTTGAGCGCGGCTTCCACCGCGGCGGAACCGTTATCGGCAAAAAAAACCCTGGAAAGCCCATCCGGCGCCAGGCGGACGATTTCTTCGGCAAGGTCAATGGCCGGTTCATGGGAAAAATTAGCGAAGATGACATGTTCGAGCCGTGCGGCCTGATCGCACAATGCGCGATTGATGCGTTCGTTGGCATGGCCGAAGAGATTCACCCACCACGACGAGATCGCATCGAGATAGCTTTTCCCGGTATTGTCGAACAAATAAGCGCCGCTGGCCCGTTCGATGAGGATCGGGGGAAAGTCTTCATAGTCCTTCATCTGGGAACACGGATGCCAGATGAAACGCAGGTCCTTTTGTTGAAGATCATTCATCTGTCTGCTGCCTCCTGTTTAATTACGCCGAGGAATTGTCCGACATCGATGATGCACTGGTAAGCTCGCTCCAGATCTTCGCACGAATGCGTGGCCATAAGATTAATCCGCAACCGGCTGGTTCCGGCGGGCACCGTCGGCGGACGAATGGCTGAAACAAAAATATTTTCCTTCAACAGCGCCTCGCTGAACTCGACAGCCAAAGACGGATCTCCCAGCACAAGAGAGATGATCGGCGTGGGATGATCCGCAACCGCAAAGCCCGCCTGGCAAAGCGATTGTCTTAGCCGGGCCGAATGAGCGGCAAGCACCCGTCGCCTCTCCGGTTCCGATTGGACAACGGCCAGCGCCGCCCGTGAAACCGCAATCGTTGCCGGCGACAGCGCGGTTGAAAAAATGAAACTGCGTGCGGTATTGATCAGGTAATCAACGAGCGCGCGACTTCCCGCTACGAAACCGCCTTCAGAAGCCAGCGCCTTACTGAATGTCCCCACGGAAATATCGACGTCCGCCTCAATGCCGAAATGCTCGGCGACGCCGCCTCCGGATTTGCCTAAAACGCCCGTGGCGTGCGCCTCATCGACCATCAGGAGCAGGCGGTGGCGCCTGGCAATATCGGCAAGGGCGGGCAAAGGCGCGAGATCGCCGTCCACGCTGAACAGGCTGTCCGTGACAATCAGGCCGAAACGCCCTGAATGCGATTTCAGTTTCGTCTCCAGATCGCGCGCGTCGCCATGATCGTAAACGACAACCCGTGCGCCGGAAAGCCGGCAGCCGTCGATAATGCTTGCATGATTGAGTCGATCGGAGAAAATCGTCCAGTCCTTCCCTGCTATCGCGGACAGGACGCCGACGTTGGCCATGTATCCCGTATTGAAGATCAGAGCCGCTTGTGTTTTTTTGAAAGCGGCGATTTCCTCTTCCAGCTTTTTATGGGCCTCAAAGCTGCCGGAAATCAGCCTTGACCCGCCGGAGGCGGTACCGTACTTTTCCACCGCCTCATGCGCGGCCTGTTTCAGGCGGTCATCCGAACACAGCCCCAGGTAACTGTTGGAGGAAAGCATCAACACCTCGCGTCCGTCGAGACACGTGTGCGCAGCCTGTGGAGATTGAAAATATTTCATCCGGCGATAAAGACCCGAACGCTGAATTTTCTCGATTCGCTTTTCAAACATAGGATTCAATCGGGCCCATCAATGCCGTTAGTGTGTCGATCCGGAAGACATGATCGACCGCTTTTCGCAAAGCCGAAGGCGATGCCGCCGAAAGCGGCTCTATTGCCGGCAGCACAAAAACATGCTCGATGCCGCCTAGTTTCCGGATCATGGAAACATTGTCTTGTTCAAGTTCAGAGTTTTTCGAACCGCTGATGACGATGCCCCGGACATTCAGGCCGACCTCGTTGGCCACACGAAGCGTGAGCAGCGTATGATTGATGGTGCCCAGGCCCGCGCGCGCCACAAGCAGACACGGAAAACCAAGCGCGCGGATCAGATCATGCTGCATATACCCGTCGTCATCAAGAGGAACGGCAAGTCCGCCGGCCGCTTCCCCGATAATCACGTCATATTGCTTTTTTAAAGCATCCAGGGCCTGATATATTTTTTGTCGATCAATCGGGCGATGCGCCCGGCGCGCGGCCAGGTGCGGTGAGACTTCGTCTGAATATGCAAACGGGGTCACGTCGTCAAGGTTTCCTTGAAAACCTGAAACTGCTTTAACAAAAGCCGCATCGGCAGGCATCCGCTTGCCGTCGACTTGAACTTCACCACTGGCTACCGGCTTGAAATAGGCCGCGTTGATGTTGTTTGACATCAGCAGATACATCACGCCCGCCGCCACAGCGGTCTTGCCGACTTCCGTGTCCGTCCCGATAATATAAAGTCCTGTACTCACCAATTCTTCCTCCAATCGGCGTAGACTTATCAAAAGAGTCCGCCACCTCAAAGCGTTTTTTTCTTGACAGGCTCGCTTCGGATCAGTAATGAGGGATGACAGCAAACGCATATTTCAAGGAGGGGACGGTTTGATTGGAAAGAAAGCGGGAGTTGCCTTTGTTATTCTTTTTTTAGTTGGATTATTTCCTATCTATCAACTTTTTTCATCCCATTTCAGCAAAACAATCGAATCGGAACCCGTCATCATGGCGGAACCCGCGCTGAAATCGATTGAAAGCAGCATCGAACCGGGTGAAACCCTCTTTAGCATTTTTCAAAAACACGGTCTTAATATTGACGAGCTCTTCGCGATGAAGCAAGCCGCCGCCAGTGTCCATCGGCTTCGGCAGGTTCATCCCGGACAGCCCTACCGCTTTGTCGTGGACGACAGTAATTGTGTAAATGAGTTCACATACCAGATCAATGAGAACACGGTATTGAAAATCGAAAGGCAGGATAGCGGTTTTTCAGCTCAGAAATGTGAAACGCCCTATGAGTCGCGCGTACTGACACTTTCCGGACGGATCGAAGACACACTGATTGCCGCTCTCGGCGCCACACGCGAAGACATGGGTCTGGCGATTTCCATTTCCGATATTCTGGCCTGGGATGTCGATTTCAACGTGGATCTCCGCAAAGGAGACAGTTTTAAAGTCATCACGGAAGGGCTGTATCTCGAGGGCGAATTCAAAAAATACGGGAAAATTCTGGCCATCGAGTTCATCAACGATAACCGAACGTACAAAGCGTATCTGTTTGAGCAAAACGGCCGAACCGACTATTTTAATCCCGACGGCAAGTCGCTTCGAAAAGCTTTTTTAAAAGCGCCTTTGAGTTTCCGGCGGATCAGTTCGTCGTTTTCTTCTTCCCGCCGTCATCCGATTCTGAAAATCAACCGGCCGCATCACGGCATTGATTACGCCGCTCCCACGGGGACGCCGGTATCCGCCACCGCCGACGGCCGTGTGTCTTTTGCCGGATATAAAGGCCAGTATGGAAAACTCGTCATCCTGTCGCACCGTAACGGCATGCAGACCTATTACGGGCATTTGTCCCGAATCGCCCCCGGCCTGCATTCGGGCAAGCAGGTGGCCCAGGGCGACCTGGTGGGCTACGTGGGCATGACGGGGCTTGCCACCGGTCCGCATCTGCATTATGAAATGAGACAAAACGGCCGCCCGATCAATCCGTCGCGCTTCAAGATGGAAGCCGGGCCATCCGTGCCGGATGCGCTCCTGGCCGACTTTCAACGCCTGACGACAGCCGTAGATCAAACCTTCGCGTCGGCCCTGTTTTACGACGCCAGGGATACCCGGGCAAGACAAAACGCACGATCTTTGGCGCTCAAAAGCGGCGAGCTGCCATTTTTTAACTGAGAGCGCCGGGGTGGTCAGCCCTTGTCCAGGACTTCCCGAACCTTTCTGGCCAGGGCCTCGGGTGTGACCGGTTTGGAAATGAAATTGATGTGGCTTTCAAAAATCCCTTTCTTGTGAATGATGTCCGCCGTGTACCCGCTGATGAAAAGCGCTTTGGCATCGGGCTTGATTTGTAAAATCTCATCGTAGACCGCCCGCCCGTTTTTCTTGGGCATAATGACATCCAGCAAGACCAGATCAATCCGGTCCTGGTACTTTATAAATTTTTCAACCGCCTCCTCCCCATCGGCGGCTTCAAGGACGAAATACCCGAATTTCTCGAGGACCAGATGAGACAATTCACGCGTCATGTCGTCATCTTCCGCCAGAAGAATTGTTTCATGGCCTTTTTCCGGATGTTTGAGTTCAGCGGGACGCTCCCGGTCCTGCTGGACGGCGACGAGCGGCAGATAAACTTTGAACGTCGTGCCTGACCCCGGCTCGCTGTAAACATGAATGGACCCGTTGTGCTGCTTGATCACGCCGTAGACAATCGCAAGGCCTAATCCCGTACCCTTACCGACTTCCTTGGTCGTGAAAAATGGTTCAAAAATATGATCGATCGTTTCCCGGCTCATCCCCGATCCGGTATCGGAAACGCGGACCAGTGCGTATTGCCCCGGCTTCATTTCAAAAACATCCTCACCGATGAAATCCTCCTGGCTGAGCATCACGACATCCGTGCCGACGGACAGGTATCCGCCTTCCGGCATGGCATCGCGGGCATTGGTGGCCAGATTCATCAACACCTGCTCGATCTGGCCGACATCGGCGAAAACCACCAGCGGCAAAGCCGACAGCTCCGCATGAAGCTCGATATCCTCCCCCAAAAGTCTTTTCAGGAGATGCTCCAACTTGCGAATGACGTCGTTGATATTGATCTGCTTAGGCTCGATGATCTGTTTGCGGGAAAAGGCCAGAAGTCCCTGTGTGAGTTGAGCGGCTTTTTCAGCCGACGAGATAATCGGCTCGACGTAGGGAAGAAGCACTTCGTCAGAGTGAATCTGCATTTTCAAAAGACTGGCATACCCGGTAATCGCGGTCAGAATGTTGTTGAAGTCGTGCGCGACGCCGCCGGCAAGCTGACCCACGGCCTCCATTTTCTGCGACTGCAGCAGTTGGGCCTCGAGCCGTTTGATCTCCGTGAGATCGATAAACGAAAAAATCGTCTGGCTTGCTCCCGGAATGGCGCCGACCGTCAGATAGACGGCCCGACTTTCGGCATCGCTGTCGATGAGGGTCGCCTCGAAGTCCTCCAAAGCGCCGGGCCTGCCCACATCCGCGCGCGCTCGCCGCCTTCTGAGCTTATTCTGATCCTCCATGGAAAAAAAATCGAGCCACGTTTTTCGGCCCTCCACATCGGCTCTGGCAAAGCCGGATATTTTCTCAAAAGCGGCGTTGACCATCACAATCGTGTCGTCCTGGCCGACAATCATGTTGGCGCTTCCCGCCGTTTCGAAAATGACGCGATACCGGCGTTCCGATTCCGCAAGCGCCTGCTCGGCCCTCTGACGCTCGGCAAGCTCCTCCCCGAGACGCCGGTTCGTCACTGTGAGTTCTTCGGTGCGCGAGCGCACAAGCCTTTCCAGATTCTTCTGGTAAAGACCCAATTCGTCATAGGCGTCCTGAATTTTTTTCTGGGACGCAATCATTTTTTCCGTCATCACGTTGAAGGACAGCGCCAGTTCTCCGACTTCATCGTTTCGAGAGATACCGGCACGCGCCGTCAGGTCTCCTTCTGCAATTTGAAGGGCGGCATGCCGAAGCGACCGGATCGGCCGGGTAAAGCGACTGGCCAGAAAATAGGAGAGAATCGCGGCGAGAACCAGGCAGATCGCGCTTAAGTAAAAGATGAAGCGGTAGGTGTCACGGACCTGTGTCTGGAAATGATCGACCGACAAGCCGATATAGAGGAATCCCCACTGGTATCCGGTGAACTCCAGCGGCATACCAAAATGGAATGCCTTCCCTCCGACCAGGGTGCTGTCGATGATACCGCCTTCCAATCCCAGCTCCCGTCCGCTCCAGGCCACAGCCGGCGCCTCCCGCGTTTCCCAGCCATCGCGTGTGTTGACCAGACAAAAACCCGATTCCCGCATGGCGATGATGTAGAGAATATCACTGCTTCTCCTGATGAGATGGAGATTATGCTCAACGACAGGACCATAATCGGCGGTGAGAAACGAAGATGCGGTGGCTTCCGATATGGATGCGGCGATATTGCTGGCCTGCGACGTCATGGCCTGAACCAGAGCGGCGCGCTCGCGGGGTATGATCATGGCGGCAAAGGCGGAAATCAGGAGCAGCGACAACAGCATCATGACGACGAACAGGCGGAAGAAAATGCCGCGACTGCGCAATATGGTACCGATTCTTTCAAAAAATCCCGTCACAAGAATCTTTAACCTTTAATTTCTTTTCTTTAACCGATTGTAATCAGAAACCATCTTCCGTACGGGCAAGATCTGATCATCGCGGATCATATCCATACGATCCACATTGAACAGAATCATGATTTGCCTGCCCCGTTCAAATTCCTTGATGCTGCCGCGCATGCCACTGATTGCCGTTTCCTTGAGGGACTTTGGGAAATTCGGGTGGAAGAGGCCGACCACATCGACTAATCCGGGAGATTCCAGAACCACCTGAAGTTTTTTGCCCACCTGCGGGTTGAGCTCTTCCATGGTTTTGAAGGCCGTTTCACTGACCAGGCAGGCTTCGGCCTGGCCGAAGAAAACAGCCAGAACCGCCTGCGACTCCTTGCCTTTTTCCTGGATCGAGCTGAACAAGCGGTCGGATTCCGGCAGGCCGGCTTTTAAAAGCTCTGTGTTGAGAAAGAGCCTCCCCAATTGATTGTGGTTCATCACCGCCAGCCGCTGATCTTTCAGGACGGCCAGACCGCCCTTGGCGATATCGCGGGGGGCGAGCAGCAGGTATTTCATGACGCTGCTGTTGTTGCGAACCATGCCGAGTTCCGGCATGGTGTTGAAAACGGAAGCCAACCGCAGATAGT
>CAYUDM010000042.1:0-25772 GCA_964443625.1 uncultured Smithella sp. | reverse complement strand
TCAAGGAACTGGGTTCCGCCTATAATGAAAACGTGATCGGCGGTATGACCTTCTACTGGAAACTGCGGGATAAATATCCCGGAGCCAAGAAGTTCGTGGATAAGTTTATGGAAAAATATGGTGCTCCACCCGAGCAGGACGGTGAGAGCGGATATGTCGCGACCAACCTGCTGTTCATGGCGATCGAAAAGGCAGGCACTGTGTCCGACAAGAAAAAGATAATGGATGCCATGGCCAATCTGAAATACACGTTGACCAAGGGCGAAGAATATGTCCGCGGCTGCGACCAGCAGCGCATTCAGAGCTATGTTCTGGTTAAAGGCAAAGGTGCCAGGGCCAAAGGCTGGGATCTGGCGGATATTGTCGCTGAGATTCCGGGGGATTCCATTGTGATGTCCTGCGATGACAACGCCAAAAAGCTGCCGTTCATAAATATTAAGCTTCCCAAATGATCTCCGGGGAGACTATCGCGGGGGGAGGATCGTCCTCCCCCCGCAGTAAATAAAGAGGTAGGAAAGAGGTTTTATGTTCGAGATTCCTTGGAACGTTATCGCAATGCAGTTTTTTTTCGGGATTGCCCTGGGGTGTATTTTTGTGCTCCTGTCAAGCGGAATGTCGATCATTTTCGGCCTTCTGGACGTGGTGAATTTCGCCCATGGCACCTTTGCCATGCTGGGAGCCTACGCGGTCTTTGTGGTTGTGTCGCTGACGGGCAACTTTTTCGTGGGCCTGGTGAGCGCCGTGATTATTGTGGGCATTATCGGTATGTTCGTTGAGTTCTTCCTTCTCAAGCCTCTATACGGGAAGGATCCTCTGCTGCCGCTTCTTCTCACCTTCGGTTTTTCCGTGGCGATTCCGGATCTCATTAAAATCATTTTCGGCCTCATCGGCAAACCGGTCAGCTATCCTGAAGCGGTGAGCGGCATTATCGCATTGGGTCCCGTCATCATTCCCGGGTACCGTCTTTTCATCATATTGTTTACGCTGGTGGCGATCATTTCTCTGTGGCTTTTCCTCAAGAAAAGCGATTTGGGCATGATCATCCGCGCCTCCACGCGCGACTCGTTGATGGTGCAGACGCTTGGCATCAATGTGTCGCGTATTTGGACAATCGGATTTGCCATTGGTGTGGGCCTGGCGGCTTTGGCCGGAGCCATTGCCGCGCCGATGATGTCGGCCACGCCGGATATGGGTGTGGACATGACGATGACGGCGTTTGTGGTTACCGTGGTGGGCGGTCTGGGGTCTTTAGGCGGGGCGATTGTCGGCGGTCTTTTAATTGGACTGGTTGTCGCGTTCACCGCGTTTATTGCCGGTGAGTACTCGTCCGTCTCCATGTACTTCTGCATGGCCCTGATTCTGTTAATCAGGCCCAGAGGCCTTTTCGGAGAACAAGGCAGAGAATAGCCGCGGGAAAAAGAACATGAAGGATGCCGCCGTCCGGGTTCGAACCCGCATCCCGAAGCTCGTGCTTCGACGGGACGGAAAATAATGGATTTTAGATTGGTTTGCAAGGTTTTCCTTGCATCAAGAGAGAGGAAACGTTTCACATGGTTGACAAGATAAATACAATGCAGCAACAGCACGCACCTCCAAAACCTCTGGTTGTGTACGGGGCGGTTTTCGCCCTCCTGTTTCTCCCCATGGTCATTTCCACGCCGCTGGCGACGGAAATTCTCATCTGGGCGATCTTCGGAATGGGATTCAATCTCCTTTTGGGGTATACGGGGGTTCTTTCCTTCGGGCATGCGGCCTATTTCGGTCTGGGGGCATACAGCGCCGGTCTGGCTTTCCGCTATCTGGACGCGCATCTTTTCGTGGGCATTGCCGCAGGAATCCTGGCGCCCATGATCCTGGCCTGTTTTATCGGTGCGTTGGCCATTCGCAAAAGAGGCGTATACTTTGCGATGATTTCGCTGGCATTTGCCCAGATGCTCTACTTTCTGGCGCTGTCGCCGCTCAAAGAGATCACACGCGGAGAAGACGGTCTGACCCATATACCCGCCATGGCTCTCTTTTCCTTTTCGTTGGGGAAGCCTTTGCCGCTGTACTACTTCGTTTTGGTGATCACCGCCATCATGCTCTACAGCACCTGGCGGATTCTTCAGTCTCCCTTCGGCAAGCTCTTGCAGGCCTTCCGGGAGAATGAAGAACGCGCCAAGGCTTGCGGCTACAACACGACCCTGGTTAAATTTTTCTCCCTGGTGCTCTCCGCATTCTATGCGGGGCTAGCAGGGGCGCTCAATACCGTTTATCTCGGCTACGTGCCGCTGACGACGCTCTTCTGGCTGACGTCCGGCACGATGGTGATGATGACCATTCTGGGTGGAAAAGGCACCTTCCTCGGTCCTCTGGTGGGCGTCGGCGTCTTTTTGTTTCTCCAAAACACGATCAGTCTCTTCACGCCACGCTGGGAATTGTTTGTAGGATCGATTTTCGTTGCCATCATCCTTCTTTTCCCGGGTGGTATTATGGGAACCGTGGAAGAGAAAATTGCGGCCTACCGAATGAGACGGGCGAGCAAATAGTTGAAGGAGACTTGTATGCTGTTGCGGACGGAAAAAATTTGCAAATACTTCGGCGGACTCAAGGCCGTGGATGAAGTGGATTTCACCTTGAAGAAAGGTCAGCTCAAATCCATCATCGGGCCCAACGGCGCCGGCAAAACAACGCTTTTCAACCTGATTGCGGGCGCGTATCTGCCGACCAAAGGTAAGGTTTTTTTAAAAGACAAAGACATTTCCCGCATGACGTTAAACAGAGTGTCGCGTCTAGGCGTGGTCAAGACCTACCAGATCAACCATATTTTCCCGAGTCTGACTGTTTTTGAAAATATCCGCATTGCCGCGCAGGTTTGCAAGACGTCGTTCAATTTCTGGCGGCAGGCCTCGTCTTTTGGAGAAATCAATGACCTGGCCGAAGAAATCATGACGAAGGTGGAATTGAAGGAAAAGAGAAACTGGCCGGCTTCCACCCTGTCGCACGGGGAAAGGCGCTACCTCGAAATCGGGATTGCCCTGGCTACCAAACCGGAAGTCTTGCTGCTGGATGAACCGACGGCGGGCATGAGCTGCGCAGAAACAAATCATTGCGCCGAGATGATCAAGAAACTCAGCACGGATCTGGGCCTGAGTGTCGTGCTGGTTGAACACGATATGAGTGTCGTAATGAGCATTTCCGAAGAAATCCTGGTGATGAATGAGGGCAGAACGCTCGCGGAGGGAACACCCCGTGAGGTGAGCGACAACGAAGAAGTGCAGAGAGTCTATCTCGGATAAAGGTGGAAGCATGCTAAGACTGGAAAACGTAAACACATTTTATGGCTACAGCCATATCCTGCAGGGCGTGTCCCTTGAAGTGAAAGAAGGCGAAATCGTGGTGCTTTTGGGGCGAAACGGCGTCGGCAAAACCACCACTATGAAAACAATCATGGGCGTTCAGCCGCCGAAGTCGGGCCGGATTCGATTGTTTGACGACGAGATTGCCGGGTTGCCGCCCCATAAAATCTCACGCAAGGGCATTTCTCTCATTCCGGAAGACCGGCGGATCATTCCCAATTTGACGGTTTTGGAGAATCTCAAACTTGGCTCTCTGATGCACACCAAATCCGATGAACGAGACGCGATGGTGGAGATGTGCTTTAAATATTTTCCCCGTCTCAAGGAGCGTGTCAAGCATCTTGGCGGTAATCTCTCCGGCGGCGAGCAGCAAATGTTGACCATCGCGAGAGCGTTGATGACCCGTCCTAAGCTCATGCTCATCGATGAACCCAGCGAAGGACTCGCGCCGAAAATCGTGCACGAGATCATGGAGATCATCAAGCAGCTCCAGAAGGACGGCAGGACCATTATGCTGGTCGAGCAGCATATGGAAATTGCCATGCGGCTAAGCGACAATCAGCGGGCCTATATCATGGAAAAAGGTCAGATCCGGATGTGCGGTACGCTCGATGAATTGAGCTGCCGGATGGATGAGGTTGTTCAATGCCTGGGTGTGAAAGTTTGAAAACCATCTTAGTCATCGGCACACTGGATACCAAGGGGCAGGAGTGTCTCTATATCAGAGACCTGGTGACGCGATACGGATGTTGTTGCATTTTGATTGATCCCGGTCCGTTGGGCGAACCGCTGGTGCCGGGAGATATTCCGCGTCGGGATGTGGCGAAAAGGGCGGGCCATGATCTGGAGCAGTTGATCGCCACGCGAGACAAAGGAAAAATCATTCAGGCCATGACGGATGGTTTAACGGTGTGGGTTTCCGAACTCTACCGGGAAAACAAGATCGACGGCGTCATCGCCGTGGGGGGTGGACAGGGCACCGCGATGGGTACGGCGGCCATGCAGGGGCTGCCTCTGGGATTTCCCAAAGTGATGGTCAGCACGATTGCCTCGGGCGATCTGAAACCTTTTTTGCGGACGAAGGATATTGCCGTCTTTCCTTCGGTTACGGATGTTTTCGGTTTAAACTACGTCTTTACAAGCATCCTGGAAAACGCGGTTCACGCGCTTTTGGGCATGGTCAAGGGATATCGTCCCATCCATAAAGGCGAGAAAAAAGTGATCGGTGCGACGGCTTTCGGTGTGGTGACGCCGGGGCTTACGAGAATGAAACGTCTGCTGGAGGACAAGGGGTTTGAAATGATTCTCTTCCACGCGACCGGAACGGGCGGCACGGTTATGGAAGAGCTGGCCGGGCAAGGATACTTCGACGGCATTCTGGATTGGACGACCCATGAAATCGTCGACCAAGTCGGCGGCGGCGTTTTCGCTGCGGGGAAGGATCGTCTGGATATCCTTTCGCGCCTGGGCATTCCCTGGCTTTTTGCGCCGGGTGCCATCGACTACATCTGTCAGGGTGGCTATCAGACGCTTGCGCCTTCCTGGCAGAGACGAAAACACATTGTTCATAACGCGAACATCACGCTGGTGAGAGCCACAGCGGAAGAAATGATTGAAGCGGCGAATTTTCTGGCCCGCAAGATCAACAAGGCGATCGGTCCCGTGGAAGTTCTGATTCCGCTGAGAGGGTTTTCAGAGCCCAACGCTGTCGGGAAACCATTTTACGATCCGCAAACGGACCGGCAATTTATCGATGCTTTAAAAAAGAGTGTGAACACCGGCATCGAAATTCTGGAGATGGATGCCCACATCAATGATGATGTCTTCATTGACATGGCTTTAGGCCGGATGTTGGATATGTTTGAAAAACAAAATCGTTTACAGTGAGGAAGGAACAATGGACATACGCATTTATCCGCTAAACACGGGATTCATTCGCCTGGACAAGGGTGCCTACATCACACCGGGCGACGGCTACGGGATGGAAGTGGAGGTTCCTACCTGGGCGTTTTATATCACGGACGGGAAAGAAAAATTCCTGGTCGATACCGGCATGAGTGAGACGAAGACGGCCGATTGGCATCACAGGGGCTCCTATCAGCCGGAGGGCTTCCGGATTGACGAGCAGCTCGACAAGCTGGGGGTAAGGCCGAATGAGATCGACGCGATTTTCTTTACGCATCTTCACTGGGACCACTGCTCCAACATGAAACTTTTCGCGAATGCCCGCTACTATGTGCATGCGAAGGAACTGGCCTTCGCGCGCGATCCTCACCTGCTGTATCATAAATCTTACGAATCCAAAAAACTGGGCGTGGTCCCGCCTTTTGAAGGTGTGGAATTTCAAACAGTGGATGGCGGATTTGAGTATAACGATTATATTACGCTGTTTCCCACGCCGGGCCATTGTCCCGGTCACCAGTCGGTCGCGGTTAAAACGTCCCATGGAACGTACGTCATCGCGGGCGATGCCGTCTTTGCCGATGAAAATCTCAAACCGGACAAACACCGCAATCTTTCTTTTACGCCCATGGGTCGCTACGTCAACGTTTTCGAAATGTTCGACAGTATGGAAAAGATCTTGGCGTGCGCGGATCAAATCCTCACCGGTCACGGCATGGGCGTTTCCTTTAAACATGTTTACCCGTAAAGGATAAGACGATGGGATCCTGGCCGGATGAAAGGAAGGCACTTCTGCGGGTGTGCCGCAGAGCCGTTGAAATCGGTATGCAGGTTTCGACGGGTGGCAACTTGAGCGCGAAGCTCAAAAACGATCTTCTTTTGGTCAAGCCCAGCGGCAAAGCGCTTTATGACTTGATAGCGGAGGACCTTATCATTGTGGACGGAGCGGGCAGGATACTTGAGGGAAAAGGGAAACCCACCAAGGAATTAGGCACCCATTTGAGCGTTTATCGGGTGCGCCATGATGTCGGAGGCGTTGTCCACTATCATCCGCCTTACGCGACTGCCTATGCTGTCTGCGCCAGGACGATTCCGCTTTTGACCGTTCATGCTCAACGGATTCTGGGACGTCTTCCCGTACTTCCGGCCGGCGAAGAAGGAAGCGTCACCCTGGGACTTGCCGTGGAAGAAGTTTTTTCAAACCCTTCGATCAAAGCCGTCCTGCTTGCCGGGCACGGTGTTTTAGCGGCCGGAAAGAATTTGACAGAGGCGCAAAACTTTGCGGAGCTTGTTGAAGAGTCGGCAAAAATCGCCTTCCTGAGCACGCGCCTGCAGGCCCATTAAAAAGGACAATTCATGAAACGAGACATGCCTAGTTGCGGTGGTTGTCGGACCTGCGAAATGGTTTGTTCCTTTCATCATACCGGAGCCTACAATCCGTCGGCGTCGAGCATCAAGATTCTAGAAAAGGCGACCGGCGCGGGATATAATGTTCTCGTTCTGGACGAAGACGGTCCTGCGGGAAGAGGCTGCGATCGTTGCCCGGGGCTTGCGCGTCCTTTATGTCTGGATGTCTGTCGTGAAGAAAACGATCTGACGGCCATCCTCGCAGAGTTCTTTTCGTCCGGCGACAGAGAGAAGCAACCGGAAGGGACTTGTTGATGACACTTTATGCTTATGGCGGAAAAATTCTCCGAGTGAACCTGACCAGCGGCGAGATGCGGACAGAGCCGACATCGCGTCTGGCCCGCGAATGGATCGGCTCGTCCGGCATAGCGATAAAACTTCTCTATGACGAGCTGCGCTCTTGGGTCACGCCGTTTGATCCCGCCAACATGCTGATTTTTGGGGCCGGCGCCCTGCAGGGAACCCCCGCGCCGGGTGCCTGCAAAATGAACGCAAGCAGCCTGGGGCCTCTCACAGGCGGCTGGGCCAGCGGCTGCAGTGACAGCTATGTGGGCGGCCAGCTGAAATACGCCGGTTTCGACAGCGTGGTGGTGGAAGGAAGGGCGCCCAGGCCTGTGTATTTATGGATCGATGACGGCAAAGTGCAACTGCGTGACGCATCGACCCTCTGGGGGAAGACGACCTGGGAAACGCTGGATGGAATTCGCAAAGACCTCGGCGATAGCACGCTCCACTGTGTGTCGATCGGTCCGGCCGGCGAAAATCTGGTGCGCGGCGCATGTATTATTCAGGATAAAGGCCGGGCTTTCGGGCGTTGCGGCTTGGGGGCGGTGATGGGATCGAAGAATCTCAAGGCACTGGTTGCGCGCGGAACCGGTTCTGTCAGCGTAGCTCGTCCGGCGGCCTTTATGGACGGGGTGCATGATATCCGAAAGATGTTCGACAAAGCAAAAAGCCGCGACAATTTCAGAAAGTACGGCACGCTGTCTTGTTTGCTCCGCAAGCAGGAAGTCTGTGGCCTCCCGTACCGAAACTTTCAGGAGTGCGCGATTCCCGAAGAGATGTTGCAGAAGATCGATCCACGTAAAACCATCGATAAATTCGAAGTTGCAAGGCAGAGCTTTCCGGGGTGCGTGCTGGGCTGCGGCCGCCATCTGCATATTACCGACGGTCCCTATGCGGGTCTCCAAACCGAAGCCTGCCAGCATGAAGCCATGGGGACGCTGCAGACGCGATTGGCTGTTTCTGAGCCGACCTTCCTTTTTAAAGCCAATGCCCTGTGCGACCAGCTGGGGCTTGATGTCGATGCGGCGGGCGGGGCCATCGGCTGGGCGATGGAATGCTTTCAGAGAGGCATTCTGACGGAAAACGACACGGACGGACAGCCGCTTGAGTGGGGTGATGCCGCCGCAGCGCTTGTCTGGATTGAGAAGATCGCGTATCGCCGCGGGTTCGGAAACATTCTGGCGGAAGGCTGCGCACGCGCGGCCGATATCGTCGGCCGCCAAAGTGGCTACTTTGCCATGCATATCAAGGGTCAGGATCTCTACGAGCAGTGCCGAGGGTCCAATGGTTGGCTTCTGGGCACCGCCACCTCGACCCGGGGCGGCGGCCACACCACAGGCGCCATTGTGATCGAAACCGTAGGCGAGCTCGACCCAGAGAAGGCCGCAAGAATTTATGGAGCGGACAATGTGGACCGGCCGCTCGACTACACCGGCAAAGCCCGCATTGTGATGTATATGGAATCCCTGTCCAGAATTGCCAATTCTCTCGGCATTTGCCTGTACAGCACCACCTGCTGGGATCTTGAGCAGATCGATCTGCCGCAAATGGCCAGGCTTTATTCGACCGCCACCGGTTGGGAAACATCGGTGGACGATTTGAAGCGTATTGCCATGCGTCAGTTAAATCTGGAAAAAGCCTTGAATTTGCGATTTACGGATTTTGACCGGCGTGCCGATATGCCGACCCCCAGAGATCTTTATGAGCCGATTCCGTCGGGCAATCTTGCCGGTTGGAAACTTGACGAAAAAAGGTATAATGAGATGCTCGATGAATATTATGATTTACACGGATGGAACCGTCAAAACAGTTTTCCCACGAGAAGAACTCTGGAGGCGCTCGGTCTGCCGGAAGTGGCCGATGAGCTTGAATGTTTGGGCAAACTCGGCTCATAAACATGGAGAGGATGATGAAAGGAGATGCAAGTAATATGATCACAGCAACACTGTTTCCCGGAAAATACATCCAGGGCGCTGGCGCCATGGACAAACTGGCGGATTGGGTCCGGAGATACGGCAAGAAAGCCTTTGTCATCGGCAGCCCGTCAACCTTCAACGAAATTGTTCCCCGGATCCTGTCGTCCGCGCAGGACCCCGAGGAAGTGATCGCGGAGCAATTCGAACGGGAGTGTTCGGACGAAGAAATCGCGCGCCTCAAAGCGATTGCCGAAGGACAGGCCTGCGACGTGGTGGTCGGTCTCGGCGGCGGCAAGGCGCTCGATACCGCAAAAGCCGTGGCGCATGAAATGAATGCGCCGGTTATTGTCGCTCCCACAATCGCGTCCACGGACGCGCCCTGCAGCGCGCTTTCCGTGATTTATCGTCCCGACACGGGGCGGATCAAGCGCGTCTTGATGCTGCGGCGCAATCCCGATGTGGTGTTGGTCGACACGAGAATCATTGCGGCCTCGCCAGAGCGTTTCCTGGTTGCCGGCATGGGCGACGCGCTTGCGACCTGGTTTGAGGCGGAGTCCTGCCGCGTCAAATCCGCCAAGAACATGGTCCGCGCGCACAGTTCCATGACGGCACAGACGATGGCTCGCCTGTGCTATGAGACGCTTTTGGAATACGGCGTTGCCGCGAAGATGGCCTGTCGGCACTCCGTCGTTATTCCGGCGCTGGACCATGTGGTGGAAGCCAATACGCTGCTTTCCGGAGTCGGTTTTGAAAGCGCGGGTCTGGCGGCTGCTCACGCCATCCAGGATGGGCTAAATGCCCTGGATAAAGAACATAAGTCGTACCACGGCGAAAAAGTGGCTTTCGGAGCGCTGGCTTCCCTGTTTCTGACGGATAAATCTTCAGAGATGATCGACGAGGTCTATTCTTTCTGCGAATCGGTCGGCCTACCGACCACACTTGCGGATCTCGGCCTTGCGGAATTGTCGGAGGCGGATCTGGCCAAGATCGCCTCGATTGCCTGCGCCGAGAAGCAGACCATTCACAACGAACCGACGCCTGTGACGGCCGATGCCGTCGTCGCGGCGATCAAAGTCGCAAACGAAGAAGGGAGCTCCCGGAAAGCAAGTGAATAACGGGATCAGCCTTTTGTTCCGAATGTGATTGGGTCCTACGCTTTTTTTCGGATCACGCAAAACCCTCAAACAGAAGCTGTAAGGCTCTGTGGTCTCCAGTCGGGCGGGCGTGCCGCATCTTGGAAAAGGCTTCCGGGGCGGCCGGCCCGTCCGGCGAACACGAGGCGCGGTAACCTCCTCCCTGAAAGATTTCATGGCAGTCAAAAATCCCATAAACGGGTACGCCTGCGCCGTCCGGAAGAAAGCGGGTTTTTTTAGCGCTGTTTTAGCATCTGTGATATACAGAGCGGGTATTTTGCTTAAAATCGCCAGACTTTTTTTATGGAGGGGCCAAGGCCATGAAAACCTATCTGACTGTGTTAATGGCTGTGATCTTATCTTTTACCGCAGCGTGCGCGCCGACGTCGTCGTCGCGGTATCGGGAGGGATCAAACGTCGGGCAGGAAACGCATTTGACAGTGGAAGATGAAAAGCGCTTGACTCAGGAAGCCCTGCCGCAGATGCTTAAAGACTATCCGGCGGCAAGTAATCAGCAACTGCAAAAATACATCTCCGATCTGGGGATGAAAATTGTCCGCGCCAATGATCTGGAGGGCAACCCCTACAATTATTCCTTTACAGTTGTCGATGTGCAGCAGATTAACGCCTTTGCCATGCCCGCGGGAACGATTTTCGTGACGGCGCCGCTTCTTGCCATGGCGGAAAATGAAGCGGAACTGGCCGGCGTGGTTGCGCATGAAATCGGCCATGTGGTCGCACGTCATGCAGCCGAACGAATGTATGTGATGGAGAAGGCGCAGAAGAAAACCTGGCTTTATGCGGCAGGCGGCGCAGTTGTCGGTGCGGCCGCGGGCCTGGGGTTGGGGGCGTTGCTCTGCGAAAAAGGCGATGCCGCCTGTCTGGCCAAAGCCGCAGCCTTAGGCGGGGTGGTCGGAGCCGGAGGCGGATTGCTTGCGCAAAAATACTCGTTTTTAGTGAATTCCCGCGAAGACGAAATGGAAGCCGACCGCATCGGTTTTCGTCTGGCGGTTGCCGCGGGCTACGATAAGAATCAGGTCGGACGATTCTATGAAAAGCTTCTGGAAATGGAAAAAAGCGGCGGAAAAACGGATGACGGGGTGATGAGGAATCTTTCCGACGCTTTCAGTACGCATCCGCCCAGCGATGAGCGGGTCAAACAGATGAATGAACTGGCCTCGCAGTCCCCCGTGCCGAAAGGAACGATCACTACCGCCAACTTTACGAGAGCCAGGCAGCAGGCGGCGGCAATGGCCAAAAAGTAAAATAAACAGGTAACATGCGCCTCATCTCAGAAGGAATTGCAACGAAATAAACGGTCGCGGATCGTCACGATGACAGGTGCGGATTTTATTCTCAAAATGATCAGCGCGCTCGGGCTCAAGCACATTTTCACGGTTCCCGGCGCGCATATCGATCCCTTGATTGAGGCAACGCGCTTTTCCGATGTCCATCCGGTTGTCTGCTGTCATGAGCTTGGCGCCGGATATATGGCCGACGGGTACAGCCGCGTCAATAAAACGCCGGGCGTCATTGCCTGCATCGGCGGCCCGGGCGCCGGAAATCTGGTCACGGCAGTCCAGACGGCGAGGATCGAAAAAACGCCATTGTTGATCCTTTCCGGTGACGTTCCGACATCGCTCGAATTTCGGCCCGCTTTTCAAAGCGCAGGCAACTTCGGATCAAACGATGCGCACCTGTACACTGCTGTTGCCAAGTTTTCCAAGCGCGTCAGTCGCGCCCTGGATCTTCCGGATTTGATGGCGCAAGCGATCAGCTGCGCTCTTTCTTCCCCCTGCGGACCGGCCCATCTGATGATTCCCTACGATGTTCTCAAAGAGCCCCTGACCGACGCGCCCGTTGACTTTCCGGTTAACATTCAGGAAAATTCTGCAAGCGCCGCCTGCCAGGATGTGCTGGCTCGTCTTTGCAGCGTCATCACCGGAAACGACAAGACAATTTTTTGGCTTGGTGAGGCGATCAACACCTGTAGTCATTCCCGCCTGATTCTCGAGATTGCCGAGAAGTATCATCTTCCCGTCGTGACGACATATGGCGCCAAGGGTGTCATTTCCGAGGCACACCCCTTGTGTTTTGGGAATTTCGGCTATGCCGGAAGCGCAAGGGCCAATGCGATCCTGCTGCGGGGAGATGTGGAGACCCTTATCGGTTTCGATATCGAGCAGAATGAAAGAAACACCCTTAACTGGAATCCGCAGCTCTATGCGGGCAAGAAAATTATTCTGGTAAACGCGTCGGCCGGGTTTACACCGGATCAACGGGTTGAAACGCACATCGCCTGTCCGCGCCGCATGCTTGAGGGGCTCCACCCCGCGCTCGATAGTATCCCTTACCGTCCCAACGGTCGAGCACAATGGGTTCAGACGTTGAAGAACGACATTTCAGAGAAGCCTCCTCCATGTGCCAGGTGTGACGGGAAAATCGATCCGACGGACCTGATGAAAGGGCTTCGCCGGGAATTGCCGCCCGAAACGATTTTTTTCGTCGATTCGGGAGCGCACCGGATTTTTGCCGGTACCGACTGGCAGGCTCTCAAGCCGGAAACGTTTTTTTCCGCGTCCGTGACAGCCCCGACCGGTTGGGCCATTGCCGCCGGTATCGGGGGGAAAATCGGGCAACCCGTCCCAGTCGTCATTCTGACCGGCGACGGCTGCATGCAGATGCACGGGATAGAGATCAAAACAGCCGTGCGCTACGGCATTCCGGTGATTGTCGTTTTGTGCAATAATTCCGGCATGGGGAATATTCATCGCCGTTTCGTCGATGTCGGGCAGGATGTGGCAAAGCACGCCCTCATTACGGAGGTCGATTGGAGCGCCTTTGCCCGTTCCCTGGGCGCCACGGCCTTTGACGCGGAAGATGAAGCGTCGCTCACCCGGGCGCTCAGGCAGTGCCTGAACAAGCCGGTTGTCAGTCTGATTAACGTGCGGGTACCGATCAATCCCCGGTTGCGCAATGAAGTTTATTGCAAGTCTGCTTTTGCCTGACACCACAGAATAAGAGGATTTCCATGCCAGAGCGAAAAAAAATGAAACTGCTGATTACCAGCGCCGGCAGCCTGGTGGGCCAGAATCTTCTCGACTGCCTGGAATCAAAACGAGACGCCATCGCCGTGATCGGCATGAACGCTGATGCCGTCAATCCACGCAATTTTCGCTACGATCGCGCCTACCTCGTCGCACCTCTTGAAGACGGGTCACGCTTTAAAGCCGAATTTCTGGAAATTGTTGAAAAGGAAGATCCGGATATGATTCTGGCGGGGCGCGACCATGACGTGGTCTTTCTGTCGGAAATCAAAGAGCGGGCGCCGAAACTTCACTCGAAAATTCCCTTTGGGGATGCATCCCTTGCCGCCATGATGCAGGACAAGTGGACGAGTTTTCGATACGCAGCCGAAAACAATCTGCCTTTTGCCGATTCGTATTGCTACGGGGGGAGAAAAGACACAGGTGGCCTTGGGGCTTTTCTTGAGAGCCATCCGCTTCCGCTTTTGATCAAGCCGCGGCTCGGTTACGGCTCACTGGGCGTGCGTTATCTGTGGAAGCCCGAACAAATCGACGCTCTATTGGCTCAGGGTTCTGACGGGGAAATCCTCTTTCAGGAATATCTTGGACCGGCCAGGGATTTCGACGCTCTGGCAAGGTCTTTTGAACATGGCGTTCCGCTTTTTTTCCAGGTTCCGGAAACCGGCCAGTATGCCGCCCAGACGGTCATCGCGGCTTCCGGAACCATCGCCGATGTTTTTGTCAGCATCAATACCATGGTCTCTGGCCGCGCCGAATACAGCCGGCGCACCGATTGTCCTGACATTGAAACCATCGTCCGGCAATACGCTCGCGCCTTAAGCCGGGACGGCTGGTATGGTCCGCTGAACCTGCAACTGAAACAGGATTGCCGCGGCCTCTGGAAAGTCTTTGAATTGAACCCCCGCATGACCGGCACCACGTCCGCGCGCTACCTGCTGGGCTACGACGAAATCGGTTTTCTGACGGATTTCTTTCTGCCCGCCCTGAATCTTCCCAATCACACCAAAACTCCAAAGCCAGAAGGCGCGGTTTTCAAATACCTGACGGATTACTATTTGGCGGACAATGACGTCAATGTTCTGAAAGGGTCCGGTGCATGGGAAAAATCCTGATCACGGGGACCAGCGGCTACCTGGGTGCGACGGTTTTCGAAACGCTCAAAACCCATCCGGACGTTCACCCGCTGCAGGAGCGTTTGGAAGACATCCGTCCCGGGTCACTTCGCTGCGACGTCGTGATTCATTGCGCCGGCGCCTTGCGCCACCGCGTAAGCGATTTGCAGAAAAGTAACGTTGAAGGAACCCATCGCCTCCTGGCGGGAATCGGTCCATCGTGCCGGGTGATCTACATCTCCTCTAAAAGCGTTTACGCGAAAGACGCACTGGCCTGCCTGACGGAAGACGCGCCGGTTGAGCCGTTTGACGACTATGGGCGATCTAAACGCGACGGCGAAAAACAGGTGATGGATTCCGGCCGCCCCTGGGTGATTCTCAGGACCGGAACGCTCTTTGGCCTGGGTGTCGGAAACCCCGGGATTACCTTCCCATCAAAAGCCATGCGCGATTTTTGCCTGCGGCGCGAGGTGACCCTTTTCGAACCCGACGTCTTACACGACTATTTATACGTCTGGGATATGGCCCGTCTTACAGCAGCGCTCGCCCTGCGCGATCCTTTTCCGGAGGGAATCTACAATATGGCCGGGTCGGGTCGCCTTCTGCATCCGCTTTTATTGGCGATGGCCGATCATGTTCAATCGAAAACCGGTTTTGCGCCGGTTATTCGCAAAGCGGCGGATGGCGGATCGTGGTTCAATCGGCTGGACTCGTCAAAACTTGCGAGCCTTTGCGGCCCGATCGTCCTCACAGAAGATCGAGTCATCATTGAACGGCTCGCGGACTATTATCTCAAAGGAGGATGTTATGAAAGTTGAGTTTTATTGCTGGAGCAAGTGAACCACCTGCCGCAAAGCGAAGGAGTTTCTTTCGCAAAAAAAGGTGGATCTGGTGGAGCGGGATTTTTTCAAAGAACCTTTTTCCCGCGCCGAAATCGAAAACCTGCTTTCGGGACGTCCTGCGTCCGACCTTTTCAGTTTCCGTTCTCCCAGCTTCAAGGCGTTGGGCCTTGATCCGGGAAAGCTTTCCGACGAAGACTTGATTGCGCTGATGCTCAAAGAGCCGCGTCTGATCCGGCGTCCGGTCGTCAAAATCGGCAAGACCTTCTACGCCGGGGCTTCATCTGATGTTTTGGCCGGGATTCTGAACCACTGATCCGGCCAACGATCTTATTGCCAGGAAAAAACCAACCTGCCGAAATAGGTGGTGTCCAGGTAGTCTTTGTCGTCTGCCGGTTGGCTGACATAGTCGTTGGTCACCCCGACCTGGAGTTTCCAGATTTCGGACGCAACGAGTGGAATTTCAAACAGGCTTTCATGATAAATCCGGTAGTCGCGATGATCTTCCAGGCTTGGCGTGTAGGTCACGTCGTTTAAAATCTTCCATGCATTGTCGAAACAGTACAGATGCGATAACCCGAGATCCAATCCGAACGTGGTGGCGGCGGATTGGTCGCGAAGCTCATCGTGGCGAACCATCAAGCCGGCCCTGCTGCGCAGCGTGTGATGGGGTTTTTTTAGAAAGAAGTAGCCGTAGCCTGCGGCCGCCGTGGTTCGAAGATCGATTTTTCTGATCCGGTCGTATTCCAGCTCGCCCCTGGCATACCAGGAATGCTTTTCCTTGAAATACGACTCAAAATCAACGCCGCCGATGATGGCATTGTCGCTTTCGACGCCTTCATCTTTGGCGTAGGCGTAGCGCAGGTACAAGAGCAGCCGGTCATCCGGGCCTTGCAGTTTCGCCAAAGCCCGACCGCCGGTGCTTACCCGCTCGGCGTTTCCCGTTTTGCCAGCCACGTCAAGTCCGACTTCGAAACTCCAATGACGTCCCAACGGATCTTTCGTGCCTTCGGGCCAGGCATGCAGCAGCGGCGCCGCGCTGATAAAATCGAGGCCCTCCGGCGGTTCAACCCGTGTTTGTCCGTTTGAGTAGGTCACTTTTCCGAAAACCCGGTTGTTGCCTGGAAAAAGTAAATGAAGCGGCGTTTCGGTTTTATAGGATAAGACATTGACCAGATTGATCGTGACGGCGCCGGCGAAATCCGTTTGGATCACAAGACTTGCTCCGTCGATTTTCGAAATGACGCCTACGATTCTGGATCCCTTATCCAGTTCCACCACATCCGCCCGGACGGACATTATCGGAAATACGGCCCAAAGGCCGAGAATTACCACATATAAAACAATTTTCTTCATTTCTAAACTCCTTCACCTGAAAAAAATAATAAACTCACCCGGCAACGGATGAACGTCGTGCCGGAAATGCGTTTCAAAGGGGTTTAATGATTTTTAAAAGGACCGCTGGTGCGCCTTAATTTGTTCCCCTCATCTTAGAGGTTCAACAGGATTTCGTCAAGAAAAAACGATAGAAGCCGCATCCGGCAAGGATTCCGGGCAATATTGGGTTGACATCGCGTCTTGTTTTTATATAGTATCACGCCATAATCAATCCGCTTTAAACCTTCCCGAGGAGCCAAGTCATGAAAAACATATCTGCTTTAGTCATTGCGCTTTTGATGCTCGCGGCCTGCGGCACGGCGCTCGCCGCCGATTACACGGGTAGAACGGTCAAGGCGAAGCTGGCCTCGGAAGAAATCGAAGGCGATTTCATGACCGTGTGGGCGAGAAACTTTTCCGATCACATGCGGAAGTGGTCCGGCGGGAAAATTCAAATAGATGTCTATTCCTACGGGACGCTGGGCGCGACCGGTGATATCAACGAACTGGCCCAGATGGGCATTGTGCAGTTTGTGTTTTCCGATCATGCCTGGATCAGCTCCTTTGTGCCGCAGGCGCAGGCGCTGGCCTTGAATTATATTTTCCCTTCCGAACGGGTGCCGGAAATCCTGGACTGGATGGTGCGCCATGGCCAATTTCTGCCACTCTTGGAGCAGGCGTTCCGCAAAAAAGGCCTGGTCCCCCTGGCCATCATGTATGAGGGTTGGCAGTGGGTGAGTTCCCGAAAAGACATTCGCGCGCCGGAAGATATGAAGGGCCTGAAACTGCGGTTGATGTCTTCGAAAATGCTCGTTGAGAATTACAAAGCCTTCGGCGCAAGTCCCACACCGATGACCTACGGCGAAGTTTACAGCGCCCTGCAGATGGGGCTCATCGACGCTCAGGTGAACCCGCTGTTTGCCGCTCACAGTATGAAGTTTTATGAAGTGCAGGATTATTTCGTATTGCTCAAGGGCGAACCGTTCATCGGCATTCCCACCGTGAATCAGCGTTTTTTCGACCGTTTGCCGGAAAACGTGCAACAGGAGATGCGGCGGTTCTGGATGGATGCCATCATTCCTGCAGGAGCCTGGATTGACGAGCGAAATGCGCAGGATAGAGAAAAGATGGAAGCCGCCAAACCGTCTCTGGCCTTTCGTGAAATCGATGACGAGGTGGTGTCTCAGTTTGCGCAGATGGCGAAAACCGTTTATCCTTTATATCGTGAAATCGGCGGCGAGGGCGCAGATGATATTCTCGATGCGCTGATGGCCGACATTGAAAACGCCCAAAAGGCCCTGGGGATGAAATAACGCTTTCGTAAGGATCCCAGCATGACGCATAACGACCAGCGTGCGCCGAAACCGGGCCTGCTTAGGAAAATCAACCGTTTTGTCGGATACGTCGTCAACGCCTTTGAAGTTTCGGCGCTGGTTTTTTGCGTGGCTGCGCTCGCTGTCTTGCTCATTGCCAATGTTTTTGCCCGAACTTTTTTTCAAAGCATTTACTTTGCCGAAGAAGTCGCCGCATTTCTGGTCATCTTGCTGACCTTCACCGGTCTGAGCTACGGCGTCCGCCGGGCGCGTCACATCCGCATGGGGGCGTTTCTGGATTCCATGCCTCCTAAAATGGAAAAAATTTTCATCTTCATCATCTCCGGGGTCAGCGCCGTCATCATGGCGATAATGGCCTGGGCCTCGTGGGAGTATCTGCAAAATGCCATGGCTATGGGACACACAACACCTGCGCTCCGGGTACCGCGTTGGATTTTCTACATCATTTTACCTGTTGGTTTCATCCTGTCGGCAATTCAATATCTTCGAACAATCGTAAAAAATATTGTCGAGCCGGACCCGTGGCTGTCGCCGGACCAGAAAAGTGAATATGAAGAGGAAACGGAAGGAGACAGGCCATGAGACTCTTCGCTGCGTCGCTGGCCGCCATGCTGCTGTTCGGTTTTCCTTTTATGATTACACTGCTGGGTTCCCTCATTCTTTATTTGATGATTTACATGCCGGATATGGCGGGTGTCATGATTCCCGCGATGGTTCAGCAGATCCTTTCCGGCGTGTCACAGCCGGCGCTTGTTTGCGTCCCGATGTTCATTTTGTCGGCGAGCATTATTACGTCCGGCCGATCCGCCGGGCGCCTGATCCGGATGCTTCAAGTCTTTGTCGGTCATTTGCCGGGAGGGCTGGCGATTACAACCAGCGCCGGTTGCACGCTTTTCGGAGCTGTTTCCGGGTCCACTCAGGCCACGGTTGCCGCAGTGGGCGGCACGATGCGCCCGATGCTTTTGGATGCCGGTTATAAAAGTTCTTTTACGCTGGGGCTGATCATCAACGCCAGCGACATTGCTTTTCTGATACCGCCCAGTATCGGATTCATTGTTTACGGCGTAGCCACCAACACCTCTATCGGGATGCTGTTTCTGGCGGGTGTGGTTCCAGGGCTGCTGATTCTGCTGTTATTCTCCTTGTATTGCTACCTCTATTCAAAAATCAAAAAAATTCCCCTTCTGGAAAAAGCGTCTTGGTCCGATCGGATGCTGGCCTTGCGTGATGGCTTGCCGGTTATGGGTTTTCCTTTGATTATTGTCGGCGGGATTTATGCCGGCATTTTCAGCCCCACGGAAGCGGCCGCCGTGGCGGTTCTGTACGCGGTGATTCTGGAAACGTTTGTTTACCGAAGCCTTACCGTATCCCGCCTGATTGACGCCTGCCTGCAAACTGGTGTGATCACGGGCGTTGTCTTTATCCTGGTCGGGGCCGGACAGGCGTTTTCCTTTCTGATCGGGTTTCTGCAAGTGCCGGAAGCGCTTCTTCCGCCGCTTTTCGGAGACGATCCTTCCATGCTCAAGGTTATTGCGATAGTGGTGATCGTTTATTTTGTCGCGTGCATGTTTGTGGATCCGATTGTCGCGATTTTTATTTTAAGTCCTGTCTTTCAGCCTTACGTCGTTGGCGCCGGCGTCGACCCTATCCTGCTGGGGGTTTTAGTCACTCTTCAGGCGGCCATCGGATCGGCCACGCCGCCGTTCGGCTGCGATATTTTCACCGCGCAGCTGATCTTCCGAAGGCCTTATCTGGAAGTGATCGGTCATGCCCTGCCGTTTTTGCTGATTCTGATTCTGGCAACGATTGTATTGATTGCCTTTCCGTCTATCGCGTTGGTGCTGCCGAATCTGGCGATGGGCGGATAGTCTGAGTTTCATCATCCAGGCATTGTCGCTAAAGACTCTGAACTAGGGGAGGAAAAGCCGATGAGTATTCGGATTGTTCGTCTGGGAAGTGAAAGACAGCCGCAGGAAGGTCTGCGGATCGGGACGGTGCGCCGGCCGCCGCGCGGTGTACCGAGGCAGGACTATTCGACGAGAAACTTTTTCGATGTGTGGTATCCGAATCTTGCCCCGTCGGAAGTGCTTTTAAAAAGCGTCAAGACTCCGCTTTCGGACCGGGAGTGGAAAGCCTTTGCCCGAAAATATCGCGCAGAAATGTCCACGCCGGAACATAAAAGAACACTTGACCTGCTCGCTGTAATGTCGCACCGGACGAACTTTTCCGTGGGGTGCTACTGCGCAGACGAATCCCGCTGCCATCGGTCCATCCTGCGGGACCTGCTTTGCGAGCGAGGCGCGAAGATAGAGGAATGATGACGCGGCAAAACAATGTCGCAGGACGGAAGGTAGTTCACAGGCAAACGATAAATTTTTACGGATGATTCTCGCCGCGCGGATCAGGAAACTGATTCGAGTTTCATTTTAATCCAGGCTCTAGCCTCGTCAATATCGGAAAACCACTTCAAAGACAGCCCGGCATTGGCTGCCGTCGTTTCATGAAAAGACTGGTATGCGACATGTGTTGGCGGTTCGACAATCGCCAGAGGCAACTTGAAAAGATCTCTCGGATAACGTCGAACACGATAATAGGCTTCTCCAAACTCGGTGGGGCCTTTCGCGTCCCGGACGTCGCATAGCACGGCTCTGGCATGATTTGTCTGAATCAGGGCGATGACCTGATTATGCAAGGCCGCGACGGCAGCGCCGGTCAAGTTGCCTGAAATCACGATTTCGAGCAGGCCTTCATGGAGAGTCGATGACAGTTGATAGTCCGAATCTTCCTTCATAGGGGGAACTCCTTGGTTTTCGGCGACACCTCGATCCGGCGGTTGCCTTGTTTTCAGGGGTTTACGGTCCGAATTGATTTACGGTGTTTCTTTCTCCGTAAGCCAGCACATGGCGTCTTCGTAAGTATAGAATATGCCGATCTCAAGAGAGGTCATGGATTGCATAAAGGCCTGCCAGATTCTGCCCAGACCGTAGTCGGCCGGATTCGTGTTGACGCAGGCCAGGCGTCCGTCACCGAGTTGGTCTTTGTAAGGCGCCACTGCCATGGCATAGTGTTCTGCATGATGCCCGATTTCACTGGACAGATCGATATAGCTGTAGTCGATCAGCACCGGCGCGTTCGGCTTCCACAAGGGGGAATTGACGAGATCTTTGGCCACAAGGCCGTAGTCTAGCGGCGAGATTTGTCCGGACAGAATGATCAGCACGAATTCATTTTCGAAGGATATGTCGTATTTCATCAGTTACCCCAACCGTGGTCGAATCCGCTTTAGACGATATTTCTCTATGCGCAAACGTAAAGGGAAAAAGGTTTCCAAGTCAATCGGAAAAAGCATGGATGTTCGAAAGTGTGGCATTGTTTGGTGAATTTTGTTAGCATGCTCCAAATTTCGCCAAGGAAACCATAAATCAGGAGAGCCTATGGAGTCGGATAGAAACCTCAAAATCACCCTGATCGTGCTTGCCGCCGCTGTTTTTTTCGTTGCGCTTTTAGTGGTCGCTTACTGGTTTCAGCATAAAACCGTTCAGATCGGCGACTACACGGTGGTTTATTTCAAGAACCGCTGCGACGTCGATGCTGACTCGCTGCCTGCAAATCTCGAATATTTAAAATCACTGCCCTGTTTGATCCGTATCAACTGGCAGGAAAGCCTCGCCCCCGATCTATACCAGGAATACAGCTATCTTCCAGGGCGGGGTGTGGAGAAAACCCGTAAAATTCACAAGAAAAAGAAGTAGGGGGGCCGATGTCCGCTTCTCTGGCTCTAATATTTGGTTCTTCTTTTATTATTGCTTTTTCCGGCGCCCTGATGCCGGGTCCGCTTTTAACGGCCACGGTCGCGGAAAGTTCACGGCGCGGTTTTATCGCGGGTCCGCTTCTGATCGCGGGGCATGGCATTTTGGAGCTTGCGCTCATTGCCGCATTGCTTTTAGGGCTTGCGCCTTTTTTTCAAAAGCCGACTGTTTTTGTGGCCATCGCGCTGGCGGGCGCGGGGATCCTTCTTTTCATGGCGGTGGGCATGCTGCGCTCTTTGCCGACGCTGAGTCTTTCCGTTCCCGCTTCAAGCAGACGCAATGCACATCCGGTTGCAAGCGGAATTTTGATGAGCCTGGCCAATCCCTATTGGAGTATCTGGTGGGCGACCATCGGCCTGGGCTATATTCTTTATTCGTTGAAGTTCGGATTCTGGGGGATCTTGTTTTTCTTTGCCGGTCACATTCTGGCGGATTTGGCCTGGTATTCTTTCATTTCCGCGGCGGTAGCCGGCGGGCGACGGTTTTTGACCGACAGAGTCTATCGTGGGCTGATTGCGGTGCTGGCGGTCTTTCTGCTCGGGTTTGCCGCATATTTTGCTTATGCGGGATTTGCCTCTCTGTCCGGAATCTGAAAAAGTTTTTACAAAAGCTCCACGGCATCTTCCTGGTCTTCCGGAAGAAGGTTGAAGGCGTTTTGCACGTCTTTGGGAATGGATTTGAGGGTTCCTTTTTGCGCGTCCACGAAAACCCAGTCGGTTTCTCCTTCGGCCAGAACGGCTCGATCCGCCGGGCGGATGATCTTGTATTTGCGCAGCGACAAAACGCGGCGGAAATTCGACACCCAGGTTAAAACCACCACGCGTTCGCCGGCAAAAGCCGGTTTGAGGTATTCGATTTTATGGGTTCTTACCACCCAGGTGGCGCCTACGGTAGACGTCGCGGCGGTGCAGCCGGATGCTTCCGAGTGCGCCATCGCCGCGTCCTGCATCCAACGGAGGTACTCAACATTATTGACATGCCCGTTTTGGTCTTCGGCTTCTTTGGGCACGGTGAGTTCGTATCGGTAGATCCGGGTCATGCCGCGATCGGCTCCGGTTGAACAAAGAATGCATAAATCGAGGCAGCCGCAGCCTGCGCCGAGCGGAGAAATTCCATATAAAGACTGACCGATTCCTCGGGTTTTTCCACCATGGGCAAGTGTCCGCAGTTTTCCAGAATCACGGCTTTTGCGCCCGGAATTCCCGCCTCAATGACCTTCGCGCTCGACGCCGGAAAGACACGGTCCGTATCTCCCCAAATCACGAGGGTTTTCGCCTGAATGTCGGCAAACCGTTTCTCCAGCATATTGTCCAAGTTTAATTCATTGAAAACCTTTTGATTAAACTCATGATTTTCCACGGCTTTACCGGCAATATATTTTTTAACCGATGCCGGCAGGGCGGGCGGTGAGAAAAACATGAACGCCAAAAGCCGGTCGAAGTCTTCCGGTTTTTGCACCAGCAGGGGATTGTTCCCGCGGGTCAGTTCCTTGGTAAAAACGCTTTGTTCACGGTCGGCCACACCGGCCGTATCCAGAAGCGCCAGGCTCAAAACCCGCTTTTGATGGTCGGCTGCATAGATCCCCGCGATCGTCCCGCCCATGGAATTGCCCGCAATATGGAATTTTTTGAGGCCCAATTGTTCGGTAAACGCGTGCAGACGTGCAACTTGCGAAGCAATACTGTAAGAGGCATCCATTTTTTTCGTGCTGTCTCCGAATCCCGGCAGATCGGGAATGATGACCCGGTAATGCATCACCAGTGGTCGGGCAAATGTGACCCAGCTGTCTTTGGCGTCACCGAACCCGTGCAGTAAAATGACGGTTTCCCCTTTGCCTCCGTCCAGATAAACGATGGTATGATCGCCGACTTGGATTGATTTTTTTGACAAATCCGCTTTGTGCCTTTCCATCCAGCGCGACAGATTGACAATCGAAGAGGTGCAGGCCTGAAACATAAGCAGACACAAAAGGCAAATGGACGCCAGAATAACGATTCTTTTTGAACTCATGACATGTTCTCCTGTTGTTTTTCAGTCGTGGCGAACGTTTCCTATCGTAAATGCCTTTGATCGTCAAATGCTTTTCCAAAACCGTTTAGCCTTAGAATGGTTTTACGCCCAGAGAAATATTACTAATCATTAACGACGGATAGGGAAGAAGCGGTGCAGGCCGAAGATTAAAACAGGTTTTCCGGAGATTAGGCGTAAAAAGAAAAAATATCGCGGCGGGCCGAAAGGCCTTCATGCCCATAGGAGCACATGATCCTTAAGGTTTACCGATCCGCATGCAACTTTCTTGTGCGATGGAAAGCCCCGATCTATTCGCCTTCCTTGTACATGGACTCAATCAGGTCGTTAAACTGGGCATTGATCGATTTTCGCTTGACCTTCATGGTCGGGGTGACTTCTCCGTCTTCCGTGTAGAGCTTTTTGTCGATAATTCTGAACTTGCGGATATTTTCAACACGGGACACCTGATTATTGACCTTGTTGATTTCCTCTTGAATCAGTTCGACAATCTCAGGCGCTCGGGTCATAGAAGCGAAGGTTGTAAACTGGACTTTGTTGTCCTGAGCGTATTTGGTGACATTTTCCTCGTCGATGACGATGAGCGCCGTCAGATATTTGCGGCGGTCGCCGATCACGACGGAATCATTGATGTAGGGCGAAAACTTCAGCAGATTTTCGAGATACTGGGGCGCGACGTTTTTTCCGCCGGCCGTGATGATGAGATCCTTTTTGCGGTCGGTAAGCTTAAGATAGCCATCGTCATCGATCATTCCCACATCGCCTGTATGCATCCAGCCGTCTATCAGGACTTCTTTGGTCTGCTCCTCATCTTTATAGTAACCCTTGAAAATGCCCGGATGTTTGACGACGATCTCGCCGTCTGCGGCGATTCTCACCTGTGTTCCCGGAATGGCTTTGCCGACGGTGCCCACTTTGAAGTCGATTTCGCTGGACATGTGCGTGATGCCGGTGGTTTCCGTCATCCCATAGCCTTCGCGAATCGGAATGCCGATGCTCTGGAAAAACTTCAGAATTTCGTGGGAGATCGGAGCGGCGCCGGAAACACCCACCTTGACCCGGTCGAAGCCCAGACGTTCTTTGAGTTTTCTAAAGACAACAAAATAGGCGATGTAATACATGATCGCCAGTCCCGGAGGCACTTTCTTTTTAGCGAGTGCGATATTGTTGTAACGGGTTCCGATCTTAACGGCGATTTGATAGAGAGTGCGCTTCAGCCAGGTTGCGTCCGCCATTTTCAAGACAATGCCGGAATAGTACTTTTCCCAGATTCGGGGGACGGCGTGAAACATCGTCGGCGAGATTTCCTGCATGTCTGCCATGACGGTGTCCGTGTTTTCGGTAAAGTTTACAATTTGCCCCACGGACAGATGATACATAATATCGAATATCTGCTCATAGACGTGATTGAGCGGCAGAAACGAAATGGTTTCGTCTTCGCGGGTCAGCGGCGTGACCTGGTTGGCGGACTGGGCGATCCACAGATAACCTTCATGCGCGAGCAGCGCCCCTTTGGGCGGACCGGTGGTTCCCGATGTGTAGATAATGCCGGCGATGTCGTCGGGCTTGGCCAGATCGGTCAGCTGCTTAAAGAGGTCGGGATTTTTGCGGTCTTCTTCTTTTCCCAGTTCAAGGAGCTGATCAAAACTCATCAGCATGGGATCTTCGTAATGCTTGAGCCCTTCCATTTCCCAGACGATCAGTTTGCGCAGTTTGGGCGTTTTATCCCGGAAAGCCAGCGCCTTGTCGAGCTGTTCTTCATCTTCACAAATATAGACCACGGCATCGGCATGCCCCACAACATATTCACATTCTGCGACCGGATTGGTCGTGTACACACCCACCCAGGCGCCGCCGGCGCAGACTATTCCCAGAGCCGAATAGAGCCATTCCGGCCGGTTTTCTCCGATAATCGCGACATGGTCTTTGTATTGAACACCCAGCGCATGGAGGCCTAAAGTCACATGTTTGACGTTCTCATAATACTCTTTCCATGGGATATCGTGCCAGATGCCGTAATCCTTTCTTCTCATGGCAACGCGGTTTGGTTGTTTTGCCACCATGTTCAGAAATGCCTTGGGCAGCGTCTTGATTTCCAATGTCTGGGTCATACTTTCTCCTTGATCGTTTAGAGACGTAAACTCATGTCCTTTTTCAGATGCCATACGCGCCGGACTAGCGGAATCGGACCTTCCTCCGGTAACGCTTGTATCCCTTCACCGACTGCTCCGTGGAGATTCCCAGA
>CAYUDM010000041.1:0-27349 GCA_964443625.1 uncultured Smithella sp. | reverse complement strand
ACTCAAGGTCGCACCATCTTCCTTATCAATGATCACGATCCCGTCGGGACAATTCGTAAACGAGAAGTCTTCCACCGGCACAATGACGCGAACCGCGCAGACCGATGTCAATGAGCCGTCTTCGCTGGTCACGGTGATGGTGGCCTGGCCGCTACTGACGCCCTGAATTTCGCCGTCCTCATTGACGGTGACGACGGCTTCATCATCGCTTTGCCAGGTGACGTTTCGGTTGGTCGCGTTGGCCGGCTGGAAAACAGTTGAAAGCGACACCGTCTCACCGACGCCGATCGTCACGATTTCCGGGTCGATGTAGACGGCTTCCACGGGCGCCGAAGGGTTCCCCCAAAAAGCCGGGCCGTCGCCGCCGGAACTGCAGGCCCCCAGCAGCATCACAGTAAAAAGTAACGCTATTGATGTTTTAGTGATATTTCGCATATTCCATTCCTCCACTCTCATTCTCCGGTTTGGTCTTTTTTTCGTTACTCATGAATCACACTGACAATCGAATTTTTGCTACCGTCCAACCGCGCACCGGCCAGACGTACAAGCTTCAGGCCCGCAATTCCCATACTGACTTGTTTCATTGTTCATCCTCTTCTAATGCGTAGCGCAGAATGTCCGCTTTCTGCCGGCAGGACATCGGCGCACTGCCGGTATTTAACCGCGTCACTTTACGTCAAATATTTTCTTCTGTCTTCCGTGTGAGTGCTGTTTTGTGTCGTGTGAGTGCTTTTTTAGAAAGCTTTTGCGGCTTAAAATAATGCTTGACTAAAACTTGTAACTGGCGTAGCGTCCGCTTAACTTCGTAAGGTCAAGGATATAAGAAGCGAAGGACTAAGTTGAATAGAGTCATTTTGATGTACTTTGAGATCAGCCGCCGAGGTCTTTTCAGAGGCGGTTTTTTTGCAAGCGTCACGAGTGATGATTCGACTTTGGAAATTTGTGAAAGGAGGATCAGCACTATGTCAGAAGGTAAAGTAAAGTGGTTTAACGAACGCAAGGGCTTCGGCTTCATCGAACAAGAGGGCGGAAGCGACATTTTCGTGCACTTCAGCGCTATTCAGTCCGGTGGTTTCAAAACGCTTGCTGAAGGTCAGCGCGTCAGCTTCGACGTCGCTCAGGGCAAAAAAGGCCTCGAAGCGGAAAACGTCAGAGCCCTATAGTCGATATCGACTTTAAAGGAAATCACGCCCGGTAAGGCATATGTCTCTACCGGGCGTTTTTTTGTCCTGGCAGGCACGACCTGCGCCTTTTTCCCCTGCGATTATATTCTTGACAAACTCAAAGTATTTAAGATAGTTGCATGTAATTTTTTTTCGCTGCGAGGAAACGTCCGCGCAGGCAAGGAGGCCAAAAAGAGTGTATTTCTCGGATGAAACACCCAAAACATCAAAGCAGTTGACCGACCAATGGCAGGCCGAGGTTCAAAAAGCGCTCAGGAGCAATCCGGATCAGAAAGACCGCTTTTCCACCGTCTCCGATCTGGACATTCGAAGGCTCTATACCCCCGAAGATATTAAAGACATGGACTTTGCCCGCGACATCGGCGCGCCGGGCGAGTTTCCCTATCTGCGCGGCAATCAGGTCACAGGTTACCGGGGCCGCCACTGGACCTTCCGGATGTTTTCCGGCATGGGCTCGGCCCAGGACACCAACGCCCGCTGGCACATGCTTTTGCGCGAAGGCCAGACGGGGCTTTCCACCGCCTTCGATTTTCCGACGCTGATGGGCTACGACAGCGACTCGCCCCGGTCTTTGGGTGAAGTCGGCAAGTGCGGAGTCGCCATCGACACGCTGGAGGATTTTCTCGCGCTCATCGACGGCATTCCGCTGGATCAGGTGACCACGTCCATGACGATCAACCCGCCCGCCACCGTGTTGTGGGCGATGTACTGCGCGGCGGCCGACATCAAAGGCGTACCGCTTTCCAAAATCGGCGGCACAATTCAAAACGACATGCTCAAGGAATTCATCGCGCAAAAAACCTTCATGTGTCCGCCGGAGCCTTCGGTGAAACTCATCAGCGATACGGTCGAATTCGGCACGAAGTATGTTCCGCGCTGGAACACGATCAGCATCAGCGGCTACCATATCCGCGAGGCGGGCGCGACCGCCGTGCAGGAGCTGGCCTTTACGCTGCGTGACGGCATTGAATATGTTGAAGACGTCATCCGCCGCAAGAAAATGAACGTGGATGATTTCGCGCCGCGCCTGTCTTTTTTCTTCAACGCGCACATCGACTTTTTTGAAGAAATCTGCAAGCTGCGGGCGGCCAGGCGCATCTGGGCGCGCGTCATGCGCGACCGTTTCGGCGCCAAAAATCCCCGCTCGCTGTGGATGCGCTTCCACACGCAAACCGCGGGTTGCTCGCTCACCGCGCAGCAGCCTTACAACAACGTCGTTCGCACCGCCATCGAAGCGCTGGCCGGCGTCTTAGGCGGCACGCAGTCGCTGCACAACAATTCGCTGGACGAAGTTTTCTGTCTACCGTCGGATCACGCGGTGGAAGTGGCGCTTCGCACGCAGCAGATTATCGCCGAAGAAACCGGCGTCATCAACACCATCGATCCTTTGGCCGGGTCCTACTTCGTGGAGTCGCTCACCAACGAGATCGAAGAGAAAACCTGGGAATACATCGAGAAGATCGACGCGATGGGCGGCATGGTGGCGGCCATTGAAAGAGGGTTTCCGCAGATGGAAATCGCGGATGCGGCTTATAAATTTCAGCGGCAGATCGAATCGAATGAAAAGATCATGGTCGGCGTGAATAAATACGTCACCGAGGCGCAGCATGCCGTGCCGATGGTGGAAATCGACGAAAGCGTGGGCGACGAGCAGATTCGCAGGCTTCAAGACATCCGCCGCCGACGCGACAGCAAAGCGGTTTCCCAGTCGCTGACGGATATTCGCACGGCCTGCAAAAACGGCGACAATGTCATGCCGTATGTCATCGCTGCCGTGAAGCATCTCGCCACGAAACAGGAAATCTGCGACGTTTACCGGGACGTGTACGGGGAGTATCGGGACCCAGGCTTATACTAAATCATGGCAGGCAACGGTTTAAAACCGTTCCACCCGAAGGAGATACTATGTCGGAAAGAAAAATAAGAGTGATGGTGGCCAAACCCGGTCTTGACGGTCACGACCGGGGCGCGCGCGTGCTCGCGCGCTGCTTCCGCGACGCGGGCTTTGAAGTGATCTACACCGGATGCCACCAAACACCGGAACAGGTCGCGTCGGCGGCCATCCAGGAAGACGTGGACCTGGTGGGATTGAGCTGCCTCTCCGGCGCGCACCGCGTTTTGTTCCCGCGCGTGGTGGAGCTGCTTCGGGCAAAAGATGCCCAAGACATCACGGTCATCGGCGGGGGCATCATCCCCGAGCAGGATTTCCAGATGCTCTATGACGCGGGCATTCAGGCGATCTTCACGCCGGGCGCGTCACTCGATTCCATCGTAGATTGGATTCGCGGGCACGTGAAAACACGGAACTGACTTTTCCATGGAAACCACGACCAAAATTTGCGCCGGCGACATTCGAACCGCTTCACGCCTGATTCGCGATTTGGAAGACAAGCTGCCGCATGCGCGCCCCAAGCTTAAAAATCTGTTTATCCACACGGGTAAGTCCTTTATCATCGGCATCACCGGCTCTCCCGGCGCGGGCAAAAGCACGCTGACCGATGCACTAATTAGCGAATTTCGCAAACATTCAAAAACCGTCGGCGTTTTAGCCGTCGATCCCACGAGTCCCTTTACCGGCGGCGCCATTTTAGGCGACCGTGTCCGGATGCTTCGCCACGCCGAGGACGAAGGCGTGTTTGTCCGGTCGCTCGCCACGCGCGGCGCGTTGGGTGGGCTATCGCAGGCCGCCGGCGACGCGATCCATGTGATGGAGGCGATGGGGAAAGATGTCATTATCGTCGAGACCGTCGGCATCGGTCAACAGGAGCTCGACATCATCAACCACGCGCACAGTGTGATTGTTGTCCTGGTGCCCGGCATGGGCGACGAAATTCAGACGATGAAGGCGGGCATTATGGAAATTGCCGACGTCTTCGCCATCAACAAGGCAGACCGCGCCGGCGCCAAACAATTGCAGACGGAACTCACCGCGCTGCTGGGCGCCACACCGCTTGGCGCCGACGACTGGCGACCGCCGATCGTCTCCGTCGGCAATCTTTACGAACCGGCGGGCTTTGCCGAAAAGACCGCCGAACTGGCGCAAAAGGTTCTGGACCATCACGACCACCTGATCGTCAGCGGTAAGCTCGCCCAGCGCATGGAGCGCAAAGCCATGATGGAAATTACCGACGCGCTCAAAGCCAGCATCCTGGAACCCGTTGTGGCCAGGCTGATCGCCACCGGCGAATTGAAAGACATCGCCAACCGCGTCAAAAACCGCGAGGCGGACCCTTATTCGGAAGCGGAAGCCGTTGCGCGCCGATTCCTGAAACTCGGAGAAATACCATGACAAAGGCAGCCGCGAAAAAAGTCCCAGCGAAAAAAGCGGTGCGGAAATCGTCCGCATCCGGAAAAACCCCGACAATCACCACACCCGCCCCCCGCGGCCTGGTTATTGTCATCACAGGCAACGGCAAGGGCAAAACCACCTCCGCCTTTGGCCAGGCGCTACGCGCCGTCGGCCAGGGCTATAAAGTCTTTATCATGCAGTTCATGAAGGGCCGCGACTACGGCGAATATGTGGCCGCCACGAAGTACCTGCCGCGCCTGACCGTCCGGCGTTCCGGGCTCGACAGCTTCGTCATGCGTGACAACCCCGCGCCGGTGGATATTGCGCTGGCGCGCGAAGGGTTTGACATTGCAAAAAAAGCCATTTTGTCTTCCAAATACGACATGGTTATTCTTGATGAAATCAACGTGGCTGTCGATTTCAAGCTCATTGCCCTTGCGGACGTACTCGATCTGATTGCAAACCGGCCCGCGTCCGTGGATTTAGTGCTTACGGGCCGATACGCGCCGAAAGCACTAATAAAGCTTGCCGATACGGTCAGTGAAGTGAAGGAAATCAAGCATCATTACGCAGCCGGGATTAAAGACCGCGCGGGAATTGAATATTAGGTTGTTTGAGGGATTTCATTATGTTCGCCTGGTTGACCTCACCTGAAGCCTGGGTGGCGCTTGCGACGCTCACCGCCTTGGAAATCGTTCTGGGTATTGACAATATCATCTTCATTTCCATTTTGGTGGGACGCCTGCCCGCCGCAAAAAGAAATATCGCTCGCCGGTTGGGGCTGACGCTCGCCATGGTCATGCGCTTGGCGCTCTTGTTTTCGATCGTTTGGGTTTCAAGGCTCATTGATCCCCTGTTCAGCCTTTTCGGCATGGAAATCTCCGGCCGCGACATCATCCTCATCGGCGGAGGCCTGTTTTTGTTGGCCAAGGCCACGCACGAGATTCATGCGAGCCTGGAGGGGGTCGAAGAGGCAAAAACCGGAATTAAGACTGCAACGATGACGGCCGTACTCGTACAGATCGCCGTTTTGGACGTTGTTTTTTCTCTGGACTCGGTCATTACCGCGGTGGGACTTGCTCAGCATATCTCGATTATGGCCATTGCCATTATTTTAGCCGTAGGCGTGATGCTTCTGGCCGCCAAATCGATTGCCGATTTCGTGGAGTCGCACCCGACGATCAAAATTCTGGCTCTGTCATTTTTGATTCTAGTGGGAGCGACGCTGATGATTGAAGGATTTGACGTGCACGTTCCGAAAGGCTACATTTACTTTGCGATGGCGTTTTCCGTCTCCGTGGAAATGCTCAATCTCAAGCTGCGCAAACGTCAGGCTCACCCCGTGAAACTGCGAAAAAAAAATCTTCAGGGATCCGGCAAACGCCGTGCCTGAGAACTGGGAATCAACACTCGTACTGAGCAAGGAAATTGTGCAAAGCGGTTTTCAGCCAGCCGAAGGATTCCTGGCTGGTCACGATAAACAGATAGCCGCTGACGTTCTGATCATTGAAGTGAAACATGGTTCTCAGCACAATGGCGTAACTTTCCGGGGCGAACAGACACTCTGCAATGGCGTTTCGCTGGTTGCGCTCCACCACAACTCGGGGCGGAGAATAGGTAATAACGTCACCTAGAAGCTCGGCAATCTTTCCGATACAGGCGCCGATGAGAATATTGCCGACCTCGCGAAATGTCTCCTTCTCCAGTTCGTAAATGGGATCGGATTCAAAATGCACCTCGGATCCGTCAAGCATGGAAAGTATTTTCTTGCCGCTGTCGGCCGGAAAGACCAGAAAAGCGCTTCCCTTGAACTTCCCCCAAAAGTTCTGCTCCACCAACGACACCTTATCGTAATCCTTGACTTCGGAGTTGATGTAGGGAGGCAGATCCGAGGCATGCAGAAGCTTAATGAACGGCACACTGAGAATCACGAAAATATCGATGTATTCGGCCAGGTCGGAGGCGGCCCGGCCAAATGCGATATTCATAATTTCTTGGAGAATATCAGTTTCTTCGGCTGTTATGATTTCGCCCGTCGTATCCTGGATCATGAGGTTCTCCGCGAGTCTAGCGCCTTTTGTGCCTCCGCAATCGCGGCGCCAATATTGTCTTTTGTCGGCGGTTTTTTAATAACGGAAAAAGCGCCCAGATCATGAGCCTTGGCAATGGCCTTGATTTGAACATCGGCGGTGGCAATGACGACAATGGCCTTCTGATCATTTTTCAGAATTTCTTCGAGCGCTTCAAAACCATTCATCACGGGCATGGTTAAATCCATAAACGTCATATCCGGCCGAATTTCGAGAAACTTATCGACCCCCTGCCGTCCGTCGGCGGCGTCAAAGAGTTCGTAGCCTTGATCTTTAGGAATGCAGCTTTTCAATATTCTGATGGACACAGGTGAATCATCAACAATCAAAATTTTCTTGATCATGGCCCTCTCCTTTATCGACATCAGATCCCCCGCTCGCATGATAAGCTGTTTTTTCTAACCCGGAAACGGTTATCATTTCAAGCATGAAATGATCAGGCCTGGACAACCGTCCGGTTGCGGCCCGCGTTTTTGGCCCGGTAGAGCCCCTCGTCGGCCTTCTTGAGCAAAATCTCCCCGGTTGCAATATCCTCCGTCATGGAAGATACACCCAGGCTGATGGTCACACCAATGCTCGCGCCGGCATATCCAAAGGTCGTCTGGGCGATTTTTTCCCGAAATCGTTCCGCCAGAATCGTAGCGGAGGCCAGGGGCGTCTCCGGCAAAAGACAGCAAAACTCCTCGCCGCCGTAGCGTCCCAGAATATCTTCGGTGCGGACCGAGTGCTGGATGATGGAAGCGATTTCCTGAAGGATATAGTCTCCGCATTGATGGCCATGTGTATCGTTGATATCCTTGAAATGATCAATATCGAACATAATCAGACTCAGCGGACGACTATAGCGCTTATAGCGATCTACTTCGTCTTTGAGATGAGCTTCGAGCGACCGGCGGTTGTTGATCCCGGTCAGCGCGTCGATCATGTTGAGGGCAACCAGTTTCCGTTCGAAATTGACGCTTTCCGTCACATCGTGCACGGCGATAAAGATAAAATCGATACCGCCTGCGTCATTTCGCAGAGGCCCCATCGTGCAGCTTTGCTGCATCTGTTTGAATTCCGAATCGAATGTGCTGATGGGTTTGAATGGAAATAAGTAATGATGAAGCTTTTGTGAAAAAAAACAAAAATTGCCGAAGGTTAAAACCGCTTTGCAATTATTTAAAAAACGCGGGCGATTGAGATTCGGAAACATCTCGCACACCGCGGATCCGATAATCTGCTCTGGCTTGACGCCGCTGTGGAGCTCCATCCAACGGTTCCAGTGGCGGACTTTCAGACTCCTGTCTAAAATGACCAAGCCGATATCCACCATGTCGAACACCTGAAAGAAAATCGCCGAATCCGTATAGTTGTTATCCATAGATCCTTTCGACTGACAAACACGGCTGGAAAAGCCGTAAGTATGCTGTCTGTATCGGTAAGATCAACAAGAATCCTTAATAAATAATCGGCTGTCCCGATCCATTTTTAACGGGGTGGCATCCTCAAAGCGCCGTCAAGCCTGATACAACAGCCGTTCACCATCGGGTTTTCGATAACATGCATGGCCATTTTCGCGTATTCATTTGGCTTTCCGAGTCGTCGCGGAAATGGAACCCCTCGGGCCATGTCTTCTTTCACCGCCGGAGGCAAGCCCGCCATCAGCGGCGTATCGAATAGCCCCGGTGCGATGGTGGCCACACGAACACCGTATTCCGCGCACTCGCGCGCAATCGGCAACGTCATCCCGACAATTCCCCCTTTGGACGCGCAGTAGGCCGCCTGACCGATCTGGCCGTCGAAAGCCGCAATGGAGGCGGTATTGATGATGACGCCTTTTTCCCCCTCCCCGTTGGGTTCATTTTTCACCATCTGTTCAACGGACAGACGGATAACATTCATCGTTCCCACCAGATTGACCTGAATCACTTTATTGAAAGACGCCAGCGGCAGGGGACCTTTTTTGCCCAAAACCTTGCCTGCGTCCGCGATGCCCGCGCAGTTTACTGCGACATTGATCCGGCCGAAGCGCTTGACGGTCTCACCGACAGCCGTGTAGATATCCTCCTCATGGATCACATCTCCCCTGATAAAAAGAACATTTCCGTCACTCTCACCAGCAAGTTTTTCCCCTTTAACCGCATCGATATCGACGACAACTACCTTTGCCCCGGCGGCCGACAAGGCTTTTGTCGTCGCTTCACCCAGACCAGACGCGCCGCCGGTCACCAGTGCCACAACCTCTTGTATTTCCATGATGCCCCCTCAGAGATAATTGAATAAACCGCATAGTTTTTAGCACAAGAAAATGAACATAACAACCCATTATTCCTTTGCTTTCTCAGGTAATCGTCCCAGATAGGCAAAGGCGGCAAAGCGGCCATCATGGCTCAAAGTGATGTCGACACCGGACGAAACGCCGTTGTGAAGCAAAACAGGCGGGGCAAGCTCCCCTTTCTGCCGGATCCGGACAATGTCAAACCCTTCCGCAGGTAAGTTCAACTCGGCAGCTACACGGGAGATAAGTCTATGCCGAACAAAAGGGGACGGGTCGAAACCAGGTTTCGGAAGCCGTTCAATAGACCAATGAGCCCGCTCCAATCCATCGGGTTCGTCCGATGCAAGACAGTGAACATGGTCTTGTGAAAAGGAAAGACGAATGAAAATGATACTCTGACTTGAAACATGGACTCTGCTTTCCGCAGATTCACCGGGCAGCATAGCTGCGATGATCTCCGGACGATCCACAAACCAACGGCGCGGCACAAAGGCCGCGCCGGGAATTTGTTTGCATAGCACTTTATAGGCGGCTTCCTTACTGGCCCACAAAGCCCCCAGTGCCGCATCGGCATTGGCAGCGCGATGAACAGCTTCCATTTCAGGAGCGGTGAGGATTTTCTCCAGGTAACGCGAATCCCGGCCCTTTTTTTGATTCTCCGGAAAGCTTAAATCCACGAGATCGTTGCCCACGTAAGGCAAAATAATCGTCCTCCATCTTTGCCAGCCGGTTGATGATCTGAGCCGCATAGTCGCGTTGAACGCGCAGACCGGCGCCTTCCAGATGTTCGGGGGTGAATACTTCCACGCGAGTGTAGAATTTGTCGCCCCAGGCGGGAATCAAGCTATACCGGCGCTGCTTGTCGCCCCGTAGATACATGCACAAAACTTTGCAGTTTTCAACATCCTGAATGAATCGGCCGACACCGTATGAAAAATTCTCCCGGTCGACGCGTCCGGTTCGCGATCTGCCCCCTTCAGGGAAGATCATGACGGTGTGACCGTTGCGCAGGAGATAAATGCACTTTGCCAGCGTCTTCTTCGTCTTTTCCCGAGGCCCGCCACGGTCGATCGGAATGCACTTGGATAAATAACACAAGACCGCCAGAAAAACATTGCTCTGAAAGTTGCTCCGCTCCGGCAGATTCCACGGCAGTCTCTTATACTGCCAAAAATGACTGCCAAAACTGAAGGCGGCATAACTGAGGATAAAAGAATCAATCATCGTCAGATGGTTGGCGCAAATGATCCACGGCCCTTCGTGCGACGAGAATGCTTCGGCGCATTGGCGGCGAATGTCTCGCAGATTTCGAACCCGATAAAACAACAGGCGCGCGATCAAAAAGTAGAAAGGCGCGACGAAAACGATAGCCAGCCGCCCTAAAAACTCCTGCAAACGCAGGGCATAAATCGATCGCTTGTTCATAATTTTTTACCCGAGTTTCTGCTTAATGATGCTGACGGCATCGCCGATGGTGCGGATTTTATCCGCCTCGTCATCGTCCACACTGATGCCGAAAACGTCTTCACATTTAATGATCACGTCCACCAACCGCGCGGAATTTACTTTGAGATCATTTAAAATATGCGTCTCGAGCGTCGCTTTTTCCAAAAGCGCCGGGTCCTTGGTGTAGGTCCTTAAAATGTTGATCATCTCTTCAAAAATTTTCTTGTCATCCATTGTTTGCCACTCCTTTTAATTATTATTTGTTTTCCCATTTTTTAAATATGATGCAGCTGTTGACATCCCCAAAGCCGAAACCCGCTTTGGCAAGATATTTGAGTTCAGGATACGCCATACAGGTTTGCGGAATTTTCGGCGCGAATGCGGAAATGTCCGGATGCACGTCTTCGGAATTGATGGAGGGATGCAGAAACCCCTTATAAACCTGCAACACAGACGCAACGCTCTCCACCGCACCCGCTGCTCCCAAGCAATGCCCGACCATGGATTTGGTGGAATTGATATAGGGGAAATTATCCGGTGTTCTCTCCAGGGCCGCCGCCCAGTTTTTCACTTCGTACGGATCGGCATAAGTGGCGGTGAGATGGCCGTTGATCACGTCAATTTCAGACGGCGCGATTCCCGCGTCCGCTATGGCGCCTCGAATACAGCGTTGAACGCCTACCGGATTAGGCGCTGTCATGGAGCCGCCCATTCTCTGCCCGCCGCAGTTGACGTAACCGCCGACGATTTCCGCGTAGATTCGCACTCCCCGGGCCAGCGCCGACTCCAATTCTTCTAAAACCAGCATCGCGCCGCCGGAGCCCGGCACAAAGCCGCAGGCCGAGGCCGACATCGGTCGCGAGCCGGCGGCCGGGTTTTCATTGAACTTACGGGCAAGAACACGCATCGCGTCAAATCCGCCCCAGATATAGGGAGAGGCCCCTTCGGAACCGCCTGCGACCATTCGTTTGGCCAGCCCCATCCGGATGCGCCATAACGCGTCGATGATCGCTTCATTGCCCGTTGAACACGCCGATGAGTTGGATGTAACCTGGTTTCCCGCGCCGATCAATCCGGCAATTCGGGCGCTCGTCCCGCTGTTCATCACCTGTTCCACCACCCGGCTTCCCAAACGGCGAACCCTCCCCTCGTTGATCGTAGGAACGACATTGAGGGCAATCGTGTCCATCCCGCCGATCCCGGAACCGGCAATCACGCCCGTGTCCCAGTCCACCGTTTCGTCGTCGCCGTCCGATAGATCAAAAGCCGCATCCCGCCAGGCATCCACCGCGGATACAGACGCATAGCCGATATTGTCGTTGATCGACATCAGCTTTTCCCGGTCGAAATAACTTTTTCGAATTTCATCGAAATTTTCAGGAACGCCGGCAATCTGGCAGCCGAACTTCATCTCTTCCAATTGCGGAATTAACCGGATGCCGGATTTTCCCTCGCGCAACGCCTTTTCAAAGTTCTCGAGACCGTGCGCGTTGGGCGCCGCAACGCCCATTCCTGTCACCACTACTCTTTTTCTCATGTTTCCACTCCCATTCCCGCTAATTTTCCCGTGCAGACCACGTCTCCGTTTTCCCGTTCCATCACGGTTTCAACCTTTAGAGCGCCTTTGCGCATGTAAATCTTCTTTCCTCTGACAATCACCCGTTCGCCGGGTTTAACAATGCCCTTGAACTCAATGTCTTCCGCCAGCGAAAACAGGCTGAGCGGCCCTTTCATTTCGCTGGGCCTGACCTTTTTCGAACAGGACAGAAGATACATGCCGTAGGCCACCACACCGATCTGCGCCATGGATTCCACCAAAATCACGCCCGGCGTAATCGGCCGGCCGGGGAAATGGCCCGAATAGAAAAACTCATCTTCGCGAAACCGGTAGGCCCCGACAATCTCATCCTCGCTCAACGAAAGAATCTCATCGATGAAACGAAAGGGTTTTTGCTGCGGCACGAGCGCCAGCACTTCTTCGATGATGCCCGCATCAGCCTCCATAAAGGCCTCCGTTGACATGGATCACGGAGCCATGAACGTAGCTGCCATGGGTTGCCAGAAACGCGACGACTTCGGCAATTTCTTCAGGTCTGCCGATGCGGCCCAGCGGAATGTTGGACAAAATCCGATCTTTGACCTCCGCCGGCAGTTCCCCGGTCATATCCGTTTCGATGAATCCGGGCGCGACGGAATTGATTAAAATATTGCGGCCCGCCATTTCCTGGGCGAGCGATTTCGTAAAGGCATCGAGCGCCGCTTTTTCCATCGTGTAGGCGATCTGACCGGGATTGCCCGTGTGCCCCACCACGCTGGAGATATTGATAATGCGCCCCGTTTTCGCCCGCATCATGAACTGCCGCAATAGGCGTTTGGTCAGATACCACACGCCGCGGGACAAGGCCCGTTGTTCGTCGAACTGCTCTACCTTCATTGTAATAATGTCGGCATTGATCGACTGACCGGCGTTGTTAACCAGGACATCGACCCTTCCGGCGGTCTCTTTCAGACCTGCGACCATCGCGTCGATCTGATCGATCTGCGCCAGATCCGCCTGAACCAGAAATCCGTCTTGAATATCCGCAAGCAGGGCTTTGGCTTTCTCCGAGCTTTTTCGGTAGTGCACACCCACGCGGAAACCGTCCGCGGCCAGCGCGCGGCAGCAGGCTGCGCCGATGCCGGTGGCTCCTCCCGTAACCAATGCAACCGGTTTATCCATTATTGCCATCCTCCACTTTCAACAAAATATGCGCCCACGCAAGCCCCGCCCCGACAATAGACATCGCCACGTAATCTCCGTCTTGCAGATCCTCCCAGTGCGCGGACAGAACGGACGGCGCGCTGCAACATCCGGTGTTGCCAAACTGATCCACGCCATACCAGTGATTCTCCGGTGCGATACCCGTCCGCTCGCAGACAGTCGTCAACATGCTTAAATTGGCCTGATGGCCGATAAAAATAAAACGCTTCGCTTTGGCTCCGGCCGCTTCCTGAAAACGCTTGACGCCTTCGGTGGTCGTCCGGATGGCAAAACCCTGCACGGCGTTTCCGTCTTGATAGAATCGCCACAGATGGTTGATCCCGACCTTTTCCCAGGCCGACGGCCTAGACGCGAAACTGCACTCGCTAAATGTCGCGCGCGAACGAACGGTCGGTGACACGACCGCGGCGGCACTTCCGTCGCCGAACAAAACGGCCATGGAACGGTCCGCATAATTGACGGCTTTGGTGAGTGTCTCGGAATCCACAACCAGCACATAGGGCGGCAGGGTTTCGGCCTGCATCCTGGACAGGAAATTAATCTGCATCCCGAAAGAACTGCACGCCGAGTTCATATCCAGACACGGCACGTCAATCCCCAGCTCGGCGGCAATGGAAGAGGACTCCGCCGGAGCGATATGATCGGGCGACGAACTGCCCGCCACGATCATGCCGATGTCGCCAAGGGTCAATCCGGCCCGGTCCAGAGCCAGGCGCGCCGCACGGGCAGCCATCTGGGCGTTGGTGTAGCGTCGCACGTCATAGGCTTCCCGGTAGTCGGCATTTTTCGTTCGGCGGATGTAATCAAGCGGCAAAACTGTTCGACGGTTGACAATGCCCACCCGATCGAGAATCCACTCATTGTTCGTGCCGATATCGAGCTCTTCCAAAAAGTGGTTGGAAATAACCTCTTCAGGATTGAAATGCCCCATGCCGTGCAGATACAACATGCCTAAACGATCTCCCGTCCAATAATCATGTTCTGTACCTCGCGGACGCCTTCGTAAATATCGATGATATGCGCGTCGCGCGCCAGCTTTGAAATTTCATAGTCGGTGGTAAACCCGTATCCCCCGTGAAGATGCAGTCCTTCGTTGGCGCAAAAGAGCGCCGCCTCCGCGCAGGTATTTTTCGCCAGCGACGCATAGATGCCCGCATCGTCGGCCTTCGTGGCGATTTTCCAGGCTGCCTTCATCAGCGACAATTCGGCCAGCTCGACTTTCTTCCACATGGTCGTAATCATGTCGCGCGCGACCGGCAGATCGCACAGGCGCTGCCCGAACTGTTTGCGTTCGCGGGTGTACTCCCGCGTGACATCGAGGGCGCGCTTGGCCAGTCCCAGACCGATGGCCGCCACCATCGGACGCGCGTAGTCCAGCACATCCACAATATATTTGAAGCCGAAGCGGCGATCGCCGATAATCTGATCCGGATGAATGATCACATCTTCAAACGTGACGGTCGCGGTGTTGGAAAGCCTCTGTCCCAGCTTGTCTTCGGGCTTGCCGATGATGATCTTTCCACCGGTGGGCACATCGATTTCACGCGGGGCGTTGCCCACATCCGGCAGTTCAACGGAGCTGACGGGTTCAACCGGAATCACCACACAGGCCATGAAGTTACTGGTGGGCTTGCCCACCTTGCAAAGGACGGTAAACTGCGAGGCGTAAGACGCATTGGTGATAAAGCATTTGGCCCCGTTTAAGACATACGTGCCGTCATCGCGCTTGGCGATGAAGCTCGTCATGAGCGAATTATCGGAGCCCGCGCCCGGTTCCGTCAGACAAAAAGAGGCCAAAAGCGGCTTTTCGACAAACGGCCGCAAAAACCTTTCTTTCTGTTCATCCGTCCCATGCTGGCTGATGACCACATTGGCCAGATCGTTGCACATGGCCGATGTGGAAATGCCCGTGTCACCGTAAGATATTTCCTCAATGATCAGCGCCGTCGTATAGACGTCGATTTCAAACCCTTTGATGGATTCGGGAATACATAAATTAATGACACCCATCTCCCAGGCCTTGTTGATGATCGCCCAGGGAAACTGATGGGCTTTTTCGAGCTCCAGAATATGGGGCGTAATTTCATTTTTCACGAGCTTGCGCACGGTTTCCACATACTGAATTTGGTTGTCGCTGAAGCTTAAGTCCATGATATTCCTTTCATTATATCCTCGTAAGTCGTTTGATTTTTACGGTTCAGGTTTTTGCAAAGGTTCTTTCCGCCGCGGAAAGACCCGTTACCGACTCGCAGGTCACGCCAACGGATTTAAAAAATTCTCTCAGTGGACGCCCCGGACCGATTTCATAAACCTGCGTGGCGCGGGAAGCCAGCGCCTGCATATTGTCCCGCCAGCGGACAGAATTGGATAATTGACTGACCAAGTTTGCCACCACCGAATCCGGCTTTGCCTCGTGATAAAATCCGGAATAATTCGATGTGACTAAAGGCGCGGACCTCACGTCAAATGATCCGAGATCATCCCTGAGCACGCCGGCAAAAGGCTCTTCAATCCCCTTCATAAAGCGGCTATGAAACGGCGCGCTGACATTGAGCTGCACAAATCGATAGGTCTTGGGCGGTTCAAAGAGCTTTTTGATCCGGCTTTCCGCCTCGGGCAACGCAGTAGCGTCGCCGCTGATGACCACCTGATTGGCCGAATTGATGTTGGCCAGATCGATGGGTAAACCCGAAAGCGCCTGCCTGAGCGCGTCCACATCGATCCCTTCGGATATCACGGCGGCCATCGATCCCACCCCGACCGGGACGGCTTCCTGCATGAGTTTTCCACGCTGCCGGACAATCTTTACCGTCGACGCGAAGGGCATCACACCCGCAGCGGTCAATGCGGTGAATTCACCCAACGAATGTCCGCCGAAATAGTCGGCCTGAAAACCGAACCGCTCGGCAAGCCCCCGCATCATTGCGATTTCCGTCGTCACGATGCAGGGTTGCGTATACTCCGTGAGGTTCAGGCGCGGATCTTCCTCAAAACAAAGGGCTGAAACGTCCAGGCCCAAAGCGTCGGACGCCTCTTCATAGACCTGCCGACAGGTCGGCATTTCATCAAAGAAATCCTTTCCCATTCCGGTTCGTTGTGATCCCTGACCGGGGAAAACGGCCACGATTCCTTTTTCCTTGCTCATGCATTGCTCTCCTAAAATGATTAACCGTTTATGAACACAGGCGAACGTCTCGCGTTAAGGCACAATCCATGCCATCGAAACATCTTATGCCGAAAGGTCATAACAACTCAAATATACTGATTTTTCGCTGTATGCCGTTGGGCATCCGCCACCTTCTTCCCGCATTTTTTCGTGTAATGTATTTTGCACTGCGAACCGGGCTTCGCACAACACGGAAACCCTGCCATTTTCAGCCCGCCACCATTGACAAACCGTGCATTCAAGACTAGGAGGAGGTCTTAAAACGAACCCCTGATGAAGTCAAGATCAAATCCGGAGGATCATCGCAGCCGTGACACGACACACAGCCGTTTTGGAAAGGCATTTTTATAAACGCGACACAGTTTGCGTCGCCCGCAATCTTTTGGGGAAAAGACTCATGCGCCGGCTCGACGGTCAAATCCTGTCCGGAATCATCGTTGAAACGGAAGCCTATTGCGGCGTTTCGGACAGCGCCTGCCATGCCCATCGCGGGAAAACAAAACGCAACGCCGTCATGTTCGGCCCGCCGGGACATGCCTATGTTTATTTCACTTACGGCATGCATCATCTTTTGAATCTGGTCACGCAAGCGAAAGGCAATCCCTGCGCGGTTCTGATTCGGTCTATCCTCCCGCAAGACGGCGTCCGGATCATGGAAGCCCGGCGGCAAAAAACGGGACGGCCGTTAACGGACGGTCCGGCTAAGCTTTGTCAGGCGATGGGAATCGATCTGACATTGAACGGCTGGGATGTAACGGCAGGCGAGCAGTTGTGGATTGAGGACGCACCGCCTGTGATTTCCGAACAAATTGAGGCGACGCCCCGGATCGGCATCGCCTATGCCCAGCCGCAAGACCGCGACGCTCTGTGGCGTTTTTTGTTTCGCCCGTAAAGCCCGGACTGCCAGCCGGTCATATCATCCGGAAGATTCCGGCCTTGAAATCTCTTCCTGACGGTAAAGTTCGGCAAACAGTTTCCAGATCGCGAGAAACAAAGAGGCAATGACCGGGCCCAGGACAAATCCACTGAAGCCGAAAAGAGCTAATCCGCCCAGCGTGGATAAAAAAATCAACAGGGAATGCATCCGGATGTCTTTGCCCAGAAGCACCGGACGCAGAAGCGTGTCAATGCTGCTGATCACCACGGCGCCGAAAATCAGCACTGTAACCCCCTGCCAGATATGGCCTTGGATAAGCAAAATGATGCCGGCGGGCGCCCAGATGAGCGAACAGCCCACCGCCGGCACAACGGACAAGCCCAGCATGAGGACGCCCCAGACCAGCGCCCGTTCAATCCCCACAATATAAAAAATTAAGCCACCCAGAAATCCCTGAATGCCGCCGATGACAAATGTAAATTTCAAGGTTGCTTTGGCGGTGGTCAGAAATTCGGACACAAACAGAATCGTGTGGCGCCTGTCCACGGGCATGTAGCGCGTAAAAATATCGGTAAAACTGTCGCTGTCGCGCAGAAAGTAGTACAGACAATAGAGCATGACGGCGAACTGGACGAGAAACATCACTGTGTTTTGCGTCAGCGCCGTGAGATTTTTCACAAGAAAGTCCGATACCGCTTTCATCACTTCAACGGATTTCCCGGCAATGAATTCCTCATTGATCTGCAGCTTATCGAGGATCGGATGACCGCTGAGCGACGAGACGATTTGCTGAATCTTGGCCACCCAATCATCGGTCGAGGCGTGCAGGGAGGAATAAATGTCGATCGCCTCGGCAACCAGAAGGCTCACCAGCAGTCCGACTGGAAGGATCATGGCGACGACGACACCGGCCAATGTCAGGCCCGCGCAGAGATTCGGCCGTCGAAGCGACCGGGTTAAGCGGCGGTTGAGCGGCGCAAAGATCGCGGCAATGAGGACCGCCCAGAAGATTGCGAAAAAAAACGGCTTGAGTAGGTAGCCCAAAAATACGGTCACAACCGAAAGGAAGAAAAAGAAAATAACGTTTTGAAAAGAGGCAAACGGCGTTCGAGTCATGTAACCCGCCCTTTCAGGGAAATGGCTTACAAAGGCCAGCCGGCCCGATCCTCTCTCATCGCCCGGACACCGACTTTAACACGGTCCCGGATGGTGCAGGACGTCGCATGCAGCACACGGTAACTGAAGCGGAGATTTTTCCCCAAAAGCTCCGGATACCGTGAGACCCCCACCTGGACCTTCGCGCCGCCCGCCGCCATCTTCCTCAGCAGGTTGGTCTCTTTGCCTATCACCATCGCCCGCTTTTGCCGGATCGCGGCCAGCATCGCTTTCGCTGTGGGTTCGCATGGCGCCATCGTGAGAACTAAACCCAAAGACGATAAAAAATGACCGTCGCTGCCGCCCGTGACGGGCTTTTGCAGATCACGGCCGAGCTTTGCGGCCTTGAGATTCCAGCGGCGCAGATTTTCAGCGTTGATAACTTCGATGGCGTCGACCCGGTTCAGCACGGCATTCAGGTTCGATGCTTCAAGGTGAAGGTTGCAGATCCCCACATAGGTCGGACAGAAGGGATGCGGAAAGACGGTTAAGGCGTCAAACCGGCTTGCCGCCGATAAAACTTCATCCATGCAAAGACCAGTCGAACTCATGACACTGGGCCCCAAAGCCGGGCGGACGTGACAGTTGAAAAACGTTTCCAACTCCCCGATCTGACTGAAATAGACGAGAACATGCGTCCCTTCGCGGGAAGTAATTTCAATGCCGGCAATGGAGGGAACATCCCGATAGCGAGCCAGTTCCAGCGCGCCACGAATGTCATTATGATCGGTGATCGCCACACCGATGCCCAGGGCCCGGGCCCGGCGCGCTATCGCCTCAACCCGATTGCGACCGTCTGTGTAGCGCGTATGGAAGTGCATATCGAAAAGCGCGAAGTTTTTCTTCAAAAAAGCGATATCTGGTTTTTCAAAAATTATTTTCTGCATCCGTCGCCTTTTTGTATCTGATTGCGGTTGTGTCAGTGAGCGGCCGCCAGGATTGGTTCGGTGTCTAACACACTTTCGCGATTATCTCAAACACACAAAATACAAAAGAATTGCAAGCTCTTGGCGATTTGTGATAGAGAAGGACACCCAATCTGGAGGATCTATGCCGGTTGATCTGAGTCTGGTTGTCGACGCCTTGTCCTTTGCCGCCGAAAAGCACCGCCGGCAACGACGAAAAGACGCTCAGCAGTCTCCCTACATCAATCATCCCATCGAAGTCGTACGCTTGCTTTGGACACAAGGCGGCATCGATGATCCCGTGACACTTTCGGCGGCCCTGCTCCACGACACCCTCGAAGATACGGATGCGACGGCCGACGAAATCCTGAAACGCTTCGGCCAAGAGGTGCTGTCCGTTATTTTGGAGGTCACCGACGACAAGGCGCTGCCCAAGGCCGAAAGAAAACAAAACCAGATCCTTACCGCGGCGCACCTCTCACAGCGGGCCAGACAGATCAAACTGGCCGATAAAATTAACAATGTCCGCGACGTCGCACATCTGCCCCCGCATTCCTGGCCGATTGAAAGAAGAACAGCCTATCTGGATTGGGCCTGTGCGGTGGTCAATCAATTACGGGGAGGCAACGACCGTTTGGAAAAATATTTCGACGAAACGCTCGCGGCCGCCAGGGCCAAAATTCTCGCCGATTCGAGCAACGCTACTTAACCGTCATTCCTTCTATTTTATAATTGAATTCATAATTCAGCGCACCGCTCCAATTTTCATCCAGGATGCCCTTATAACGCGTTCCGTAAACAGGGCCAATCGGTTTGCCGTATGTATAAAACCAGTTGACCACGGGAAAATCGGAAAACCCGAGTGCGATCCAATACGCGCCGGGCATGAATTCCGGCCTCTCTTTTTTCTCGAACTCAAAAACTTCCCAGCGGTAGCCCGGTCGGCCGGATAGGTCGTCCAGATTGATTAGCTTGGTCGTCGCAACAGGCTTTCCGGGACTGCCCTTGTCATCTAGATAGATATCCACCCACAGCCACCCCTCTCCGCCGAACTTGTGCAGCGCTAAAGCGACGCTGTGTAACCGGATTGGCTTGTCAAACTCCACAACCTGCGCATATTGCGTGGCTCTGGTCGTGACGTACTCAGCCGTCTCCACCAGGAACGTTTTGGACATTTCAAATGTCTTCTCGCCGGTTGTGCGGGTTTGACGGGGAAAGGCAAAATCCACATCCTCGGGAAACGAGAGATTGCCGAAGACAAAAGGCACATCATAGCGAAGCTTCTTTTTATCTTCCGGCAAAACCGGCGGGGCGGGAGGCGGCGCGGGAGGCATTTCAATTTTTGTAAATTGCACCCGGACCTCCGGCCCCAAAAGCAGATTTTTCGGGCCGAACTTTTCCCGCCTAGCCTTAACCTCGGCGATATCCGACACAACATCCGCGCCGACGGTTTCCCGCAACCGGGGACGCTGTTTTGCATCGGCTGAAGCAATCCAGCGGACCAGCCCGTCGTTTTTGGTCTCGGCATTGTCAACGCCCACCTCAATCCGGACAAACCGGCTCGACACAAAATACTGCATATTCTGCGGATCGTAGGGAACCCATCCCGATCCCGGAAACCAGACTTCCACCCAGGAATGACGTCCCTGCCCCATCTTGAACGTCACCGTTCCTCTCTCCCAGGTCACATCAAACGGCGAGTCGAGAGTGACTCCGTTGACGATGCGTACGGGGATCCCGACATGGCGCAGCAACGCGGCCGTCAGATGTGAATAGTTCTGGCAGTTCCCCGTTCCCGATCGGAGTGTATAGAGCGCATCATATTGGTGCGGCGAATTGACGTAGCGCACGGAATCCACCACCCAGGAGACCACCTTCTGCACCGCATCAAACTGCGTCTTTACGTCCCTCATCAACCTTTGCGCCAGTTCAGCGATCGCCGGATCCTGCGTCTGAACAAGCTCCGATGCCTCCAGATAAACACGCAGGTCGTCGTCGATATCGACCGGGGGGAAAGGAGCCTCCGAAGAAACCGATACCAGACCCGTCACCGTTGTGGCGTCAAAAGACACGACGGCTTCAACAGCCGGGGGAACTTCGGCCCAGTGCGCCGCAATAATTGTGTTGCCGCGGGCGTCGGTTGTCTTGGTCCGGTGGGATGCCTCGGGCGTCAAAGACAGCTTGAAGTTTCCAATCCGCTGACGATAGGTGGGAGAATCGAAACTTTCCGGCTCGACAAAACTCAGCATCAGTTTCTTCATGTCGTCACCCGCCGTAATCGTCTGTTTGAGCTCATAACGCACGACCGCGGTCATATTTCCGGAAACCGTAAAATTCTCAGCCCGGACGGAACCAGCCAGGACAAGCGCACAGATCATGATCCCCAAAGCGGCAATCCGCATGTTGCACCTCATTTTTTGCTTGATCATAAGCAAGGCCCCGGGATCTGTCAACTTCATAAGGGGTTTTCTTCTAATACCGGACTTATGAAGAACGCATAAAAAATAAGGTTGACAAGAAGCGCGTTATGGATAAGTTAGCAAAAAGATTGATGTCCCATAAAGACATCGTATAAAAAGGAGGAGATTACATGTTGACAGTCACAGACTCGGCTTCGGAAGTTATCAAAGACTTTCTGAAGGACAAGGGAACGGAAGCCGCAATCCGCATTACTTCCACGATTGGTTGAGGCGGGCCCTCTCTGGGCATGGCTCTGGACGAGCAGCGAAATGAAGACGAAGTGTTCGACGAAAAAGGAACGAAATTTGTTATCGAAAAAGATCTGTGGGAGCAAGCCAAGCCGATTAATATTGACTTCATCACCACGCCTCAGGGATCGGGGTTCAAACTGAGCTCCAACCTTTCATCGGCGGGCGGTGGATGCGGCGGTTCCTGCAGTTGCTGAAAAACCTTTCGGGGGAGATCTTCTCCCCCATTTTTTTGCCATGACCTACGAAGATAAAGAAAAAAAAACTTTACTGGATCAAGCGGATCATCTAATTGCCCAAAAACGATACCAGGACGCGGCGGCCCTGCTTGCCGAAATGATCTCGCACGCTCCCGATGATGAATCCGTTATGCTGCGCCTGGCCTGGACCTTCTGGGACATGAAAGACAAGGAACAGTCGATTTTCTACTGGGAACAGCTCTTTGAGCGGGAACTGAGTCGGCGTATTTTCACCGGCTTTGCCTTTGACGAACTGGCCCGCATCCACAAACAGGAAAACCGACCCGACCTCCTGGTGGCCTTGTGTCGGCGCGCCGTGGCGGCGCAACCGGACGATATCGGCATTTTAACGGAGATGGGCAATGCCTGCCTTTTGGCCAAGCAATTCGATGAGGCCCACACGGTTTTCGCGCGCTTGACCGAGCTGGAAACGGACAACCCCGTCTTTTTCTGCAAACTCGGCGAAGCGCTTTTCGCAAATGGACTGACGCATCAGGCTGAAAGCGCCTTCCGGCAGGCCTGCCGGATTGATCCGGACGATGCGGACCGCTATCTGTTTCAGGCGGCGGATCTACACCGACAATTCGGGGATATCGCCGCCGCAAAACGGCTTATACGGGAATGCTTGGAGATCTCGCCGGAGCAAGGTCTGTATCATTGCGCACTGGGAGACCTGCTCATCGGCATGGGGCGCGTCGGCGACGCCCGGGCGGCATACGAACAAGCCATTTGCCGAAAGCCCGATTCGGCGGCGGCTTACTGTCATCGTTTAGGACATTCCCTCATGGAAGCAAAATATTATTCGGAAGCGATGGCGGCGTTTTCGCGGGAAGTGTCGTTGCAGGCTTCACCGTCGAGTCTGCGTGCGTTGGCCGAGGCCTGTGAGAAAGCGGGAGAAATGGATCTAGCCGATCAAATCCGGCATAAAATTTAATCTTTCCGGCAACTCAGGCTCTTTATCGACGCGACATATCTTTATAGACGTGGTAGAAGTCTTCGTACTCGGCCATGGCCTGGCGCAGAAGCTGGTCCATCCCGAGCACATCACGCTTGTTGATGATGAAATTAACGCTCTTGCTGTAAGCTTGAAGACTGTCCATCGTGGGCAATGATGCGCTGATCAACGCGACAAAGGACTGCCTTCGCGTTGCCATATTGAGGCCTTCCAGATAGCGCAGCACATTGTTGGTCTCCCACACGCCCGTGTCAAAATCCTCGTCCACGACGATCAAATTGAACACATGAAAGCGCATGAATTTCAGCGCCTCGCGGAATGATGCCGGCTGCGCCGTTTCGAATCCCATTTTCTTGAGATCTCCGACAATTTTATCGCGAATTACCGGATCCTGCTCACAGACCATCGCGGTCTCGCGGTCCGGGGCCATGTAGCCAAACGGCCTGCCCGAATAATCAATTCCGCCTTCCGCCGGTCTGCCGGAAGATTTTTGTTTGTCGTCGGTCATCACTTGTTCTCCTTCATCGATGAACGGTTACCCTGAACCTGCATGAATTCTGCGCCGGCTTTCGAAAAACAGTCTCGAGCCTCTTACCGCCAGGGAGAATCCTTGGCCTTACCGTAAGACCGGTCAACTTCCAGCTTGCCCAGATCGGTTGTTTTTTCACCGCGGGCATGTTTTATTCCGTCAATGCCCCGGCTGACATTGGACCGGTTGGAGGCGTACGCCCGAGCCGTTTCTTCGGTGATTAATCCTTTATCAAACAATTCGACGATGCAATTGTCGAATGTCACCATCCCGAAGGCCTTCCCCTGCTGGATAATGTCCTGGTAAGTTTTACCTTCCGTTTCGCCATGCAGCACAATGTCCTTGACGCGCAACGACGTTCCCAGCGCCTCGAAGGCCGCCACCCGCCCGCCGCCGACTTTGGGCAGCAGACGCTGACACACAATCCAGCGTAATGAGTCCGCCAGTCTTGTGCGCACCTGATTTTCTTCCTCAATCGAAAACATACCCAAAATACGGTTGACCGTCTGCCCCGCGTCGATGGTGTGCAGCGTACTCAAAACCAGATGGCCTGTTTCCGCCGCGTTGAACGCGATTTCTACGGATTCCCGGTCGCGCATTTCACCCACCAAAATGACTTTGGGCGCCTGGCGCAGCGCAGCGCGCAGACCGTTGGCAAAAGTGTCGAAATCCTTGCCCAGTTCCCGCTGATTGATGGTGGCTTTCTTCTGCGTGTGGGTATATTCAATCGGGTCTTCAAGCGTAATAATATGAACCGGATTTTTCTCGTTGATTTCGTTGATGACGGCGGCCAGTGACGTCGTTTTACCGGACCCGGTGGCGCCCGTAACCAGCACGATGCCGTTTTTTTCCGTGGCGACGCGGCGGTAAGCCTCAGGCAGCCCCAGTTCTTCGAAACTGGGAATCATGGTTTCGAGTTTTCTCAAAACGATGGAGTACTGGCCCCGCTGGGAAAAAATATTAACTCGGAAACGCGCGATTCCCGGCAGCTCATAGGATAAGTCGCAGGATCCTTCATTAATGAGCGTTTCCAGCAGACGATGATCCTGGTTGATCAGATTCATCGCAAAGGTTTCCGTCTGAAAAGGCGTCAGGCGCTCGAAATGCGGTTCGAGCTCCACCGGCACCAAAACGCCCGAGGCTTCAACCTGAAAGGGCTTGTCCACCGTCAAAATCAAGTCGGAGATATTGATGTTGGACTCGAGCATTTTTGTCAAAATGTGATCGACTTCCGGTTTTCTCATGGCAGCCTCCCTTTAGGCCTCTGTGAAATCCGTCGGCGGGTATTTCAAAAGCGGACGGAATCTTCCCTTTTCGTTGGATTTCAGATACGCATCCTCCCCGCTGACCCAGCCGCGGTTATACAGATCCATAATCGCGTCGTCGAGCATTTGCATGCCGTATTTCTTGCCGGCCTGCATCATGGATGGAATCTGGTAGGTCTTCTGTTCCCGGATCAGATTGCGCACGGCGGAGTTCGCAATCAGAATTTCAAGCGCCACACAACGGCCGTTGGAGTCCATGCGGGAATCATCCACCCGCTTGAAGATAACCTGGGAAATCACCGCCCGCAACCCGTCGGCCAGCGTCGAGCGGATCTGGAGCTGTTCCGATTCGGGAAAGATCTCGACCACGCGATCCACTGTCTTGACGGCAGAGGTCGTGTGGACGGTGGCAAAAACCAGATGGCCGGTGGAAGCGGCTTCAATAGCGAGCGCCGTCGTTTCCAGATCGCGCATTTCACCGACCAAGATGATATCCGGATCCTCGCGCAGTGCGCCGCGCAGCGCCGCGGAAAATGACTTCGTGTGAATGCCGACCTCACGGTGGTTGACAATACAGCTCTTGCTTTTATGGACGAATTCGATCGGATCTTCGACGGTGATGATGTGGTCTTTACGCAACCGATTGGCTTCATCGACGATGGCGGCAAGCGTTGTGGATTTGCCGCTTCCTGTAGGTCCGGTCACTAAAACCAGGCCTCTGGGCAATAATGCCAGCTTCGAAACGACCGACGGCATGCCCAGCTCGGCGCAGCTCGATATCTTTTGCGGAATTTCCCGGAAAACCGCGGCGATGCCGTACTTCTGCTGAAAATAGTTGGCGCGGTAGCGGGCCAGATTGGGAATTTCATAGGCGAAGTCAACATCGCCGGTTTCCTCGAATTGCTTGATCTTGTGTTCCGGCGTGATCTCATACAACAACACTTTGAGCATGTCGTTGTTCAGAACGTCGTATTTGATCCGTTCCAGATCCCCCCGGATTCGAATGGCCGGCTGCTGACCGGATACCAAGTGAAGGTCGGATGCTTTGTGGTCATGCATCAACTGAAAAAACGCGTCGATTTTCGCCATGTTTATCTCCCGATCAAACCTGAAATAATTTCTTTTGTCCGCAAACGATGAAAGGCTGTGACGGATTCCCGCCGTGGTTCGTAAATGACAGGCCGCCTGACTTCGCGAGTATAGGGAAAAGCCTTTAATTTTGTCAAGCGCATAATCCGAAACCTGTGACATGCGATACACCTTCGGCAACCTAAGCACATCGTTTACTTGCCACCATCTGACTATCTGTGTTATGAAGCCATCAATAAACCTTAATGGAGGATCCGCCATGTTAACGGTTATCGCCAAGTTACCTATCCGGGAAGGAAAGATGGATGAAGCGCTGTCGGCATTTAAGGCTCTGATCGCCCAAGTCTCCAAAGAAGAAGGAACAAAACTGTATTCCCTCAACAAAGACGCGAAAAATCCCAACCTGTTGATTGTCGTGGAGCAGTACACGGACAAGGCCGCGCTGGACTTCCATTCCGGCACACCACACTTTAAGGCCTTCTTCGCGGCCAGCGCGGCGCTGCTGGGCGGAAAGCCGGAAATCACCGTCCTGGAAGAAATCGCCTCTATTTAAGAATGCGATGTGCGCGCACGCACTCACCCGCTTGCGCCTCCATCAGGCATCGGCAAAAGGCTCCAACATCCGGAGAGCCTTCCACAGGAGACCATGTCGCGAACTCAGCCGCCGTTTGCGGATCGTAGGGACCGGGTTTGACCTCAAAAAAAACGGAGGCATCTTCAAGCGGCACCCACGTATGCCATCTATCCACCGGAATTTCCAAAGCGCGCACCGATTCGGCGGGACCGGCCTCAATTCTCGACGTGACGCAGCCTGAATCATCAAAGATAAAAATTGCAAACCGTCCCGACAACACGATCGCGAATTCACGTTTGCCCGGGTGGCGATGAGGTCGGAAGTAGGAATCCCGACGGGCGGCGATAAACAATCGCTGAATGGGATCGTCCGGTTGTTGGTGAATGTTGAAATTAACTCGCAGCCTGGAATTGTCGCCCGCGCGCGCAATCCAATCCTCCATCATCGCCTCCGTCACACATCGAATCGTTTCTTCATTCATATCAAAAGACACTCCGTCTGTTTGCTTTTAAGCAACTCTGCGCCAAGCACAAGGACGTGTCAAGTCCGCATCGTTGCGCGGACATCAAGAACTTTTTGCGCTCTTGCTAAATGCCAGAAATTTTGTTACGTTATCACCGTTTGGAAGAATTCTGCGATACGCGCCCGATGAGTCCCGGACGGGCTTATGACATCAAGAAGGGAAAGGGAGGAGTGAAACATGAGGAAACGTGCGGGCTTTATCTTTTTTTCAGCAGCAATTCTCTTGATCGGCTGGACGACCCTTTCGTTCGCCAATGAAATCGTAATCGGCTATACCGGACCTCTGAGCGGTCCTGCCGCCGAATACGGACAGGACTGTTTAAACGGTGTGGATA
>CAYUDM010000040.1:0-27355 GCA_964443625.1 uncultured Smithella sp. | reverse complement strand
CGAAGCGCAATGCCCAGAGAAATCGTGAAATCGTCAAGAATCGTATCTTCCGGAACTTCCGTAAACAGATCCCTCCGGACGGCAAAGAGTTCTCCGGCCGCGCCGATACACGAACCCAAACGCGTCTCCGCCGCCTTGATTCTCGATTCATAGCGCCAGTAGAATCCTTCACCGGCCTCCGTCGCTTCGGCCTGATCGTCTTTCCATAGGCGTTTTTCACCACAGACGCATCCCACGCGCGCATCGCGAAATTCTGCCACGATTTTGCGGATAGCTTCGCGATTGAGCATCGCGTTAGCGTCAGAAAAAACGACAATCGGCGACTCGACAACCTTCATGCCGCGATTCATAGCCGCCGTCTTTCCCAGCCGTTCGGTTTGGTGAAGATGCATTATGCGGGGATATCTTCCGAGGATGTCTGAAAAGCCGTCGGTGGACCCGTCGGTCACAAACATAATGGCGAATTTCTCCTGGGGATAGTCCAGCGCGAGCGAATTTTCGATCTTTTTAGCGAGCCAGGCCTCCTCATTAAAAGCCGCAACGATGAGGGTGACGGTCGGTTCATAGCCGTCACCGCCGGCCGCCTGAGGCGGCCGGGTCAGGCGGTCTTTTGCCGCCGCGAAAAGAATCATGCAGGCGCCGTATCCCGCGTAGGTGTAAACAACGAGACCTGCAAGCACAAAGAAGACAATTTCCAGCGCGGTCATGAAAGGCCCCTCTCTATTGCCTGCCACAAGAGATCGGCGGTCTTGTCCCAGCTGAAGTTTTCTTTCTGCCGGCGACCGGTCTCTATAAGGTGGGCGCGCAAATCTTCGTCGTAGAAAATATCTTCCATGGCGCGGGCAATGTCATCGACGGAAAACGGATCGACATAGCGGGCCGCCTGACCGCAGACTTCAGGCAGTGAGGTTCGGTTTGCGGCCACCACGGGAACCTCACAAGCCATCGCCTCGAGCGCCGGGATGCCGAACCCTTCAAAATAAGACACGAAAAGCAGAGCCTCGGCGCCGCCGTAAATCGCGGCCAGGCACGTGTTGGAGACGGGGCCCGTGAAAAGAATATCTTTCTTGTGAAGACTTTGATTCCAGACCTGGAAGAGCTCTCCGGTTTTAAAAAGCATCGGTCCGGCCAGCACGAGTTTCAGCTCCGCGCTTGTCTTGGCCTTGAACTGACCGAACGCTTCGATCAGGCGAGACAGATTCTTCCGGGGGTGCACTGCACCGACAGACAAAAAATAAGGCGCGCCGCCGGTCAGATCCTCGCGGATGCTTTTTGCCTCTCCCTCGCCAAGCGGCAAAAACGCGTCGCCCACACCGCACCAGGTGACGGTGATTTTAGAGGCCGGCTCGCCATACAGGCGGACAATGTCCTGCTTCGAATAGTCTGATATGGTGGCAATCGCTTTTGCTTTTTTTGCATACTTGGGGAAATAGGTGTTGTAGTAACGGCTGATCCTCGAAGGCAGGTCGCCGGGATAATGGTGAAAATTCAGATCACAAATCACATCAACCGTCGGCACATCCGCGGCAAGAGAAACGTAGCCGTCCAGCGACAGGAAAACATCGGGGCCATACTTTTTTAAGATGCCCGGAACGGCCCATTCAAACCAGGGATACCACAAAAGCGGATGAAAGGACGGAAACGTTCTGACCACGGAAACATTGGCCGGATACTCCGCGCGATTGGCAAACGGCCGATCAACGATGAACAGAAAATCATGCTCCGGATGCGTCCGCGTGATGCGACGAAGGGTTTCCCGGGCATACGTTGCGATTCCGCCGGGTTTTCTCTGCGTAAGCATCCGGGCATTGACGGCGATTTTCAAGGCTTTCCCCCTGCGCCCCGCAGAATATCGGCGTAAATGGTTTTCAGCGGCCCGGCTAAAGACGACCAGCGAAGCGACTGGGCCCGGTTTAATCCCTCAGACCGAAGTCTCGCATAAAGGCGGTCATCTTGATAAACAGCGCGCATCGCACGGGCAAAGCTTGCCGCATCATCCGCGATGAGGATGTCGCCATCCGGTCGGCCGTTCAGACCCTCCGCTCCGCAAGAGGTGGAAATAACCGGCAGGCCGGCCGCCCAGGCCTCCAGAATTTTGATTCTGGTTCCGGCGCCGATCCTCAACGGAACGAACAGCAACCGGGCTTCCTGCAAGAAAGGAAGCATATCGGGGACATCGGGATGAATCTGGATTCCCTTTCCCGCAAGGATCCGCCGAAACCAGGAATCGATCCCGCTTCCGGCAACCCGGATCAGCAAAGAAGGATTCTCGCGTCGCAAGACGGGCAGTACCTCATCCAAAAACCACAAAAGACCTTCGCGGTTGGGGTACCAGCCGAAAGAGCCAGTTGTGAGCAACACCGCATCGGAACCCGCCGGTGGCCCCGGTTGAAAGCGATCGGGCGCGCAGTTGGGCAAAACGTAAACCGGCGTTTTGTCGCCGCCGGCCAGCCCGACGAGCGCATCGCGGTCGTGCTCCGAAACAGCCAGGCAGGCACAGCTGCGGGCCATAGCCTTTTGTTCTTCGATCAGCGTCCTAAGTGCTTCTATCCCCGCTATTTGCCTTAAAAGAACATTCCGGCGGGCAAACAGATCCGGTGACAATGCCGATTCGACATTGTGGGAGCTGTAGACGACGGGCGTATCGGAGAGGCGTCCGCAGACCGCACTCATCAGGGGAAGTTCTTCAACCTGAATGGCATCATAGTGGCCGGGTGTCACAATGTTTTTCATAAAAGAAGAAAACACCGCTGGGGAAAAACGCCCTGTTCGCAACGAAAGCCCGCCTGCAAAAGCCCTCAGGGCTTCACCGGCTGCAACCGCGCCCCGGCAAATCGGCAGCGGAAATAAACGCTGATAATGCGACAGATGTTCACAACCGCCGTCTGGGTCATCCCCTGGAAGGACAAATCCGGCGGCATCGACCTGCGCGAAGGCGGAAAGCGCACGGCCGATCCGAAACGACCGGATTTTGCCGCCGGTATCTTCCACGCTGGAAATCCATTTCATGACCTGAAGAATGCGCATCGTCTGTACCGTTGATCGAAAGATTTTCGGAATGCTCTGCCCCTCTAGTAGGCGCCGCGACCGGAAACGACGGCTAAAAGCGTTTTAAGAAGGATCAAACCGTCCAGCCGGCTGTTTCTTGTCTCCACATAGTAAAGATCGAGCGCGCGGCGCTGATCGTCGGCCAGATCATTTCGGCCGCTGATCTGCCACAAACCCGTCAACCCCGGACGGACGGACGTGACCTTCACCGCATCGGCCCCGAAGCGGTGATTCAGCTCATGGCGCGGCATCGGCCGGGGACCGACAATGGACATGTCTCCCTTCAAAACATTCCAGATCTGGGGCAGTTCATCGAGACTGGAGCGACGAAGAAACTGGCAAAATGGGCCACGGCAATGATCGGGCGTTCCGTTTTTCGCGATTCTGCCTTCGAGATCGCCGGCAGGCCGTCTTGTTTTGGCTGCCTTATTCAGCGTTCGGAACTTGTAAATCGTAAAAATCGCGCCATGCAGCCCCACCCGCTTTTCCGAATAGAAAATCGGCCGGCCGTAAAAAAGAAAAATAAAGATGCAGATAGAGACGACCAAAGGCGCAAGAAAGACGGCCAGAATCAGTGCGATGAAAACATCGCGGATGCGGTATGCCATAGGGACGCCAAGACCCGCTTTGCGAGATCCTTCTATATAATCGCGCAGGACTATAAGGAATACTTGGATTCGTGTCAAGAACATCGTGCGGCAAAATCCAGGATAAGCGCGACTTTTCCGGTGTGAAGCCTCTCCATTCCATCGATAAAGTTCTTCTGTTGTGCCATAACATCCATTCTTTATTGACAGCTTGATATTTTTGTCTTAAATACCAGCGCAATTCATTATCCTTCGGACGTCCGAAATGCTTCGCTTTCTGCCGCGCAAAAGCATGAATATCGTCAACCGTTGCATCCGCGATGCCGTCTCTCACGCGTATCGAAACGTGCCTTTTTACCGGAAGGCGTTTGACCGGGCGGGCATCCGGCCGGGCGGTATCCGGGGAATTGACGAACTTCCCTCCCTTCCGGTTATCTCCCGAATCGACCTCATGGCGGGCGGACCCTCGTCCTATCTCGCGCACGGAAGCCAGCCGGAAAGTCTGGCCGTCAAGCAGACCACCGGCACCACCGGAACCCCCGTCACGGTCTATATGAACTTTTTTGAACAGGCTTTCCGCAAGGTGGTATTTCTCGACGCCTACAGTCGTCATTCCGGCATGACCTTTCCGCTGAAAGCGATTGATGTAGGGCCGGAGCGTAAAAGCCCCGCTGATTCCACGATCGTGCGGGTCGGCCCGCACTCACGTGTGAGGTTGTTTCGCGACATCCCGATGGATGAGCAAATCGATCTGATCTGTAAAACGAAAGCGCCTATGATCGTCGGTCGCCCTTCCATCCTCTGGGAGGTTGCGTTGGCCATGAAGGATCACGGCATTACCCCGCCCAGTCCGAGGATTATCATTTCCAATGTCGAGATGCTTTTCGGTCATGTCCGGAGGTTGCTTACAGAAGTCTTCCGATGCCCCGTCGCGGATTACTACAGCTGCGAGGAAGTCGGCAATCTCGCCTGGCAGTGCCCGGTGCATCCCGACCGGATGCATCCCAACCTGGCCAATACCTGGATTGAAATTGTAGGCCAAAACGGACAGCCGGTCGCCAAGGGGAAAAACGGCCGCATCGTTATTACCAACTTGTATAATTACACGATGCCTTTCATACGCTACGGCACGGGCGACCGCGGCGTCGATCTGGGCGAAGGCGTCTGCGAATGCGGCTTTAATGGACCGGTCATGCGCCTGACGGAAGGCCGGGACGTGAACTTCATCGTGTTACCCGACGGATCGGAAATCAATCCGCGCAATCTCTACGACGCGGTCAACTTCGCTTTTCCGCACGACCGTCCGGGATGGAACCTGATCGATTTCATTCGCGCCTTCCAGATAGTTCAGGAGGCGATTGATTTAATCGTCGTTAAAGTTGTTCCTGGTCCGCAATATTCAGATTCCTTCTGGCCGAAGGTGCGGGAAAATCTCTCGGGGCTTCATCCGGCCCTCACGCTTAAAGTTGAGTGCGTCTCCGATCTGACCCCGCCGACTGGCAAAAAGTTTCATCAGGTGCTGGGCAAACTCGATAACCGCTGGATTCGTGAGCGAGGGGAATCGGCCGAGCAATTTGAACGACGGGCGGCTTGCGATTAAAGTGAAGACGATCTTCAGAAAGGAAAACTTTTGATCACAAATAATCTCTACCGGGAAACACTGGAGTCAAGAAGGCAGATCGGATTTCCTTCCGATCGTAATTTATGGCGTGAAAGTCCCGCGGAATTCGACAACGCCCGCAGCGTTTTAAAAATTCTCGGTCACCCGGTCATGGAAAACTGGGAAGAACCTTATATGAGGTCACTTGCCCGGATTGCCGCTTCCCGTGGCGGGAAAGTGCTGGAAGTAGGTTTCGGGCTGGGCATTTCGGCGGCTTTCATTCAGGCAGGACCTGTCACGGAACACGTCATTATCGAAGCCAATCGGAATGTTTATCAAAATGCCTTGCACTTCGCCCGGACCGCAAAAGTTCAAACCATCGTCTATGAGGGCTTCTGGCAGGATGTTGTCGATCATCTGGCCTGCGGATCTTTCAATGGCATTTTGTTCGACACGTATCCCATGACTTTGGATGAAGTTCACTGCCAGCATTATGGGTTTTTCAAACAGGCCCGCCGATTGCTGAAGACCGGCGGCGTCTTCACCTACTATTCCGACGAGGTGGAGTCGTTCAGCCCGCCGCATCGACAAGCGCTTAATCACGCGGGCTTTCCCGACGATTGCATCAGTGGCGAAATCTGCCGGGTTAATCCACCGCCGGAGTGCGAATACTGGCAGTCGAAAACATTCCTGGCGCCGGTCATCATCAAAAAATAGCGCTTCACAGGGACCGCCATACAGAGATTTCCTCCGTTTGACGCCGACTCGATTTTGCCCGCATCACTATCCACTTGACAAACGCCTCTTCATCCGAAAAAAGCGAGTGCCATATGAGTAACCATGACGACATCGGATTTACCTCAAGTCTCAAGATTTATCTTGCCCCTCTGCAGGGCATGACCGACCGGATTTTCCGAAATCTTTTTCCGCTATATTTCACGGGGGTCGATCTGGCCATCACGCCGTTTATTTCGTCATCTCCCAAAATGAGATCGGGCAAAAGCCTTTTTGCTGAATTCCACCCGGACCACAACACGGGCATCCCCTCCATCCCGCAGATCATGAGTTCGCGCCCCGACGATTTCGCCGTGCTCGCCAACTTCTTGTTTGATCTGGGATATGAATCGGTGAATTGGAATCTCGGCTGCCCTTTTCCCATGGTCGTCAAAAAGGGAAGAGGTTCTGGCATGTTGTGCTATCCCGACCGGATCGAAGCCTTTCTGGATCGGGCGATGCCCGCTGTCAAACCGCAACTGTCAATCAAGCTTCGGCTTGGCTTGAAAGACCCGGACGATATTTTCGAACTAACGCCGATTTTCAATCGCTATCCGATTAAGGAACTGATCATTCATCCCAGAACCGGCGCGCAGATGTACGAGGGCAACGTCGACCTTGACCGGTTCGAACAATGCCTGAAGCTCTCAAAACACCCTGTTGTTTATAATGGCGACATTGATTCGCTCGAAGCGTTTCAAACGTTGCGCAGTCGTTTTCCGTCGGTCTCTCGCTTCATGATCGGCCGAGGACTTCTGTCCGATCCTTTTCTGGCAGAAGCGATTCGATCCGGTACAGATCGGCTCTATGATGAAAAAGTGCGCGTGCTTCGCGCCTTTCACGACGATTTGCTTGCCCGCTACGCCGAGCGACTCTCCGGTCCGTCTCATCTTATCAATAAAATGAAAGAGGTGTGGACGTATCTGGGAGGGTTTCTCAAAAACGATGAGAAACTGCGAAAGCAGATAAAAAAAGCGCGTCACATGGATCGCTATCATGATGCCGTCAACGCCCTTTTTGACGACATCCTTCCGCACAACTCGTAACCCTGGAAAACGTCTTTCGCGGCTTGATTTTTAAAAGCGAACCTGATAGGCCTCTGACTGAGGCCAAAAGCCACACCATCAAATTCAGGAAAACAGGAGGGGCCATCATTTAAAAAAATGTATTTTCATTTTTGAAGGGTCTTTTTTCCATTTTAGCGATCGGCATTCTCGTGGTCGGCATTTCCGCCTGTGAAAAAGAAGGCGCGCTGGAAGAAGCCGGCAAAGCGGCTGATGAAGCCATCGAGCAGACGACAGAAGCCGTCAGCGAAGGCGCTGAAGCAACGAAGGAAGCCGTCGGTGAAGCCGTGGATGAAGCCGGTAAAAAGATCGATGAAGGCGCCCAGGCTGCAAAAGACACTCTGGATACGGGCGTGGAAAAAACAGCCGACGCCGTAAAGAGCGCCGCCGACACAGTGGAGAAAAAAGTTACGGAATAAGCGTTTCAGGCCAATGCCGCATCAGACCGGTGTTGATTCAGTCTGAGAAAGAAATCTCGCCCCCGGAGCCCGCGCTACCGGGGGCTTTTTTATGGCGCCCGCCGGGTCTGAGCCCGGCAATTCCTCCTGCCTGCTCTCTTTTCAACTTCTTGACAACCGATCCCGTTGGTGGGACGATGCCTTCAAATATCCCCGAGGGAGGTGCCTCATGCACACAAAACCTGCCGTCCTGAAAATCGTCTCGTTGATTGTCTTTACCGCACTGATCTTGATTTCCCCTGCCGCAACTGCGGCCAAACACTCGCCGGAGACCGACTATGACGTGATTGTCATCGGCTCGGGAATGGCCGGGCTTTCCGCCGCCGCCCACCTGGCCGTAAAGGGGCAGAAAGTCCTGGTCCTGGAAAAGCACTTTGTAGTCGGGGGCAGCACCTCCAAGTTTCGCCGAGGGGACTTTGTCTTTGACACAGCCTTGCATGAAATGGCCGGAGGCGGCCCCGGAAAAAAAGACCGCGGCCTGTACCGCCTGCTGAAATTGACCGGCGTCGATAAAAAAGTAGAGATTTACGAAGTGCCGCATTTCTACCGGGCCGTCTTCCCCGGCGTGGATATCACCTTGCCGCCGAACTGGCCCGGCTTCAAAGAGGAACTCAAAAAGAAATGGCCTGCCGAAGCCGAAGGCATCGACAAGTTTCATACCCTGTGCGCCGATCTGTTTACCGACATGCTCGAGCTTCGCGATCTTTTCCGCTACGGAAAGGTTCGCGCCACGATGACGCAGGTTCTGGTGCCGCTGCGCCAGCGGACTTTCTTTAAATGGAAAGACCGCACCGTAAAAGACCTGATGGATTACTGTTTCAAAGACGAAGCGCTCAAGGCAGTGGTCTCTCAATTGTGGGTGTACTATGGCGCGCCGGTGCCGGAGGAGTCCGCGCTGATTTTCATGGCGGCAACCGAAAGCTACTTGAGCGACGGCACCTGGCATATCAAAGGAACCTCGCAGGCGCTTTCCGACGGATACGCCGAGCGCATCCGCGAATTGGGGGGCACGGTCAAAACCAGCACACTGGTGACGAAAATCCTGCTTGAAGACGGCCGCGCCACCGGCGTGGTCACGGCAAAAGGGCAAACCTACACCGCCCGCTATATCGTCGCCAATACCGATCCGTACCAGCTGTCCTACAAGCTGATCGGCAAAGAGAACCTGCCTGCCGCCTATATCGAGAAGCTCGAATCCCTCAAACCGGCCAATTCGCTCTTCGGCGTGTATCTGGGGCTCAACATCGATCTCGCGGCTCTGGGATATGAAGATACGGAAATCTTCTATAATACGCATCTCGACAGCGTGAAAAATTACGACGCGATGATGAAAGGCGATTACGCAAACGGCGCGGTGGCCATGACCCTCTATACGAACCTGGGCGATCCGGTTTACGCGCCAGCCGGCAAATCCGTGGTCAAGCTCGACGCTTACGCCGATATCGGGTTCTGGCCGGAAGACCGGGCAGCTTACCTCAAGCTCAAGGCGCAGAAAGTCGATGAACTCATATCGCTTGCGGCCAAGGTGATCCCCGAACTGGCGGATCCGAAAAACATTGAAGTGAAGGAGGGTTTCACGCCGCGGACGATTGAACGCTACACGCTCAACAAAGGCGGCGTGGTCTATGGATTCAATCTGACGCCGGATCAGTGGCAGAAAATTCCCAACACCACGCCGATTGAAAACGTGTTTATCGCCAGCAACTGGACGCAGGCCTGGCACGGTGTCGGCTCCTGCCAGCTCAACGGCTGGCGGGCGGCGCGGCTGATTCTGGATCGGGAAGGCATCAAGTAGCAAAAACAAAGGGCGGGCCCGCAAAGAGCCCGCCCGAATTTTTTTTCATCTTACGCCTTGCAAATTTCTTCCACCGCTTTCAGAAAGCGGTCCATTTCTTCATCGGTTCCGATTGTCACCCGAAGACAGTGATCAATCTTTCGTTTATCGAAATAGCGCACCAGCACGCCCTTTTCCCGCAAGCCGGCAAAGAGCGAGCGGGCGGGCATCAACGGGTGGCTGATGAAGACGAAATTGGCCTCGGACGGAATCACACGAAACCCCTGCAAGGCAAGCGCCTGTGACACGCGATCGCGGGTTTTGACGATCTTTGAGCGGGTTTCCTGAAAATAGGCGTCGTCTTCGAGGGCGGCGCGGGCGCCGGCCTGCGCCAGACGATCCACAGTATAGGAGTTGATGGAATCCCGCACCCGGGCAAGGCCTTCAATCAGGTCTTCATGCCCCAGCGCAAACCCCACCCGCAACCCGGCCAGCGAATAGGATTTGGACAGCGTCCGGACGACCAGCAGATTCGGATAACGCGGAATCAAAGATGCCGCCGTCGTCCCGCCGAAATCGATATAGGCCTCATCCAGAATCACAACGCTTTCGGGATTGCGCCCGACGATCGTTTCAACGGTTTCCAGAGTCAGTCCTTTTCCGGTGGGCGCGTTGGGGTTGGCAATCAGGATGCCTCCGTTTTCTGAAAAATAACCATCCAGCAAAACATTGAAATTTTCATCGACGGGAATCAACCGGTAGGCAACTCCGAAAAATTCAGCATACACCGGATAGAAGCTGTAGGTGATTTCGGCAAAGAGAATCGGCTTGCCTTCCGGTTCGAAAAAGGCCGGAAAGCAGAAAGCCAAAAGCTCGTCGGAGCCGTTGCCGATAAAAGTATTGTCTTTTTTCAGACCGAAGCGCGCTGCAATCGCCTCGCGCAGCGCGTCACTTTGCGGGTCGGGGTAGAGACGCAGCGTTTCATCGGTTGCGCGCCGGATCGCGTCGAATACTTTCGGCGACGGCGGATACGGATTCTCGTTGGTGTTGAGTTTGACATACGTCCGGTCCTTCGGCTGTTCCCCCGGCACGTAGGGCTTGATGTTTTTGACTTTCTCAGTCCAGTACCTGCTCATTGAGATTTCCTTTGTCCGTTGGATTTATCCTCTTACGAGGAAATTGAATATACAAGATTGATCAGGATTTCCATGTTTAATTTTTCTCCGAAATGGTGACATCGTTTCCCGCGTGAAACGCATCCCTGGTAGAGATAAAATAAAGTAAACCCGATTTAGACGGCGCCGGTTGACGGCATGCCGGCTGTCGCTTTTTTTGCAGCCCGCCGATCGAGATACGAAATCATCTGCTTAAAGGGGAAGACCTGCCTTTCCGTCAGAATAAACGCGCCTTTCCAGCTGAGGCGATACCGCGTCCGGTTGTCGTTTAAAACATAAAATCCCCGTTGGGCCTGAATCGCAGCTTCCTTCTCAAGCGCCTGGGCAACCATTTCCGCTTCCCGACCGCCTGCGAGCCCCACCGGAACGGATTTTTTGGTATCGCGCGCGGTGACCCACTGGAAAATTTCAAAGAGTTTTCTGATCGATGACACTTTCGGATAACGATAGACAGCCTTATCAGGAATGCTGTATCCGCCGCTTTCGGGGGAATTGTTGACGTCGATGACGCGGCCGTTGGAATACGTGACGCTGAATTCGCAATACTGAAGGCTGCGGCCGGAGGCATGTTCCATCACAGCTGCCATGGCCGCCGATTGGCCTGCGTCGTTCCGGAACAGACCAAAATAACAGGTCATCTTCGGCATATAGTCCGCCATGCGCAGATAACCGGTAAATTGAAAACCTAGGGCTTCCAATTCAACTTTTGACTGGTCGATGAATGTTTTTGTCTTGTCGGTAAGCGCCGCGGGCAAGACAGGCTCAATCACGGCTCTTGCCGAAATCCAGTGGCTGAATTTAACCACAAAGGGGCCGATCACCATCGGAGTAACAATGAAGATCACGATCAACGGCAATAAAAAGTCCGGCATAAATTCTCCTTTCGGAAACCCTGTATTTTATCTCATCGGAGGAACTATCCACCCCAAAAAGGATTCGCTGCACGAAATGGCCCGCGTCCGAACTGAAAAAACCTGCCGGTAGCAGGGCAGATCAAGGGAATTGATTTAAGAATCCGGCCGCTTGTATCATCTCTCCCTCACAGCAGGCAAGGATAAAAACTTCTCAAGTCGGTCCGGCTTTTTGCCGATGAAATGAACGCTATGATTAAATTCCAAACACTCTGTCCGGAAACGGTCTGAAACCATGAAACAATTCCCTTACAAAACCGTCTTTCTTACCGCTTGTGCCTTTTTTTGGATTTTCATTTTTCTGGCCTGCGGATGGGCCGCCGCCCCGGGAAACGGAAACACAAAAAAGATCGGCGGGGCTTGCAGTTACAAATCCTATGTCGGCCGGGCGACAATTGTTTCTCTCTCGGAGACAACCGAAACAAACGGCAGTCAAGGCAGGCGGTTTGACGTACGATTTTCCTTTGAACCGCTGGAAACCATAGAAGAAGGTATTGTAAAGCTCGACGGTCGTACCTTTTCTCTGTACGATGAGTCTTTCCGGCATCCGGATGAAACCTTTGTTAAAACCCATGACCTCCGCGTCGGCAAAGTCCTTCCGGGTAGCGTCCTTGTGATCAAAAAGGGAACCTGCACGCCCGTTTTATTCGACTTTCCGGCTCTGAAATCCAAAAAGTAGGACATGCATTGTGACCCGATTCCTTTTTCCCTCCAAAAACTTGTTGGCGGTCTCGTTTTTCCTGACCGCCCTCTTGTGCGCCACGGCAAGTTTTGCCCAAAGAACAACCGCTTATCCGATCATGAAGCCGGATCCGGAAACGCTTCAGCAATGGATCGACGATTATGCTACGGCCAAAAAAGCGCCGATGAGCCCGCAGTTGACCCGAAAACTATCCGACGCCCAGGCCGTGCTTGCCCCAACCTCGATCAATTTGATCGACCGCCTGGAGTACACCCCCAGTGAACGCAATCAGGGACAGTGCGGAAATTGCTGGGCCTGGGCCGGAACGGGGCTTATCGAAATCGCCCTGTATAACTCAACCGGCACGAAGGATCGGCTCTCGGTGGAATTTCAGGATGTCTGCAACAGCGTCAAACCCAATGCCTGCGAAGGCGGATGGCTGTCGGATCTTCAGATTTTTTACAACACGACCCTTTATACCGTCCCGTGGTCGAATCCCGGCGCGGCCTACACAGGCAACGTTTACAGTTTGACCCGGTGCTCGGCCGTCGCCAAGACGCCGCGCTACCTGATCGAGCGGATCGACGCCGTTGAAACCATTGCCACAACGGGCGTTTCTCAGGCGCAGGCTATCGTCAACATCAAAAATGTTCTCAACCAGGGCAAAGCCGTCTTTCTGGGCTACTTCTTGGCCGACAGCGCTTCCTGGAACGATTTTTTCGACTTCTGGGACAATGAACCGGAATCCGCCTTGTGGATCAACGATCCCTACTGCGGCATCACCTATAATGAGGATGAAGCGGGCGGTCATGCCGTTTTGATCGTCGGGTACAACGACGAAGACCCGAATCCGGATAACCACTACTGGATCGCGCTCAACAGCTGGGGCGCCTCGGCCGGACGGCCGGCGGGCCTGTTTCGCATCCGGATGACGATGAATTACGCCTGCCAGTTGCCGCCTTATCAGGCGCTTTTTTTTCAAACGCTGGACATGAGCTACTGCGACTATGCGCTTACGCCTGCGACGGAAACCATTGACGCCGTCGCGACAACCGGCGAGCTTGCGCTTGCAGCGACAGGGACGTGCACCTGGAACGCGACAAGTAATGTATCGTGGCTTTCGATCACCTCAGGAACGAGCGGAAGCGACAGCGCAACGATCCATTACGCGGCGCAAGCCAATAATCAGGGGCTTTCCCGAACAGCCATCGTTACCGTCGCAGATAAGACCTTCACGCTCACGCAAAAAGGTTTGCCGCCTTCCGTGACGGCCGTAACCCCCCTAAACGGCGCTCGCGGCGTGGGAACGGCGACGTCCGTAACGGCGACATTCAGCGAAGCAATGAATGCCGCCACCATCAACAACGCCACATTCACTCTGAATGGGGTTTCCGGAACTATCAGCTATAACGCGGCCACCCGAATAGCGACTTTTGTTCCGGACGATCAGCTTACCTCCAACACGACTTACATCGCGACCCTTTCAACGGATATTCAGGATTCCGAAGGCGACCCTCTTTCTACGGCTCATACCTGGTCGTTTACAACGACCTCCGGGATTATCCCGATAGGCGGAGGCGGTGGAGGCGGCGGAGGATGCTTTATCGCGACAGCGGCCTACGGCTCGCCGCAGGAAAAACACGTGCTCGTTTTGAGACAATTCCGCGATGTCTGCCTGATGACCAGCGTGCCGGGACGAAAGCTGGTGGATGTGTATTATCGTTATTCACCACCTCTGGCCCGCGCGATCGAAAACAACCAAGCGCTCCGGATCGTCGTTCGATATGCTCTTTTGCCGGCTGTGGCGTTCGGTTGGGGCGCCGCGCATTACGGCCTGGCTGCCGCCTGCGCAATCGCAGCGTTGATCTTGATGCTGCCGGCGACGCTTTTTTTCTTCCGGCGCCGGATTATTTTAGCGGTTATAAGCGGATCTGTTGGAAAGAAAAGCAGCGCGCAGTAATACGGCAAACATTCCAGGAGGATTGCCGATCTGACCGGCAGGCAAAGGAATGACACAAACCTGAAGTCCGAACGGGGGATTTTAGCAAGACGTCCGGGCCGCTGTCTGCAAGATCTGTTTTATTGTTTTCTGGCAAGGATTTCCCGGATTTTCTCCGACAGCTCATTGATCAAAAACGGTTTTTGAATAAAGCTTCGGATTCCGCCGCGGTTCATCACATCTTTAATCATACCGTTGAGACTGTAGCCGCTGGAAAGAAGGATCCTGACCTCCGGATTGATGTCGGTGATTTTGTCAACGGCCGGGCCGCCTCCGCAACCCGGCATGATCATATCCATAATCACCAAATCTATCTGTTCGCGCCGTTCCCGATAGACCTCCACCGCCTCCTCGCCGGTGGATGCATTGATCACCTGATACCCGAGAGTCTCCAGAATTTCCGTATTCACCTGAGCGATAAGCGGTTCATCTTCAACCAGAAGAATCGTTTCATTTCCCCGAACGCTCTGTGCAACGGGGCGAACATCAGCAGCCTCTGCCGTCTTGTCCGAGGCGGGCAGGTAGATATTGAAGTTGGCCCCCTGGCCTTTTTCACTATAGACGGTGATGATCCCCTTATGACCCCGGACGATTCCATAGACGGAAGCCAGGCCGATTCCCGTTCCTCGCCCCATCGTCTTCGTGGTGAAAAACGGCTCAAAAATCCTTGCCTTGACGAAATCGTCCATTCCAATCCCCGTGTCGGTCACTGTAATCTTGACGAACGGGCCGGGGGCAACATCAAAGGCTTTAACAAATTGTTCATCTAAAATGACGTTTTGAGATTCCAGATAGATAGAGCCTCCGCCCGGCATGGCCTGCCAAGCGTTGACAAACAGATTCATGAGCACCTGCTCGATCTGCGCCGGGTCCGCCTCGACGCTCCACAGCGTCGGCAGCAACGTCGTCTGGAGCGTGATCTCCTTTTTGGTCCGACCGAAGATGGACGCCGTCTTTTCGATGAGCTCATTGACGTTAATCGGCACGACTTCGTAACGTCCACCCTGGGCAAACCCAAGCAGTTGCTTGCTTAAATCTGCGCCGCTTCGCACAATGGTTTCGATGGCTTTGAGTTTTTCATAGTAAGGGTGCGCAGGGTCGAGATCCAAAAGCATCAGCGAGGTGTATCCCAGAATGCCCATCAGCAGATTGTTGAAATCGTGAGCAACACCTCCGGCCAGAGTCCCGATAGACTCAAGCTTCTGCGACTGTTGAAGCCGCTCCAGAAGTTTTCGCTCTTTTTCCTCCAGCTTTTTGCGCTCGGTGACATCCTGAATGATGCCGCGGAAACCGATGATTTTCCCGTCACTGTCTCGTCTGGGCGAGGTGGACGTCATCACGAATCGAATTTCACCGTCCTTTCGGATCACCTGGCGCTGATACGGCTCGGCCGGTCGACCGGTCCGGTAAATTTCTTCGAAAATTGCTCGGATTGTTCCGGCATCCTCCGACCGTGTGAAAACCTTATGATTGACCCGGGCAAGTTCTCCGCGGGAATATCCCATAATGCGCTCGGTCGCCCGATTGCAGAAGGTGTTGTATCCCTTCAGATCGAGTTCGTAGCAGCCGTCCTCAACATCCTCGACAAAATCTTTATACCGCTGCAATTCAGACATGAGCATTCTGCGCTCAGTCACATCCCGACTGACACCACGATAGCCCACGGGATTTCCCGCCTTATTCCGAATCAGCGAAATTTCGGTCTCAACAATCCGGATCTCGCCGTTTTTGTGACGGAGGCGATAGTCCACGATGCAGGACCGGCCGCTTTTTCTTGTGTTTACAAAGGCCAGACGTAGACGCGCCTGATCCTCATCGGAGGCGAAAACCGCGCCTTCGTTCAGAAATGTTTCTTTATCATACCCCAACGCCTCGTAGTTCCGGCGGTTGGTGTAGATCAGATGTCCTTTAAGATCCGTTTCGAAACAACCGATCAGCCCCGACTCATCAAGAAAATCCCGGTAACGGGCGTTTTCATCTTCAAGCGACCTTAATTTTTTCTCACACACCTTAAGTTTTTGATTCTGTCCGGCCAATGCCTCTAAAAGCCCTTCCCTGGTCATATTCGCGCGCTCCTGCATTGAATACACTCCGTTTAAAACTTTTTTTCGGACGAAACATGAGCACCCTAGCGGGCTTACGTCAAGAAAAAAAACAGTCGAACAAAAATATTTCCCCGAAAAGCGCCCGCCGGATTAACTATCGCCCGGCAGGCACCTGGATGTAAGCTGAGATTTGCCGTCGCCGTCAAAGCGCGGCGGCTACAGAAATACGTTGATAAATTGCGCAGCCGGAACCTGGTTTTTATTTTTAATGGTCCGCTTGCCGCCGGCCTCATTCGTCACGGCGCACTTTTTGAACACCGTGCAATGGCCGTCTTTGTCGGACTTGTAGCCGCGGCAGACGCGCAGGACATCGGGAGAAATCTCGTCAATCAGCACGATTTTTCCATCTCCGTATTTCAGTCGGCCCAGTTCAAATTTGCCGTCGATGACATGCAGGCCTTTAGAAGTAAATTCCTTCGACACAATATCGGCGATTTTCTTGACCAGCTTCACGCTTTCGGCAATTTCCTTTTTCGTCAAAGCGCCGGTTTCCTCCAGGGCCTCCAGCGTAATCAGAATATCACTGTCGCCTTTGGTCCACGCCTCGACCACCTTGTGAACGTTTTTGCAGGGACGGACAAACGGATAGCGCCGCCAGAAACTTCCGGTGGCGTTATTGCGCCAGGTGAATTCCAGATTGGAAAGCGGCTCGGCCCCCGCGACGCCGGAAACCGCCACCTTCATGCCCAAAGGTATCGCCGGTTCAACGATCATTTCATTGTCGCTGATCGTATCGATGTAATGGGTCGCAAGCCCTCTGGCCTGAAGCAGTTTAAAAAAATGTGAGGCAAAACGGCAGGCAATGGCGCCTTTTCCAGGAATCTCGCCCACGACAACATCATAGCCGGGATCGAAAACCGGCTTGCCGTTTTCCATATAGCCGGTGGCCCGGTCGGTAAAGACAAACCGGTATTTTCCCTTGTGCGCGCCGCTTGAAATTTTATAGACGTCCTTTGATTTGCCTCGATACACCAGATTCTTATCCGCCATGAATGTCCTCTCCTTAAAGATTATTGTTGTCAAAACCCGGTCTGTTCACCCTCTGTAGTTTCAGGCAGCGATACACTATTTTTCGGCGAAACTCTAGGATAAATCGAAAAGGTAAGTCGATGGAATCAAAGACGGGAAAGTCCCAGCGTCATCCTGGTCAGAACCTCCGAAAGCAGCGCCCGGCAACAGCCGAAGTTCAGGCGGACGAATCCCGGCGCGCCGAAGTCGCGTCCGTCGGAAAGCCCGACGCCCGCTTCTTCAAAAAAAGCAGCAGGATTTTCTACGGGGAGCTTGCGGCAGTCGATCCAGGCCAGATAGGTGGCTTCGACATGCGACATATTCAACCCGGAGGTTTGCAAGATGAAATTTTTCACAAGCTCGCGATTGCCTCTCAGATAATCAAGAAGCGCCAGACGCCAGTTGTCCGAATCCCGCCAGGCGGCAAGCGCCGCGACAAGCCCCGCGGCGTTTACATGCGGCACGATACCGTCCATTGTTCTTCGAAAAGCGGCGCGAAGGCCTTTATCGGGAATGACGGCCACCGAACAGCCCAGACCGGGAATGTTGTAAGTTTTACTCGGCGCTAAAAGCGTGATCGTTCGCGCGGCGATGGTTTCATCCAGCGCGGCAAGCGACACGTGATTTTTATCCGCGTCGAGTACCAAATCACAATGGATTTCATCGGAACAGATGACGACGCCGTGCCGAAGACAAATGTCGGCGAGCTTCAGAAGTTCGTCTTTTGAAAAAACGCGCCCCGTCGGATTTTGCGGATTGCAAAGCAAGAAGAGTTTCGTTTTGGACGTGACGGCTTTTTCGAGGACACCGAAATCAAAACCGTATCGCATTGTCTCTTCGGTGTGCAAAACGTCGATCAGATCGCGACCGCCGAGCGACGGCGCGGACAGAAACGGCGGATAGACAGGCGTCGCCGTCATCACCGCATCGCCCGCGCTTCCGACCGCCCGGCAGGCGACGTTGATTCCCGTGACCAGGCCCGGAAGCCAGACAAGCCATTCGGGTTTCACCGGCCAGTTGTGGCGATCCTTCAACATGGCGACAACCGTCGCCGTCAGTTCTGCTGATGGGTAGGTGTATCCGAACACACCGTGTCGCACATGATCGGACAGCGCCTCAAGGACGGCGGGCGGCGCTTGAAAATCCATATCCGCCACCCACATCGGCACAACGTCTCTCCCGCGATAGCGATCCCACTTGACGGAGGCGGTATTGCGGCGATCCACCGGCGTGTCGAAGTCGAAGCGGAAATGGGAAGATGTTGTCATCGGCTTTACGGATCCTTCTTTCAATTCGGAGAAAGATTAAGGAAAGGCGGATTTCCTGTCAAGGTAATGTTGAGCTCGCCAAGTCGAGACGTCTTGTGGAACGAAGGCTTGTCCCGCTGCTGTGAATAGAACCGGGCCATCAGGGATTTGCCTCACCGCCGGTCTATGAGTGTGGCGGATTCTGAAACCCGTAAGCCGCTTTCAGGCCTTTTCCGGATATCACACTGCGCCTTTATGACGATTTCGACCTGAGTAATGCGCGGCCCTATTATGACTGGATTTTGCGTAAATTGAGCGTATAATCTCGTGTCTAAAAGGACTTCTGTTTTTATGACAATACCATATTTATTAACGGTCTCATAATTGAACCTACATCTGTCATGCCAGCGAAAGCCGGCATCCAGGAATATTTGAACTGGTTCCCGGCTTTCGTAACCTAAAGGTCACAAGACCGGGAAGACGACTGAAAAAGAACAGCTCCAGACGTAAATATAATTATGAGATCGTTAATAAAAACAAAGTTTGTCTTGCTTGTCCAACCGCCGGATCAAGAGGCCTCATGATACGATCGCTCCTTTCCAATATGCGCTTTTTTCGTCGTAGAGAAAAACCCGCCCCTTTGTCGTATTTGGGAATCCGTTATCAGATCAAATATCATAAATGCAACCTGGACTGTCCTTATTGTATCGCATCCTGGAAGGAACAAGACAATCTATTCGACGCAGACACATTTGAGCGCATCATCAGACAAATCAAGAAAATCCCCCGCCGCATCAGCCTGAGGATCGGCGTGGGCGGCGAAATATTCACCTCTGCCGAACTTCTGGCGGGCGTTCAATCGATTTGCAACACCCGATCGAACATTTTCAACGTCAGCTTCTCGACCAATCTGGCCGCGGACTGGAATAAAGTCATCAAGCCGTTTCTCGAAGCAACCGATACGAACAAGCTGGGGATCGGATGCACGCTGCACGATACCGTCATCCCGGATATCGACGCTTTCTTTGACAAGGCAAAAAAAATGAAAGAAACGGGAGCGGAAATCTATATTGGCCTGGTCGCGATTCCGGGCCGCTTCGACCGGATTGCTGCATACAAGAAAAGATGCGAAGCCCTCGGGATCCCGCTGATTATGAACGGCCTGGTGGGACCTTTGTGGAGCGCCGACAAAACCGCCTCTGGAAAGATTTACCCGCGGGATTACACCAGAAGCGAACTCGACGAGCTCCGGACGCTTTGGGATACGCCTCACAGTTACAAGCTGTTGCTGGAAGGATGCCGGACCCGGGGAATGGCCTGTTGGGCCGGCCGGCAATACATTTACATTGATCACGAAGGCAACGTTTACCCCTGCCAGCAGATTGCTAAAACAATGGGGAATATCCTTTCCGACCGCATTGAATTTCATCCGGTCGATACGATTTGTCCGGAAGACGTCTGCTGGTGCGGAAACGAAAATCAGGCCCTCAAAATCGTGGATCAATACTACGATCGGTCCCGGACACTGAGAATCTTTTATCCCAAAAAAGATATCCCTCCCTCTCGGCTGTATGAAGGCTATAATCCATCGATTTTCGACCGCCTGCCGCCCGAAGAAATGGGATGCCATGAATGACTGGACGAAAAATGGGCCCGTGGTCATCGGCGGAGTCGGAGGCAGCGGCACCCGGGTCGTCGCAAAGATTTTAACGGATCTCGGCTATTACATGGGCTCGGATCTCAACGACGCGCTCGATAATCTGTGGTTCACATTGTTGTTCAAACGACCGGCTTGGTTTTGCCGACAAAAGCATCTCCATACACAAGTCATCAAAGGTCTGACGCTTTTTGAAAAAAGAATGAAGAAAACAGGCCGGATCACGTCCGGCGAATGGCTTATTCTGATTTCGGCGGCCCTTGATCTGATGTTGCACGGTCACGATCATCGAGGATCAGGACGGGGAATATGGCCGCTCATTCGAGTGAAAAACCTACTTGCGGCGAGCGGGAAAGCGGATCCGGCTTATTCCGGATGGGGCTGGAAAGAACCGAACTCACACATTTATTTGGACTATTTGAACCGGCACTTTCCGGATTTTAAATTTATTCTGGTCATCCGGCACGGTCTGGACATTGCCACAGGCAATAACCAGGCACAGCTATATAATTGGGGCCCTCTATTCGGGATCGCGCCCCCCAAGACGCACCGGCTGCTTCCGGCTGCTTCTTTGGAATATTGGATTAAGGCGAATCAACAAGCGCTGTCGCAAGGACGCGAGCGTTTAAAAGACCGGTTTTATATCCTCCGTTTTGACGATTTGCAGACACATCCCCGCGAACAGCTGGAACAGTTGCTGGCGTTTCTAAATTATCGCGGCCGCGATGCCTCGTTCATTGGACGACTCTCCAAAGACATATCGCCGCCACAGAAGCCTCCCCGATGGCAAGCCCACAACTGGTCCGATCTGCCGGCCGCTTTTCTCGAAGACGTGAGAAAAATGGGCTTTCCCATTGAAACGGATCAATCCTTCACTTGAAAGGACTAGACTAATGGCTCGAAAGCAGACAAGGCCGGACAGACGATGAGCCTGCCGAATTTTTTATGCATCGGGGCTCAAAAAGCGGGGACAACGCTGCTTTTTGACATTCTGAAGCGGCATCCGGACGTGTATCTTCCCGAAATCAAAGAACCGCATTTCTTTGATCGGGACGGTGAGTATTTAAAAGGGACGGACTGGTACGAAGATCATTACTTCCGCGGCATAGACGGTTGGAGCCGGATCGGTGAGATCACGCCTTCTTATCTTTTTTTTGAGGACGCGCCGGAAAGACTCTTCAAGGCGCTTGGCCCCGATATCAAACTGATCGTTTTGCTGCGCCATCCGCTCGATCGGGCCTTGTCGCATTATTTCATGCAGTATCAAAGAGGGCTTGAAAAAATGTCTTTTATGGAAGCGGTGTCGATGGAGGCCGCGCGGATGAAACACGATCAAACCGACAAAGCGCGCTTCAGCTACATCAGTCGCGGCTTCTACGCGAATCAGATCAAACGTTACCTGAAATTCTTTTCCATCGGAAACATGAAAATCCTTTTCTTTGAAGACTTCATTGGCGACATGCCGGGAACAATTCGGAACATTCTTCAGTTTCTCGATCTCAACCCGGATCGTTTGCCCGATTACGGAAGCCCCGGAAAAATCAACGCCAGTCGGCTGAGTTTCGGCCAATATCTGAAAGCCACTGCTCTCAACCGGCCCTATTTTACTATTGGCTTCCCGCTAAATCAAACGCGGCGCTATCCTGTTTTAAAATCGACGTATCGCCGCTTCATCATGGAGAGTTATCGGGAGGATATGCAGTCTCTCCAGTCGCTTATCGGAAAAGATTTATCCCGCTGGTGCATCTAGTTTTTTCGTCCGTCGAAGAATAGGAAAGTTAATCGCCCTGATCATTACGGACAAGTTTGTATTCATCCACTTTCCGAAGACCAATGGAATGTACGAACAGATTCCCGAAGCGCATCGGTCCAAACGAATCTTCAGCAACACTCGCAATCCATTCGAGCGATTTGTGTCCGCCTATAAATTTCGAATGTGGGCCCGGCGTCATCCCTCGGAAATGGATCGAATTTTAGCGGACTACCCCGAAGTTCCGTCTTTGAGCTTTGAGCAGTATGTGAAATTTGCAAACGTTTATGAGAGTGGCAACCGCAGTGCCGGCGACCTTCCGAAGCTGGATATCGGCGTGCTGACCTACACGTTCATTCAGTTTTTCTTTAAGGATCCCAAAAGTGTGATCGCGAATCTGCGATGAAAATGATCTGCTTTCAGATACCTACAGACAGGGTATGGCCGATGTTGTCTTCCTGCATGCAGAACGGCTCAATGCTGAACTCTATGATTTTCTCAAATCCCTGCGCTACAGGCATAGGTCTATCGCTTATATTCTGAACGAGGCCAGGCAAAACGTCACCGGACCGCGCGAGGATAAACCCTGGAGATCCTATTACAACAAAGAACTTTTCGATTTCGTCCAATATCGGGAACGATTTCTTTTCCGGCGGTTTCCGAAGTACGATGAAGAATATTAACGTTTGGCGAGCCGTCCGGACCATCCGGTCATCAAGGGTCATGATTCGACAAGGCCGGGTTCAGAATCGAACTGAACAGCAAACTTTTTAATCGTTCACCCAATGGCTTTGAAGTCCAAAGGCCAGCCCCAGCCGACTAACCCGGTCACTCCGATCGAATACATTGTCATTATAAGAGACGGGACAAAGCGCTTCTTAGGATTACCTCATTGAACCAATTGTCGAATCTCTTCATAATCCACCTTATCAACCAGGCGGCTTTCGATGGATAATTGGTGCTGCGGTTCGTAACGCAGGCAGATGCCGCAATCCGAACTGATCTCCTTCGGGACGGGAATCAGTTTGTGCGGCAGGTTTTCGCCTTTGAGAATTTTTTCTGCTTTCAAGGCGTAGCTGACCGCCTTGAAAAGCATCACGAAATAGGGTGCGGATTCGCTCATGGGGTCAGCAGGCGTCCGGCGCGGCTCATGGCCGAGGCAATGTCGTACATGTTGGAGACGATACCCACGGCCAGTTTGTCTTTGATCTCAAAGAAATTCAGACAGGTTCCACACACCTGAAGTTCCACACCGGCCGCGGCCAGCTCTTTTAAGTCGTCGAGCACTTCGGAGCCTTCTATCGTCAGATAGACGCCGGTATTATAGAAAATCATGACATCCGGCTTGGTCTTTTCCAGGCAGACCGTATGCAAAAAGGCGCGCATCAGGACCGAGCCAAGTTCATTATTGCCACGACCCATTTTATCTTCGGCGCAGACGATGACGAAAGGCCCGGCGGTCGCGGGGGCGGCATTGCATGAAACGGCAATATCTTCCGAGTTCGCGGGAGCGCCCGCCTTGCGTGTCAATAGAATTTCAAAAAGCCCGCCGGCCTGAGCTTCGCTTTTCACATCACAGCCCAGTTTTTTGCCCAGGCGTTTGACGTTTTCCAGCGCCGTTTCATTATCGACAATCACTTTGACCTGTTCGCTTTCTTCAATGGCCTGCTTGGCCAGAACTACCGGCTGCGGGCAGGCCAGCCCTGTCGCGTTGACAATTTTGATTTCACCCATTTTCTTTACTCCTGGTCTCTCGCGAAGGGAACGGTTTTATCCGACATTCGCCGGACTGAAGAACCGTTCCCTACAAGATCTATTTTTGCAGCATTTCCAAAAGTGTCTCCACACGCGTCCGGAGCTGCCCTACATCGCTTTGCGAATAATCCGTTTCGATTTTCAGAAACGGAAGCCCATGCTTTTTTTCCACATGCGCCTTCACCTTGGCCGATTCCACATTATAGGAGTGACAGGCATGCAGCACAACGTCGATCACCACATCCGGCTTGAACTTTTCAATAATCTTATCCATCTCCGAAAGCCTGCGATCATTGGGCGTCATACAGGAGCAGGGAATGTCCAGGTATCGCTTGGAGATGGCGGCGTATGGATCGGATGTGTTTTCTTCAATAGAACCGGCATAGGCTTTCATGCCCGTGCAGGCGTCCAGCGAGACAATCACGCCGCCCGCCTCTTCGATAATTCTAAAGACTTTTGTGGCATCACCGCCCACCGGGCAGCCGGTGACCATCACGCGGGGTGATTTTGTGTCTCCGTGAAAGACGCCTTCGGACACGCGCTTTTCCAAGCGGGTTAAAGCGGCCCTCAAAATCGGAAGCATATCTTCCGTTGTCGCCGCCTGCCCAAGATATCCTAAATCATACACCTCCTGCCAGGTCAATGGCGTGGGAATCAGCGCCGCATAATCGAATATCGCGTTGAGCAGACGGTTCTTGAGATTGGTGTTTTTAATCTCCTGTTCCACCTTTGTGTCGTCGATTTTGCAATCAAAGGTCTTCTCCAGAAAACCGCCGAGTTTTTTAATCATCCGCGTCCAGTTGTCCAGCGCTTCCTTTTGATCCGGAAGTTGCGGCAGGTCCATCACATGGACGGGTTTGATATCCGCAATCATTTCGAACATTTTTTTCTTTCCGTCGCAGGTCGTTTCAGCAATCACGGCCTGAGATAAAGAATAGAAGGGACAGGTGTCCGTCTTGATGAATCCGTAACTGGACTTGATCAGTGGACAGAGATTGGCGGGCAAGTCTTCTTCCGCAGGCGGTATCGTTTTATCGGCGAAGGCGCACAGCACCGCCGGCACGATATCTGCCGCGCGGATCACTTCCATCGGCGCATAGCCGCAGTAAATACCCACGACGTTTTTTCCCAGTTCGCGCTTCGATTGAATATAGCTTAAACACCTTTTTGCCGGCTCGCCGGCAAAGCCGTCGTTTACCAGAGGTTCAACGCCTTCTTTCATAGGTTCCTCCCTATTTTTTGCTCTCTTTTTTGCTCTCTTTTTTGGTCTTTTCGTGCGCCTTTTTCAGGAACGTCTCATCCACCACCAGCTCCATGGCCACCGGCGCTGTGATAAATTCCACATCCAGGCCGAATTTCTCGGCAGCTTTATGACCGTCTTTTGTAAAATATCCGTCCATCGACAGCGCCTTGAGCGTAAAGGCGATGGTTTCATCAAAGACTTTGGGATCCGCACTGGAAAACGTGGGCCTGGCTTTTGCCGCCACTTGGGCGGGGTTGTGAATTTTCTGCCAGTACATGGCGCGCACCACGGCGTTGGTGAATCGCTGGATCATATCCGGATCATTCTTGACCAGTGCGTCGTTGACCTGCACGACAAACAACGGATATTCATCATAACCGATGACCGCCTTGTGCTGGGCCGGTTCAACCATGTCCACCAGTGGCTGATAGCCGCGACGAAGAAGCTCAATCTTCATGTTGTCAATGCCGAGCACGCCGTCGATATCGCCTTTTTCAAGCGCGGCGATTTCCGAGCCCCGCGGAATGTTCACAAACATGACGTCTTTATTGGGATCGAGGCCGCCGTATTTGACCACGGCGCGGGCAAACGACCGGTAGGACGACCCCTCCAGTCCGCCGTCAATTTTCTTGCCCTTCAAATCCGCGATGCTTTTAATTTTCTTTGAACCGAAATACGACCAGGGATGAAGCTTCGTGGTCGTCATAATCATCTTCGTGCTTTTCCCCTGCTGATAGGTCTTGAGCACCTGCTCGTAACCGGTCAGGCCGAAATGCGCGTCGCCCTTGATGACCGCCGCATGAACATTGTGTCCACCCATAACGGTCACAAAGCCGACGTCGAGGCCCTCTTCCTTGAAATATCCCAACTGATCGGCCAGATAGATCGGCAGCCACGGCACCAGATAATTCGGCTGGACGATGACGACTTTCTTGACGGTCATTTTTGAACTTGCAGCCGATTGGCTGCCGCACCAGGCGGGCGATGCCGCCAGAGACAGGCAAAGCACGCCTAAAACCAAATAATACAATTTTTTCATACACATCTCCTTTTAGAGTAAAATGATCCGCACGAGGCGGTTGATCTAACCTTCTGAGGGGCGCCAGCGAAGAATCCGGTGCTCCGCGTATTTGACGCCTTCGTTCATCAGCATCATTAAAAGGGTCATCACCAGAATCGTGGAGAAAACCCGCGTGGTGTTGAACATGTTGCCGGCATATTGCACCAGATGCCCCAAGCCGGCCATGGCCCCGATATACTCGCCGACAATGGCGCCCAAAAGCGCCACACCCAGCCCCGCGCGCAGGCCGGTAAAAAGCCACGGCAGGCTCGACGGGAGAACGATTTTCATAATAATTTGCGCGCGGCTGGCACCCATGAGTTTCGCCGCGTTCACCAGCCGGTGCTCGACGTTTTTAAAGCCGCCGTAGGCATTAAAATACATGATGAAAAATACCCAGATGAAGGCCAGAAATATTTTTGAGTTGATGCCCAGACCAAACCACAAAATAAACAGCGGCCCCAGGGCAAGCTTGGGAATGCCGTAAATAGCGACAATGAGCGGGTCCATGATCTTTTCAACCATGGTGAATCGCGCCATGACAAACGCCATGATCACGCCGCCTGTGCACCCCAGAAAAAGACCGATCAGCATGGCTTGCATTGTAATCGAGATGTGGGGCCAGATTTCACCCGAGGCAAAAAGATTTTTAAAATCGATCAGGATGGCAGAAGGCCGGCTGACATAAAACGGATCCGCCCATCCCCAGTGGGCCAGGGCCTCCCAGATCAATAGCAGCGTTGAAACAAAAAGGATCCGCAAAATGTTTGTTTTAAGTCGATCAGACATTCTATTCCACACAATGCACCCCCGCACGGGACCGCTCTACTTCCACTTTCAGATCACGCCAGATCAGCCGGTGCAGATCGATAAAGGTTGTATCGTAGCGAATTTCCAGAGGTGACCGGGGCCGGGGTAGCGGTATGTCGTATTGCGCCTTGATGGTGGAGGGCCGGGCCGACATCAGCACAATGCGGTCGGCAAGTGTAATGGCTTCGGTTAGATCATGCGTGACAAAAATAATCGCCTTGCGCGTTTTTTTCCAGACAGAGAGAATGTACTCCTGCATCAGCTCGCGCGTAAACACATCCAGCGCCGCAAACGGTTCGTCCATGATGATCACTTCCGGATCGATGGCCAGCACCCGAATAATATCCACGCGCTTTTTCATGCCGCCGGAGAGTTCATACGGATAGTGATTCTCAAAACCGGAAAGACCCGACTCCGCAATCAGGTGCATGGCGATGGCTCTGGCTTCTTTCTTTTTGACATTGCGAAATTCAAGGCCGAACGTGACATTATCCAGTACACTTCGCCACGGGAGCAGCGAGTCCATCTGAGAGACATAACCGATTTTTTTTGAAATTCCCCGAAGCGCTTCGCCGTCTAGGAGTACCGATCCCTCCTCTGGCATAAGCAGGCCGGACAGGATGTTCAACAGGGTGCTTTTACCGCAGC
>CAYUDM010000039.1:18356-27592 GCA_964443625.1 uncultured Smithella sp. | reverse complement strand
GGTTTGCTTTTTCGGTCGGGCGTCATGGGGGGGTCGAGTACCTTGAAGGCATAGCCTTCCTTGACTTCGGCCATCATCATGGTTTCAATTTTCTCGGCGATCAGCGCGTAAATTTTCTGCTGGACCAGCGGATCGCTGGTTTGCCGAAGCTGATCTTCAAGATAGGCTTTATTAATATTGGCGATGCGTTTGGCCTCGCCGCTCATATGGTCGTTTAAGGCGAGAACAAAATAATCGGCGATTTTTGCGGCCATTTTTGCGTCCCGAAAGTTGACGGAGACGGTGATAATGTCTTCTTTGGTGTTGTAGTTGATCTTCGTCATCCGATCGAGTGCACGGATGCCGTCGCGGATGTCCGGCACGCCCGGTTCCCTAGTGGGGATGTTGGGGTCGGCAGGTTTGAGTTTTGCCAGATAATACAAGGGATTGAGGCGGATGCCCGGTTTCTTCCACGTCTTTTTTTCTTCATCCCAATTTTTGGGGAACAGCACCGGCAGGAGGTTGTGCCGTTCGATAATATTCTTTTTCAGGACATTGGATTTCAGCAGATTGACCATTTCCGTGGACGAGGCCGCGCCCGGCATGGCGATTCCCGCGAGATTGGCGATGCCGCCGAACTGCGCCATCAAAGAGGCGGCCCGGCCGGAGCTCTGGGTTTGAGACACGGGCTTGAGAACCGCCCGGGCCGTATAAATATTGGTCATGAAAAGGGAGAGAACGAGCATGGCAAAAGTGAACCCGCCGACGATCCAGAAAACAAGCTTTTTATTTTTCCAGATGGTTTTGGAGATATCCACCAGATCGATTTCGACCCAATCGTTGTCCGTCGGTTTCGTTTTCCCTGCGTCGTCGTTCATGCCGGTCCTTTCTGGCAAGCGTAAAAATATTTCTGAGACTGTTGCAATATGTCCGGTGATCGGGGAAAAACCGGTTCGAATTTTTGAGCGCATTTCTTAACATGAAGGGGGGCAGGAATCAATCTGAAATCCATTTAAAACGAAGGCTCCCGATGGATGTCGGCCCGATTCTTCCTAAAAAAAGAGCGCAGCTTCGATACCCAGCAGATGGTTTCTTTGTCGCGCGTTTTCGATATAGCCAAGGTTTCGAATTTCTTCAAAACCGTATCGAAGCGAAATCTGCACGTGAGCGTTTGCGCGATACCCCGCTTCGACAAAAACCTGATGCTTTTTTTGCGGGTAGGTTTTCATTTTGACGCCGCTTTTTTCCCAGTCGTAGCTCAGTTTATAGAAGATTTTTTCAAAGCTGTGCGACCACTCGATGAAAATATCTTCCGCGTCGCTGCCTGCGTGATGGCCGAAAACCCGGTCGTGAAATCGCATCGGATAGTAGTTGTGGTTATACCAGGCGTTGGGCACGCTGCGGGGCGACAGCATGGCGTATTCACCGCGGAGCGCGGCTCGTTCGAGTCCGAACGGTTTGAACAGCGCCGCGCCGACGATATAGGCGCGACGGTCCGGCGGTGTTCCGGTGTCTTCGCCGCCGATTTCCCCGTAAAGTTTGACGCCGTCGATGACATAGAGATATCGTGCCAGGTTGGGCACGGTAAGCGCGAGATCGGCGGCAAACTGCTGATTGCTGTCGAGTTCGGTCCGGTCCCGATTTGTGTTGCTGTAGAGAATCTTAATGACGTCGCGAACATTGAGATGACGCCGCCCCGGACCGCCGAATAAAACCAGATGCGACGCGCCAATCTCAAGCCAGGGATGGGGTTTGAGCCCCAGCCGCATGCCGTATAAAAACGGGTTGGCCAGTTCCGTGCCGGTTCGGACGTCGTTTAGCTGCGAAAAAATCAGATTGAACTGAGCCGGACCCAGATAGGACAAAATCCAGGGCAGAAGCACCGGTTCGGGATTGGACAGCTTAATCATGTCGAACGGCCGCGCGTTCGTGGACATTAAAAGCGAACCGTGATGGCCCGGGCCCCACCATAGGGAATCACGACCAACTTGCAGTTCCAGATTGAAAAGCGTCAGTTTTGCATAGCCTTTGTGAAGTCGCGTGTCGTGGCGGTGTCCGTCTTCGCCGTAAGCCAGGTGCTGGTTGTAGATAAACATCGGTTCCACAAAAACGGAGAAAACACGCCCCAGCCGGGCCTGGGTTTGCAGCCGAACGACCGCGTTGTGGCCGTCATTCAAGGGGATGCCTTCATTGTTGAAGTCAGAAAACGGGCCGTCCAGATAGCTGTAGGAAAGGGAAAAGGAGTCCACCGGTTTGACATAAAAGTTGCTTATGCTGTCGGGGGATTGCGCCTCCGTGATTTCACCATCGAAAAGTTTTGTGTAGCGGTTTTCAATATCACGGCACGCAGCCGAAGGCGTCTTTCCGGCGCGGCATTTGTCCGTGGCTTCGAGAAGCTGCCGGCCGACTTCGCTTCCGGCAAAAGGTTTGATGGAGGCAAGCTGGCTTCCGATGAGACCTTCGGCGGCCCAGAAGGACATGTCGTCGTAAAGATCGCGATTGAGAGGGATGTTAACCGATGACGCGGCTCCGCACAACGGCGTCAGAACCGGAGAAAAAAGCAGGCAGGCGGCAAGCAGGGCTGTAAAAAGCAGTTGTTTTCGTTTTACTCGCAATTTTCTTGAATTCCCGGTTGGAGATTTTTGCTGTGGCGGAAGGCGTTTCGGCCTGAAAAAAAACCGGCTGAGTGGAACATCCGTCCGCCGAATCAGGTCTTCTTTTAGGCATTGCCGCTGCGGTCTTGTCAAGCAATTCTTTGCGGGACAAAGGCCCGGAAGCGAGAACGCGTCGTGTCAGTCCGATTTTTTATTGCCGAAAGGATTCTCGTCATGGAAGTCCGGCGCGAGGTGAAAGGAACTGACTTCCTGCACGAAAAGGTTTTCGAGGCCCAGCTCCAGGGCGAAATCGATCATCTGCCGGTATTCCCGGTGCGACAGCCTGCGTCCGAGGTCCGGATGGTTTTTAACTTTCGGCATCGGTGTGTATTGCGACATGAGGCTCACGGGAATATTTGGAGAAATGTCCCGAATTCTGCGCAGGGCTTCGCGTGTGTTGTCGAGCCGGCCCGGCAGGACCAGGTGGCGGATGATGATGCCGCGGATTGCGACGCCATTTTGAGTCTCCAGATCGTCGCCCACCTGTCGGACCATTTCCCGGATGGATTCGGCGGCATAGCGGGGGTAGCCGGGCGCGTCGGAAAATTCGAGAGCATCTTTTTCCAGGCCGTATTTGAAATCCGGCAGGTAGATATCCACCATGGCGTCGAGCATGCGGATCACATCGGGATTTTCGTAGCCGCCGCAGTTATAAACGAAAGGAACGGTCAACCCCTGGGCGCGGGCCATGCAAAGCGCCTCCATGATAAGGGGCGTCTGTGGTGTCGGCGTGACAGGCTCGACATTGTGGCAGCCGCTTTTTTGCAGATCCAGCATGACTTTCGCGAATTCCAGCACGGAGAGGCTTTGACCTTTTGCTGTGTGAGAAATCTGATAATTCTGGCAGTAGCTGCAGCCCAGGTTGCAGGAGGATAAAAAGATGGTACCGGCGCCGCGCGTGCCGGACAAAGGCGGTTCCTCGCCGTGGTGGGGAAGCGCGCAGTCCATGACGATGTCGGCCGGCAGCCGGCAAAAGCCCAGCTCGCCTTTTGTCCGGTCCACCCGGCAGGCCCGCGGACACAGGGTGCAGGCTCGATAGATTTCAAGTAATTCGGGGATTAACATTTTCCTCCGTGAGGAGTGAGGCGTCAGGCGGTAGGTGTGAGGTGGAAGATTGACACCGCTTATTCTTTCAGGGCTTACTCGGATCTCTCATTTGGCCTTTATTGATTTCATCAGTCCGCCGATTAATCCAAACACTTTTTCAATCTGGTCGGACACCGTTTCATGATCTTTCACATATCCCAGGTTTCTCGCAATGAGCCATTGGGTTTCCAATTCACTTAACGAACCACGGCTGATGGACAGATATTGAAGAAATTCTTTTGAACTGCTGCGCGCGGCGCCTTCAGCGACATTGCTGGGTACGGAAACGGCCGCCCGGCGAATCTGGCTTCTGAGCCCGTAGGTTTCAGCGTCTGGGAACGCAGCAGACTTCTCATAAATCAACGTGACCAAATCCATTGCCGCTTGCCAGGCTTTTAAATCATGGTGCGCTCTCCCCATTCCTCACTCCTTACGCCTTACTCCTCACGCTTTAAAGTTTTTCCACCACATCCCTGATCTTGCCGCTTTCGACAAGCTCGAGAAAATCTTCACCCAGAGGCGCGGAAAGCTCCACCGCTTGATTCCATTTGCGGATTCTTTGGGCCGGGTCGTCAACGTAGGTTATAAAATCATCGCGATCGGGGACTTTTCCATCGGGCAGTTTTTCAATGAAGCTTTGCGAAGGGAAAATCATCACGACATTTGCAAGCGTGTCTTCATCAGGCGTCCGACGCTTGAGCTTTTTGTCCAGCCATCCGGGAATGATCCGCTCCTGATGATGAAAGAATAAAACGAGGTCGTTTTCCGCCTGCGCGAACTGATGCGTCAGGTGATAGTCGATTAAGCCCCCGTCCCGGTAGACGCCTCGGGGCGCGCCGAAGATGTTTTTGACACCCGCGACAACCAGCGGGATCGCGCCGGACGCCATGACGGCAAATTTGAAATTCGCTTCGTTGATTTTAACGAAGCGTCCCCGGTAATTCGGATGCAGGCAGAAAGGCGGCGGCTTGGAGCCGTCGTAAAAAACAACCCGTTCAGCGAACTTGTAGAGATTGTTGCGGCTAAACAGGTTCAACAAAAAGCAGGCAGCAAGCGAAGTTTTTTGCACCCAGGGCATCTCGGAGGCGACCGGGCCGCGGGCGCGGGCCGTGATCACCGACAGGCGGTATTGCTTGTTGGCCAGCGCAAACGTCAGCGCGTCGTCTTCGATATATTCGTTCATGATCCGGGTAAATTTTTCAAGAATCGTGGCGGGTGTGTCCTGTCGGGTGTAGCCTATGGTAATGTAGGCGGACAGAAATTTTCGATAGGCGTCCGTCGCCTGCGGTTGTACCCAGGCGGCGTATCGCCAGGCGCCGGCTGACGCGCCGATCAGATGGACCGGATGTTTGCGCCCCAGGCGCTGCTGCTGGAGCAGTGTCAGGTCGAAGCCGGAAGCGATAAGCCAGCGCGGGCCGACGGCGGCGCCGAAACAAGCCCGGACGTCCTCGAAGTTGAAGGATCCGTTTTGGATGATTTCGTAGGCTTTTTTACCGGCTTTGACTCGCAGTCGATGCATATCGGTCCGTTTTGGTAAATACCTTGACAGTCAAAGTTTTGTTTTGTAGATATTCCAGGCAGGCCGAATTGGAAAAAACTTGAAAACTCTTCTTTCGAAAATAGAATAAAAAGCCGTCCCCGGAATGTGAGGCGGCTTTTATCAGTAATCGCGGAAAATGCAAGTTCTTTTATCAACAGACGGGAGATGAGCTGATGGATATTCATGCCATGATCAGAAAGATTGCCGATGAGGCGCTGGCGGCCTCGCGCCGTCTGGCGCGCATGCCGGAAACTGTAAAAAACGCCGCGCTGTTGCGCATGGCCGATGAATTGACCTGGCGAAGTGAATTCATTATGGCGGAAAACAAGCGTGACGTGACGCTGGCGCGCGACAAAGGCCTGTCGCCGGCGATGATCGACCGTCTGACGATTACAGAAGCCACGATCCAGTCCATGGCGCAGGGGTTGCGCGAAGTGGCGGCCTTGCCGGACCCGGTGGGCAAGGTCACCTCCATGTGGCGCCGGCCCAACGGCCTGATGGTCGGTCGGATGCGCATTCCGCTGGGGGTGATCGGGATCATTTACGAATCGCGTCCCAATGTCACCGTCGATGCCTCGGCGCTTTGTCTGAAGTCCGGCAACGCCGTGATTCTTCGGGGCGGTTCGGAAGCCATTCACTCCAATCTGGCGATTGCCTCCATTCTGCAGGATGTTTTGGAGCAAAGTCCGCTACCTGGCAAGTCCATCCAGGTGATTCCCTTTACGGAACGCGAAGCGGTTTCGACCATGCTCCAGCTTGACGAACAGATCGACCTGATCATTCCGCGCGGCGGTGAAGAACTGATCCGGGCCGTGGTGGCCCAGTCGAAGATTCCCGTCATCAAACATTACAAGGGTGTTTGTCACATTTTCGTGGACGAATCGGCCGACCTGGAGATGGCCGTGCGAATCGCCCACAACGCCAAGGTTCAGCGTCCCGGCGTCTGCAACGCCCTGGAGACGCTTTTGGTGCACAAAGACATCGCAAAGGAGTTTCTGCCCCGCGTCGCGGAAAGTCTCCAGAAATCAGGCGTTTTTCTGAAAGGCTGCGAGAAGACCCGAAACATCCTCAAAAACATCGAAGAAGCGACGGAAGAGGATTGGTCCACGGAGTATCTGGAGTTGATTCTGGCTGTGCGGGTGGTCGATTCGATGGATGACGCCATTGCGCACATCGAAAAATACGGTTCGCTCCATACGGAATCGATCATTACGCGGGACTACGCCAACTCTCAGCGGTTCCTCAATGAAGTGAATTCTTCCACTGTTTTGGTCAACGCCTCCACGCGTTTTTCAGACGGCTTCGAGCTGGGCCTGGGAGCGGAAATCGGCATTTCCACCACGAAACTGCATGCCTTCGGCCCGATGGGCCTCGAAGAGCTGACCACGTCTAAATTCATCATTTACGGCGACGGTCAGATCCGGACATGAAATGGGGGCTTTTCGGCGGAACACTTGATCCGATTCACTTAGGTCACCTGCGGGTTGCCGAGGAGCTGTCCGAAAGCCTGGGTCTGGACGCCGTGGTTTTCATTCCCGCCGCCTTGCCGCCGCATAAGACCGACCGAGACATTACACCTTTCGAGCACCGCCTGATGATGACACGTCTTGCGGTTGCAGGCAATGACCGTTTTACCGTATCGGACATTGAAGGGTTCCGGGAAGGGAAATCTTTTTCAATCGACACCGTCCGGCATTTTCTTACCAACGGCGATTCCGCGCTGGAGTTGTATTTCATAACCGGTCAGGACGCATTCAATGCAATTGCGACCTGGCGCGACTGGCAGAATCTTCTGGATCTTTGCCACTTCGCCGTCATGACCCGTCCCGGCTACGAAAACGGGGGGCTTCAGAAAATTCTGCCGCCGGATATGGCGTCAAAGTTTGCCTATGATGACGCGCGGGACGGTTTTATCAACCCGAAAGGAAAAGGCGTTTTTTTTCGCAGGACCACCTTTCTGGATATTTCCGCCTCCGACATCCGCAAGCGCATCGCGTCCGGCCGGTCGATTCGCTACCTCACGCCCGATCCCGTCATCCGCTACATCGAGGCAAAGCAGCTCTATCGGTGAAACACTGTTTCAAGTTTCAAGTTTTAAGTTTTAAGTTTCAGGACGTCGTCTTATCCAGTTCGTTTCTGACGGCCAGACCGAGGGTTTCCATCAGGTAGGGTTTTCGCACATAGGCGCCCGCGCCCAGTCGCTGGGCCTCGGCGACCCGGTCCGTTTCAGCAAAACCGCTGACGATAATCGCTTTCTGGCCGGGACGGATTTCCAGAATTTGGCGGTAGGTCTCAAGCCCGTCGATTCCCGGATCCATCAGCATATCCAAAACGATCAGGTCAACGGAGTTTTTGCGAAGATATTCAACGGCTTCTTCACCGCTTTGCGCGGTGAGGGCGGCGTAATTAAGTTTTTTGAGCAGTCCTTCGGCCAGACTGCGTTGTTCCGGGACATCATCGACAATGAGAATGGTCTCGCCCCGCCCCCTATAGGCGCTGCGGTCAACGGCTTCGGCGGGTTTGGTTACATCTTCCCGCACGGCGGGGAAGTACAAGGTAAACGTTGTTCCCCGGCCAGGCAGGCTCGTTACATCGACATATCCTTGGTGATCATGCACGGCGCCCCACACAATGGCCAGGCCCAGACCGGTGCCGCTCCGTCCCATGACTTTGCGGGTGTAAAAGGGCTCGAAAATATGCGGTAAATCCTCCGGCTTGATGCCGTCGCCGGTATCGCTGACTGTCAGTGCGACGTAATTTCCCTCACGAAATGTGTCGTCGAGATTGATCGGACGATCCAGATAAATATTCTGTGTGTTGAGGGAGATGACGCCTCCGCCGGGCATGGCTTCCAAGGCGTTAATGACCAGGTTCATCAACGCCTTGCTCAGATGAACGGGAGAGCCCTTGATGTTTAAAAGATCTTCGGCAAGATGCGTTTCGACTTGGGCCGCGGGGTGACGCAGCAAGTTTTTTCGCATTTCTTCGGAAGTCAGATAATCTTTGATGATTCTGTTTAAATTCAGCACCTGGCTTGCGGCGACATTACGACGGGCCATCGTCAGCAGATCCTGTATGACGGCTGAGGCCCGTTCGGTCGCCGTCATGATGCTTCTAGCATGGGGAGACGCCGGATGATTGTCGTCGAGTTCGTCAAAAAGCATTTCCGAATAGCCCAGGATAATGCCGATGACGTTGTTGAGATCATGCGCGACACCTCCTGCCAGAATGCCCAGCGCTTCCATTTTTTCGGCTCGCCCCAATCGCTCTTCCATTTTCTTCTGCTCAGTGACGTTTTGAACATGCGCGATGTAATAAAGCGGATTTCCGCGGCGGTCACGAATGAGCGAACTGGCTACAATGCAGTTCACGATATGCCCGTCTTTATGATGGTAGCGCTTTTCAAAGACATTGCGGACATTATCCCCGTGAACGATATGTCGCGGCATTGTGTTTTTAATAGGCTTATCTTCCGGATGAGTGATGGCATTAACATCTTTACCGATGAGTTCTGTCCGGTCGTAGCCGAAGATGTCGCACATCTCCCGGTTGACTTTCAGAAAACGGCCTTCCAGATCAATAAAACACACACCGATGTTCGCATTTTCGAAGGATCGTTCGATGGTTTCCTGTGCCTCGCGAAGCGCTTCCTCGGCCTGGATGCGCGAAATGGCGGCGCCGACGGTCGCGCCGATTCCTTCCAAATGTTCGATCATATCAAGGGTAAAGCGGCCTTCCCGGCGGTCATTGAGCTGTAAGAGCCCTACGATGTCTTCGCCCGCCTTCAGCGGGATCAGGGCGACCGATTCATATCCTTCGCCGTTGCAGCGGTTTCGGGTGCGCGCCTGGCGGTCCTCATTTGTCGTTGAAGCCAGCAGTTTCGTCGTGCTGTTGGTCCAGAAGCTGCCGCGTGTTGTAAAAAATGGAAGCGACGGATCGACGCGCCCCGAAAGAACATTGCCGCACATGCAGTCCAA
>CAYUDM010000039.1:0-18256 GCA_964443625.1 uncultured Smithella sp. | reverse complement strand
AGGGCGCGGAATTCGAAATCCACAACCCGGCCTTTGCGGTCGAGCTCGTTTAAGAAACGTTCCCGATCCCGGGGATCGGCGTAAATCTGAGCGCCGATATCCGTGACGGATGAGATCATCTCTTGCGGAGAATCATATCCGAAGAGTCGGGCCTGGGCGTCATTCACGCTCAGATAGCGGCCGTCTGGCGTGGCCTGATAGATGCCCTCGACGATATTGTTGAAGAGATTTCGGAAACGCTCTTCGCTATGCCGGAGTTCTTCCTCCATGATCTTGCTGTCTGTGAGATATTCGTAAAGCAGAACGATTTCTTGGGTCGGAAGTTTGTAGATATAGTACTCGCACCAGGTGATGATGACCCCTCTTTTGCGCACGGCAACCGGGTAGGTTTGCGAAACGCCGGTATCATCAACCCGCTCGATGATTTCCAGAACGCCGGAAGGATCAATGGCCGGGAAGAGGGAAAGCAGCGATCGTTCCACCGCCTCATTACGCCCGACCCCTTCCGCTTCACAGGCGGCCATATTAATATCGACGATGATGAAATCCTTTTGTTCCGGCGGGCGGCGCACAACGATGACGCATTTGGATGTGCGGTTGAACAGTTCCCTGTAGCGCAGCTCACTGGCCTTGAGCGCCTGTTTCGCGAGAATTCTGCTTGTCACGTCGTGCGCCGCCCCGAAAATCAAACGGTCTTCGACCAAAGGATAGGAATTCCACAAAATCCATTTGTAAGATTCGTCCTTGCAGCGGTAACGGTTTTCAAAATTCAGAACAATTTCACCGCGGATCATCTTTTCTCCCACGTCAATCGTGGCCGCATGATCATTTGGATGGACAAAGTCAAGCCAGGGGCGATTCTTCATTTCGGCGGGCGTCCAGCCCAGTGTTTTTTCCCAGGCCGGATTGATCTCCCGGAAGGTTCCGTCAAAACCCGCGATGCACAGCATATCGGGTGAGAGGTCAAAATACCGGTTTCTTTCCGTTTCGGCTTTTTTGCGCCGCCGGATCTGCTTTTTCAAGACGAGAATCCAGACGGCAAGCAGAATGACCAGGCCCGCCGCGAATATGAGCGCCGTTTGCACAAAGAGCGTCCGCTGGCGTTCCCGGGTTGTGAAGATGATTTTCTTGCCCCACCACTTTTCTTTGATTTGCGAAAGCTCGCCGGTGGTTTGGATTTGCATAAGGCCGTGGTTGATTTCGGACAGCAGCGCCTTGTTGCCCTTTTTAACGGCAATGGCGCTTTCCTGAACGGCGAAGGGTTCCTCAAGCAGCGTAACATTTTTAATGCCGTGTTTATGAATCGTATAGGACCCGACCCACTTGTCGGTGGCGAAGGCAATGACCGATCCGGCCTTGAGGATCTCAAATCCCTCAAGGTGGCTGTCGACCGGCATCATCTTGAGGTCTTTTCTGTCCTTGAGCAGTTGATAGGGCAGGCCGCCCCGAAAAACGGCGACGGGTTTTCCGACAAGATCGTTGAGCCCCGAGATGCCGATGGTGCCTTCCCGAAGAAAGAGGCTGAATTCAAAAAGCGTGACGACATTGGAGTAGTCAAAAAGATCTTTGCGGGCTTCCGTGATCGACATGCTGATGATTGCGTCGGCACGGTCTTTAAGAACCATCTTCTGTGCCTCGTGCCAGGCCATAAGACGGATGTCGATATCTTTCCCGGTGGCTCCGGCGATAGCCCGGGTGACATCCACATAAAACCCCTTGGCGATGCCTTCTTCCAGATAGGCCATGGGAGGATAGTCGCGATTGCCCACGAATAGAAGCGACGCCTGGTTTGCAAAGGCATGCGCCGGAAGGCCGCAAAACGCAATGACAGCAATTATTATGGAAAGTAAACAGCGCTTCATATACCATCCTTGATCGCTGTCGATTCAAACAAACCCTGCGGAGATGAACGAAAATCCATTTGTCGGAATGTGGTCGCCATGTTCTGTTTTCGGAGGCTTCGCTAAAGGGACCGTTTAAGCGATAGCGACCGTTGCAGTCTACGGGGTCGAGATGCACCCAAATAGCTTATCGGGTGAATCCAAAGCCCCTTACGTTTATATCCCTTTCCGGCGTTTGTTCTGCGAAGGTTTCTTTATGAACATGATCCGGACAAAAAAGCCGGGAAAACCTGTAGCTCTGTTCTGACGCCTAGGCGTCATCCCGCTGAAATGCGTCGCCACCGCTGGTCGAATAAATATCCAAACAGCTTTGAACAACGTCCGGGTCGTAGAGTTTGCCTGAATTTTGGGTGATTTCGTCGAGCGCCGCACTGATGCCCAAGGCGGGCCGGTAAGGCCGGTGCGCGGCCATGGCTTCAATCGTGTCGGCCACACCGATAATCCGGGCTTCCAGCAGAATGTCTCTTCCTGAAAGGCCGCCCGGATAGCCGGAGCCGTCTAGCCGTTCATGATGCTGTAAAATGATGTCGGCGATGGGATACGGAAAATCGATGTTCTTTAGAATTTCATAAGCGTTTTGAGAGTGGGTTTTGACCATCTCCATTTCCAGCTTGTTGAGGCGCCGGGGCTTGGTCAGGATTTCCGACGGCACGGCGATCTTGCCGATGTCGTGCAGGGACGCCGCGATCCGGATGCACTCGATCTGATCGGCCGGCAGTTTCATCTTCTGGGCGATCATGCAGGCGATGCGCGCGACTTCCTGTTCATGGCCCGCCGTGTAGGGGTCGCGGCTTTCCACGATCTTCGACATGGCCTGTACCGTTCCTTCCAGGAGCATGCTGATTTTGTCATAGCTTGCGCTGAGTGCCTCGGCTTTGAGCGCCAAGTCTTTCGTCTTGAGGCGAACTTTTTCTTCCAGATGTTTGTTGAGTTCGAGCAGTTCTTCATTCTGGCGCTTGACCACTTCGTCGAGGCGTCTGTTTTCCAGAATCAGTTCCGTTTTGATGAGGAGCTGATTTAACTGGTACAAAAGGTCATCTTTGCGGAACGGCTTGGTCAGGTACAAATGGATGCCGCCGGAATTAATGGCGTCAATGATGGCGTCCATGTCGGTGTATCCGGTAAGAAGAATTCTTGTTGCCAGCGGACAGATGTCCCGGGCGATGGTGAAAAACTGCACGCCGGTCATTTTCGGCATCATCTGGTCGGAGATGATAATGGAAAAATCCTGTTTTTCTTTCAGGATATTCAATGCTTGAGCGGCGGACGAGGCGGTGTGCAGGTCAAATTTGTCGGAGGTCAAAATCATTCCGAAAAGATCGAGAATGGCTTCCTCGTCATCAATAATCAAAATCGAGTGACGATACTTCAGCGGCTGTAACTCAAGTGAATTCATGCATTTATTCCATATCTTCCGGGATTAGAGGTGATGCTTTTACTGTATATCGTCAAGATGGGTCGTGATCTGAAGGGTGCAAGAGGATTTTTTTGCGGTTTGGTTAACAACCGTTCAACCGGCAAGACGTTAAACGACCGACGCGGTCCGCGGGGCATGATGACCCTTATCGAGGATTTCCCTTAAAAAAAAGCCAGTTGCCGATTGTGCGTTGCGGGCGATCTGCAAGACGGTTCCCGCCGCGAGGATATGTCCGCCGCCCGGTCCTCCTTCGGGGCCCAGGTCGATAATGTGGTCGGCGCATTTAATCACATCGAGATTGTGTTCGATCACGACCATGGTATTGCCCATGTCCACCAGGCGCATCAGAACGTCGAGAAGTTTTTGAATATCCGCGAAATGCAGGCCGATGGTCGGCTCGTCCAGAATATACAGCGTATTGGTGTTGACCCTTTTCCCCAGCTCGCGCGCCAGTTTGATCCGCTGGGCCTCGCCGCCGGAAAGTGTGGTGGCGGATTGTCCCAGGCGGATGTATCCCAGACCCACATCCGCCAGAAGCTGAAGGTGTGAACGAATGGAGGGAATGTTGGCGAAAAAATCGAGCGCCTGGGTCACGGTCATGTCCAGAACGTCGGCGATGCTTTTATCCTTGTACTTGATATCGAGCGTGTCGGGGTTGAAGCGCCTGCCGCGGCAGGAATCGCAGGTGACATAAACATCCGGCAAAAAATGCATTTCGATTTTGATAAGCCCGTTGCCTTCGCAAGTTTCGCAGCGGCCTCCCTTGACGTTGAAGCTGAAACGACCCGGTTTATACCCGCGGGCGCGCGATTCCGGCAGACCCGTAAACAGGTCGCGGATAAAGGAAAAAATGCCCGTGTAGGTGACGGGGTTCGATCGCGGCGTGCGGCCGATGGGTTGCTGATTTATCAAAATGACGCGCTCAATGCCGCCTAAATCCCTGACCCGCTTAATTTTCCCCATCGCGCCGGTGTGTTGGCCCAGACGGCGGGCCACAACCTTGTGGAGCGTTTCGATCACCATGGTGCTTTTACCGGAGCCGGAGACGCCCGTGACCGCGGTGAGAACGCCCGCGGGGATTTTGATGTCGATGTTTTTAAGATTGTTCTGACAGGCTCCTTCGAGGATGATATGGCGCCCGGTTGGTTTTCGTTTTGTTGCCGGCGGTAAGATGGCGTCGCGGCCCGACAGGTAGCGGCCGGTCAGGGAGGATTCGCTTTGAAGGATTTCAGCGGGCGTGCCTTCAAAAACGACATGGCCGCCGCAAACGCCCGCGCCCGGACCCATGTCGATGATGTGATCGCAGGCTTGCATCATATCCGAGTCATGTTCCACGACCAGCACCGTATTGCCCATGTCGCGCAGCTTTTTGAGCGTGTCGATGAGTCGTAGATTGTCGCGCTGGTGCAGGCCGATGGTCGGCTCGTCGAGCACATACAGCACGCCCATGAGTCCCGATCCGATCTGCGTGGCCAGACGGATCCGCTGACCTTCGCCGCCGGAAAGCGTGGAGGCGGATCGCGCCAGATTCAGGTAGTCCATGCCGACGTTGAGCAGAAACTGAAGACGGCTTGTGACTTCCTTGAGAATGCGTTCCGTAATTTGCCGCTCTTGAGCGGACAACGGCAGCGTTTGCAGGACGTCGAAGCATTCACGAATCGACAGGCAGCACAGCTCATAGATGTTTTTGCCGCCCACAGTAACGGCAAGACTTTCTTTTTTCAACCGGGCGCCGTCGCAGGTTTCGCAGGCGCTCAGATCGATATAGCGGGCCAGGTCGTTTCGAACACCGGTTGAGGCCGTCTCTTTCCAGCGCCGTTCAAGCTGACGGATGGCGCCTTCAAACGGGCGCTCGGCGAAGTAGCGCATGTTGTCGCGGTCATGGTGAAACTTGATGGCTTCTTTGCCCGATCCGTACAAAAGGACGTGGCGGATTTTTTCCGGCAGTTTGTTGAAAGGCGTATTGATGTCGAAACGGTAGTGCGTGGACAGCGCGTCCAGCAGGTTGTGGTAGTAAAGAGAATTGCGGGTGGCCCAAGGCGCGATGGCGCCTTCGCGCAGTGACAGACCCGGGTCCGGCACGACGAGTTCTTCCGCGAAGTGCATGCGCGAGCCCAGGCCGTTGCAGTCGGGGCAAGCCCCGTAAGGGCTGTTGAAGGAAAACATCCGCGGCGCAAGCGAAGGTAGGCTGATGCCGCAGTCCGGGCAGGCGTAGTTTTCGCAATAGAGGGTTTCCGCGCCGTCGGCGGTCAGAATCTTCACGAGTCCGTCGGCGCGCGATGCGGCGATTTCAATCGAGTCGCGCACCCGCTTGCGGATGCCCTCCTTCATGATCAGGCGATCCACGATCAAATCGATGTCGTGTCGCTTGTTTTTCGCCAAAACAATGTCTTCGGCCAGATCCCGCGTCTCGCCGTCGATGCGGACGCGCGCGAAGCCTTCCTTCTGGAGCTTTTTGAGCTCTTTGGCGAATTCACCCTTTTTGCCGCGCACCAGAGGGGCCGTGACGCTGAATCGTGTCTGGTCGGGGAGGGTCAATACGCTTTCCACGATGGCATCAATGGTTTGCGAGCGTATTTCACGACCGCATTGATGACAGTGGCAGATGCCGATGCCCGCGTACAGAAGACGCAGGTAGTCGTATATTTCGGTGACCGTGCCGACAGTGGAGCGGGGATTGGACGATGCGGCCCGCTGTTCGATGGCGATAGCCGGTGAGAGTCCTTCAATGGATTCAACGTCCGGTTTATCCATCTGTCCGATGAACTGCCGGGCGTAGGCGGAAAGCGATTCCACGTAGCGACGCTGACCTTCCGCGTAGATGGTGTCGAACGCCAGGGAGGATTTTCCCGATCCGGACACGCCGGTGATGACCACCAGGCGGTCGCGAGGAATATCCAGAGAAACGTTTTTTAAATTATGCTGGGACGCGCCCTTGATGCGGATGAAGTTCATAAAAACAGGTCTTGCTGCATTCTAGAGTCTGAGATCGATGAAAGACTTTTTACGGACATCCTCGATCCATTCGTCGTATTTTTTGGCGACTTTCTGGTCTTCGATCTTCGCCTTGATTTCATTGCGTACGACGGAAAGCGGTTTGACGCCCGCTCCCCGGCGATCCAGCGCTTTGAGGATGTGATAACCGACATCCGTTTCGATCACCTCGCTGACCTGGCCAATCTCCAGGCTGAAGGCGGCTTGTTCAACCTCCGGCACAACGACGCCGCGTTCGATAAAGCCGATATCCTGACCCTGGATGCTGGGCTGATCGGGACCGATAAGACTTTCCAGTGGTTCACCCTCGGCCGCGCGACGGCGAATGTCCCTGGCCTGTTCGGCGAGTTTCCTGCGTGCCGCGGCATCCGCCGCAGGGGGGGCTGCAAGCAGAATCTGAAAAATCCGGACCGTTTCTCTGCCTTCATAGTCGTTGCGATGCTGGTCGTAGTATTGGCCGATTTCCTCGTCCGTTACCAGGATTTTTCCCTGAACCTCTCTTCGTAACAGCCGCATGCGCAGCATTTGCGAGGAGATTTCTTTTTTCACGGATTCAAGCGTTTGCCCTTCCGACGCCAGACGTTTTTTGTATTCTTCAAGGGTGACATTGTTCTTACGGAGCATGTCGTTGAAAACCGCTTCGATTTCCGCCGGGGAGACGTTGACGCCGGGTCCCGCTTTGACGGCTTCCTGTTCGATGAGCAAATTATCGACCATCCGCTGCAGGAACAGAGCCTTTTGCTGCCGTAGAATCTTGTCGATGTCCGGGCCTTTGTAGGTCGACTCGATGTGTTTTTCGTAAGGCGCAAAATTGGCGTTGAGTTCGGTCAGGGTGATGATTTCGTCGTTGACTACGGCGACGATGCGGTCCACCACGTCCGCTGTGGCCGAAACGGCAAAAAACATGAGCGCTGAGATCGCAAGAAGAATTTTATGAAATGTCGTCACACCGGTTTCCCCCTTTTATCTATTCTATCTTTTAACTTTTTCCCGAAGAACGGTTGGTTCCTTTTTGACTACTGCCTTGATTTTCAGGCCTTCGAGCCATGTTGTGAAGGCCGTTTCTTCTTTTGCGGCGCGAATTCGGTCCATGACATCGTGCTTGCTTTCTGAAAAAGACAGGGCACGGGCGGGCCTCTTTTCGATCATCTTAACGATATGATACCCGTAAGGACTTTGGATGACGTCGCTGATCTCGCCCGGCTGGAGGCGGAAAAGAGCCTCGTCGATCGCGTCTGGCATTTCGCCCCGACCGACAAAGCCCAAATCACCGCCTCGGGTCGCTTCCGGTCCGATCGACGATTCGGCCGCCAGTTTTTCGAAATCCTCGCCCATGCCAAGGCGGCTTTTAATGTCTTCGGCGACGGCCTGTTCGCGCACGACAATCTGAAACGCATGCACGCTCGCTTCGGATTTAAACAGATGGCGATGGTCGTTGTAGTAGTCTTCAGCTTCGTCTTCGGAAACGCGGATGCGGGCGTTGACATCTTCTTCAACCAGCTTGGAGAAGGCCATTTCCCGCCGAACGCTTTCTTTCCAGTCTTCATAACGGATATTATCCGTAATCAGAATATTGAGGAATTCTTCTCCATATTCCGACCGGATTTCCTCAACTCGTTTTTCCAGTTGAGCTTTGGTAATCGTAATGTTGAGTTCCCCCGCGCGCTGTTCAATGATCTTTTCGGTGATCATGGATTCAAGGATTTCTTCTTCCAGCAGTTTCAGATCCTGGGAGGGGTGCGTCAGGCCCTTGCGGGCGTAAAACGCTTTTTGCGCGTCGAGCCTGCGCTGATAGTCGTCCAGGTAGAGTTTTTCCCCGTTGACAGTGGCGACGTGATCGCGCGAAAACATTTCACCCCGGCTGCACGACATCAGCGTGCACAATACAACCATAAAGCCGATCAGACAAGGGCTTGTCGCCCGCGGCCGGATTTTCTCCAATATGCCCAATGGGGTAGTCATAACGCAGCACCATATCTCGATTGGCCTCAATGGGCAAGCATCTTTAGCACCGTTTCGGCTTCTTCAAGAAGGGATTCCGGCGCGCTGTTTTTAGCGGGGATGAATAACTTGTGGTCCGGGGTAAAGCGTAAATTGCTGTATTCTTTGCGTGAAAGATCCAACAGCCTCTGGGGATCCACCTTGGAGGTCGGGCGGAAGTACAGGTAGAAGAATTTGCCGTCATAGCCCATTTTTTTAGCGGCCAGAGGTTTTAGCGTATTTCGCAACCGAATGACGCGAAGCAGGTTTTGGGCTTCGGCGGGCGGCGGGCCATAGCAGTCGGCCAGTTCCCGGCCGATGTCGTCGAGATCCTCATCGTTTGCCGCAAGCGAGATGCGCTTGTAGAGAATCAGGCGCTGGTGAATATCTTCCACATAGGTTTCGGGCAGGTAGGCCGAAACGCCCATCTGGATTTCCGGCAGAGTTTCTTCGACGGGGGGGGCTTCTCCTTTGATCTCCCGGACGGTTTTCTCCATGAGCTCGGTGTAGAGTTCGTAGCCGACCGCCGAGATGTGGCCGGCCTGCGAAAGTCCCAAAAGGTTTCCGCCGCCGCGGATTTCAAGATCGTTATAAGCGATACGGAAGCCCGATCCCGGTTCAGAAAATTCTTTGATGGCCGAAAGCCTTTTCATCGCGTCGCGTGAGAGCATCGCCCCTTTGGGCAGCATCAGATAGGCCAGCGCCTCGGCGTTGCCCCGGCCCACTCGCCCGCGGATTTGATAGAGCTGCGCCAGGCCGAAGCGGTCGGCGCGGTTGATGATGATGGTATTGGCCGACGGAATGTCGAGGCCCGAGCCGATGATCGTGGTGCACACCAGAACGTTGAATTCGCGGCGGATGAAGCCCGACATGGTTTTTTCAATGTCGGCCGGTTTCATCTGTCCATGCACGACGCCTACTTTTGCGATGGGCGCCAGCCGCTGCACCAGATGAGCGATCGAGTAGATGGACCGCACCCGGTCATGAACGAAAAAGACCTGACCGTCTCGCGCCAGTTCGTTTTCTATGGCCTGGCGGATCGTATCTTCGTCGAACTCCATGACATAGGTCTTAATCGGTCGGCGTTCCTGGGGAGGCGTGTTGATGATCGACAGGTCGCGAATGCCCACCAAGGACAGGTGCAGCGTGCGGGGGATCGGTGTGGCCGACAGCGTCAGAACGTCCACGAGGGCGCGCATTTTTTTGAGTCTTTCTTTGTGTGCGACGCCGAAGCGCTGCTCTTCATCGATGATGACGAGGCCCAGGTTTTTAAAGGCGACGTCCTTTTGCAAAAGGCGATGCGTGCCGACGACGATGTCAACCCGCCCCGCCTGCAGATCGGCCAGGATCTTTTTAATTTCAGCCGCGCTTCTAAAGCGGTTGAGCGCTTCGACGCGAACGGGAAAATCGACAAGCCGTCGGGAAAATGTGGCAAAGTGTTGTTCAACTAAGATGGTCGTCGGCGCCAGAAGCGCGACCTGCTTGCCGTCCATGACGGCGCGGAACGCGGCCCGAAGCGCCACTTCGGTTTTTCCGAAGCCCGCGTCGCCGCAGATCAGGCGATCCATCGGTTTGACGTCGTCCAGGTCCGCGTGGATGTCTTCGATGGCGCGCGTCTGGTCGGGCGTTTCCTCGAATTCAAACGTCGAGCAGAACTCCTCATAAATACGGTCCGGCGGGGCGAACGAATTGCGCTCCATCGCTTCGCGGGCGGCGTAAATCGCCACGAGTTCTTCGGCCACATCCCGGACGGATTTTTTAACGCGTTCTTTCACTGCATCCCAGGAGGCCCCGCCCATCTTGTCGATTTTGGGCGTATAACCCTCCGGACCCAGATAGCGCTGGATCTTTTCCAGGGTATTGACCGGGAGGTAGAGCTTATCGCCGTCGGCATATTCAATAACCACAAAGTCGTTTTCGATTTTCCCGATAGTGATTTTCTGAAGGCCGCGGTACGCGCCGATGCCGAAATCCGTATGAACGACAAAATCGCCTTCCTTCAAGTCGCCGAATGATTTTAAAAAATATCCCTCTCGCTTGGGTCGGGCGCGCCTTTTTTGCGCTTTGCGGACGAATATTTCTTCTTCGCAAAGCACGCTGAGCGTTACAGAAGGCAGCCGAAATCCACCCGAGATCCGTCCGGTCCGGATGTGAAGGCAGGGTGGATCGGGAGGGATTATCAACGATTCCAGAAGGGGGGTTGCGTCCTCAATGACGGCAACCGGCAAATCATAGGCGCCAAGCAGGTGTCTCATCCGCGAGGCATCTTCCGGCGTGGGGGATATCAGAAAAACCCGTTCGCCCGCGGCCAGTCGGTCTTTCACTTTGAGGGCCGTCTGACGCAAAAGGCTCTCTTCGCGGATTTCGGAAGGCGCCGGCTCGGACGGCGCCGCTTCCGGTCCTCCCGTCACCGTCAGGGTGGTTTGCGGCGGCGCCGAATCCAGGACCAGGCCGGCCAGCCGGAGCGTGCAAAACGTGTCGATGCTTTTTTCAAGCGACGTTTCGTCAAGCGCAATGCACTCGCGCTCCAGATAAAATTTTCCCGCGGCCTGAGCTTTAAACAGCAGCTTGTCGATATTGGTGTAAACAGCGTCCGCGGTTTGCCGGATCGCCTGCGGGTCGTCGAGAATCAAAAGTGTGTCGATCGGCAGATAATCCGAAAGGGTGGAAAGTGAAGCGGTCGCGCATTGCGCCGGATCGTCGTCCCGGGCATAAAAAAGCGGCAGAAAAACGGGATTGACGGAGGAAGCGGTTTGTTGCCTCAGGGTTTCGACCAGACGGTTGCGGATGTCGCGGTTTAGGTCCAAATCTTCGGCCCGGCGCTTGACATTCCCGACTGCGCGCGCCAGACGCTCGGCGCTGACGAGGATTTCCGCCGCCGGCCCTAAAATGAAGGCGTCGGTCGTCTCCGTGGAACGCTGCGTCGCCGGATCAAAGCGCCGAATGGTTTCGATTTCGTCGCCTGCCAGTTCCAGGCGCAGGGGCGCTTCGTTTCCCGGCGGGAAAACGTCGAGGATGTTGCCGCGCAGACTGAATTCTCCTTCTTCCTCGACCAGGGAGACGCGCCGGTAACCGCCCGCGACCAGTATGGCGGCGGTTTCATCCGGAATCAACAAGTCGCCCGTGGAGAGAATTTTCAGATAGGAGGCAAACTCGGCCTTGGGCATGATCTTTTGCATCCAGGCGGCGGTGCACGTGACGAGAATTTTTCCGGGGGTTGTCAGCAAAAGGGTCAGCGCGCCTAAGCGGGCGAGTTCCTCATCGCGCTGGAGCGCGAACATGTCGATGGCCAGATAATCAAGCGGCGGATAATACAAGACAGCCTCTTCGCCCAGAAAAAGCGCCAGATCTCGGGCGAAGGCCGCGGCTTCCCTGTCGGTGGGGCATACGACCGCCCAGGTTTTACCGATCCGGTCGAACACAAGCGCGGTGGTAAACGCGCGCGCCGCCCCGGACAAGCCTTCGAGGGTGAGCGTCTTTTCCCCGTTTGAAATTGACTCGATGACGCGCCTAAGGGCCGGCGCGACGGGGGCAAACTGTCTGTTGATGATTTTTCTCAAGGGGACAACATCCGGTTTTATTGAAATTCAGGAAATCGCGAGCATTTTGTCGAGCGCGCGTTTTGCGTCGCGGCTCACGTCGTCGGATACCGTGACCGCCGGCTGCAATGTTTCCAGGGCTTTTTCAATATCGGCCAGGGAGATTTTTTTCATATCGGCGCAAAAAAGCTCAGGTGAGGCCAGGATAAATTCTTTATCCGGGTTCTGCTTTTTAAGTTCGGTCAAAACGCCTTCTTCCGTGCCGATGAGGATCCTGGACGCACCGGATTTTTTGGCAAAACCGATAATTGCCGACGTGGAGCCAATGAAATCGGCCAGGGCCAGCACATCGGGTCGACATTCCGGATGCGCCGCAAACGGAGCGTTGGGATGGCCGGCCTTGAGCTTGCGCAAGCGCGCGGCCGTCAACGTGTCGTGAATCGGGCAACAGCCTTTCCAGGGCAGCACCTCGCGCCCGGTGATCGATTCCATGTGGCGCGCGAGATTGCCGTCGGGCAGCATCACGACTTTTTTTCCGGAAGGCAGCGAAGCGAGCACTTTTGCGGCGTTCGACGAGGTGCAGCAGATGTCGCTTAGCGCTTTCACTTCGGCCGTGGAATTGATGTAGGTCACAAAGACGGCATCCGGCTCTTTTTCCCGCATCGCCTGAATCGAGGCGGCATCGGCCATGTCGGCCAGCGGGCAGCCTGCGTCGGGACGCGGCAGCAAAATGGTTTTGTCCGGGCATAGAATCGCGGCGCTTTGTGCCATAAAGTGTACGCCCGCAAAGACGATGACTTTGGCCTCGGAGCTTGCCGCCACCTGCGCGAGCGCTAGCGAGTCGCCTAAAACATCCGCGATATTCTGGATTTCCGGGCGGACATAGTAGTGTGCCAGAAGAATGCCGTTTCGTGAGGCCAGCAATTTCCGAATCTTTTGTTGCTGCGTATTCATGCCCTGTCCTTTCCGTAGCGGATTCCTAGCGCAAATAAACGACAATAGCAAGGGGCGGAAGTATGAGTGCCCGGCAATCGCGACCGTTGAGGGAAGGACCCGTAGCGATGGACTCAATTCGCTATCTTTAACTTGCAACTTGAAACATGAAACTTGAAACATGCTCCCATCGCCTATAGCCTTTTTCACCCTTCTCTGGTAATGTGCGTCAAAAATGACAGACCGGAGAAGCAAAGCATGATATCCGTCAAAGACGCATTTACGACAATCTTAGCGACCTGTCGGCCGATGGAGCTGGAGAAAGTCAATATTCTCGAAGCCCGCGGACGGGTGATGGGTGAGCCTATCGATGCTCCCCGCGATATTCCTTCGGCAGCCAATTCCGCGATGGACGGATACGCCATCCGCTGGGCCGACACGAAAGACGCCTCACCGGCAAACCCCGTTGAGCTGAAGGTGATTGAAACGATTGCGGCGGGCGTCCTGCCGTTGAAAACCGTCGAGCCGGGCCAGGCGGCGCGGATCATGACCGGCGCCGTGATTCCGAAAGGCGCGGATGCCGTGGTCCGGCGGGAGGATACCATCGAGAGAGGCAAAACCGTGTCGATTCAGATTCGGGCCACAGCCGGTCTCGATATTCGCTTTCCCGGAGAAGACGTGCACAAAGGGGAGTGTGTGATTAAAGCGGGAAGTGTTCTGCGGCCCGGTCACATCGGGATGCTGGCCGCTCTGGGCCGTGCGTTCGTGTCGGTCTATTCCCGTCCGCGCGTGGCGATTCTGTCCACCGGCGATGAGCTGATGGACATTGAGATGCAACCCGGCCCGGGGAGAATTGTCAATTCAAACAGCTATTCGCTGGCTGCTCAGGTGGCGGCCTGCGGGGCGATTCCCCAGATGCTGGGCATTGTGCGCGACAGGAAAGAAGATCTGGTGGCGGCGCTTCAGTCGGCGGCGCGGGCCGACGTCATTTTATCGTCCGGCGGCGTGTCGATGGGGGATTTCGATTATGTCAAAGCCGTGATGGGCGATATCGGCAACGCGATGCATTTCTGGCAGGTTGCTATGCGGCCCGGGAAACCGCTGGCGTTCGGCGCGATCAACAAGACGCCCCTGTTTGGTTTGCCGGGGAATCCCGTTTCCGTCATGGTGTCGTTTGAACAATTCGTTCGGCCCTATCTTTTAAAAATGCAGGGGCATACGGAGCTTACGCGTCCAAAAGCCCGCGCCGTGAGCGCTCAGGCGATTGAAAAGAAAAGCGGCCTGAAGAATTTTCTTCGCGCCGTCGTGGAGGAAGAAAGCGGCCGGCTTGTCGCGCGGCTGACCGGCGAACAGGGGTCCGGTATTTTAAAGTCGATGGTGGAGGCCAACGCCTTCATTGTGCTTGACGAGGATGTGACGAAAGTCAAAAAAGGCGACGAGGTTCCGGTCGTGTGGCTCCATGGTTAGGCCGCCTGCGGACAAGCGGTCAAACGGAGAAAGTGCTGAACTCTGAAAGTGTCATCGGACGGGTACAAAATAACGAGCGCCTCGCGGCGCTGAGCGCCGACGCAACTGGCTCAACGAAGAATACCGGAGGGATTGCGGTTTGCAGAAAGGCAATGTCATGCAGTATGTCCATGGCTATGGAACGAAAGAGAATATCCGTCTTAGGGATCAGGCTTCGACGCTTGCCGAGTTGCTGCATGCGGATACTCTCTACCCGCCGGGCAGCCGCGTACTCGAGGCGGGCTGCGGTGTCGGTGCGCAAACGGTGAATCTTGCCGCCAACAGCCCCACGGCGTTTTTTACCTCCGTTGATATTTCCGTGGAATCTCTGGCCGTTGCCGCGGGTCGAATCAAAGCGGCGGGACTTGGCAATGTGAACTTTGTCCATGGCGACATCTTCAATCTGCCGTTTGAACCCGCATCCTTTGACCACATTTTTGTTTGCTTTGTGTTGGAGCATTTGGCGCGGCCCGAAGAGGCTCTCAGGTGTCTTGGGCGACTCGTTCGAACCGGCGGTACGATTGTGGTGATCGAAGGAGACCATGGATCGGCGTATTTTCATCCCGATGATGAAGCGGCCAGAAAGATTGTCTCCTGCCAGATCGAGCTTCAGAAGCGGGCGGGTGGCAATGCCAATATCGGGAGAATGCTTTACCCGCTTTTGCGCGCTGCGGGATTCAGCCGCGTGCGCGTGTCTCCACGCATGGTCTATGCCGACGCGGGCCATCCGCAGATGGCGGAAGGGTTTACCCGCCGAACATTTACCGCCATGATTGAAGGCGTGCGCGAGCCGGCGCTCGCGGCCGGGCTCGTCGACGAGCAGACGTTTGACGCCGGCATTCGGGCCCTGTATAAAACCTCCGAGTCAGACGGCGTTTTCTGCTACACCTTTTTCAAAGCGGTGGCGGAAAAAGACGAAACATCAATCACGGAGTAGCGTCTGAGGCGTTGGTGGCGGTAATGAGCGCCTGCGCCGGTTTCGATGACGGATCGGTCTGCGGAGAATTTTTGTTGACAAGAGTGCTGATCCGTTACATGACAGAGCGCATAGTGCCGGCCGCAGCCAGAAAAGGACCAATCCGAAACCCGCAGAGGGTTAATCGATCCGGTTTGCGGGCGGAATCTCAAAATTAAAACGGTTCCAGGAAAGGAAGGGTTATGCGTAAAGGGATAATGATGCTTGTGATGGTTCTGCTGGTTTTTTCGGCTTGTTCTGCAAAACCGAAATCCGATGATGATAAAGCGCTCTACGCCCTGGGCGTCCAGATCAGCAAACAGCTTGCTGTTTTTGATTTGTCGGCGGACGAACTGAAACTGGTGCAGCAGGGCATGTCGGACGCGCAGGCGGGCAAAAAGCTTCTGGCGGAACCGGAAGATTCCATGCAGACGCTTGGCGCGCTGGCCGAAAGCCGGATGGCCAGGGTTACCCAGAAGCAAAAAGATCAGGCGAAACCTTTTATCGAGAAGGCCGCGGCCGAGACCGGCGCCGTGAAAACGGAATCCGGCATTGTTTATAAGGAAATTACGGCCGGAACCGGCAAGCAACCGACGGCCGCCAGCATTGTGACGGTTCATTACACCGGCACGCTCATTGACGGCAAGGAATTCGACAGTTCCGTTAAACGCGGACAACCGGCGGAATTTCCGCTGGGTCAGGTCATCCCCTGCTGGACCGAGGGCGTCTCCATGATGAAAGTCGGCGGCAAGGCCAAGCTGGTGTGTCCCTCGGACAGCGCCTACGGCGACAGCGGACGTCCACCTGTTATTCCCGGCGGCGCCACGCTGGTTTTTGACGTCGAGCTGCTTGACGTAAAGGACATGCCCGGCGCAAGCGCACCGGGGAAAAAGTAGCCGATTCATTTCACATCCTTTCGGATTGAACACTTTCGGGAGGCGGCCTGTTGCGCCGCCTCCCGTGCCTTTTTTCCTCCCGTATCGATTTCAAATTGTCTTGACTTCCCCGTTTTGTTATCTTTATACTCCGCGCACGACCATGAGAGGCGTGTGGAAAACATGTCAAAAGTTCTTAAGTATTCAAGTACTTCTCAAAACCAGACGAAAGTTGCGCGCGTATACGCGCCGGATTCCGATTTCCATGCCGATGTCTTGGCAGAGCTTTTCGGAAATGCCGGCGTCGGTCTTTGTGTTCTCCAGGAGGGCTTGGTCAAACTGGCCAACGCCGAGCTTGCCGGGATTCTGAAGTATCCGGCTGCCGATGAGCTGATCGGCAAATCCTTCCGGAACCTTGTCCATCCCGAAGATCAAGCGTCGGCCCATCCGGATATTTTGTTTTCTTCGGGGAGTGTTTGCCCGGATGATCCGAGCTTTCGGATGTTGAGGAAGGACGGCGCATCCGTGTGGGTGCATGCCGGGGGAAGGCCGATAATCATTCGGGGCGCTCGGGCGTTTGCCGGTTTTTTCGTCAATGTCAACTCTCATCACGACCGTCTCAATACGCTCAATGATTCGCTCCAGCGGTACGAGACGATTTTGGACGATGTCGATGTGCATTTGAGTGAGATTGATCTTCAGGGGAACATCACATTTATCAATGATGCGGGATGCCGGATGTGGAAGCTGCCGCGTGAAGAACTGATGGGGATGAACTACCGTCATTACATGAAGGAGAAAGACGTTCGTCAGTACGACGAGCTCTACCGTCGGGTGTATAACACGGGGATACCGGTGAAGAACATCATTTTGGAAGTGGTGGACCGGGAAGGCGTACGTCGGACGATTGAGAAATCCGTGTCCTTGGCTCGCGCCGCGTCGGGGAAGATCTACGGATTTCGGATGGTGTCTCGCGACATAACCGAGAAGCGGGAAGCGGAGAAGAAACTGGCGGAAGAGCGATCGAGGCTGGAGGCGATCTTCGGGAGCGTGAAGGATGCGATTTTGACGGTGGATCCGGAACTGACCGTGATCGACGCGAACGCCTCAGCCGAGACGATCTGCGGGATCGGGGTAAAGGGGATCGCCGGGAAGCCGTTATCATCGTGCCAGACGAAATGCGGTCAAGCCTGCCGGGCCGTGTTGAAACAGACCCTGGAGAAGAAGACGGCAGTGCGCGAATACCGGATTGAATGCGACCATAAATCCCGTCCACAGCAAGTGGTGAGCGTATCGAGCTCACCGCTGATGGATCCGCAGGGGGCCTTTTTGGGGGCGGTGCTGGTCATCCGGGACATCACCCTGATCCGTGACGTGGAGCGGGAGTTGCGAGAGCGCAACTCTTTTCAGAACCTCATTGGCCGGAACAAGACCATGCAGGACATCTACAACCTTCTGGAAGATCTGGCGGACATGGAAACGACGGTATTGGTGACCGGCGAGAGCGGAACGGGGAAGGAACTGGTGGCTCGGGCGCTGCATTACAGCGGGAACCGTGCGTTTAAGCCGTTTGTGACCGTGAACTGTTCGGCGCTGGCGGAAAGTTTGCTTGAGAGCGAGCTGTTCGGTCACGTGAAGGGGGCGTTTACCGGGGCGGTGAAAGACAAGCAGGGGCGTTTTGCGGCGGCCGACGGGGGCACAATTCTGCTCGACGAGATCGGAGACATTTCCCCGATGATCCAGCTGAAGCTATTGCGCGTGCTTCAGGAGAAGGAATTCGAGCGCGTCGGGGAATCGGCTTCCCGGAAAGTGGATGTTCGGGTGATCGCCTGCACGAACCGGGACTTGAAAGAGAAAGTCAAAAGAGGCGAATTTCGTCAGGATTTGTACTACCGGTTGAAGGTGGTGGAAGTGAACCTGCCGCCTTTGCGGGAGCGCCTGGAGGATCTTCCTTTGTTGGTGGACCATTTTCGGCGGATGTTCAACGACCGGTTTCACAAGGCGATCGAGGGGATCTCCGGGGAGGTTCTCGGTCGGTTTATGGATTACTCCTGGCCGGGGAATATCCGAGAGCTTGAGCATGTGATGGAGCATGCGTTTGTGCTTTGCCACGGCGGCACGATCACCCTCAAACATCTCCCGGCCGATATACGAAA
>CAYUDM010000038.1:0-28319 GCA_964443625.1 uncultured Smithella sp. | reverse complement strand
TTCTAAGCCTTCGGGTCAGCGCCCGGGTATCGATGCCGTCGAGGCCGATTTTGCCTGCGTCTTCCAGAAAGGTTTTCAGGGTTTTCGTCATCCGCCAGTTGCTGGGATGGCGCTGGTATTCCTTGACGATAAAGCCTTCCAGATGAAGTCCGGCTGATTCCATGTCCTCATCGTTGACGCCATAGTTCCCCATGAGCGGATACGTCATGGCGACGATCTGGCCTTTGTAGGATGGATCGGTGAGCACTTCCTGATAGCCGCTCATGGCCGTGTTAAAGACGACTTCTCCCAGGCTTTCGCCGTCGCCTGCGAACGCGAAACCCTCAAAGACGCTTCCGTCTTCAAGGGCAAGCAAGGCCTTGCGGTCTTTTTTAAAAAGGGACATCTAATTTTTAACTCCAGCGTTCGTTTTCCCCGAAGGGCAGGCGCTTCTAACGTGTTTTTGACGCTTCGTCAATGGATTCTGTAGGGAACGGTTCTTTAGTCCCGTGTCCATCGGATAAAGCCGTTCCCTACGGGAAAACCATTAACAGATAAACAGCATTTCCCAGAACTTGGGCAAAGGCCAGGTCTCATCATCCACCAAACCTTCGAGTTCGTCCACGTACGCCCGCAGCTCGTCCATCATCGGTTTGACCTTGGCGGCGAGCATTTCCGCTTTCTTCTGCTCGTCATGAACGGCTTCGGCCGCTTCGACCTTGGCCATCACATCGTTATTGGTCGCGTAGATATGATTGATCAAATCCATGATCTTTTTCAGGAGCTCCGTCTGCGCAGAGACCACCGCTTTGGAACCGAGCGCCTCTTTGGCGGCATTGATCGCCCCGGCGAGTTTTTTCTGATAGGCCAGCGCCGCCGGAATAATCTGCGTCAAACAGATGCTGTTGAGACATTTGGCCTCAATTTCCAGATCCTTGATGTAGCGCTCCACGTGAATCAGCTGGCGGCTTTTCAGCTCCACCTTGGAGAGGACTTCATATTTTTCAAACAGATCCAGGGCCTTATCGGTGATGAGCGCGCGAAGGGCTGTGGGGGTGGTTTTTTCGTTGGGCAGGCCGCGGCGTTTGGCTTCGGCTTCCCACTCCCTGGTATAGTTGTCTCCGTTGAACAGGATCGGACGGATGTATTTGATTTCGCTTTTGAGCACGTCAAATACCGCCTGATTGATGTTTTTGGCATCTTTGGCTTTCGCTTTGATTTTTTCGGCCAGATCATCAATGCTTTCGGCCACGATCGTGTTGAGCGCGATGACCTGCGTCGCAATCGACTGTGCGGAGCCGACCGCGCGGAATTCAAACTTGTTGCCGGTGAAGGCAAATGGCGATGTCCGGTTGCGGTCGGTGTTGTCCTTGCTGACCTGGTATAAAGACGAGACGCCCAGGTCGATGATTTCGGCGTTGGTGGCCTTCATCACGGTGCCTTTTTCGATGTTATCCAGAATCTGCGTGAGCTGCTCGCCCAAAAAGACGGAAATAATTGCGGGCGGCGCTTCATTGGCGCCCAGGCGGTGATCATTGCCGTAAGAGGAGACCGATGCGCGCAGAATGTCCGCATGCTTGTAAACGGCGCGAACCGTCGCAATCAGGAACACCAGAAACTGGATGTTGTCCTGCGGCGTCGTGCCGGGGTTGAGCAGGTTGTTGTCGTTGTTGTCGGCCATGGACCAGTTGACATGCTTGCCGGAGCCATTGATCTTGGCAAAGGGCTTTTCGTGCAGAAGCGCCGCCAGCTTGTGTTTTTTGGCAACGCCGCGAAGTGTCTCCATGACCAACTGATTGTGGTCGATGGCGAGGTTGGCTTCTTCATACATGGGCGCGATTTCATACTGGCTGGGCGCCACCTCGTTGTGGCGGGTTTTAGCCGGAATGCCGAGCTTGAAGAGCTCTTCTTCCACATCATGCATGAAAGAGGAAATCCGCTCCTTGATCGAGCCGAAATACTGATCTTCGAGTTCCTGTCCCTTGGGGGGAGGCGCGCCCACGACCGTCCGGCCGCCCAGCACCAGATCCTGGCGTTTGTAGTAATAGTCCATATCGATCAGGAAGTATTCCTGCTCGGGGCCCAGATTGGAAATGACCTTTTTGACATTTTTGACGCCCAGAAGCTTCAGCATCGTCACGGCGCTTTTGCTCAAGGCGCGGATGGAGCGCAAAAGTGGCGTCTTTTTGTCGAGGGCCTGGCCGGTGTAGGAGATGAAGGCCGTCGGAATGCACAGCGTCGTCGAAATGCCGTTTCTTTTAATAAAGGCGGGCGACGACATGTCCCAGGCCGTGTATCCGCGGGCTTCAAAGGTGGCGCGGATGCCGCCCGAGGGGAAAGACGAGGCGTCGGGCTCACCCTGAACGAGTTGTTTGCCGGAGAAGCGTTCAATCACTTCGCCCGGCGCGATCGGATCGACAAATGCGTCGTGCTTTTCCGCCGTGATCCCGGTCATCGGCTGGAACCAGTGCGCAAAATGCGTCGCGCCTTTTTCCAGCGCCCACTCCTTCATGGCGTGCGCGACGACATTGGCGGTGTCGGCATCAAGCGGCTTATCGTCATTGATGGCATCCAGAAGATTTTTATAGATATTCTTGGGAAGCTTATCTTTCATCACCTTGTGGTTGAAGGTGTCCTCGCCAAAATATTGCGATATGGGGACAAATTTTTCCTTTTCGATGACATAGCTTCTCTCGGCGGCCGTGATTGGGTCTGTTTTTTTCATAGTTTTTCCATCCTTTATTTTAAAGAAATTGTTTACTCTAACGGGATATTCTCCATCATTTCCCAAACGCCTGTGGGGCAGGCGCCTGCGCAGAAACCGCACCCGATGCAGCGCTCGTCGCTGACCTCGTAGCGAAACTTGCCTTCGGAGCTCTGCACGCGGGAGATGGCCTGTTCGGGGCAGATCTCTTCGCACAGACCGCAGTCCCGGCACGCGCCGCAAGACGCGCAACTCGTCGCGCAGGAGGCGGCATCGCTCATGGCGCCGGCGCGCGGATCGAAATACTGCAATTTGACGCGATCATAGCGAATCGGCGGCAATTTGTCATAGGATTCCTGCACGCCCCGGATCGAATCGTCGATGGCGCGCGCGGCGATTCGTCCCGCGCCGATGGCGTCGGTTAAAAGCCCCGGCCGAACCGCGTCGCCGATCGCGTATACCTGAGCCTCGCTGGTGGCATACGTATCATCCACTCGCACAAAACCTCGCTCGGTTGCAATCTCCTGGGGCAGAAATGATAAATCCGGCATATCGCCCACGGCCACGATGACCGTGTCGGCGGGCAGCCGCTCTCCGGAAGCCAGCTCGCCGCCCGACCCCGTCACGGCTTTTGTGAAACGCGGCCAAAGGAAGGCCGCGCCCGCCGCTTCGGCATGCTGCCGCTCGACGCCGAAGGACGCGGGCTCCTGCACATCAATTAAGGTCACACTTTTCGCGCCCAGGCGAAAAGCCTCCGTTGCCGCGTCGCAGCCGACATTACCGGCGCCGATAATGACGACTTTCTCGCCTACGTTTGCACAGTCGAGCTTGCTTTGCCGCAAAAACTCGAGAGCGGTTATCGTTTTTTCCATGCCCGGCACATTGAGCTTGCGCGGGTTCTGCGCGCCTGCCGCCACCACGACAAAGTCATGCTCGCTTTGAAGCCTGGCAAACCCCTCCCGGGTCAGTGCCTTGCCGGTTTGCGTCCGGGTCATGTTTTGCGCCAGTCTCGCAATTTCATGCTCGACCACCTCTGTGGGAATGCGGCTTTGAGGAATCGAGTCGGTAATCTTTCCACCCAATTGTTTGCGGCTCTCCACAATTGTCACGTCGTGGCCCAAAAGCCACAACTGCCAAGCCACCGACAGGCCCGCGGGCCCGCCGCCCACCACGGCAATCTTTTTGCCTGTCTCAGGCGCGCGCTTGGGCGCTTTGGCCGAAAGCGACGCTTTCCCCAGCACCCGGACATCGACCGGGTCGAGCTTCACCAGATTGCGGGTGCAGCCCTGCATGCAGAGGTTGGGGCACAGATACCCGCAGACGGTTGCCGGAAAAGGCGTATATTGCAGGGCCAGATCGACAGCTTCGTCCATTTTGCCCTGACGGATCAGCTCCCAGCGCTTCTGCACGGGAATGCCGGTGGGGCAGGCCGCCTGGCAGGGCGGCAGATATTTTTCATTGGCCCAAATCGGCACGAAGCGCCGTAACTCTCCCGTCGGGGTGAGTCCAATCGGCGAGCGGTCGAGGCTGGACAAATCACCGATCAGGCCGCCTGGGCCCAATTCAGCGTTCCAGATTTCATTTCGAAAGCGAGTCATCGGACGCGTCTGCTTTGCCAATTTTTCAGAGGGTTTGCGGGCGGCAAGCAGTTTCCAGTCTTCGCGTCTTGCGGCGAGCTCGTCAAATAAATAGGCTTTCCCGATGGCGGACAGAAATCGTTTCAGGCCTTCCTGAAGCCACCCCCATTGATCTTCGGGCAGGGGGTCGATCAATTTCGCATCGGCCTGACTGTAGATCTCCTGCTGTCCGCGGAAAAAGATTTTGCCTCCCACCATACCCACGCAGGGCCGGTAACCCAGAACATTCTTTTCTTCTTCGGCGCCCATACCGCACACGACGGCAACGCCGCCCGCCATAAACTCGGCAAAAGAATCGCCCGCCTTGCCCATCACCCAAAGTTGGGGTGGTTCAAAGCGCGGATTGTGTTTGGTCATGGTCATGCCGCGCGCGCCGATATCCCCGTCGATATAGACTTTTCCCTGCGCCATGGCGTTGGCCGCACCGTTGGTGGCGTTGCCGTGGACAATGATTTCTGCGCCGGCGTTAAGCCACCCGATGTCGTCGGACGCCGGCCCGAAGACTTCAATGATCGTGTTGGCAAACCCCATGGAGCCCAGGCGTTGTCCCGATGTTCCCAGAACATCGACTTTGATTTTGTCGTCGCCCGCGCGCCAGAGCCTGCCGCCGATGCCGTGCTGGCCATAGGCTGTCACTTCGATCTGACGGAATCCGTCTGTGACGGCTTTTTGAATGCGTTCTTCCAGGATGCGCGATTCGACGCGAAGATCGCTTTCAACGCCGGCTATTTTGATCGTATCTTTTTTTGTCATTCGTTTGACCTGTTTCTCTTTCACGGAACGGTTTTAAACCGTTCCCTACAGAACGTATTTAATGTTCAATCTTTGCGCCGCGTCCGCGTCATTGATGCCTAAAGCATCCGACATACCGATCGGTAGCGAGGTTGAGCGTCCCAAAGGCGCGACGATTTTTTTCAGTTCCGTATCGAAACTGACATACAGATCCACCACACGCTGGGCGACCTTTTCCGGGTCGAGTCTCCGGTCGAGCCTCGGGTCCTGGGACGTGATGCCCTTGGGGCAGGCGCCGATATTACAGACATTGCAGCGATCGCCCTCAGAGCCCAGGCAGCCCGCGGCCGCCTGCATGATGTATTTGCCGGTCTGGACGCCGCTGGCGCCCAGCATAATCAATGCGGCGGCATTGGCGGCCAGATTGCCGTTTTTGCCGATACCGCCGCCCGCGAAAAGGGGTATCTCGTTTTGTTTGCCCAGCTTCACCAGTGTGAGGTAGGCGTCGCGCAGGTTGCTCGCGATCGGATGGCCCATGTGATCCATCGACACATTATACGCCGCGCCCGTGCCGCCATCCTCACCGTCGATGGCCAGTCCCGCTGCAAAAGGATTGCGCGTGAGGTTGTTGAGCACCGCCATCGACGTGCTCGAGGCGGAAATTTTCGGATAAACAGGCACGCGGAAACCCCAGGCCATCGACATGGACTGGATCATCTTGGCCACCGCTTCTTCAATGGAATACTTCGTCTGATGCGTGGGCGGGCTTGGCAGATTCACGCCCTGCGGCACGCCACGGATCGCGGAAATGAGCTTGTTGACCTTGTACCACATCAGCAGGCCGCCATCACCCGGTTTAGCGCCCTGGCCGTATTTGATTTCAATCGCGCAGGGGTCTTCTTTCATTTGCGGCAGGTTGTGGATGATTTCATCCCAGCCGAAGTAGCCGCTCGCGATCTGCAAGATGACATATTTCAGAAAGCGCGATTTGAGCAGCCTCGGCGGGCAGCCGCCTTCGCCCGTGCACATGCGCACGGGCATGCCGAGCTCTTCGTTTAAGTAGGCCACGCCCATCTGCAAACCCTCCCACATGTTGGGCGAGAGCGCGCCGAACGACATCGAGCCGATGACCAGCGGATAGATTTCGCGCACCGGCGGCATCCAGCCCTGTTCGCGGCTGACTTTGAGCATTTCTTCCGGCGGAAGCACGCGGCCTAAAAGCGTGCGCAGTTCAAACTCGTGACGGCCCGCGTCTAGCGCCGGGTCGGTCAGCATCGAGATGCGGATAAACTTGATTTTATCGAGCACGCTGTCGGGATTATTCCTGCGACCGCCGCGCCGGCGGGGTTCGCCACCTTGATTGACGTGAAAGCGCAGCTTGTCGATTTCATCGCCGCGCATCGGCACAATCGCGCCGTTGGGGCAAACCAGCGTGCACATGCCGCAGCCGACACAGGCGTGCGCGGGATCGGTGCGCTGATCGATGCCGTGATAAATTGAAAAGAGATTAGACGGTCTTGTCTCCAGCCCCGCCGGCACCGCCAGGGCGCGCTTGCGATGCACACCCAGATCGATGGCGCGCACGGGGCACACGGTCGTGCAGCTGCCGCACAGCGTGCATTTTTCTTTGCTCCAGGCAATCTGCCAGGGCAGATCCTTGGCGCTTAGTGTAGATGGGGTAATGTGTCCCACTGGTTCCATTTCTCTATCTCCTGCCGCCCGCGGCGGACCAATACGGTTTCATATTTCATCGGCTGATCGTCTAAATTGATGTCGCGCTCGGGAATCGCCGCGTCAAGCCCGCACATCTCGGACGAAAACGCGGAAATACCGGGGCGCCCACCCACCACGCCGGGGCGCAGTTTTTTGGAATCCTGCACCATGAACATGGATTTGTCCGGCAGACAGCCGATGACGCAGTTGGGGCCGTCGATGATCAAAGGCCTGCATGTCTGTTTCAGATTGCGAAGAAGCCCTCCGTCGGGATGCCGGGCGATTTCCTCATCTTTGAGCGGCGTGATGATATGCTTGTACATCTCCATGCTCAGGCCCAGCTTATTTTGCATGTAATGCAGAATGTGCGCGAACACTTCCGAGTCGGACTGATAACCGGCGTAGCCGGGGAAATTGCGCGACATCAGAAATTCGCGAATCGGCACGAAGGCCGTGTTTTCGCCGTTGGTCATCGTGGCCATGCCCTGAATGAAGAAAGGATGGCAGGCGTAAATATTGATGGCGTAGTTGGTGTTCTGGCGGCCCTGGCTTAAAATCACGCGCGCGGAAAGCTCCTTGCGGTCGAGCCCCAGATAATCGGCCACAGCCAGCGGGTCGCCCACTTCCTTCATCATGATGACGTCCGGCCAGAAACTGAAAATCAGCATCGAGTCGTCTTTCTCGCCCATCTGCCGCAGTTGGAGCTGAACCATCATCAGGCGAAAATCAATTTCCTCCTGGGAGAGCCCCTCCCAGTCGGCCGGATATTCATACACCCGGATGACATAGTTGTCGCGCTTGGGCGTGCCGGCGGGCGCAGGCTTTGCCGGTCGAAAAGACAGTTTATATTTGACCATGAAGTCCAGGTCGATCATGAAACGGTCAAGCGCCTTGATGCCGTCATTGGAAAAAATGCCGCAAAGAATCGGCTCGTTTTTGAATTTTTCAAACTCACCGCCCAGATCCGTCAGAAACAGCCCCACGCCGGAGCCGTCGTGGCCTTCCTTCATGACGTTTAGGGCATTGACGGCCACCATCGGCGAGATGGGGTCATTGCTGGTGATTGCAAACAAACGACACATAAATTTTTCCTTTCTCTCTTAGACCGGCTGTTCCTATGCGGTCCGTACAGTCGGAATTGCCAAAGTCATGCCAGAGATGGCCGGATGACGTAAACGTTTTGAATTGCCTGTTTCGCCAACTTTTTTTAACGTTTTTGTCGGGACACAGCTTTTTCTGGCTGAACAAATTTGTTCATTCGCTCGTATGCGTAACAAAATTGTACGCATGCTGCCGGCGTCCAGCCAGCTTGTCTCGGAAACATGAAAAAATCTTTATTTATCAGCATCTTTACTCTTCTTACGGAAATGTTTGGGGTCAATACCCATCTTTGAAATCTTATACTGGACGATGCGCTTGGTCGTCCCCAGAATTTTGGCGGCCTTGGTCTGGTTGCCACCTGTTTCTTCAAGCGCGTCGATAATCAAAGAGCGCTCCTGTGCTTCTACAATAGAGGATAGTTTGCTGCGTTCCCGGCGGTCGAGGTCCTTTTCCTTCAGTTGCAAAGACGGCGGCAAATGGATCAGATCCACAAGATCGGTTTTCGTCAGCAAGACGGCGCGTTCGATACAATTCTCAAGCTCCCGGACATTGCCGGGCCACTTGTGCGACAGGAAAACTTCAATCGCTGGTGTGGAAATTCTTTTGACCTGTTTGCCCATTTCCTTGCTGTATTTCAAAAGGAAATGATCGGCCAGCAGGATGACATCGCTTCCCCGTTCGCGAAGCGGCGGCAGATAAATGGGGAAGACATTCAGACGATAAAACAGATCGGCGCGGAAACGCTCGCCCAGAATGTCCTGCTCGAGATTCCGATTGGTCGCAGCGATAATCCGCACGTTGACGTTGATGACCCGCGACGACCCCAACGGCTGAAAACGCTTTTCCTGCAAAACCCGTAAAAGTTTCACCTGAGCCGCGGCGGAAAGCTCTCCAACTTCATCGAGGAAAATGGTGCCTCCGTTGGCTTCTTCGAATCGGCCGCGACGTGTGTGCAGCGCGCCGGTAAACGCGCCTTTTTCGTGGCCGAACAGTTCGCTTTCGATGAGCGTGTCGGGAATCGCCGCACAGTTGACCTGCACCAGCGGTCCGCCCTTGCGGGGAGAGTTATTGTGGATCGCGCGGGCGACCAGTTCCTTTCCTGTGCCGGTTTCGCCCGTGATGAGCACGGTCGTATTGGAATCGGCGACCTGAGCCACCAGGCCGAAAACTTCCTGCATGGCCTTGGAATGACCAATGATTTCCATCGACGGCGCCCTGTTTTGCCCTACAATCTTTCGTAGACGCTTGTTTTCCTCTTCGAGCGCCCGGATGTGAACGGCTTTAGCCATCAGTTCGGCGACCGACGAGAGCATGGCGAGCTCCTTGTCCAGATTCTCCACCTGCTTGGCGACTTTATCCGCCGACAAAACGCCCACGACGCGCGCGTCATACATGATCGGAACGCACAAAAAAGACAATTCCGTCCGGTTTAGATGTTTTCTGGCGCCTGTTCGATCCAGAAAATGCGCTTCCTGTCCGAGATTGGCCACCGCCATAGGACGGCCTGTCTCCGCCACCTTTCCGGTGATGCCTTCGCCGGGCTTGTAGGACACTTCCAGGCCATCGAGGTTGACGTCATGAGCGATGTCAAGCCAGGCTTCCTGTTTGTCGCGATCTAGAAGAGAGATCATGCCGCGCTGCATGCCCAGACGTGTGCTTAGTTCCTGAAGCACCTTTTCGAGTTGGTCTCGCAGTTCGCCTGGTTGCGCGAATATGGTGGCAATCGCGTGCAGGGCTGCCAGTTCTTCATAACTGTGTATGCTCAATGTCGTTTCTTCCTTGCCTAATGGTTTGGTCAGCGTGCCGGCCATTTCGACCTCCGCAAAAACCGTAAATATTTTGTAACAAAATTGTTCTTATAGCAACCAATATCTTTGCTTTGCCCTGACTATCTGCAAAGAACAAACCACAAATTACAAGATTGTAACAAAAAAGCGGCCCAGATTTCGAATCGTCTCTTTTTCTCTATTGTTTTTGGCAAGATACATTGCGCCCGCCCGGAGATTCATATATAGTCGCAAAAAAAACACGGAGACATGGGATGTTCTTTTTTATCTTTTTAGCTTTAACGATTGCCGGTTGCCTGATCAGCTTGCTGAAAAACAGAAAAAGCCTGTCCAGACAAAAAGTTATTGATATTATTCTGATGTATTTGCTGTTGATTCAGGTCGGCCTGACAGGCCTGTGGGCTTTTTTCGGGCACATGTTTCTGTCTGATCAAGTGGCTCGCTCCATCGGGTGGGCAACGGGAAGCCCTTTTCAACTGGAAGTGGCCATGGCCAATCTAGCTTTCGGCATTCTCGGTGTTTTGTGCATTTTCTTTCGGGACGGCTTCTGGCTGGCCACCGGCATCGGGTATGCTGTCTTCCTCTTCGGCGCCGCCTTTGTTCACATTCGGGAAATCCTCACCGTCGGGAACTATGCTGTCAACAATGCCGGTCCTTTCTTGTATTTAAACGACATCGCCCTGCCGCTTGTGATCCTGATGCTGCTGGCGGTGAAGTGGCGTCTCAAGCCGCGCTAGTTTATAGCGTAATTGGAATGTCAGCCATATGGAAACATTTTTGTCCATAGGTGTCGGTCTCGGCCTGGCGGCCGCCTGCGGCTTTCGGGTTTTTGTGCCGCTTTTGGTTCTGAGTCTCGCTTCGCTTTTCGGAGAATTTTCTCTGCCGGCCGGATTTACCTGGATGGGCAGCCCTTATGCGGCGCTGGCTTTCGGGACGGCGACGGTCTTGGAAATTCTGGGATATTATATTCCCTGGTTCGATTCCGCTTTGGATGTGATCTCAACACCGGCTGCAGTGATTGCCGGAACTCTGACGGCGGCCGCAGGGATTGTTGACATGCCGCCTTTACTGAAATGGACCCTGGCGATTATCGCGGGAGGCGGCATCGCCGGACTGATTCAAACCTCCACCGTCGCGCTTCGCGTGAAAACGTCAGCCGTCACGGGCGGTCTCGGCAACCCGGTCGTTTCCACCCTGGAATTGGTCGGCGCTTTGTTGATCGCGCTTCTGGCGCTCTTTATTCCCCTTGCGGCCCTTATTCTGGTAGGGGCTTTCCTGATCTGGATGATCCGTAAGGTGGGGCTTCGGATGCTTGGAAGGCCCCCCAAGAAAAACAACGGCTGAACATGAAAGCTGGCCGGCGGGGTGTTTGCTCACCGGCCAGCTCTTGGTAAAATGCGCAATAAGTATTAGGATCGTGCGCCGGCAGGAACCGGGAGCCCCAGAGTCTCCATGGTTTTGATGATTTTTTCTTTGACGGAATTAGCGACGGATACGGCTTCTCCCAGATTTCCTGAATTAAAATTTTCCTGGGCTTTGGTCCAGTCCGCCTTGGCTGTGGCCAGTCCCCCTTTGGTTTCTTCCAAGACCTCGGCTGTCAGGTTGGCCGGAAGGCTTTTGGCCTGTGACAGAATGTCCAATCGACTTTCAACCGCTGCAACCATTCGGGGGAGTCCCTGGCTCAAATTTGTCCATGTCGCTGTCAGCTCATTTTTTTTGGCGTTTGCGGCTTCGATAACCTCTTTAGCTTTTGCGACCAGCTCCTGCGCCTCGGCCAGGGCTTCTTTGAATTTTCCGCTGGAAAGTTTGTCTTTGGCTGAAGCGAGTGCGCTTTCCAGTTTTGCCACCTCATCCGGAACGATTTTTCCGGCTTCCGTCTTGGCGGCGCTGACGGCTTCTTCCGCCGCTTTGATGGCAAGTTCCGCAGGTCCCTTGTCTTTGCCGCCGCAAGCCATAATCATGACCGCAGAGCATAAAAGCAAAATCGTGATGAAAAAAAATTGTCTTTTCATAAATTTTCCTTTCATGAGTAAAGAACGAAAATGATAAAACGATGGCAATCTGATCTTGTGTGCCGGGATTGTTTTATGGAATATGCAGTTTCTGTCCCACTTTGATCAGATCCGGATTTTTAAGGATGTCTCGGTTAGCCTCGAAGATTTTTTTATAGAGACTCCCGTCTCCATAATATTTTTCCGAGATTTTCCAAAGGGTTTCTCCTTTTTTAACCTCGTGGTATTGCTTGACGTCCCACGGATCCTCCTCTTTCGCTTTTTTCCCCCCTTCATCAACCATTACGCTTCACCTCCTTTTCTTATTGTTGACTACTCAAGGAACCTAAAGGCGATCGGTATCAAAAGTGTTGCATGCCTGAAGCGTTCCCTCATCAAACCCCCGCCGAAACCAGTGAACTCGCTGCGCAGAGGTGCCGTGCGTGAATCCGTCCGGAACGACGTATCCCCGGGTGCTCTTCTGAATGCGGTCGTCCCCTACGGCGCTCGCGGCATTGAGCCCTTCTTCGAGATCGCCGGCTTCCAGAATATCGCGATTCCTGTGCGCGTGATGCGCCCACATGCCGGCCAGGCAATCTGCCTGCAGTTCGAGCATGACGCTCAACTTGTTTTTTTCGGATGTGCCGACGCGGGATTGGATTTGGCTGACCTGCTGCAGAATCCCCAGCTGTGTCTGAACATGATGACCGATTTCATGGGCGATGACATAGGCCCTTGCGAAATCTCCCGATGCGCCGAAGCGGCTGTGCAGCTCATCGAAAAAAACCAAATCCAGATATACTTTTTGATCGGCGGGACAGTAAAAGGGTCCAACCGCCGAGCCGGCCATGCCGCAGGCGGATTCGATCGCACCAGAAAACAAGACCAGTTTCGGTTCCTGATAACGCCGGCCCGCTCTGGAAAAAACGTCATTCCAGACATCTTCGGTTTCAGCCACAACGACGGCGACAAAACGGCGGTCATCGTCATCCACGCCGGGCTGCATGTTTTGCTGGACGGAGGCGGGATGTGATTGCAGCGTTTCACCGACCTGGAGCATAACGCCCGGATCGATTCCCAGAAACATGCCGACAACAACGAGGACAACTAACCCCAGTCCTCCGAGTCCGCCGACTTTTGCCCCGCGGGACAAAGACACTCCCCGGCGGTCTTCGACATTGTCACTTTGCCGCTGGCCTTTCCATCGCATAAGGAACTCTCCAGGTATTCGTGAAATATTTTTATGGGAAGAATATTTTTAATGTCACGCCAGCAGGGCCGCCGGCTGGGGTCGTGCACCCTTTTCTTGATCGCCGATGAAAATGGGGACACATAAAAAGTATGTAAGTAAAAATCCGATTGGCGATCCTGTCGTGCGGAGTATAGGAAGATATCGATTGCTTGTCAATGCAATTTAAAGGAAAGCTGACCTAGGCTAGGGCTTCTTTGACCGCGATACCCAGGTCTTCAAGAATCAACGGTTTTTTCAAAAAACGGCCGGCGCCTTGGCGCAGCGTTTCCCGGACCTGCGAGGTTTCTGCAAAACCGCTGACAATGACGGCCTTTTGACCCGGATGAATCCGAAGGATTCGCTCGTAGGTTTCCCGTCCGTCGATTCCCGGATCCATAATCATATCGAGGATCACCAGATCAACGGCATGATCCGTCAGATATGTCACGGCATTCTCGCCGCTGTCCACGGCGCTTGCTTTGTATCCCAGCGCCCGGAGCATACTGCAGGTGATTTCACGCTGACTGGCGATATCATCGACGACGAGAATCGTCTGACCGCTTCCCGCCAGATCGGCCAGAAGCGGCGCGGCTTTCGGGCAGGCGGCGGTCTCGCGGGTGGCGGGAAAATACAACTCGAAGGTTGCGCCGTTGTCGGAACTGATGACGTCGATGTAGCCCTCGTGATCCGAGACGACGTTCCATACGACGGTGAGGCCCAGGCCCGTTCCGCTGCGTCCCATAACCTTTTTTGTATAAAACGGTTCGAAAATTCTCTCGATATCCTGCGCCGAGATGCCTGGGCCGTCGTCACAAACCGTCAAGACGACATATTCGCCGGTTCGGACGGTATCATAGCCTTTTATGGGATGCTCAACGTAGCGGTTGGATGTCGAAACCGAGACAACGCCTTGATCCGGGATCGCCTCCGAGGCGTTGGAGACAAGATTCATGAGCGCTTTGCGAATATGGGGTGTTGATCCTTTGATGAAAAGCAGCTTCGGATCCAGTTGAGTTTTTATCCGGACCGTCGGATGATACTGCATCAGTTTTCTGCATTCCGGTGATGTCAGATAGGACATGACAACATCATTAATGTTGATGGATTCCTTTGTGATGGCCACGCCGCGCGCGATGGTGAGCAGATCCTGAACGATGGCCGACGCGCGTAGACCCGACTCATGAATTGTTGAAAGCGGTTTCCGAAGGGGGCTGTCGTCCGGCAGGTCCAGCAGCATCAGCTCCGGATAGCTGACAATGCCCGACAGCACGTTGTTGAGGTCGTGTGCCACGCCGCCGGCCAGCAGTCCCAGAGACTCCATTTTTTTGAGACGCTGGAGTTTATCTTCCTGTTCTTTCAGGGTCATTTCCTCGGCAATCCGCTGTGTTGCGTCGCGCATGACGGTTAGAAGCGCCTGCCGTCCGCGATACCGGATGGCATTGGCCCGAATTTCAAGATATTTCTCCCCTCCGGTGATCGGCCGAATCCTCAGGGGGATCGATTCATTAACGCTTTTGAGCTCAAGTAGCCGATCATAGTGTTTCATCAGGATTTCATAATCATCCTGCTCAACATGCGACAGCAGGTCGATTGCGGGCAATCCGGCAAGTGTCCGTCCGAAGAGCTTCGCGCAGGCGGGGTTTTCAAAGACAACCCGTCCGTCCTGGATCACCATGATGCCGTCGTTTGCGTATTCGGTGATGGCGCGATATTTGTCTTCGGCTGCGACATCCGTATAGCTGTCGAACACCACAATCAGTGTGGCCAGAGAAAAGATAAAAAAGCCGTATTCCATCAAATACTGCAAAACGTCTACGCCGAAAACGGCCAGCCCGTCATGAATGCCCAGAGCCAGCCAAAACGCCATGCATAGGATAAAGATCTTTTTGAGTCTTGGATTCTGCTGCCGGTCCCGAAGCCACAGAATCATCACGGCGGCGGCGGATACGATAATGTAGGCGATGAAAGCGGGTCCCAGAATGCCCACATCAGGTTCGACAAACGGCTGGGCCAGGCCGATGAAGCGGCGCTCAACAAATTGATCGGACACGATGAGGTTGCCGCCCCAAAGCATCACCAACAGGACGCCGTGGAAGGCGCCGGCAAGGATATGATACTGTTTTGACGGACGATTCAGATACGATAGCGTCAGTCCGAATAAAGAGTGGAGCAAGAAGATCAGCGCTGAAAATTCGAGGATGCCGGCAAAGCGCTTGATCGGTCCGACGGCCGTATTGTATTCGAGAAAAACGCCCAGGGCGTAAATAAAGCCGGCAAACGACACGGCGGCGCTCCAACCGTACCAACCGAGCTGCGGCTTGCGCAAAAAGAATCCGACCTGAATCACAATCATCATCAGGGCCAGAATGGCCACAGACAGGGATCCGGCGGACTGAGGAACGATCTGTTCGAGCATGACAACTCCGCGAAGAAAATCCGATATCAGGCGTAAAAAAAACGCATCTTTCCGATACCGGCATGAACCGACACTCGATTATCGGGCGTGGCGCAGAAAATATTAAGAAAATTTTTTGCAGAAGACCTGGGAAAGCAAAATCCAAGAATGCCTTGACAGATGTTTAGCTTTCCGCTATTTGCGCACGGGCTTGACGCCCTGACAAACGGGTCGTCTTGTTTGTATTTTTTCCTTTGGAGCAATGAATGATTAAAGCACAATTTGAAAGCCTGGGAGTTTATCTGCCTGATCGATCCGTATCTACCGAGGAATTAATCGGGCAAATGGCTCAAAAGCCGCTTTTTGATCTGATGTCATTAACCGGCATCAAAAACCGCCGCTGGCGGGCTGAGGGAGAAGATTCCTTTACGATGGCACTGTCCGCCGCCAATACGTGTTTGCAAAAATCCCGCTACCGTGCCTGCGATCTCGACGCACTCATCTGCACATCCATCAGCCGCTTCAAAGACGGGCCGGTCAATCTCTGGATGAAGCCGGGCATGAGCAAGTTTTTGAAAAAAGAGATGGGCTTTCGCCCTGACGCCATGGGCTTTGACATGACCAATGCCTGCGCCGGCATGCTCACGGGCGTACAAGTTCTCAATTCCATGATCGCCTCCGGCATGGTGAAAAACGGCATGGTGGTCAGCGGAGAGTGCATCACGCCGATTGCCGAAACGGCGATCAAGGAAATCCGCGAGCCGATTGATCCGCAGTTTGCCTCTCTGACGGTTGGCGATTCCGGTGCGGCCGTCATTCTGGACCGGGCCGAAAACGCTGATGAGGGAATCGAGTTTGTCGATTTTTTAACAATTGCCGATTTTGCCGATTTGTGTCTGGCGATGCCCAGCGTTGAAAATCCTGGTCTGGCGATGTATGCCAAGTCCATCGAAATTCATCAGGAAGTGATCCGGAAACTGCCTGCCATCGTCAAGCACATGATGCACAAGCACGGTTTTACCGGAAAAGATTTCGACTACGTGATTCCACATCAGACCTCCGTCCGGGCGATCCGGGAAGCCCTCCAGTTGTGCGCAAAGCATCTGGATGTTTTGCCGGAGGCGCTCATCGGTCTTCGGAATTACGGCAACACCGCTTCTACATCGCACTTTGTCGTTCTTCACGACCAGCTTTCCCAGAAACGTCTGAAGAAGAATTCCAAGGTTCTTTTTCTGGCACTGGCCTCCGGTATTGTGATTGGTTTTGTGTCGGCGACCATCGGCCGATTGGAGGCAAGCTATGGCTATGGTCATTAAATCGACATTTGCCTCGACCGACGGCCCGAAAAGCGCCATCGACATGGCCGTCTTTGCGGCCGAAGAATGCCTCAAGCGGGCAGGCGTGCCGGTTCACGCCATCGATCTGCTGATCAACACCGGCGTGTTCCGCGACGAAAACATCATTGAGCCCGCCATTGCGCCCCTCATTCAAAGAAAGCTCGGCATGAATCTTGATCCGGTGGAAAATGATCATCTGCATCGCTCAACTTTTTCTTTCGACATCACCGACGGGGAAAACGGTTTTTTGACCGCTGCCGGTGTCGCGCGCGCCTTTCTTCAGACCCGTCAGGCCCGTTACGCGCTGGTTGTGTCGGGCGATGTGCATCCTTCAATGACGGACCATGAGGCTTTTCCTTTTGAATCCATGGCGGCGGCCGCGCTTTTGGCGGGTGAGGATACGGGCCGGGATCAGGGATTTCAAGACTTTCATTTTCGAACTTCCGCCAACGGATCATACGGTTTTTGCGCCAATGTGGATTTAAGCCGAAACGGGCTGGAGGGAAGGCGGACCATGTCCTTTTCCGTTGATCCGGATTACCATGAAAAACTCGGGCACTTCGCTTCCGGTATGCTCCAAGAGATCTTTTCCGGAGGGAAGATAGACCCGGCGGGCCTGCGCTATATTCTGACCTCGCAGCACACCGAGGCCTTCGGTCGGCGGATTCTGGATCAGCTCAACCTCGAAGGTGTAGAAACGGTTGATCTGTATTCTACATGCGGCAACCCGCATACCTCTTCTCTGATTGCCGGGTATGATTATGTGTCCACGCGGGGCTTGCTAAAATCGGGCGACCGCGTTCTTTTCGTTTCCGCCGGCGCGGGGCTGTCCGCCGCCTGCTCGCTGTATACAGTTTGATGTTTTGGCCCGATTATTCAAAGGATAGATTTCCGAAACATTCCGGCAGGTGAAAATTTCTTTGCGTCAGCGGCGACCATGAGGCCCAGTGTGGGTGCGATGTGGCGTCGGCGCATTTGTAGAAATTTCCCCTCCAGACGGAACCCGGCGCGGAGGTTGCCCCGGGCGCGTACTTTTTCACTATCGAAAAAGGAAGGACAAACGCCAGAGACCAGACCGTGGGCGCGATGATTTCCGGATCAATGAACACGGGCAGACTGGAAACCCGCTCGATGGCGGCGTCATCTTCTGGGCTCAGGGGAATGCAGGATTTTACCCGGCCGTTTTTCCTGGCAGGATCGGTCACGAAGGAAGCCAGAAGAGCGCCTCCGCAGCCGAACTCGAAATTAAAGTAGCCTTTGCCCGCTGCGGGCTCGACGAAAAATTCAACGCAACTGTCGCGGTAAACGTCGGATTGAAAGGTTGTTGCAACTGAACGCACATAGCGGTCTTCCACACGAAACAGCCCGTAGATATTTTCATCGTCATACAGAAGCTTGCAGCCGGTCACAGGCCGATGAGACGAACTTTCCGGGCGGAAATAATCAACGCAGAGCAACTCGGCGTTTTGCCAGGTTTCGCCGTGGCAATGTCCCGCGAGATTCGGGCGGGCCTGAGCGCGGTGTATCCTGTAAAAAGGGGCGGTCACTGGCGGAATTCACCTTTCTGGCCTCAAGAGAGGCAAAAAAGTATAGAAAAGCCATCCCGAAGGGTCAAGGCGAAAATCAATGATCCGCCCGGAGGCTGAAGTTCGGGTTGAATATCCGGTGTTCCTGGTTTATGATTCGACGCGGTATGCATCACGCAAAAAGATTTGTCCAAAGGATGATCCATGGGGTTAATTAAATTGTTGCTTGCCGATCCGGCGGCGTTTGTTCTTTTAGCGGGCCTGCTTTTGTATTCCGTCATCCTGCACGAGCTGGCGCACGGCTGGGTGGCTTCGAAGATGGGCGACGACACGGCCAGGTGGCTTGGCCGATTGACGCTCAATCCGATCAAACATCTCGACCCTATCGGCACGATTGCGCTGATGATCATCGGATTCGGCTGGGCTAAGCCGGTGCCCATCAATCTGGACAATATTCCCGCGCCCGCCAGACGCAAGGGGCTGATTCTGGTGTCCGCCGCCGGTGTCACGGCCAACATTATCATTGCCTTTGTCGCCCTTTTGCTGTGGCGGCTTATGTCGCCGGAACCGGGTGGTATGATCTACACGGTGCTGTATTGGCTTGCCAGGATCAATATCCTGCTTGCCGCTTTCAATCTCATTCCGATTCCACCGCTCGACGGGTCGAAAATTCTGATGGGGTTTACGCCTGCCTCATTCAATCGGGTCCTGATCCAGATCGAGCCGTTTGGATTTTTCATTGTTTTGGGTCTTTTACTGCTTGGCGCGTTGACGCCTGTGATCAATCTGTTTCAGAATATTATTCTAATGTTTATCCGTTTTTTAATTCCCTGACAGCGGGGAGCAAAAAACCATGGAAAGGAGAGCTTTTATGGCGACCTATGAGGAACTTCTGCAAAAAAGACGGGCCATCCGGGACTTTGAAGACAAACCCGTGCCGCAGGAGGTCATAGCGGCGATTCTCAACGATGCGACGTTGGCGCCTTCGGCGAGCAACAATCAGCCCTGCCGTTTTGTTGTCGTGCACTGCCGCAAAACCATCAATGCGCTGTCCGACGAAAGCAAGGCCAATCTTCTTCAAGACGCCGCGGATGGAAAAATCCGTCTCAATCCGGACTATGTGGCCATGCTTAAAAATGCATCGTTCAATGTTTTCTATAACGCGCCTTGTCTGATTTATATTGTGGGGTCGAAATCGGTAGGCACGCTGGATGTGGATGCGGCGCTTGCCGCAAGCTACATCATGTTCGGCGCCGCCGCACGCGGATTGGGAACCTGCTGGGTCGCGCTCGGGGCGAATATCCGGGATGCCGGACTTAAAGCGCAACTGGGCATCGCCGAGAACTGCCGGATTGTCGCGCCTATGATTTTGGGATATCCGAAGAATGTTCCCGCGGCGCCCGAGCGCCATGCGCCGGAGATTCTCCGCGTTATTGTCGAAGCCCGTTTATGAGTTTTGAAGTGTCCGGGCGAGATGAAGGAGCGTTTCTGCCGGATCGGCTTTGAGGTGAAACCGGATGACGCGGCGTCCCTTTTCCGCGAGCGCGGCAAGATCGCCTGCGGCCTGGGCGGCCAGGAGCTGTCCGAATGTCAGCGTCGAGTCCGGTTGGCCGGGAGCATCGGGAATAGCCGCATCGGTTTCGTTTTCGCCGGTCAGCACGATAAATAAACCGCGTCCCGCATCGCCTTTGTGCAACTGACCGGTCGAATGCAGATAGCGGGGGCCGTAGGCTGACGTTGTCGCAAGGTGGAAGCGTTGGATAATGGCTGTCCGCAAAGCGGCCAGCGCGCAATCGACCGGCTCCGACGGCGTGACGTATGCAAGCAGCGCCGCATAGGCGCCGGGGGGCGGCGGGGAAAGAAAGTTGGTCAAAGCGCCCGCAAGCGTTTCTTCGGAAATCTGTCCATAGATATCGACGTCCGGCAGCGTCACGGCGGGTTTTTCTGCTGGAAGAGAGCAGTTTTCTTTGACTTGACGGATGCAGTTCCGGGTGTGACTCTTTGTGGCCTCGACATCGGGTTGATCAAAGGGATTTACGCTCATCAGATGCGCGGCGACCACCGTAGCCATTTCCCACAGAAACATCTGACCGCCCAGATCGTAGAAGTCGGAAATTTTGATCTTCAGGATCGGATGACCGGCCGAGGCCAGTCCGGCGACGGCCGAATCCCAGTCGGAGTCGGGCGTTTCAAAAAAGACGAACACACGATCCTTTCCGTAGACGCCGCCGTCGGGCTGCAGATCACTGACAACCGGCAGGATGCCCTTGCTCTCTTTGCCAGTGCTTTCGGCGATAAGCTGCTCAAGCCAGTCTCCGAACGACGTCCAGCGAGGCGGCAAAATCAATGTGAGTTTGTCACGGCCGTACTGGGCCAAAACGCCTATGGCAGAACCCAGGATGACACCCGCGGAGTCCCCGCCGCCGGAGAAGAAATCCGCTTTTTCCTGCCGGGAGACATCGGCCGCGTTTTTCAGCAGTTTTTCAATATCCATGCCGATCATTGCCGCCGGGACGATTCCGGGCAGTGACAAAGCCGAGTAGCGGCCGCCGATATTGGGATTGTTAATGAAGACGTAGCGTGCTTGCAAATCCAACGCCTGTTTGAGCATGGGGCTGCCTTCGTCCGTGATGAAAATGAAATGCTCAGACGCCGTCTCGCCCAGTTTCTCTTCCGCCAGATTAAAAAAATAATTGAACAGGGAAACCACCTCCAGCGTGGTTCCGGATTTGGATGAAACCAGAAAAAGCGTCCGGGCCGGATTGAGCTTCTCGGCGGTCTTTCGGATGAGCGTCGGGTCGGTGGTATCCACAATATGCAGAGATGGGAAGCCCGGGGCGCTGCCGAAAATGCGGTTAAAAACGTCTGCCGCAAGCGACGAGCCGCCCATACCTAGAAGCACCACATCGGCCAGGCTGTCGCCCGTCAGTGGTTCAAGGATTGAGCGTACATGGTGCAGATGGTTGAGCGTCTCATCCGGGGCGTGCAGCCACCCCAACCGGTTGATGATCTCCGCAGGTGATGGCTTCCAGACATTGAAATCATTAGACCAGATGCGAGCCGCGATGTTTGCGCGGCGCATTTTGCCCAAGGCGTTATCCACCGCGTTCTGGTAGGGGCCCAGGAGACAGGAGATGCTTATTTTTTCCATGCGATTACCCTTTTTTCAGCATGGCCTTTGCCCGGGTGATGATCGCGTCCCTCGTCAGCCCGAATTTATCATACAATACGGGGCCGGGAGCCGACGCACCGAATGTGTCCATGCCGATGGTGTCGCCGGCCAGTCCCGTGTAATGTTCCCACCCCAGACGAATTCCCGCCTCCACGGCGAGGCGTTTTGAAATGTGCGCGGGAAGGACGCTTTCGCGGTAGTCCTCGGGCTGCCGGTCGAAGAGTTCCCAGGACGGAAGCGAGACCACCCGAACGCGCGTGCCTTCGTCGGCGAGCGAGTGCGCCGCTTCAAGCGTCATGGCGAGCTCGGAGCCGGTGGCAATCAAAATCAGTTCCGGTTCAGGTGAGGATTCCCATAAAATGTATCCCCCCTGACGCACGCCGGACGTCGGCGCGCAAACGGAGCGGTCCAGCACAGGCAGATTCTGTCGGCTGAATACCAGCGTTGTGGGACCGACTGTGTTGGCCAGGGCGTATCGCCAGGCTTCCAAGGTTTCATTGGCGTCTGCCGGACGCAGCACAGTCATATTGGGCACCTGGCGAAGATTCATGATCTGCTCGACGGGCTGGTGCGTCGGTCCGTCTTCGCCCACGCCGATGCTGTCATGCGTGAAAACAAAGATGATCCTAAGGCCCATCAGCGCAGCAAGCCGCATCGGCGGGCGCATGTAGTCGGCAAAGGTTAAAAATGTCGCCGTGTAGGGGATGCAGCCTCCGTGGAGCGCCAGGCCCACGGCAATCGATCCCATAGCGTGCTCGCGCACGCCGAAATGGATATTGCGGCCGGTGTAGTTCCAGGGGCCGCCGACCATGCCGTGGAGTCCTTCCGGGGAGCTCTCCGGGCTTTGAAAATCACCCAGACCCTTAAGCCAGGTAAACGTCGAGGGATTGAGATCCGCCGATCCGCCGAGGAGGTCCGATACGTTGGCCGCAATCGCCTGCATCACGGTTTCGGAAGCTTTGCGTGTGGCGATATCTTTCGAGCCGGCCGGAAAATCGGTGAGCGTCGCATCCCAGCCGGCGGGTAATTTGCCGCTTAATGTTTGTTCGAAGGCGTCCGCTGCTGCGGCATCTTGCTGTCGGAGGGCAGCGAAGTGATCTTTCCAGAGTTTTTCATGTTTTTTGCCGCGTCCGAGAGCTTTGCTGAAAAATTTATAGACATCGTCGGATACATAGAAGGGCTCGCGGCTTGGCCAGGCGCAGGTGTCTTTGGCGCCTTGAAGCGCCTTTTCGCCCAAGGGAGATCCATGCGCGTCGCATGTGCCCTGTTTGCCGGGCGCTCCGTACCCGATGGTTGTTCTCACACAGATGAGCGATGGTTTTCCCGTTTCTTTTTTCGCCTTTTTAATGGCGCGGTCGATTGAGGCGACGTCATTGCCGTCTGCGACTTTTTGCACCTGCCAGCCGCAGGCTTTGAAACGCATGGCCACGTCTTCTGTGAAAGCCAGTCCCGTGGAGCCGGCGAGCGATACTTGATTGTCATCGTACAAAACGATCAGTTTTCCGAGCTTCAAATGACCCGCAAGCGTGCAGGCTTCGGCGACGACGCCTTCCATCATGTCGCCGTCGCCGGCCATGACGTAGGTGTAATGATCGACAATCTTCCGGCCGTCGCGGTTGAAACGGGCGGCGAGGTGAGCCTCGGCGATGGCCATACCGACTGCGTTGGCCAGGCCCTGGCCCAGGGGCCCGGTGGTCACTTCCACGCCGGGCGCGTGGCGGTATTCCGGATGTCCCGGTGTCCGGCTTCCCCACTGGCGAAAATTCCTGATGTCGTCGAGGGAAAGATCGTAACCCGTCAAATGTAAAAGAGCGTAAAGCAGCATCGAGGCGTGGCCCGATGAAAGGACAAACCGGTCGCGATCGGGCCAGGCGGGATTTGCGGGATTGTGCTTTAAATGACGCGTCCAGAGCGTGTAAGCCGCCGCGGCCGCCCCAAGCGGCATGCCGGGATGGCCGGATTTGGCTTTTTCAATGGCGTCGGCCGCCAGAAACCGGATTGTGTCAATACATTGTTTTTCCAACTCGTTTTTGTCGGACATAAATTCTCCTTAAAGGAATTGAAGATGTTTTCCTTAAAACAAACAGCAAATTATTGCACGATTTTTTTCAAGTTCCGGTTGTCAGGAGGTACTGAGGGATTCGTCAAGCCACTGCAAGTAGTCGTCGGCGCCCTTCATGATCGGAGTCGCGATGATTTCCGGAGTTTCGTAGCTATGAAGTTTACGGATGGCCGTCTCCACGCGGGAAAAGAGGTCTTCCCGGGTTTTTGCCAGGCATAGAAATTCCTGTGATGTTTCGACGGCGCCCTTCCAGAGAAATGTGCTTTCGATGGGGCCGGCAATTTGAACGCAGGCCGCCAGTTTTTCTTCCACCAGATGCCGGGCAATCGTCTGAGCCTGCTGCCTGGTTTCCGTTGTTGTCATGACCTGAATAAATGCCATTCCTTGTTCTCCTTCCTGCCTATTGCCTCTGGCCTATTGCCTTTGGCCTGCTTATTTCATACATCATAATCGCCGCTGCCTGAGGGAGGCTCAATGACTCCGCTTGGTCCGCGCCCGGGATACGCCAGCGCATCTCAGAGTGATCCAGCAAATCGTCTGGCAGTCCATGACTTTCGGAGCCCAGCATCAGCGCCGCTTTGCCTTGGGCGTACGCCGGGACGTTTCCTGTCCGCACGTCGCTTCCGATCAGACGATGCGTCTTTATGATTTCCGGGATCGCCAAAGCCAGGTTGACTCCGGAAAGAATCGTCAGATGAAAGGCCGCACCCATCGATGCGCGGATGACTTTGGGATGTGTCCAGTCCACGGATTTTTCCGACAGGATCACGCCGGAGAATCCGAACCACCACGCCGTGCGCAAAAGGGCGCCCAGATTTTGCGGATTGGCAATTTCGTGTCCGATCAGAAGATGTCCGGCGGCGGATTGGAGAAAATCCGGAAGATCCGGGGATGCCGGTTTTTGAACGTAGGCCAGAATGCCTTCCGGTTCCTTGTCCTGGCTGAGTTTTTTAAAATCCGCGCGCGACGCCTGATAAACGGGAATATTGCCGGCCAGAGCCGGCGTGTTTAAAAGATCCATCTTTTCCGAAAGCGTAATTACGGCGTCGATCCGGCAGGGGCTCTTGAGAAGTTCATTAAATATTTTAACCCCTTCGGCCGGAAACAGGCCCTCGGACGCGCGGTATTTCGCCGAATCGAGCTTTGCCCACTTTTTGATCTGGTTTTGCGAGGCCAAAGGGATGTCTCGTGTTTGCATGAAGGGCTACTCCTTGAGCGTAACCGGCGGAACCTCTTCTCCTTTTTGGGCCGGCCAGAGGATGGAACTGATAATCGACGCCGAAAGAATCGAGGCAATGACGATCAGCGAGGCGGTCACAGGGATGTGGAACAACTCTTCGATAAGCATCTTGACGCCGACAAAAGTCAGAATCGCGGCCAGGCCGTAGTGCAGAAGATGAAACAGTTGCATCAGGCCGGAAATGGCGAAAAACAGGGATCGCAGCCCTAAGATGGCAAAAACGTTGGATGTATAAACAATGAAAGGATCTTTCGTGATGGCGAGCACCGCCGGAATCGAGTCAATGGCAAAAAGAATGTCTGTGGTTTCCAGCGCGAGCACGACCGCGAGCATCGGCGTGGCGAAACGAATGCCTTTTTTTACGACAAAAAACTTTGATCCGGAAAATTTGCCGGAGACCGGAACGAAAAAGCGCAGAAGGCGGATAGCGATATTCCGGTCGGGATGGACTTCCGTTTGTTTGTTGAGCGCCATCTTGATGCCGGTGTAAACCAGAAAAATGCCGAAAATGTAAATAATCCAGTGGAATGTATTAATCAGCGCGACGCCCGCCAGAATGAAAATCGCCCGTGTAATGAGCGCCAGCAAAATGCCCCAGAACAGGGCCTTGTGTTCAAGCTGGCGCGGCACGCCGAAGTACTTGAAAATCAGCATGAAAACGAAAAGATTATCGACGCTGAGAGAGTATTCGATCAGATATCCCGCGAAGTACTCCATGGCTTTGGTGTGACCGTAGAAGTAATAAACACCAACTCCGAACACAAGCGACAGGCTGACCCAGAACGACGTCCACAGAAGCGCTTCCTTCATTTTGATGACGTGCGCCTTGCGGTTGATCACACCCAGATCCAACGCGAGCATGGCCAGAATGAAGATCGTAAAAAGCACCCACCATAAGGTCATAGGTTTTGCAAATCCTTTATTAGATTGACCGGCCCAGCGCCTGTGCCGCTTGATGAATAATGTCCCAGGCGGGACTGAAAGGCGGCGAATAGGCCAGATCCAGATAACCGACCTGGTCGAGGTCTAGCCCGTTTGACAGCGCGACGGAAAGCGCGTTGATCCGGCCCACCGCGCCGGCCATGCCGACGGCCTGCGCGCCTAAAAGCCTGCCGGTCGAACGGTCGGCCGTCAGTTTCAACCCCAGTTTCTTCATGCCCAGCGAAGGCGCCATGGCGCTGCCCCAGGTGATGTTCGACACCGGTGAAAAGCCGGCGGACAGCGCCTCTTTTTCCGAAAGGCCGGTGGCCGCGCATTCCAGGTTGAACAAACGAAACGACTGCGCGCCGACAATGCCGTCAAAAAGCATCGGCCGGCCTCCGATATTGCGTCCGGCCGTTCTGCCCTGCTTGTTGGCGACATCTCCCAAAGGAACATGGACCCAGCGGCGGCTGACCTTGTGAAACGACTCGCAACAGTCTCCGGCGGCGAAAATATTTTCGATGGATGTTTTCTGAGAAAAATCGACTGCAATCGCCCCGGTCGCGCCGATTTTGAGGCCTGTCGCCTTGGCCAGGGTCGCATCAGGGCGCACACCGATGGCCAACAGGACCAGATCGCCTTCAAAATCGCCCAGGCTGGTTTTGACGCGAAGCGGGGCGGCGCTTCCCTTTTCAATGCTCTGCGCCGCGGCATTTGCGACAAACTCCACACTGCGGCCCTGAAGTTCTTCGAGCATCAGGCGGGAAAGTTCAGGGTCCCAGCGGTTGGCCGGAAGCGGATCTTTATGAATGATCGTCGTGGCGATGCCGGCCGCGTGAAGGGCTTCGCTCATTTCCAGGCCGATAAACCCGCCGCCGATGATGACAACGCGTTTGGCGTTTTTATCCTGAAGCCAGGATTTGATCGCGATGGCGTCTTCAAGATTACGCAGCGAAAAAACGCCCGGCAGATCCAGACCCGGCATGGTCGGGACAAACGCCATGGCGCCTGTGGCCATCATGAGAAAATCGTAGTCCAGACGCCGGCCGTTATCCAGTTCGACGGATCCGGCGGCCGGATCGACGCCCGCTACTTTGCTTTGCACCATCACGTCAATGCCTCCGTCGCGGAATTTTTCCGGTGTTCTCGCGATCAGCTTGCTTTGTTCTTTGATTACATCGCCGATGTAATACGGCATCGGTCAGGCGGCAAAGGCGACAAATTTCCCCTGTTCGATCATGGTGATTTGCAACGACGGATCGTTGCGCTTCGCTTCAGCGGCCGTGGATCCGCCGCCCGCGCCGCCGCCCACAATAACCAGTCGCTTAGCCATGAGACCTCCTTTTTTTAACGGTTGCTTGTCCGGACTTTTTTCGCCACAGCACGATGGCCGTTCCCGCGAGCATCATGGCCACGCACAGAACCTGGCCCATCGTGTTGAAACCCAGAACAAACCCTAGATGCGCGTCCGGCTCCCGGTAAAACTCGATGAAAAACCGCACCAGACCATAGCCGAAAATGTACAGACCGACAGCAAACCCGTCGAACGGATTTCTTTTGCGGATCAGCCACAAGACGGTAAACAGAAAAAGACCCTCGAAAAATGCTTCGTACAGTTGCGAGGGATGGCGGAGCGTTTGCGTGGCGTCCAGCGGGAAAAACATGCCCCAAGGCATTGTTGTGGCGCGTCCCCAGAGTTCTCCATTGATGAAATTGCCCAGCCTGCCGAACATATACCCCAGCGGCGCGGCCGCGCAGATCCAGTCGCCGAAGCGCCACACAGGGAGGCCCTTCTTCCGGCAAAACAAAATAGTCACCAAAACGACACCGATAAGGCCGCCGTGATAGGACATACCGCTTAGACCCACAAAACGGATGCCGTCTGAAAAATCAAACGGCAGAATAATTTCCAGCGGATGAGACAGGTAATAATCGAAATTGTAAAACAGCGCGTAGCCGAGCCTCGCGCCCGCAATCACGCCAATCATCGCCCAGACGAGATAATCCTGAAAGACTTCCAGCTTCAGGGGAATTTCTTGTCGCCTGATCCGAAAGTAGAACAGCCCGTACACGACGGCGAAGGCGACCAGATACATCAGGCTGTACCAGCGCAGCTGAAACGATCCGATCGAAAAAAGGGACGGACTGATGTGCGACGGTAGGTGCTGCCAGGCAAAAACCAGGGAGTCCATCAGTAGGCCTGCCCCTTGAGGTTTTCAACATAAAGCTCTGCGACGTGGACAGCGTTGGCGCCGTCGCCCGCCGCCGTGATCACCTGGCGGAAGAGTTTCGCGCGGCAATCGCCCGCCGCGAAAATGCCCGGAGCGCTCGTGCGCAGGTTTTCATCGGTGAGAATAAAACCGGTCTTGTCCAGATTGATCAGTCCTTTGAAAAGATCCGTATAGGGCAGGCGGCCCACGAAAATGAAAGCGCCGTCGGCCGGCAGGTCGGAGACCTCGCCGGTTTGAACGTTTTTGACTTTCACGCCGGTGACAAAATCCGCGCCGGAAATTTCCTCAACCGTCGAATTCCAGGCAAACTCGATTTTCTTTTCGGCAAACGCTCGCTTTTGCAGCATGCCAGCCGCGCGCAGGCGGTCGCGCCGGTGAATGACGGTGACTTTATCAGCAAAATGCGTCAGGAAAAGCGCTTCCTGAATCGCCGTGTCGCCGCCGCCCACCACGACCACGTGACGGTTGCGGTAGAAGGGGCCGTCGCAGGTCGCGCAATAGGAAACGCCTTTTCCTGCAAACTCAGCTTCTCCGGGAACGCCCAGGCTTTTCCACATGGC
>CAYUDM010000037.1:0-28948 GCA_964443625.1 uncultured Smithella sp. | reverse complement strand
GGGTCAAGCTTTTTGGGTTGTTCCAGGCATTCTTGCGAATCCGTGTCCTGCTGGAAGTAAGCCTTGATTTTCATCCGGATGGATTCGGGCAGCTTGATGCCGATTTCCCGGATGCGGCTTTCGTATTTTTTAAACGACCGGGTGTGTTGCGAGGTGTTGATGAAGATCCGGAAATACGACCGGATGCTGCCTTCGAGTTCCTTGCGGTAATCCATGTCCTGATTTAATAAATCTTCCACCGGCGCGATGAACCGGTAGTTCACCGGGCGGCAGATCGCGCGGTAGGCGACAAAGCGCATGGCCATTTCGTTTTCATAGTCGCGGTCCCGGATGGCTTTCTCGACGACGTTCAAATCGATGATGTCCATGATCTGATAGGCGTAACCGGGCTTCAGGACGGAATCGATGATTCTTTCAGCCTCTTTAAACTGGGAGCAGGCCGCAATATCGGCGCCCAGATCGGGATCGCACCGGACGTAGATGACAAAATCGATATCGGAGGTGGTTTCACAAAGGCCCATGTTGGTCGAGCCCATCACGTCCATGGCAATATCGCCTTGCACCCGGCCTTCCATCAGCCCCGAAATTTCTTCAAGTTTTTGCAGGCGTTCGTCGGTCGCCTCTGTTTGGAAGGCGCGGTAGAACTGTTTGATCTCGTTGTAGAGCTCCACTTCCGGAATATGGGAAACCTTGGTTTCTTTCATGTCGTAATTGCGGCCTTCCTTCAGGGCCGCGTAGCGTTCGGCATCCACCGGAATTTCCCGCCAGTGTCCGTTTGTCGGAATATAGTCGGCTATATCGTGAACACGGTCGTTTACCAGTTTTTTGAAGATGATTTTTTTCACTTCGCCCTCATCGATTTCGATGGCGAAGAAGAATCCGCCTTCCGAGACGCCTCCGCTGAGAGTCGTCACCTCTCCGAAATTCGACGGATTGAGGTGAATGGTGTTTTCGCTGACCTGAAACCCCCAATCCATGTGCACATGACCGGTCAGGCAAAGCAGCACCGGATTGTGATCGCAATAGGTTCGAAGCGCGGACGACCCCGACGTGCCGAACTGGTGCACCCGGTCGTGAATGCCGTGGGCCGGCTGATGGGCGGCGATGATGTTCGGTTTCACCGCCTTGAAGAAATTGAACATCTCATTATTGCCGGTTTCCGGCGGAAGGTTTCCCCGGTAGCGCACGACATAGCGCTCAGGAATGCCCGGCGTCCAGATGTCCGCGCCGCCGTAGCCCGCGATTTTCAAGTCCTCGATATGGTGCCAGTGCAGATGCAAATCACGTTCATGCAGCGCGGTGTATTTCAAGTCCATATCGTAGTTGCCGGGCAGGGCGAAAATCTGCGCTGTCAGTTTCGTAGCAAGAATATTTTCCAGCACTTTGTATTTCTGCTGAAGCACGCGACGCGCGCGGATGGTGTATTGCTGATACTTTGTTCCCTGTTCTTCAATCTCGGCCGACAGATCGGGTTGATCGAGCAGATCATCTACAAAATCTTCAATGGTCATGGATTCTCTACCCATGCGAACACGCAGCCCGTGAAAGGTGGATTGCAGCTCGTGATAATTGATGGCGGTGTTCATGTTGTAGAAAGGGATGTCGATGAGGTCGCCGGCGATGATGTACACATCGGCCACGGTTTCGGACAAAAGCAGTTTGATCCGGTCAAACGCCCCGTGAATATCTGCCGCGTAGATGATTCTCATAATGCTTCTTTCTCGGTTCCGGAGTAGGAAAACTTAAACGGAATGTGCCCAAAGGCCAGATAGTAAAACAGTTTAAACGATTCGGCGCAAAACTCGCGCACGGCGGCTTTATCGGTCCACCATTGATCGAGGGTGTAGTTCGTGAACGAGGCCGAAGGGAATATCCGGATCGATAAAGGCTCGCCGAGATGAGCATAGGCCAGATAGCTGCGGCGTGTGTGAAAGCCCGGCGCAACCAAAATGGCGGTTTGAATTTTGTCGTCGCCTCCGGCAAGCTCTTGAAGAACGAACTGGGCTTCTTTAAGCGTGACGGGCGAACGGATGGGCGCGACGATCACTTGAAAATCGGAATCTTTAAGCCCTTTGGCTTTGAGTTTTTCCCGGACAATGTCCGGATAGTCGCCGTTAATGCCGAAAGGCCGGTGCGCGGGCGCGATGCGGTGGATGACGACGATCACGCGGCGAACCTTGCCGGCTTTGAGCAGGTCCAACCCTTCTTCGACGAATCCGGTGCGGATGTAGTCTGCGCCTTCCAGAATAACCGCGTCCGCCGTGTAGTCGCCTTGCGGCGCCAGAAAATGCCCCGCCTTTTCGAGCAAGGATTCCCTGGCGACATATCCCGCGACGGCGGCCACGATCACGGCCAGCAGAAAGATCCGAAGAATCCACTTTAAAATAAATTTCATATTCCGCCTGCGGTTGAGTAATGGCCGATCTGTATCGAAATGTCGGGGCAATGTCCACCAAAATATCCGGTTGCTTTCAGCCGGGTCATGCACTAATTTAAAGCAAAAAGACCGGGGGAGGAAAAAATGGAAGATGTCCTGACGGCTTGCAGCGTGACAATGAACGTTCCCGTGGCGTGGGGAGAAATGGACGCCATGGGCCACGTCAATAATATTATTTATTTCCGCTATTTTGAAAGCATCCGCATCCACTACTTCGAACGTCTGGGGCTTTCGGATTACACCAAGGAGACCGGCATCGGCATTATTCTCGCCTCGACGGAGTGCCGCTTCAAGATGCCGCTCCAGTACCCCGACAACGTTATCGTCGGCACGAAAATCCTGACCATGGAGGAAGACCGCTTCGTCATGGGATACGAGGTTTTCAGCACGAAGACGAAACGCATCGCGGCCGATGGAGAAGGCGTGGTGGTGACCTACGATTACCGCAACAACAAGAAGGTTCCAATCCCTGAAGCGCTACGCAAAAAGATTCTGGATCTGGAGAAGATGGGAGAGGCGTGAGGATCAAGGATCAAGGTGAAAGGCTAAAGGCTAAAGGCTAAAGGCTAAAGGCTAGAGGCTAGAGGCCGAGAAATTTAACGAGTTGGTAGGCCGCCATGCCGCCCACGTAAGAGACGATGAGAGTGAGAACAATCGTGCCTGTGAACCATTTATTGCTGTTCATTTCCTTCTTTAAGACCGCGATCGTGGCGACGCAGGGAATAAAGAGCATCATGACGACCAGAAACGCGGCGGCGGAGGCTTTGCTCATAATCGTGGGCAAAACCGCCGTAAGGCCTTCCGAGCCCACGGAGTAAAGCACACCCAGAGTCGCGACCACGGTTTCTTTCGCGACCAGTCCGGTGAGCAGCGCCGTGATCATTTTCCAGTCGAGCCCCAGCGGAACGCCTAGCGGTTCGATAAATCGTCCCAGAGAAGCAAGCCAGCTGGTTTCGACTTCGCCTGCGGGAAAGTACGACAACGCCCAGATGATGACGGACACGGCCAGAATGACGGTTCCCGCCTTGCGGATAAACGCGAGAAGCCGGCTCCAGACCGCTATCAAAATCGTGCGAGCGTCTGGCCGGTGATAGATCGGCAGTTCCATGATAAACGGCGCGTCCTGCTTCCACAGGGCCTTGTTGACAAAGATGCCGGCCAGTCCCAGAACTGCGATGTTAAGCGCGAGAATGCTCCAGGAAACGTAAGCGGCGGCAGACCCGAAAATGGCGGCCGAAACCAGCGTGAGGACGGCGAGCCTTGCCGTGCAGGGAACGAAGGGAATTAAAAGCAGGGTGATCATTCGGGCCTTGCGGGTTTCAATAATCCGCGCGCCCAGCACCGCCGGCACATTGCAGCCGAAGCCCAGGCACATGGGAATGAAGCTCTTGCCGTGCAGCCCCACCAGATGCATGATGCGGTCCATGACAAACGCGGCGCGCGCCATGTATCCCACATCTTCCAGAAACGCCATGATGGCGAAAAAAATCAGCAAAATGGGCAAAAAGGTGAGAACCGACCCCGCGCCGCCGATGGCGCCGTCGATGATCAGGCCCGAAAGCCACGCGGGCGCGCTTGAAAGAGAAGGCGCAAGCCACCCGCCGAAGCGGTCGATGCCGCCGGCCATCCATTCCTGAAGCGGAACGCCCACACTGTAAGTCAGAAAGAAAACCAGCGCCATGACCATCAGAAGAATCGGAATGCCGAAGATGGGGCGCGTAAGGATGTGGTCGATGCGGTCGGTCAGCACAACCTGTCCCATACGGAAGCGGCTCACGGTTGCGCGCGTCATTTTTTCAATCCAGTCATAGCGGCCGTTGACGACGGCGTGCAGAGCGTCTTCATGTTTGCTCAGAAGCGGCTCGATTGTTTTCCAAGCGGACGGCTCCGTTTGGTGGTTTTCAATGAGTGCCGAGGCTTCCGGATCGCCTTCCATAATTTTTACTGCAGTCCATTCCGGTGTGAAAGGGGCCGGGACGAGCGGCCCAATGACGGAAAGGATTTCCTCATAGATGGCGAAATGGTCCGGCGACACTTCAGGGCGATTGGGGCGGATGAGAATATTGCCGTCGGCAAATGCGACGATTTTGTCCACCAGCTCCCGGATGCCGCTGTTTCTTTTGGCTACCATAGGAACCACGGGAAGGCCCAGCGCGTCGGAAAGCGCCCGCGAATCCACCTGGGTGCCCTGATCGGCCGCAACATCCAGCATATTGACGGCCACAATCACGGGCCGCTGGAGCAAAAGTACTTCGGACAACAGATACAGGCTTCGTTCGAGGGCCGCTGCGTTTAAAACCAAGACGACCAGATCCGGTTTTTCATGGATGAGATAGTCTCTCGTGACACGCTCTTCTTCGGAAAACGATGTCAGGCTGTAAGTGCCGGGCAGATCGACCATCCGGATCAGAACATGCCCGGCGCGGTGCTCGCCTACCTTTTTTTCGACGGTTTTGCCGGGCCAGTTGCCCACATGCTGCGACAGGCCTGTCAAAATATTGAAAAGCGTGGATTTGCCGACGTTGGGCTGGCCGACCAAAGCGACGGAGATTTCTTTTTCAATTTGGGGCTGACAGACCGCGTCTTCCGGATCGATTTTAAAGACGGAAATCTTTGAGGCTTCGCCGCGCCCCAGCGCGATGCGCGTGCCCGCGACCTGCACCACGATCAACCCGCCGCTGACTTGGGCGATGCGGAACCGGGCGCCGACAACGATGCCCATGCCGGCCAGGCGGCTGGTCAGCGCCGTACCGCCGCCGATGACGGCGATGATGCCCTGATCACCTTCCTGAAGCGTTGTGATGATTTCCGATTGCGTCATAGTCGTTATCGCTTTTCCATCGTCAGCGCGCCAGACTGACGCGATATTTTTTGAGTATCCGTTCCGGCCCGTAGGAGGCTTTCGTCCGTCGCAGATTCTTATTGCCCAGGTCTTCTTCCAGATTCAGATACCGGTATTGTCCGGAAAGTCTTCGCGCCGTATCATTGAATAGAAATTCGTAAATCCCGTGATACTTTCTCGATGCCTTGGCGAAATGCAGGCAGAACATGTCGGCATTGAGCGACTCGCCGATGATAAAGCCCGCCGGCTTGGATTCTATGTAGTATATTGTGCCCCACAGTGCAAGCTCGGAGAAGTGCCGCAGGGCTTCTTCACAAATGGCGTAGTCGGTTTTTTCCCGGTTCAGAGGAGATTCCGACTGCCAGGCATCAAGAATGGCCATGCCGTCAGACAAACAGGCCGCGTCCATAGGGCGCGCCTCGGGCTTATAAAGACCGTAAAACTGATTGAGGTGATTCCGGTGACGGGTATAGTTTTTGCCGGCGAATGAGGCCATGTTTTCGGTTCGATAGATGTAGTCGGATTCATCATCCTCATACGTCACGGTAAAATCGGGTTTCTGAAAATGGCCGAGCCATTCTTCCGGAACGGGAAAGAAAAAGCGATCCGGGGTGAGCAGGTCTTTAAACATATCCAGTGTGCAAAGGCGCAGGTCGCCAAGGGGCATGATGTAGTTTTTGTTTTGACGGTTATAGGCGGAAATGAAGACGCCGCAATCTTTTTTGATCACTTCATAGCGGCTCTTGGAACGGAAAAGATAGACATTGGCGAAGGTATAATCCGAAATATCCAAATGCAGTTGATGAAAATGATCCGCCAGAAAACGCCGATGTGACAGATCGATATGTTCTCGAATATCCATACAACCCCGCGGGGGCAATCCTTTCCGCTTAAATCTCGAAGAGATGCTGGTGCTCTCGCAGCCAGCGCCTGTGGTTTTTGTAATCCGGAATGATTTCTATCACTTTGTTCCAGAATTTTGAAGAATGATTTTTCTCGGCAATATGCGCCAGCTCGTGAACAACGATATAATCAATGACCTCGGGCGGCGCCATCATCAGGCGAAAGCTCAAAGCGAGAACGTTTTTTTCGGAGCACGAGCCCCATCGACTTTTAGCCTGTGTGATCCGAATTCCGCGAGCGGAAAGATCCATGATCCGGCTCCAATGTTCGACGCGGGCGGAAAGATGCCTCCCGGCGCGTTTTTTGTACCATGCGATCGTGAAGAATTTCTTCATGTCGACATCACTCGGGCAGTTGAGATAAAAGACGTTTTCCCGAAAACTCAGGCCGAGGTTTTGCAAAGGGTCGAAAAAGACATCGAGCGGATAGGGGCGTCCCAGAAAATAGAGCGTTTCGCCCGAAACGAATTGCTTCGGCAGGCGATGGCGCACTCTTTCTGCTTCCGTCCGTAAGGCTTTGGCCACCCAGTTTTTCTTTTCGTCGATGAAACGGCGAATTTCAGACTCAGATGTCCAAGCCGGCGCGTAAACCGTTATTTCTGTAAGGCTCGTCACTTGAAGACAAAGCGTCTTTTTTCTTCTGCGGCTGCGTTTAATCGTGTAGTGTATGTCCATCATGTGTCTACCGGCGCGGCCTTTAACACACTGCGACGGCAAAGGCAAAGAGATAAAAACCGCCCGAGAGACACCTGCGGGAAATTGCCTTTTAAACTCTTCCGTAACGGTCTTCCATGCGTTCGATGTCGTCTTCTCCGAAATAGGTTCCGGTTTGCACTTCGATGATGACCAGATCGCCGTCGGATGTGTTTTCCAGCCGGTGCGCCGCCCCCCGGGGGATATCGGCAGCCATAGTCTGATGCAGATCAAAGTGCTTTTCGTCGAGAGTGACGGTTCCTTTGCCTGCGACGCAATACCAGTGCTCCGATCGTTTGGCGTGCCGCTGCAAACTTAGACAGCCGCCGGGAACGATGACGATGCGTTTGACTTTATGGTCGGCCTCATCGGAGAGCACCTGATAATACCCCCAGGGTCGGATTTTTTTTGTTTCCATAAATCATCGAACCTTTTTTCGGATTTTTCTAGCACATTCGGACTGCCTTGAACAGTTTCGATCTTGCCCGGCCTTCAAAGACCGTGGTTTGTTCTCAGCCGTTACGATGAATTTTTGTTTTTGCCGGCCTGCCGCGTCCTTTTCCACAAAAATTTTGCGGCCGGTCGCCGGATCGACGCCGGTCCAGTACATAAGCGCCGACCAGGTCGAAGGCAGCGGCGTGAAGATCTGCACTTGCTCGGGAGATGTTTTGAGTTTCTGTCGCGCAAACAATTTCAACGCCTGCATATGGTCCTGTGTACAGCCGGGATGCGCCGCGATGAAGTAATAGGTTAAAAACTGTTTGAGTCCCAGTTCTTCATTCATCTGATCAAAAGCATTCTTGAAATCCAAAAGGGCTTTGGCGGGCGGCTTGCCCATAGAGCGCAAAACGTCATCCGCGACATGTTCCGGGGCGATTTTCAGTTGACCGGACAGATGATGCAAGACAAGTTCGTTAAGATACTGTCGTTTAGTTTTTCGGTCGGCCAAAACCAGATCGTGGCGGATCCCGGAGGCGACAAAGACCTTTTTCACACCGGGAATGCCGCGGAGTCTTCTAAGCAGGCGAATTTGCCGGGAGTGATCGGGCAAAAGCGACGGGCAGACGCGGGGAAACAGGCAGGACTTATCCAGGCAGGCGCCCGTCGTCATCTTTCGGAAACAGTCTATGCCATACATATTGGCTGTCGCCCCGCCGACATCGGCCAGATAGCCCTTGAAATCCGGCATCCGGACGATTTTTTCCGCTTCGGCGACAATCGCGTCTTCGCTGCGGCTGATGATCGCGCGGCCCTCGTGCAGCGAAATCGAACAAAAGCGGCATTCACCGAAACACCCCCGATGCGTGGTCATGGAAAAGGAAATTGTGTCCATCGCGCGCACTTTTCCCTGTTCGGCGTAAAATGGATGAACCCGGCGGGTGAAAGGCAGGGCATAGACGGCGTCGAGTTCGGCGGGCGATAAATGGGGTGAAGGGGGATGATGCACCACAAACCGGTTGGCGTGCGCCTGATAAAGCCCGCGTGCCGTGAGCGGATCGTTGTTGGCGGAAAAGGTTTTGAAGCTCTGTTGGAATGCTTTAGGATTCAAGGCCGCCTCCTCGAAAGGCGGCAGAGCCAGATATCCCGCGGGCGGTTTGTTTTCAATGACACAGGTGCCGCGGATATTCTGAAGATCCTTTCCCGCCGACAGGCGTTGAGCGATTTCCAGGACCGCTTTTTCCGCCATGCCGTAGGCCAGAATGTCCGCGCGCGCGTCGAGTAAAACACAGCGGCGGATCGAATCCGACCAGAAGTCGTAATGCGCGATGCGTCTCAGGCTGGCTTCCACGCCGCCTAACACAATGGGCCGTGTGTTTTTGAAGTGCTGCCGGATGAGATTGGTGTAGGCGATCACCGCCCGATCCGGCCGGCGGGTGTTGTGGCCGCCGGGTGTCAGATCGTCGCCCTGTCTTTTCTTTTTGAGCGCTGTATAATTGGCGACCATCGAATCCATGCAGCCGCCGGTGACACCCCAGAACAGCTTCGGCTCGCCCAGACGGGAAATATCCGCCGCGCTTTTAAGATCCGGTTGCGCGATGACGCCCACGCGATAACCCGCGGATTCCAGCAGGCGCGCGATGACGGCCACGCCGATATGGGGGCTGTCGATGTAGGCGTCTGCGGTGACCAAAATGACATCCGCCTGTTGCCATCCCAGTTTGCTGAGTTCTTCGGGAGTGGTCGGAAGAAACATGCTAGAGGATACCGATAAGCATCAGCCCTAAAATCAGGGCGGCTGCTGCGACCAGAAAGGTTACCCGCCCGGACCAGCGGTGAATGGCGCGAACGCTTTTTTTATCGGCTGCCGTAAACGCATAAAACCCCAGAAAGACCGTGAGCGCCGACAGGATAATCGCGAGCGCTCCGATCTGCTGGTGCAGTCCTCCCAGGTGAGCGCCTCCGCCGGTGACAACGGACACAACCGCCAGGGTGCCCCCTGTGAGCAGCAGGAGCCAGCCGGCCAGGTTGACCGTTTTGTGGCGACGAAGCCAGTTGGGCGATTTGCGCATAAACATGGCTACGCTGATTCCCGCAGTAAACAGGAGGATGGCGGCGGGCATCAAAAAAATGTGCAGGGTGGCAGGCATCGTTTCCCTCCGTGTGGGTAATGAATGGATCGTTTCAAAAAAGACCTAAAACAAAAGTTCCATGCCTTGCGACAGGGCAAAGCAGGAAATATCGGCTCCGGCGTCGAACAGGCTGCGGCGACAGGCGGCAACCATGGCATCGATTTCCGAATCAATGCGGTCCTGGTTGTGATGGAACAGCCCCAGTTGACGAACCTCCGCGTCCAGCGCAAGCCTGACGGCCTGTTCGATGGTGGAATGTCCCCAGCCCCGCCGGTTGTCATATTCTTCATCGCAGTATTCCGCGTCATGAATGAGCAGGTCGGCTTTGCGGCAAAAGGCCACGTAGTCTTCATAGGGCAGGCCGCCTTCGTGTGGATGGCAAAGTTCATTGTCGGTCAGAAAGACGAAGCGTTTGCCGTTTTCCGTAAACCGGTATCCGCTGCCCCCGTTGGGATGATTGAGCGCGATGGATTCGACGGTTAATTTGTTCAGATGATAAAGGTTGCCCTCGCACGCGCTCTCATAGGAAATGTTGGCATGCACCGCTTCATAGTTGATTGGAAAGTAGGGCGCCGACATGACCCTTGTCAGCATTTCGCGGAGGGAGTCCTGCGCGTCGGAACAGCCCCAGATTTTCATGCGCGTGGTGGATCGGTACAGGGGCTTGAAAAACGGGAAACCCATGATGTGATCCCAGTGCGCGTGCGTCAAAAGCAGGCTGATGTTCTGTCGGCCCTGGGCCAGTAGGGTGTTTCCCGCTTCGCGGATTCCCGAACCCGCGTCCAAAAGCAGCACATCGTCTGCGCTGTTACGGATTTCCAGGCATGTCGTGTTGCCGCCGTAGCGGAGATAGTCCTGTCCCGAAACAGGGATGGAGCCTCTGGCTCCGAAGCAGCGTATTCTCATAGCCCTTCCTTTATTTCGTGCATCATACTGAAATATGAGAATTTATCAAGCCTCTTATCCGTCAAGTCCGATGATGTTTTAAAGAAATGTTCTTGCCAGTGCGCGAAAAAAGACTATCTTATGTCAAATCAGATGTCTGAAGGAGGAATCCATGAAAAAAATAAATGTAAAAGGCATGAGTTGTCAGCACTGTGTGATGGCGGTCACCAAGGCGCTGTCTGCGATAGACGGCATTGAAAACGTTTCGGTCGATCTGGCTTCCTCGACGGCAACGTTTGAAGAGAAAAAACCGGTGGATTCTTCTGTCATTGCAGCAGCGGTTCGGAAGGCGGGTTACGACGTTGTCGAATAAACTCCGTCTCAACCTTACGGGCATGACGTGCGCGGCTTGTGTGCGCCGTATTGAAGAGGGATTGCGCGAAGCGCCCGGCGTCGATTCCGCCACGGTGAACTTTGCCACCGAGAAAGCGATTATCGAATATAACCCGTCCATCACGGACGCTGACGCACTCATTAAAATTGTGCGCGACATCGGCTATGATGCATTTGCCGATGCCGAGCCGGATTCGGGGAAACTGACCCTTTCCGTCGGCGGCATGACGTGCGCGGCTTGTGTGCGCCGGGTCGAAAGCGCGCTCAAAGCCGTTGACGGCGTTCGTGATGTAAGCGTCAATCTGGCCACGGGGCGCGCGACCGTCTTGCATGATGCGCAGTGGCCGGGAATCGGCGCCCTTGCCGTGGCTGTAGCCGACGCGGGTTACGAATTTCTCGGGGAGCTGAAGGATTTCTCCGACGATCCGCTGGCGGCGGCGCGCGCCAGAGAGCTCGGCGAGATGAAAGTCAAACTCATCGCCGGCGCTTGCTTAAGCGTCATCATCTTTTTCGGGTCGATGCAACACTGGTTTTCTTTTCTGCACGTCATTCCGAGATCGGTAATGATGACGGTGATGTTTGTTCTAACGACGCCCGCCGTGTTCTGGGTGGGCAGCCGATTTTTTTCCGGCGCCTACAAAGCCGCCCGGCAGAAAACGTCCGACATGAATACACTCGTCTCGCTGGGTGCTTTTTCCGCTTACGCCTACTCTGCGGCCGCGACGTTTTTCCCGTCATTTTTCACCACCGCGGGGATTGAGCCCCATGTTTATTACGATGGCGCGGCGATTATAATAACCATGATTCTACTGGGGCGTTTTCTTGAAGCGCGGGCCAAGGGGAAAACCTCCGCGGCGATCCAGAAACTTCTGGGGCTTACGCCCAAAATAGCGCATCTTGTGCAGGGCGATACGGAGATGGACGTTTCAGTAGACGCAGTTGTCGTAGGCAATGTTCTGCGGGTTCGCCCCGGAGAGCAGATTCCGGTGGACGGCGTGGTGCTTGAGGGCCGCTCCAGCGTGGATGAATCCATGCTGACCGGCGAGAGCTTGCCTGTGTTCAAAGAGCCGCAGGCCAAAGTCTTTGCGGCAACAATCAACATATCAGGCAGCTTCACCCTGCGCGCCACCGGTGTCGGCTCCGACACCATGCTGGCCCGGATCATTCGTCTGGTTGAGGAGGCCCAGGGGTCCAAGGCGCCGATTCAGCGTCTGGCCGACCGGGTCGCTTCCGTTTTCGTGCCGGTGGTGATCGCGATCGCCTGTATTACTCTGGCTGTCTGGTATGTTGTTCCGGCCGAGCCGAGTTTCAGCCGAGCCTTGCTCAATTTTGTGTCCGTGCTCGTGATCGCCTGTCCCTGCGCTTTGGGACTGGCCACGCCCACGGCGATTATGGTCGGTACGGGACTGGGCGCGCAAAGCGGCATTCTCATCAAAGGCGGGGAGGCGCTGGAAAAAATCCATAAGCTCACGGCCGTTGTGTTTGATAAAACAGGCACGCTGACCAGGGGCAAACCCGACGTGACGGATGTGATCGCCGCCGAAGGGTACGAAAAGGCGGACGTCCTGGCGTTGGCCGCGGCGCTCGAACAGGCGTCCGAACATCCGCTGGCTCGTGCGATTGTCGATGCCGCGCGTTTGCAAAATCTGACGGTGTCCAAAGCGGAAAATTTCGAGGCTCGCTTCGGGCTGGGCGCGCGCGCCGATATTGAAGGGAATCGTGCGCTCATCGGAAACCGGCCGCTGCTGGCAGAGGAAGGCATCGCGGCGGAGCCTTTTGACAAAGAAGCGGCAAGGCTTGCCCGCGAGGGGAAAACGGTCGTTTATGTCGCATCCGGAAAGACCCTTTTGGGACTGATCGCGATGGCCGACGTGCCGCGTGATTCCGCCCGTCAGGTTGTTGAAACGCTGACCGGACGTGGCTTGCGGGTTGCCATGGTAACGGGAGACAATATCGGCACGGCAAACAGCATTGCCGGAAAATTAGGCATTGGCCGGGTTCTGGCCGAAGTGTTGCCCCAGAACAAAGCGCAGGAGATTCAAAAACTGAGGCAGGAAGGCGAAATTGTCGCAATGGTCGGCGACGGGATAAACGACGCCCCGGCGCTGGCGGCCGCCGATGTGGGCATTGCGCTCGGCGCCGGAACCGATGTGGCCATCGAGGCCGCCGATATTACGTTGATTCGCGATGATCTTCAGGCGGTACCGCAGGCGATCGATTTATCGCGCGCTACGGTGCGGGTCATTAAGCAGAACTTGTTTTGGGCGTTTATCTACAACGTGATCGGAATTCCCATTGCGGCGGGGGCTTTGTACCCTGTCTTCGGAATATTGCTTAATCCGGAATACGCGGCGACCGCGATGGCGGCCAGTTCCGTATCCGTTGTGGGCAATTCGTTGAGGCTCAAAAGAATCTGGAAGAGGCGCGAGAACCAATAAAATGAAGGCGCGGAGACGGAGCGCCTCCGCGCCTGTGCGTTAGGGTTCAGGTTCGAACTTGTCTTTTTCGGCGCCGCAAATCGGGCAGGTCCAGGTGTCGGGAACATCTTTGAAGTCGGTACCGGCGGCCACGCCGTTTGCAGGATCTCCTGCTTCCGGATCATAAACATAACCGCAAACCGAGCAAACGTAGCGTTTAGCCGGTGCTTTGGGTTTTGCCGCGGCGGCATCGGCATCGAAAGTCGGTGCGGTTTTGGGGGATTTTCCGCCCTTGACGTTCTGGTAGTAGGCGTAGGTCATCGGTTCTCCGTCATCCGTGAGATCCGCTTCAACCACTTTTCCCACGAAGATTGTATGGCTACCGCAGTCGAGTTCGCCTTCGAGTTCCGTTTCGATGTATCCCAGGCAGTAATCGAGGATATAGGGCACGCCGGTGACGCCGGCCTTTGTTTTCGTGTCTTTGAGTTTATCAACGGCTCGTCCGCTTTTGAAGCCGAAAAGGCCGATGAAAGTCATCGGGGCGGCTTCCGTAACGATTGAAACCGTGAATTTCCGGCTCGACCGGATCAGGTCGTGGGTGTAATTTTCTTTGTTGATGCAAACCGCGACCGTAGCGGGCCGGGAGGTCACTTGGACAATCGAGTTGGCGATCTGACCGTTGAATTTTCCGTCGGCGCCTGCCGTGACAATATAGAGTCCGTAGCTGATTTTGTGAAGCGCTGCTCTGTTCATGATAGATTTCCCCTTTTTTCAGAAATTGGGCAATGTGCGCTGCTGTATATCGCAAAATTCTTTTTCGTGCCACCGAATAAATACCGCCGGTCACTCCAAATAAGCCGTCGCGCGGGTTTTTTCTTTTGACAAACACGGGTTTCTTCGATACGGAAGCCATCATCGCGGAGTACGTCCTTGTTTTTTCATTTTCAAGGCGTGTCCGGGCGCTGGCTTTTCTTGTACATCTTCCCGAACCATACCAGCAAGTCAAAGCGACGGAGAGAGAATCATTATGATGACTTATGAAGAATTTAAGAAAAGGACGTCCTTTAATTTCGAGGAGCTGCTGGGCTTCGTCTATGGCGGCCTTGTTTCGGATCCTCCCGAACATTTTGAAGCCCGTCTGCCCGCGCCGCCTTTTTTGATGATGGACCGGATCACCAGCCTTTCGGCTGACGGCAGAGGCGGGCGGATTGTCGCCGAACAGGACATTCGCCTGGATGCTTGGTATTTTCAGTGCCATTTTCCCGGCGACCCGGTGCAGCCGGGGTGCTTGGGTGTGGATGCGATCTGGCAGCTTCTTGGATTTTACTGCATTTGGCGCGGCGCGCTGGGGACGGGACGCGCGCTGGGTTGCGGCGAGGTGGCCTTCAACGGCCAGATTCGCCCGTATAACAAGTGTGTGCGTTTCGAAATCGATGTCCGCCGGTATTCCAACCTGAAAGATTCGGGTGCGTCGCTGATTGTCGGCGACGGCCGGATATTTGTTGACGATGAACAAATCGCCACCGTCTCGCAGGCCAGAACCGGAATCTTCAAGGATATTCGTTATCCCGATTATCCCAAGCGTTCCAAGCATTCCGTGGGCGGGATGATGGTCCGGTAAAATGATCCTCGGCGGCGGCAGCAAAAAAAGATTGAAAAACATTCCGGATTGACGCTATGATCACCAAATTTTTGGAAGATTAAAGCACTATCGGGAAAGGTTTTGAACGTTATAAAAAAGGTGGCGCTTCGTTGCGCCCGAACAAGATTCTGCAAGGCGGCCATTGAGGAACGCGCCGACTTGAAAGCCATGCGCCACAAGCCGACAATCAAGATGATGGTCGGACTGGGGTTCATCGCGTTTAGCTATCTCATCGGTCTGCCGGCGGTGATCGCGTTGGGTGTGATCGCGGTCTGGACCCGGGAACCGCTGGTGGGGATCGTGGGCGGTCCTTTGATTTATGGAATTTCCACGATCATGTTTATCATCGGGATGAAGCTCGCCGGAACCCGCTATTTTCATGTGATCACGCGGTGGCTCGCTCGAATTGTTCTGGAAAAAATTCTCAGGGAAGACATTCGGCGGATTGCCGATGATTGCCTGAAAGAATAAAAAGGCTTTTCCCCCAAGACAAGGGGTAAGGTCGAAAGCGCCAAAATATACAAGAAGTTGAGGTGGACAATGAGTACGGTTGAAGTCTTAATAGGTGAACTCAAAAGCAAAATTATTTCCACATTGGGCCTGATGGATGTAACGCCGCAAGACATCAAGGATGACGATCAACTCGTCGGCGGCGACATCGGCATCGATTCCATCGATGTCCTTGAACTGGTCATGATGATCGAAAAAGATTACGGCATCAAAATTGAGAACAAAGAGCTCGGCGCGAAGGTCTTCGCCTCGGTGCGTTCGCTGGCCGAATTTATTGCCGAAAAACGACAGAAATAACTTAGGACCTTCCCGAGGATGCGCGGCGATGAAAACGACCATTTCCGTTCATCCATCAATCTTGTGGATTTGATGAAGAAAGTTCTGCTCATATCCGCGAACATGATGAAGAAACCCTATGCGGTGTATCCATTGGGTCTCGATTATGTCGCGGGCTGCCTGAGTCCGGACTATGAAACCCGGATTCTGGATCTCAACGCTCCGGATGTCCCCCAATCGTTCGGGGAAATGATCCGCCTTTATGAACCCGACTATATCGGGCTTTCCATCCGCAACATCGACAATACCGATACCATCAGCCGGCACGGTTTTCTGGCTGATTATGTTGATATCATGGCCCGTATCCGCAAGGCATCGAAGGCGCCGGTGATTTTGGGCGGCAGTGGCTACACCGTCTTCCCGCTCGAATTTCTCAGCGCCCTGGGCGCGGACTACGGCATTGCCGGTGAGGGAGAACGTTTTCCCGAACTTCTGGCCGTCCTCAATCGACACGCCGATCCGACGGACATACCGGGTGTCGTCACGTCGAAAACATCATCCATTGTCTATCGCGCCTGGCAGGGAGAAATGACCCGCCGTTTTGATCCGGACGCTCCGCACGTTGCCCATTATCTGTCCTATGGCGGCATGCTCAATTTGCAGACCAAGCGGGGATGCCCGTTTCGCTGCAGCTACTGCACCTATCCGCATATCGAAGGGGCGACCATGCGATTTTTCAATCCTCCGGATATCGCACGGCAGGCGAGGGCGCTTCAGGATGCGGGCGCCAAATATATTTTCATCACGGATTCGGCTTTCAATGCCAGTTACGATCACAGCGCACAGGTCGCGCGCGCCTTTATTGACGCGGGGATATCGATTCCCTGGGGCGGATTTTTTGCGCCGACCGAGCCGCCTGCGGATTATTACCGTCTGCTTGCGGATGCGGGGCTCACGCATGTGGAATTCGGCACGGAATCTTTGTGCGACACGATGCTCATAAATCTGCGAAAGCCTTTTCGTGCCGAGGAGGTTTTCCGTGCGCATCAGAAGGTTTTAGACGCCGGGTTGTTTGCCGCGCACTACTTTTTGCTGGGCGGCCCCGGAGAAAATTCCGAAACACTTCATGAAACGCTTCTGGGCGCTGATCGTCTGGACCAGGCCGTCTTTTTCTTTTTTTGCGGCATTCGCATCTATCCGCACACCGCTCTGTATCAAACGGCGCTTTCGGAAGGCCAGGTCGCCGCAGCCGACAACCTGCTGGAGCCGGTTTTTTACCGGTCGCCCTTTATTGTGGACGTGGACATCGTCAACCGGGTCGAGGCGCATGCCGACGGCCGTCTCAACTGGCTTATCGGCGCCGGCGAAAGCAAGGCGACGCGGATTCTTCCCAGACTTTACGAGCGGGGGCATTCCGGCCCGCTTTGGGAGCATTTGATTCCATGACCGGATCGGGCCTGAAAATCGTTCCCGCGCACAAGGCGGGTTTTGTTGCCATTGCGGCCGCCGGTGCGGCCTTTTTTATCTGTCCGGCCTTGTCCATTGTCCTTTTGCTCCTCTATGTTCTTTTGTGCGTGGGGGCGTGTTTTTTTCCGGGGACGAATTTTTTAGGGCCGGCGATCAGCCGGGGACCAAAAAATTCAGGCGCGGTCAGCCTGACTTTTGATGACGGCCCCTCCGAGCCTGTCACGCGTCGGATTCTGGATCTACTGGATCAATATGCGGTCAAGGCGACTTTTTTCGTATCCGGGCAAAACGCGCTTCGCCATCCCGACCTTCTTTCCGAAATAGTGCGCCGCGGCCACGCCGTCGGCAACCACTCCTTCAGCCATGATCCGTTTGTGATGCTCAAAGGAAGCCGGACGATCTATCGCGAAATCGATCAGGCGCAGAAGGCGCTCGGGGCACTGGGGGTTTGGCCGCTGGTCTTTCGGCCGCCGGTCGGCATCGTCAATCCGATGTTATTCGGCATACTGGACAATATGGGACTGACTTGCGTGACCTTCAACCGGCGAGCCTGTGACGCGGGAAACCGCCGGTTGCGGAACTTATCCCGGAAAATCCTCTCTAAACTGCAGCCGGGGGATATTCTCCTGATGCACGACACTGTGCCTCGCCAGGCTTCCGGGGAGAGCCTTTTGTATGCCGAAGTGGATGCGGTTTTGCGGGGAATTTCCGCAGCCGGGCTGAAAATTGTTCCCCTTGCCGATCTGATCGGCATCCCGGTGATGAAAGTGGATGTCTAGAAAGGCTGAAAAAAATTTTGATTGAAAAATCAATCAATGATATAAGACAACCCTTTAAAAAAAGATGCCTCGGAAAAGGCCGGTCGGGAGCGGGAGAATTTTATTGAAAGATTCCTGGATGTTAATTGACAACCAACAAGCCGTCGATTCCGGCCTTGATGTTTGGGCTTCGGCCCCAGGAGCGTCGCCGTGGTTTGCGGGGCATTTCCCCGGACAGCCGATTCTTCCGGGAATCGCGCTGGTTGAAACGGCCTTCCAGGCCATCCGCGATGACGCCTCTTTCCGGAGTGAAAAGATAAGCATCGGCGGGCTCCGCAGGGTTCGCTTCACCAGGCCGGTGCTTCCCGATGAACGCTTTAATATTCACCTGCATGCCGAAAAATCCGGTGATGAGCAGTGGTTCAGTTTTAAGGTGATGGTCGAAAACGCGGTGGTGTGCAGCGGACAAATTTCCGTGGTGAAAGTAGACGATAAAAACATGAAGGAGGCAGGCGATGCCTGAAGTCAATTTCGATGATATGATCAAGACCGTGGCGGGGATCATTATCAATGAGCTCAAACTTGAAGATGTCACCGCCGAGACATTCAATCCGGATATGGATCTGGTTGACGAACTGGGGATTGACAGTATGGACCTGGCCACGATCGCGCTGGTTTTGCAAGACGAATTCAAAGTGGCGATTGACGAAGACGACTATCCGAAACTTAAAACGGTTCGCCGCATCTGTGACTATATCGCGGGCAAAAAAGCCGTGAAGAACTAAACGCGACGGTCGCCCATGAAAGCCCAACTCGACATCGTCGCGCCGCCGGCCAAGCCGAAATTCTCCGATCTTTTGTCTGATCCTGAGATCAGGGCCCGCTTTGAAAAAGTGCGGAAGTACTTTTTCCTGCGTGAATCCACGTATGATATGTCCAATCGTTGCAACATCCGTTGCGACGGTTGCTATTACTATGAAGGCGACAAACAGTTTGCCCGGGAAAATCTCAATCCGGAGGACTGGCGTACGCTGATGCAGGCGGAAAAAGCGCGCGGCATTACCTATGTCGTGCTGGCGGGCGCCGAGCCGTCGCTGGTGCCGGAGTTGCTCGACGTCTGTTACGCGGAAATGCCGCTGGGCAGCATCGCGACCAACGGATTTAAAAAAATACCGGAATCCGTCGGTTACAAAATCCATATCTCCGTTTGGGGAAATGATGAAACCAGTTTGCGAGTGCGGCGCGCGAAAAACCTTTTGAAAAAGCAGATTGAAAATTACCGCGGCGATAACCGAGCGGTCTTTGTCTACACCTATACACGCGAAAACATCAGTGAGGCGGATGACGTGGCGGCCGAACTGTCTGCCGCCGGCTGCAAACTCACGTTTAACGTGTTTTCTTCTCCTGTGGGATATGAGGGAGTACTCAGGCATGATGCGGACTCCCTTCTTGAGACTCGAAAATCGATGATCGCGCTTTTAAACCGTTATCCGCAAAACGTGCTCTTTTCCGTTTATAATGCCGTGGCGCACACCTCATCGCGAGGCCTGCATGATCTGTATGGTTGTTCCTACCCGCGCTGCAACCCGTCGCAGGATATCGGGCTGGGCCGGTCATTTCGCCAGTATCGCACGGATCTGGATTGGGATCGCTCGGTAGCCTGCTGTGTGCCGGATACGGACTGCGACGACTGCCGCCATTACGCCGCCGGGTCCGCCGTGGTCACAGCGCGCCTGTACCGACACGTCGGCAATACTGATATCTTCAAGTCATGGCTCGATTACGTCGACACGTATCTGGCCGTCTGGGTCACAGGTTACGAAAAAAGCGCCAATCTTTGCGATTCTGAAATGGAGCCGCCCCGGGGGCCTTTTTAAGCGCGTTGCCGGGGGAAGGAGCCTTCGAAGGATGACACGATGAAAACCATCAGTTCGCTGCTGGATGCTGACTGGCATGAACGCTACCGCCGGATTGCCAATCTGAACATCCGCAGTTCCATCTATGATGTCACCAACCGCTGCAATTTGCGCTGCAAGGGATGTTTTTTCTTTTCATCGGGAGAGCACCATGTTGCTGAAGAAATGGACATTCGCCAATGGGAGGCGTTCATCGACCGTGAAAAAGAACGCGGCGTCAACCTGGCGATTCTCATCGGCGGCGAACCCACATTGTGCATGGACCGGGTCGAGGCGTTTTACAAACGGATCCCTACGTATTGTGCAACGAACGGGCTGATTAAAGTTCCGCGGGAAAAATTTCCCGATATGATGGTGGGCATTTCGCTTTGGGGCGGCGGCGAGGATGAAAAAATTCTTCGCGGCAAAGACACCTTCGCCGTCTCCAGTAAAAATTACGAAGGCGATCCCTATACCTATTATCTTTACACCATGACGCCCAAACAGCTGGGCAAGATCGAGCCGGTCATCCGTCGCATTGCTGATTGCGGCCTGAAAGTGCACGTGCAGCTTTTGTCCAACGATGAAGGGGTGGACGGTTTTTCATGGCGTCCCGAAGAACTGCGCGATGTGCGTGTCGAAATGGACGCCATGCTTGATCAATATCCGAAGACGATGATCTCCAGTAAGTATTATCACGAAGTCATCACCACAGGCATGATGCTGGGGCGTCGTTTCGGCTGGCGGGAGTGTCCCTCCGTGACGGAGTCGCTCGACAACCGACAGCCGCCGGTGCGGCGGCTGATCCGCTTTTACCGCTGGGCCGCCGATTTGAAGACGGTTCACCGCTGCTGCACGTCCGCGACGCGCGACTGCTCGACGTGTAAAGACGGGGCGGCGCATATGAGTTGGATTATGGTCAACAAACGAGCCCACATGAATTCAACCCAGGATTTGCAAAACTGGATTGAAGTGTATGAAATGTTCGCCAAGCTCTATCGGTTGATTCCGTGGTAAGCTAAGCGTGAAGCGTAAGGCGTGAGGCGTGTGGCGTGAAGCGTAAAGCGTCAGGAGTAAGGAGTCATGAGTAAGGAGTAAATCGATGCTGCGCAAAGGGCGTTGACTTTGCCATTTCAATCGCCTTTTTGCCCTGGAAAATCGAAAATTATAATTGATATTTTTGTAAAGCTTTTGCACAATGGCCGCTCGTGAAAAAAAACAGCGGCTTTTTTAATTTATGCGGGGAAGAAACTCTCGTGCCGGGTAAAACGCTTATTTTGGGATATGACGCCGTCTCCTGCCTGGGAACGGAAATGGACACGCAATGGCGGCGCGCCGCCCGCGGCGAAAGCGGCCTGGGGCCGCTCAGCCGTTTTGCGCTTTCCACTGATTTTCCTGTTCGGGTGGCCGGTCAAGTCGACGACATCGATGTCAAACCCTATCCTTTTTTACAGCCTAGGGAGTTGGCCCACTGGACGTCTCCTATCTTCAAGCATGCGCTCCTCGTCGTGCACCGTGCGCTGTCCCGCAGTGGAATTGAGATTACGCCGGAGATCGCGCCCCGCGTTGCGATCACCTTCAGCTCGGCGGTCGGCGGCCTGGATGCCGTTTTGCAGGCGGATCGTCAGATGATTGCCGAAGGCAGGCTGCCGCATCCATTTGCCAATCCCAATTCGTGCATCAATATGGTTGGGGGCAAAGTCTCTATTTTGACGAAAGCCACCGGTCCCATTACCTCTACGATCACCGCCTGCGCTACCGGCGTGACGTCGATGATTGTGGGCGATCTCCTGCTGAAGCAGGGCCTGGCTGATGTCGTGATCGCGGGAGCGGTCGATTTCCCGCTGGTCGAACCGATTCTGGCGGGATTTATCACCATGAACGGCGCGTATCGCCCGAAGGAAGGTCAGTTACCTGATCCGCCGGAAAAAACCAGCCGTCCTTTTTCCGCGAATCGCCGCGGGTTTGTCGTTTCCGAAGGCGCCGGCTGTTTGATTCTTGCAACAGAGACCTTCGCGAAAGCCCACGGTCTTCGGGCCAAAGTCGAACTGGCCGGCTCAGCCATGACCTCCGACGCCAACCATTTTGTCGCTCCGAATCTGACAACCGTTGAGTGTTGCATTGCCGGGGCGATTGCCTCGGCCGGCATATCGCCTAGCGAGATTTGCGCCGTTAACGCGCATGCCACGTCGACGAAGATCGGCGACAAGATTGAAGCCGATGCGCTGAGAAATGTCTTTGGTAAAAATCCGCCGCCGGTTTCGGCCAATAAATCTCAGATGGGCCATGCGATGGGAGCCTCTTCCGCCGTGGAGACGATTCTCGCCATCGAAGGCATGATGCGCGACACGCTTCTGCCGACGATCAATTACGAAGAAGATCCGGCCATCGCGCTGGATTGTGTGCCGGAGGGAGCCAGAGCACTTAGGCAGGAGTTCGTTTTGAAAAACGCGTTCGGCTTTGGAGGCTGCAACGCGTGTATTGTGCTGCGTCGTCTGGCGTGAAGGACAAGGACAAGGACAAAGGCTACGAGGATAAAGGATAAAGGATAGATGAAGGCACCGTTGAATCGCAGGGTATTTGTGGTCGGCTATGGCGCGGCCACGCCCCTGGGCAGCACGTTTGAGACAACCTGGAAACGTGCCGTGAAGGGCGAGGCGGGATTCCGAAAAGTGACGCGCTGCAAGGTGGAATCGGCCTGCGACATCGTGGGTGAGATGTCCGACTGGTATCCGAGAGAACTGGATTTTACGGATGCCAAGGAACTGTACAACTGGAACGCGGGTTTTGTTCTTCTGACGATGGCGGTCTGCAAGGAAGCGCTGGCCCACGCGCGCATCTCGATGGACGCGTCGATTGCGCCGCGCATGGCCTGCCTGATCGGATCGGCGCTCAACGGATCGGACGCTTTTCGCATTGCCATGCACGATCTGGAACATCGCGGCCCGCTTCGTGTCAGCCCCTATCTGCTGCCGAATTTGTGCGCTAATCTGCCTGCGGGCAAGGCGGGCATGCTTTTGAAATTTACCGGTCCGATCTTTTCGCCGCAGGGCGCCTGTGCGTCGGGCAATCACGCCATCGGCATCGGCGCGCGCATGATCCGTGACGGGGACTGTGATTTTGTTTTAGCCGGCGGCGCCGATATGCCGATTCTGCCGGAGTTGATTCACGGCTTTGCCAATATGAACGCCACCATTAAAGTTCAGCCCGGCGACCGCGCCTATGCCGATCCGGGCCAGGCGTCGCGACCGTTTAGCGCAGACCGCAAGGGATTCGTTCTGTCGGAGGGCGCGGGCGTTGTGGTGCTGGCCGCGGAAGAAGCCGTTGCCGCGCATGGACTCTCCGCCCGGGCCGAGGTGCTGGGCGTGGGCTGGTCATCCGATGCGCATCACTACACGGCTCCGAATCCGACCACGATCATCCGCGCGATTCGTGAGACGATTGAAGACGCGGAACTCCAGCCGCAGGATATTGCCTACATCAACGCGCACGGCACGTCCACACCGAAGGGTGACCGCACGGAGATCTCCTGCCTGCGTGAGGTATTCGGGAAAGCGCTTGAAAAAATTCCCGTGTCGTCCAACAAGTCGCAGCTGGGGCATACCCTGGGCGCGACGGCGGCTATTGAGGCGGCGTTGACGATTGAAGGCATGACCAGACATCTGATTTTGCCCACCATCAATCACTTGCCCGATCCGGAGTTTGCCGACATCGACGTGGTGCCCAATACGGTTCGAAAACAGAAGGTGGAAATCGCCCTGTCCAATGCGTTTGGATTCGGGGGCACCAACTGCTGTGTTATTTTTCGCGGAGTCTGATATGAAACCCAAACCCTTTGTGCCTGAAATTTACAAAAACAATGAAAAGTTTGTGCGCGACCGGACAACCGGCTACGTTTGGCATCGCGCGCCGTATCGCACGCTGTATGCCGATACCGACCGTTCGCAGGTGGTTTACCATTCCAACTATCTTCGTTATTTCGAGTTCGGCCGCACGTCCCTGATGCGCGATGTCGCTTATTCCTATAAGGAAATAGAGGAAAGCGGCTATGTCTATCCGATCTACGATCTTGGTGTGACCTTTCATCAGCCGTTGTTTTACGATGATGTCATGTTTATCCACACACGCCCGGTCAACCTCGAACGCGTGAAGCTGCAATTTGACTACGTGATCACACACGCGGAAAAAGGCTATCTGGTCTGCATGGGCTTCACGAAACACTGTGCGGCCAATACCGCGGGAAAGCCGGTGGCGGTCGATCCCAAAACGGTCGGGTTATGGCAGACCTTTCCCGACAAGCTGTGAAGGCAGTGCGCGCTTTGCGTCTGGACGTAGAGCCTTACTGGCGCGATCACCATTTTGCAGGAAAGGCTGTGCTGCCCGCCGTGGAGACCTTAATCCTTCTGGCGCGGACGGTGCGGACCCTGCGGCCGGACGCGCCGATTCTGTGTCAGACGAAAGCGGATTTTGCGCGACTCATCGAAGTTCCCGCCGATCGGTCTTTCCTCGATGTGAGTGTCACGCTGGAGCATCCAGACACCGGCTGGCGAGCCTTGCTGCAATCAACATTTCTTACCCCCAGCGGCCTTACGCGCACGCTTTTCCATGCCGGCGTGACTTTTTCCAGCAAGGATGATACGGCGGCTTCCGTTTGCGTTGCCGATCTTGAAGAACTTGAAGGTTCGTGCATCCAGGTGCCTTCCGCCTTGGTGTACCGCGACTTGATTCCCTTCGGCCCCGCCTATCGAAATATTCAAGGCGATTTGACGGTTTCCCGTGAGGGAGCCCTGATCTATCTGTCCGGTGGCAAATCGCGGGCGGATGAAGCGCTTTTAGGATCGCCTTTCGTGCTGGATGCGGCCATGCATGCGGCCTGCGTCTGGGGGCAGCGCTATGCAGGTGTCGTGGCCTTTCCCGTAGGATTTGAAAGGCGCGACATTTTTCGACCGACCCGACGAGAACATGCCTACCTCGGCAGAATCCTGCCCCGTCAAGGGCGGAAAAATGAACTGATGTTTGACGTCTGGATTTTTGACGATGAAGGTGTATTATGTGAACGCGTCTGCGCTCTGCGGATGCGGGATATGACCGGCGGGAGAATGAAACCGCCGAAATGGATCATGGAGAAACATGTTTAACGTTTTGCTTGTATGTCTGGCTGCCTATCTGGCCGGTTCGATCAATTTCGCGATCGTCTTTTTCAAGATCGCCGGGAAGGCCGATCCCCGACTGAGCTTCAGCGGAAATGCAGGAACGACCAATGTCTATCGCCAGGCGGGTCTTCCGTGGGCGGCGCTCGTCTTTGCCGTCGACATCGGCCGGGCGCTGGCTGTCGCTGCAATCGCTTTGCATTTTATCAACGGCGAATGGCTGATCTGGGCGGGGTTCTTTCTCGTTTTGGGCAATGCCTTTCCCTGCTTTCACGGGTTTCGCGGCGGCAAGGGCGTAGCCAACTATCTGGGGTTTACACTTTTGGTCGCCCCCTGGGCCGCGATGCTGGCGTGTCTGATCTGGGTGAGCGTCTACTGGATCAAGCGCGTGCCTTTTGTTGCCTCGTTGTTTATGGTCGCGACGCTCTCGGTGGGCCACGGCGTCTGTTTTGAGTGGGCCTGGCCTAACGCCGCGGGTGCGGTTTCCGTCTTCGCACTCATCTTGTTCAACCACAGAAAAAATATTGCCGACTACCGTCGCGCCGACGACACGACGGATCCGGATGCCTGACCACGGCCCGCCTCTGGGGCCCGATGAGGTCAACCTATGCAGGAAACTGAGAACCTGAAAAACAAACTTGCTTCAGCTCCTCGCGGTCCCGGCGTGTATCTGATGAAAGATGCGCAGGGGAAGATTATTTATGTGGGCAAGGCCAATGATCTGAAAAACCGCGTCGCGCAGTACTTTTCAGGCCGCGACACGCGTCCGATGGCGCCTTTTCTGATGGCTCGGGTTTCCGATATTGAACTCATCACCACATCCACCGAAAAAGAAGCGCTGATTCTTGAAAACAATCTCATTAAAAAACACCGTCCACGCTATAACGTCATTTTGCGCGATGACAAAACCTATTACCACCTGTCGATTGACCCGGCGGAAGCCTTTCCCCGTCTGCACCTGACGCGCAAACGGCTCAATAACGCCGCTTTGTATTTCGGTCCTTATCCTTCCGGGTTTGCCGCGAAAGAAACATTGCGCTTCGTCCAAAAGATATTTCCGCTACGCTCCTGCCGCAGCCGGGACTTTCAGCTTCGACCCCGACCCTGCCTGGAATACCAGATCGGCCGGTGTCCGGCGCCCTGCAAGGGTCTGATTGATGAAGCCGCCTATCGGCAGTTGGTTGACGGCGCCGTGTCCTTTTTGCAAGGGAGAAGGCGGGAGTTGATCGCCGAACTGAAAGTGAGCATGCAAACGGCGGCCGACGAGTTGAATTTTGAAGAAGCGGCGCGTCTGCGTGACCGCATCGGTGCGCTGGAACATGTCTTGGAAAAGCAGTATGTGGACGGCGCCGATGTTCAAAATGCCGACGTGCTGGGAATCTTCGCCAGCGATGATGTATATTCACTTTGCCTGTTGTTTGTCCGGGATGGAAAACTGCTGGGGCGCAAATCGTTTCTTCCAGGAAAAAGCAAGGCGGACATTCCCGAGATCGCGTCCGCCACGCTCACCCAGTATTATGCTGCGGCAAGCGACATTCCCGACGAAATTCTGTTGCCGTGTCGGCTGCCGGATGAAGCCGTCGTGGCGGAATGGCTTTCCGACAAAAAAGGCAAAAAATTTGCGCTTCAAAGCCCCGCCCGGGGAGGCAAAAAGGCGCTGGTGGATCTGGCGTGCGCCAACGCCCGCGAGCAGTACCGGTCGATCCGGGAAAAAGAAGATCAGGCCCAGGCGGCGCTGGCCGTGCTTCAGGAGAAGCTGTCGCTGTCGGCGCTTCCGCGGCGCATGGAGTGCTATGATATTTCGAACATCAGCGGAAAAGACGCCGTGGGAGCAATGGTTGTCTTCCAGGATGGCCGGCCTTGCAAATCCGCTTACCGGCGTTTCCGGATTCAGACGGCAAGCGAGCCCGATGATTACGGCATGATGCGGGAAGTTCTGACCCGTCGTTTGAAGGGATCCGATCCGCTGCCGGATCTGCTTGTCGTTGACGGCGGCAAGGGGCAGCTCAATGTCGCGCTGGCCGTTTTGAAAGACATGCAGATCCACCTTGATGTCGCGGGGCTGGCCAAGGAAGAAAGATCGTTTGCGGCCGCCAGAAGAAGGCTTTCGGGAAAACCGGCAAAATCGGAAGACCGCGTGTATCTGCCTCGACGGAAAGATGCGGTTTATCTGTCATCCTCGCCCGCCGCGCTGGCGATTTTGCAGCGGCTGCGCGACGAAGCGCATCGTTTTGCGGTTTCCTATCATCACAAGGTCAAGATGAAAAATGACTTGCGATCCGTTCTGGATTCCATTGCCGATATCGGCCCGGCCAGAAGACATCTGCTTCTGAAGCATTTCGGATCCTTAGCCGGCGTGAAGAGCGCCTCTTTGGACGACCTGCAAAACGTGCCGGGCATCGGCCCGGAACTGGCGCAAAAAATTCAGGCGGCGTTGTCGATGCCGCAGCGCGACAAGTGAAAGGGACGCCGTTTTCTTAGGCGGCATGCCTCAACCCCGCGGCGGTTTTCGGCTCTCAGCGGCGCGATTGCTTTTCTACTTTTGAAAAATGATCGATGAGCGCCCGGGCGATGCTGATTTTGCCGGGAAGCATCGGAAAGGCATCGGGACTGAACCAGCCCGCGTCATCGATTTCGCGCGAATCGACGGAGAGCTCACCGCCCGCGTACCGGGCGGTGAATCCCACCATGAGGGAATCGGGAAACGGCCAGGGCTGGCTTTTAAAATAGCGGATGTTGTCAACATCGATTCCAACCTCTTCTTTGATTTCCCGTTTAACGCAGTCTTCCAGCGATTCACCCGGTTCGACAAAACCGGCCAGCACGCTGTACATCTTGCTATGGAATCTTTGCGATCTGGCCAGAAGGAGTTTGCCGTCTTTTTCGACGGCCACGATCACGGCCGGAGAAATCCGCGGGAAGCTGATGTTTCCACAAGCAAGGCACAATAGGCATCGCTCGTCCGGTTTCAATGCCATCGGATTTCCGCATCGGCCACAAAACCGGTTGTTTTGCGCCCAGGTCAGAAGCTGTCGCGCCCGGCCGTAAATCAGAAACATTTCTTCGTCGAATTTTCCGTAGGGCCGGCGCAGGGGTACCGATTCTGTGGAAGGGATTTCGATGCCTTGCGCCGTCGTGTCGGAAACAGCGTAACAATTGACGCCGTTTAAAACTCCGACATGCAGCGCGTTTTCCGGATGAATGGGCGCGATATCTTTTCCTCTGATCCGCAAAGGCTTTGTGACCTCGCCGTCGATCGCGGTCAGAATTTTATCGTTTTGAAAGACAAACCAGAAAGCAGGCTCTTCCAGATCAATGTTTTTCTCAAAAGTGAAATTGAAGGTCATGGGGGAATCCTGATTGGAAAGCGTTAAAGCCTCCCGTTTTTCGAGGCACACTATCACAAAACCGCGTCGATCTCGCTGTTTACTTTTTGCCGCTCCTGTGGCTATAGAAGGTCGCAATAAATCGTTGAAAGTGTAAATCTGTTCATGAGTTTCGTGACAATTATTCTTCTGGCGGTGGGGTTGGGTATTGACGCGTTTTCCGTGGCCATCGGCATCGGCGCGGGCAATTCCCGGAAACCTTGGTGGCCGCCGGTTTTGCGCCTGTCGCTGGCGTTCGGTATTTTTCAGTTCGGCATGGCCTGCCTGGGGTGGTTGGCCGGTGGAACGGTTGTGGCGTATATTGAAGCGTTCGATCACTGGATCGCGTTCGGGCTTCTTGTAGTGATCGGCGGCAAGATGATTTGGGAGGGATTGGAAAAAGAAGAAGAGGCAAAATTGCCCAGACCGGATCAAACCCGGGGCTGGCCGCTTTTGCTTCTGTCAATAGCCACCAGTATCGATTCGCTTGCCGTGGGTTTCAGTTTTTCCGTGTTGAAAAATTCCATCCTGTTTCCGGCCATCTGCATGATCTGCGCCTGACGGATCATCTCGTTCATGCCTTTCATCTTATTCTCCTGAAATCGCGTTTATTGTTTTCTGTGGCTGGCGGACACCATCTGCGCGCTGAAAGTCTCCATGACCTTGACCAGGCCGGGATGATTCTCCGCCTCTTCCGTGAGCTGTCTGTCCGTTTTGGGAATCTCGATATGGCCTGTTTCCACACG
>CAYUDM010000036.1:7097-29358 GCA_964443625.1 uncultured Smithella sp. | reverse complement strand
GCCAAACATGGAAGCATCCATTCGCGGCAATGTCGGGCTCAGGATTCAATGAAGAAGTGCCTCAACAGGGGGAATGTTTCCCATCATGATCATCAGTTGCAGCCGCAGAACGGACGTCCCCGCATTTTACAGCGAGTGGTTTTTCAACCGGCTGCAGGCGGGGTTTGTTGAAGTCCGCAATCCCAGAAATCCCCGGCAGATCAGAACCGTTTCGCTTCTGCCGGAAGATGTGGACGGTTTCGTCTTCTGGAGCAGACATCCGGCTCCGATGCTGGATAAGCTTGATCTCCTTACCGACCACCCATTTTATTTCCAATATACGCTTACGCCTTACGGCCGGGCATTGGAACCGAATCTGCCGCCCCAGTCGGAACGCCTGGATACGTTTCGCAGACTGGCCGACGACGTCGGCCCGCACCGCGTCATCTGGCGCTACGACCCGATTCTATTTTCTCAAGACATTGGATTGTCTTATCACGAGAATTCCTTCACAGTTCTGGCCCGGCAATTAGCCGGGTTTACGGGACAATGCGTAATCAGCTTTATTGACCTGTATCGACACATTGAAAAGAAACTGACACCGCTTGCCATCCGCGCACTGGAAGAAAACGAAATGCGCCTTTTGGGAAAAACGCTTTCACACATTGCCGCCTCGTTCGGAATGACGCTGGAAACCTGCGCGGAACAAATCGATTTATCTGCATACGGTATTGAGCATGCCCGCTGCATCGACGATCGGTTGATGTCGGAGATTTCCGGCAAACCGTTTCGTCTGTCCAAAGATCGCTATCAGCGAAAAGCCTGCGGCTGTGTGTCGAGCGTCGATATCGGCGTCTACAACACCTGCGCGCACGAGTGTGTCTATTGTTACGCCAACGCCGCTCCGAAACAAATCCAGGCAAACCGGTTGCTGCATGATCCCCAATCTCCATTGCTCATCGGCCGGGTTGATGATAGATAGACTCTCACAGACTGGACACCGGATTGCACGCCCTCACGTAACCTTCTGATCATTCGCGCATGCACCGGTATAACGGAGGGGAAAATATGTCTATGCAAATCTCCATCATCCTTGCGCACCCGGATCCGAAAAGCTTCAATGCCGCCATCGCCGGGGCTGCCATCGACGCCGCTAGCGCCAATGGGCATCAGGTGTTTTTTCATGATCTGTACCGCGAGAAATTCGATCCATTGCTTTGCAAAGAAGAAATCCCCAAAGGCGCCGCCATGCCTGCCGAAATCCAAAAACATTGTGATGAAATTGCCGGGGCCGACGGCATCATCATCGTGCACCCGAATTGGTGGGGGCAACCACCCGCAATCTTGAAAGGCTGGGTAGATCGCGTGATCCGTCCGGGCGTCGCGTACGAATTTCGGGAAGGCGACTCAGGCGAGGGCGTACCGCAGGGCCTGCTTACGGCTAAAGCGGCAATTGTCTATAACACGTCAAACACCACATCCGACCGGGAACGCGACGTCTTCAGCGATCCGCTGGAAACGATCTGGAAAAACTGCGTCTTCGGTTTGTGCGGAATCAACATATTTCACCGCAGGATGTTCAACATCCTGGTCACCAGCACGCTAAACGAGCGTCAAAGCTGGCTTGCTTTGGTGAAGCAGGATATCGGTGCTATTTTTTGCGGCGAGGCTTATAATAAAAAACCCGGAATCCCTGCTTAACTTTGGCTTTGACTTGTGCTAGAAACGCACATCACTATCTTGTACGAGGAGGCGATTCATGAGCGTTTACAAGGTCATCGAAATCATCGGCAGGAGCAAAAAGTCCTGGGAAGACGCGGCGGCAAGCGCTGTTGAAACTGCGGCAAAAACTCTGGAAGATATCCGTATTGCCGAGGTCAAGGAACTCGACATCAAAGTGGACAAAGGCAAAGTGATTGACTAACGCGCAAAATTGAGCGTATCCTTCCAGTATGACAGGGCACGCATGCTCGAAGATCGCGCCCTCAGCCTCAAGGGAAGACGCTCCCTCTTATAAGAGTAATTATTCCAGGCCGAAGTATAATTATCGCGAGCGGATTAGCCTGTATTTCTAAACGGACTATTCAGCCGTTTCGGACCGATCTTTTTTGACCCGCCCGGTGATTTTTCGGGCCTGAGAATTGATTCTCTTTTTATATTCGTTGAGGAATTCCTTCGACGACAGATACTTGTCTGCAAACGACACGATGAACGACTCTTTGTATCTGGGCGGCATAAGGGTCAGAGGCCACATGTGTTTGCGGATAATATCCTCTTCGATGTCATTTATGGAAAAATGTTTCTTCGCGTTGGCGACCGCGATTTTCGGATGTTCCAGTCCGTGAAATTTTTCCCGCGGCAAGTCGGGCACATCATGGTTGCGCCAATCATAGAGAAAAAAATCATGCAGCAGCGCACCGCGTGTCGCTGACCGGTAATCAAGTTTCAGATATTTACAGATCCGATAGGCCAGATAGGCCACATCATGGACATGGTGATAGATCGACGAATTGTGATGAAAGAAATCCTTTAATTTTAAAAACTCTTCATGCTCGCAGATGTCCGCGATCAAGTCGTAGTATTCCTGTTCAAACGGTTTCCTGCCCTGCATTTCCAGAATGATCTTTTCCTGGATTGGCGTCAAAAACGATTGAATCCGTTCGCGGATGTTCTTATTGATACTGTTGACGATATACTTGTTGAGGTCCGGAAAGGCATCCCGCAGCCGCTTGAGGGACTCCAGAATATTTTCGATTTCAGGGTTGGTAAGATTGAAATACTCCGCGTAGAGATACGCCACCTTCTGCCGGAAAGCCGCGAGCGACACAAGAGAAAATATCAAGTCGGTAAGAAAGTAGGCGGTAAAAACAACCGCCGCGATCCGGACATGCGCTTCATCAAGGCCTGCAACCCACACAGAAACGGCCGGATGAATCCATAAGACGAACACACCTACCAGAGCCGTCCAGGCCACTGAAAAGCGCGGACAGATACGACCGTGAAGATTGAAGCGGTTTTCCGAATAATCCCATAGCTTCAATTGGAATAGCTTCTCTGCCAGATAGCCTGCCGCATACTCTACAAGCGTGACGGCCAGTCCGAATATCACAATGCGAACCGGTATCGGTATAAAGAGAAGGAAATGGTCGAGCAACACCACGCAACACGCGCCGACGGCGTATATGGGAACGACCGGTCCGAAGAGTAAACCGGCATTGACAAATCTCCGCCACCTGGCGGATCGATAAACAACCTCAAGCACCCATCCCAAAAACGAGTAAACGGCGAAAAGAACGACCGCCGAAAAGACACAGACTTCCTCAACAGGCATTATCGTCACTGCTCCATCCCGTATTGATCATCAAATCCGTAACTGTTCCGATGCGGAATATTTACACAGAAGCGTCCGCGGTTCAAGGCATTTAGCGGGCATGGAAAGAAAATCGTAACTATGCTAGACATTTCTAAAAAATGAAGAGGGCGCCATGTCTTCCTGCATTATCCGCTCGTGCACAACGGACGATACCGAGGTTCTTGCCGGGCTTATCAGGCTCGCCTTTGCCGACGGAGCCGAGCGCTTCGGGCTTACCTGCCAAAACGCCCCCCGCCATCCGTCCAACTGCCGGCCCGACTGGATTTTTCGGGATCTGAATCGCGGCGTGGTTTATTATCTTCTCGAACACAATAACACACCGGCGGGCGCCGTTGCGCTTGAGCATATCAGCAGCGAGGTTTGCGCTTTAGCGCAGCTGGCCGTATCGGACGAATTCAGACGGCAGGGATTTGGCGCAATGCTCGTACGCCACACCCTCGCGGAAACACAGCGCCTTGGCGCAAAGCGCGTCCACGCCGGCGTGATGGTCGAAGACTTTGACCTCACAGCCTGGTTTGAAAAACTGGGCTTTGTCGAAAAAGACTTCAGAGAGTATCCTCAATCGTATCTTCGCGAGGCCATCCTGATTCACGAATTTCACACCCGATAAAGCCTGAGGTTTTCATATTACAGGATGGTGCAAAATTCGGGGTTATAGGGTGCAAGTTGAGATGGATCTATTCTTTGATCTTTGCCACTTTTTATGCTTTGTCTGAAACGTCATCCGCAAGCGGGTGAAGATATCCCAACGCACCTTTATCGGGGCATAATTTATAAATAATGGAGTCATAACAATGGCAGTATCGATGCAAAGCGCGATTTTTCGCAAAAACACTCCGGTTGAGGCGCCGGTGGATGACGAACTGGTCATGCTCGATGTCGAGGCGGGCAAGTATTACGGTTTTAATTCCATCGCGGCGGCAGTCTGGAAAAAGCTCGATGCGAAAATTTCGGTCGAGGAGCTCTGCCGGGAGCTTTGCGCCGAATATGACGTGTCTGCCGAACAATGCGCGGCCGACGTCCTGCCTTTTTTGAACGATCTGGAAAAACGCAATCTGATTTTCGTGGAATAAAGGATAGGCAGCCCCAAGGCTGGTTTTCAAACGGGGTTTTCGGGAGGCAGAACTTGAGCGGAATTTTCGGCTTTGCAAATCTAGACGGACGACCGGTTTCGCGTGATGATCTGCAGCCGATGGCGGAGCAGATGGCCGGATGGGGACCGGACGGACTTCATACGATCACGGCAGGAAGCGCGGCGCTCGGCCATGCCTTATTGATCGTCACGCACGAATCCCGCTTTGAAAAAATGCCCTTTCGGGATGAAGAAGAAAAGATAACGTTTACCGCAGCGGCGCGCCTGGACAACCGCGATGAGCTTTGCGATCTTTTCTCTATTCCGCATCCAGAAAGGCCGGTGACGTCCGACGGCCGCCTGGCATATCTGGCATACAAAAAATGGGGGCGGGACGCCTGTAAAAAACTTTACGGTGACTGGTCTTTTGCCGCCTGGCATGCAAAGGAGAAAAGGCTTTTTCTGGCGCGAGATCATCTGGGGAACACCGGACTTTATTATTACTTCAAACCGCCGCTGGTTGTTTTTGCTTCTTGTCCACCTGCCGTTCTGGCTTCCCCGCCAGTCCCCCGCATACTTGATGAACAGTATTTTGCTCAAAAGCTGTTATTCCTTTTTCCTGAGGAAAGCTGGCAGCAAACGTATTGGAAAGACGTCCGCTTTCTACCTGCTGCGCATTACCTGACGGCTTGCCATACCGATGTTCAAGTTGATCATTACTGGCGTATTGAAGATGTCCCTTCTGTCCGATTGGGCTCAGATGGTTTATATCTTGAACGATTCCTAGAACTTTACCGACAGGCTGTAAACGTCAGGCTCAATTCCATCCGTCCAGTCGGCTCGACACTCAGCGCCGGCCTTGATTCAAGTTCAGTGACCGCGCTGGCAGCTCAAGCAATGGCGAAGACAAATCAAACCCTAACTGCTTTTACAGCCGTCCCACGTTTCTCTTCAGAAGAGATATTTCCGGACAGATTAACCGATGAATGGCCCCTGGCTCATCAGGTGGCAGATCTTTTCGCGAACATCACCCATGTCGCCATTTCCTCCGAAGAAATCACACCATTGGATGCTATTTTTCAAATTTTGAAAATCACCTGCCAGCCACAGCATGCCGCATCCAACATGACCTGGATTCTGTCGATTCTTGAAGATGCCCGCAGAAGGAACCTGGGTGTTTTGCTCACCGGCCAGATGGGAAACGGCACTGTCTCCTGGAGTGGCGGCAGGGATTATATTTTTCATCTTTTCAGCAAGCGAAAATGGCTTAAAGGCCTGAAAGCACTAAAAGAAAGAAAAACAAGAAACGGTTTTTCCTGTCTGAAAGTTGTAAAAAATCAGATACTGCGACCGATCCTGCTGCCGGTTCGGTTTGAGTATCAGGTTTTAAAAGACCGCTCAGGAAAAGAAGACTTGAGCTATTCATTTCCAAACAGAGAATTCATCATGCAGGTGAATCCAGACGCAATGTCTGCAAAAAGGCTTTCCTCCAGACCTCTGCCGCCGATTTCAGAAAGAAAGCTGATCGTCATCCGAAATGGAACAAACGTCGGAAGATTCTGGCCATTGCTGGCGTCTTTTTATGGATTGGATGTTCGGGATCCAACGTCGGACATTCGTTTGATTGAATTTTGTCTGGGCATTCCCGATGAACAATGCACTGCAAGCGGCGGTCAGCGAATGCTCATTAGGCGCGCCATGGCAGGAATTCTGCCAGACACGGTTCGATGGAACACCGCGCGCGGGCGGCAAAGTTCAGACATCATGCTGCGTCTTCTCGATCAGAAAGATGATATCTCAAGGGCGTTAGATCTTCTGGAATCGTCATCAGACATAAAAAGATATCTGGATACGAAAGCCATGCGGGCGGCCTGGAACTCGATTATAGGGCAGGCAGCCCATCCCACCGTTGCCAATTCGCTTCTGCGTTCAATAAATCAGGGCTTTTTCATCCTTGATCTTTATCCGCATTGCGAAAACTCAATCGGCGAAAAATAAAGATCTATTGACGAAGACTGTTTTTTAGTCTAAGAATTTCAAACATTGAAATTAGGAGGCATGACCATGAAACAGACTACTTCTAAGGGAATGGGCCTTTTGGTTGGCGAAGTTGTCACTAATTCATCACGTGAATTGTTGAAAAAAGATTGGAAGGCGCCGAAACTTTCAGAACTGGATTATAGTAAGACCAACAATGGCACCTTGTCGGGAGAGGATTTATCTGAAGACTCATAAATCGCGTGATTTTTGAACCAAATCGTCGTCATAAGATCCTTTAATCCTTGGGGAAAATGTTCATTCGAAGATGTTTTTTATTTTCACATTGAATTAGGCCGAAGACCTTGTATGTCAGATTAATAAAAAAGGCAGGGCTACGATCATAGCCCTGCCTTTTCAGTTTGATCGACTAAAATTTACCTGCCCGATAGTTTCCTTCTTAAGCCCGCAATACCCAGAAGGCCAAATCCCAGAATAATCAGCGTGGCCGGTTCGGGAACAGGCGTCGTGAATTTTCCTTGTAAGTAGTAAATGTAAATGTCTTGTTCTCTGTCGAATAATCTGTCAAGTTTTAATCCGGTTCCTTCGTAATCGGCTGGTCCGAATAGCAGCACTGTGTAATTAATGACCTCGGGAATCTCTGTATAAGTAATTTTGATACCGCTAATGCTTCCTCCGGCATAAACATAAGGGTCGGCATTAAACCAGTCTGAGCCATTTGTTGACCACCATGAAATCCCTGTAGGCAAAACCCAACTCCCATCCACGCTTAATGAAGCGGGACCAAAACCTACACGATAAATACCAAAATCTTCAAAATCATTGGTCACGTTATAAGTAATAACGTTTCCATCAATCGAGTAGTCTACCGTCGGAATAGCCCAAGCGCTCCCGGCAGCCAAAAAAAACAAGCCCGTTATTGCGACCAAAATCTTTGATTTCATTTTTTAATCCTCCCTTATATATCGAAACAGCCTTATTGGCGTTTCAAACACTTTATTTGTAATACATAGTCAGCATATGCCGTGCCAGAATTAATTTCGGCGCGAAATTTATTGATTTATGATTAATTTCAACTACATATGAAATCATCACATTAACAGAACCCTGCCGTGCATCGCCACATTGTAAAATAATTCGACGCTTGAAGAGGCGCAGAGTCAGGCAATATTAAAATTTGCTGTATAATCAACAATCTGAAATATTCGGAGTTGTAAAAAAAACCGACAATGCGCCCCCTTTTTTTTAAGTGCTTTTCCGAAAAAGCTGAAAAGCAGCCATGTCGACTCATCCCCTCTTGGCTGACAGATCATTCAGGGCTCACGTCCCCCAGTCATCTTTTGACATGAATTTGGTTTTCCGATATGAACCACGATAAATATCCGGCCGGTTTATTTATGGAAGATCGATACAAAATCTTTGGGTTGAATGTGATGTCTGAAATACGCCTTCCTGCTTTGGCCATTTTAGACAACAGCCGCCATCTTGCTCCTGACGTGCTGATCGAATATGGCGACACACCGGATCATCTCGAAGATTGCCGGAGCATCGGCACCCATCTTCAGGTCGCACCGGGAAAGCTTCTTTTGAGCATCGACTCCGTGGCCCGTTATTGTGTATCCGGAGGAAATCATATCACTATCACGCCGACACCCGGTGCAACCCCGGAAAGCATTCTGATCTTTCTGATGGGGTCCGCAATCGGCGCTCTTTTGCAACAGCGCAAAATCCTTGTGCTTCATGCAGGCGCCATTACCGCAAAACAATCCGGCATGGTTTTTCTCGGCCCGTCCGGTATCGGTAAGTCCACGCTGGCCGCAGGCTTTCATCACCGGGGCTATCCTTTTTTAGCCGACGACGTCTGCGCCGTTGACACCACAAACGAAATTCCGTCGATTATTCCGGGCTTTCCGCGTCTGAAACTATGGTCGGACGCTCTGAAAAGAATGGGAAAGCATAAAGACTCGCTGACAAGCATCCTTTCCAGGGGAGATCTTGAAAAATATTTGCTGCCGGTGGATCACCAGCATGAAACGCCCATTCCAATTAATGCGCTCTTTAACCTCGAAGTGATGGACACAAAGTCTGTCGATATTACGCCTCTATCCGGTATGGCAAAAATTCATCCTCTTATCGGCAACACCTACCGCCCGGCCTTTCTGGACGGTCTGGGAATAAAAAAAGATCATTTCCAGCAATGCGCGGCGGTGGCAGCCCGGGTGAGTGTTTATCAAGTCACAAGGCCCCGGCAGGGATTTCTACTTGATGAACTGATGGACGCCCTGGAGGCAAAATTCTGATTGGGCGACAGATGATGGTTTGAACAATGAAGAATGCCGGAATCGCAGCTTTGGTAAAAACCCTTAAAGATTGGTCCGCGAAATGGCGCAGGCGGACGCGCACGGAACGTCTTTTGTTGATCGAGGCTTTTCTTCTTCTTGGTCTGGCCCGTCTGGCCGTGTTGGTTTTGCCGTTTCGCTGGCTTGCCGCCTCGCTGGGCGAACACATGAAAGAAACGGACCGGAGGCTCAGCCCGAACGCCTTAAAAACAGCTCGGCTCATCGGCGGGGCGGTCCGCTCGGCAGCCGGTTACACGCCCTGGGGCAGCGTTTGTCTGCCGCAGGCGGTTACAGCCAAATGGATGCTTGGGCGGCGGCATATTGCGTCAACGCTTTACCTGGGGGTGGCCAAAGACGACGCCTCCCACCCCAAACTTGCCGCGCACGCCTGGGTCCGCTCCGGACCGTCAATTCTAACCGGCGCACAAGGGCACAGCCGATACACCGTGGTCTCGACATTTTCGTAAAAATCCGTTATCCGGCAGACGACACACGATGAAAGGTCTTCGCCATTGACTCAGAAGCACACAAGGCAGCACTTGATCAAAGCGTTCGTCCGGTTTCGCGCCCAGCTTCCGTATCTGCCGCAGGCGCTGGCGCTGGCCTATCGGGCGGCGGGCGGCCTGACGCTCCTTTGGCTTTTTCTTCTGATGCTTCAGGGGCTTTTGCCGGTGGCGCTGGTTTATCTGACGAAAGTTCTGGTCGATGGCGTCGCAACCGTCATTGCGGCAGGTGCGGGAAGCCGAACGCTTACCGTTGTTGTTGTCCCCGCTCTGGCCTTTGGAGGCGTGCTGATCGCCACGGAAGTTCTCGCAGGCGCCGCCCGCTGGCTGCGGACCGCCCAGGCCGAAAAAGTGCAGGATCATGTCCATGAATTGATCCATACCCAGGCGATGCGCCTGGACGTATCCTACTATGACGATCCCGGCTACTATGATCAGCTCCACCGGGCGCGGGTGGACGCGCTGTCACGGCCCGCCGCACTGATTGAAAACGTGGGGGCGCTGACGCAAAGCTTCATCACACTTGTCGCAATGGCGGGCGTTCTTCTGACGTTTGGCCTGGCGATCCCTCTGGTTCTGGCATTAAGTACGATACCGGCCCTGCTGGTTGTTTTGCGCCATACGCTTCGCTTTCACCGGTGGCGGGTTGAAAACACGCTCATCATCCGGAAGACTCAGTACTACGATATGATGCTGACCTCGCGCGACGCGGCAGCGGAAATGCGGCTTTTCAATCTTGGAGCGCATTTTCGAACGCTGTTTACCGGTCTGCGACGGAACCTGCGGAACGACAGGATTCGGCTGGCACGCGACGAGGCGCTTGCCTCCGCCGGCGCGGCGCTTCTGGGTCTTGCGGGTCTGGCAGGCGCGCTTTCCTGGATGGGCCTTCGGGCCGCGCAGGGCCTTTACACCCTGGGCGATCTGGCCCTGTTTGCCCAGGCTTTTTTCCAGGGACAGCGCATGATGCGCTCGCTTTTAGGCAGCGTCGGAGAAATCTACCGCAACACGATGTTTCTGGAAAATCTCTTTGAGTTTCTGGCGCTCGCTCCCCGGATTTCCCCTCCGGAAAAACCCGCCGTTTGGACCGGTCTGAAAAGCGCTGTCGAATTCCGGGATATCCTTTTCCAATACCCCGGCTGCGACCGGGCCGCCCTGCATGGATTCAATCTTACTCTTGAAGCGGGCAAGATCACGGCGCTGGTGGGTGAAAACGGCGCGGGTAAAACGACGCTCATCAAACTTCTATGCCGATTCTATGACCCGACATCCGGTTTGATTCTTCTAGATGGAACGGATCTGCGCCACTTTGCTCCCGCTGATCTGCAACGACGGCTGACCGTCCTTTTCCAGGAACCGGTGCGTTATCATGACACAGTCCATGACAATATTGCTTTCGGCAATATTGAAGCGTGCCCGGATTCAGCACAGGTGCAGGACGCCGCAAAACATGCGGGCGCAGAAACCCTGATTTCCCGCCTGCCTCAGACCTACCAGACGGTTTTAGGGAAGTGGTTCGGCGGCGCGGAATTAAGCGGCGGCGAGTGGCAGCGACTGGCGCTTGCGCGAGCGTTTTTACGACAGGCCGACCTGATTATTTTAGATGAACCGACAAGTTTCATGGACTCCTGGGCTGAAGCAGACTGGCTTTCGAGATTTCGCCAGCTCGTCGCTGGCCGCACGGCGCTGATTATCACGCACCGCTTCACCACCGCGATGCAGGCGGACATCATTCATGTTCTGGAACGAGGCCGAGTGGTCGAATCCGGTCCCCATGAAGCTCTTTTGGCCGCGGGTGGCCGATACGCCGCATCATGGACGACGCAGATGAGCGGCGGAAAACATAACAGCGCCCCCTGAAGGAAAGACGATGACGCACCCGACACAAACCGAAAGCCTGTTACTGGACATTCTGAAGAAGGACGTTCCGCTTCCGGGCGAACGGCTCCAAGCGCTTTCGGCCGACGCCTGGAATGAGCTGGTCGATATCGCCCGCGAACAGCGCGTAGCGCCGCTTACGTGGCACCGGATCAAGCAAAAGCATCTTGAGGGCAGAATCCCGAAATCAACCGCTTCGGCTCTTGAAAAGTCTTTTCACAGCAACGTGATTCGAAATTTGGACCTTGCAGCCCAGGCGCGTTTGCTGACGACCGCCCTGACCGACCGAAACATTCCGGTCATTTTTCTCAAAGGCATCGCTTTGGCCGGCACGATTTACAACATGCCGGCTCTGCGCGAGATGAACGATCTGGATCTGCTGGTCCGCCCCGAGCATCTCCATCCGGCGGCATCGATCCTTGAAGAGATGGGCTACCGTCCGATGACCACCATCGCTGCGGAGACGAACGATCCTGATCAACATCATCTGCCCGCCTTTTTAAAACCCGGATCCGCAAAAGTCGAAGCGCATTGGAATCTCGCCAACTCCGGCAAGTCTTACAGCATCAGTCCGGAAGTGCTGTGGACGCGCGCCGTGCCGTTTACGGTGGCCGGTGCATGGGCTTGGTCGCTGTCGGACGAAGACCTGCTTTTGCATCTGTGCCTGCATGCTTCCTATCTTCATCAGTTTTATTTCGGCCTGCGCCCGTCGTGCGACATCACCGCCGTCCTCGACTGCCGGGGGACATCGCTGGACTGGAACGCGGTGGTGGAACGCGCCATCCAATGGCGCTGGCAGCGCGGCGTTTATCTGTCTTTATATCTGGCGCATATCCTTCTGAATGCGTCGGTGCCCGAAGAGATTTTCACAGCCTTGCGGCCGCCCGATATTTCAAAACCGGTCATCGAGGCTTGCCTGGATCAAATCTTCACACAGCGCTCTTTGGCGCGGATGGTCACGCAGCCGTTTGCCGATTTCGTGACGACGCCCGGCCTGTGGAACAAGGCAAGAGTCCTATGGAGACGGATTTTTCTGACGCAGGAGGATATCGCCCGAAAATATTCTCTCCCGGCCGACTCAATGAAAGCCTATCTTTTCTATCCCCGAAGACTCTTTGATGTGCTGGGACGCCACAAAAATAACTTCGGCAAAATTCTGGCGGACGACCCCGATATGAAACGATTCATTGATCGTAAACAGACGCTGGTGAGCTGGATGGAAAACAACCACTAGAGGCAGACACAGTTCGTGTTCGCTTTGCGACGACCGCCGCAAAGCATCTTGCCTCCTTTCGTCGCGGGCCCGCATCCATCGAATCTGTATTGCAAATCGGATTCCCCCGGCTTATTTCCCTTGCGGGTTATTTGATTGATTTAGGCAGAAAAGCTCTGTATATAAACAGCATCTTCTTTAAGGCTTCTTATGACAGCAAACATCGGGCATCGGATGGGTTCCCCGGTCGCGATTGTGTATAGCATCCAAATAACGCAGGAGGTTGTTCAGTTCCGATGAAAAAACATGTCCTACCGCTGTTATGTGCAATTGCAATGATTCTCTTGTGTTTCTGGATTCCCCCCGCGGGCGCGCAGGACGTCCTGGATCCGATGCTGAAAACGCATCTGGAACAAAACGGCTTGCCGGCCCTTGCCGCGGCAGTGATTCAAAACGGAAAAATTCTCGCCGTCGGCGCCGTCGGCACACGCCGGATCGATCATCGGATTCCTGTGACGGTCAACGACCGTTTTCATCTCGGCTCAAATACCAAGGCCATGACCGCGCTGCTTGTGGCTATGCAGGTCGAAAAAGGTGAAATCGACTGGGATTCGACCCTGGCAGAGATTTTTCCGGAGATGGAACCGGGCATGTCGCCCGAGGTGCGCACAATCACGGTTTTGCAGCTTTTGTCTCACACCAGCGGTGTTCCCGCCGACAATGACGCTTTTGCCAAACTGCTTTTTGACGCCGGAAAGGAAACCGGCAATCTCGATGAGCTGCGTTACTGGCTCATCCAGCGATGGTCCAAATTACCGCTGGAAAACAAGCCCGGAGAAAAATTCGTGTACGCCAACATGAACTATGTCATCGCCGGCGCGATTCTGGAGCGATTGGAAGGAAAAACCTGGGATGAACTGATCATGAACAAAATTTTCCGGCCGCTCAATTTGACGACGGCGGGTCTGGGGCATCAATCGTCTCTGGGGAAAATCGACGCGCCCGTGGGACACCTACTCTTAGGCGACAAAGCCGTCGCCATGCTTGCCGGTCCCTGCGGCGACAATCCGCCGATTATCGGCCCCGCGGGAATCGCGCACATGTCGATTCTGGATTTTGCCCGCTGGGCCTCCTGGAACGCGGCCGAAGGACAGCAGCGTCCCCATCTGGTTTCCGCAAAGACACAAAAAAAACTTCTCACACCGGTTGTCTCGATGCCGGCGCGTAAAGACGCGGCTCCCGGCACGCCCTCACAGGGCCGGTACGGACTGGGGTGGGGAGAATTCAGCGTGGATTGGGCGCCCTATCCGCTTGTCTTCCACGGAGGCTCCAACGGCATGAATCTCGCTCACATCTGGATTGACCCGAATAAGAATTTCGCGATGGTGCTGGCCACCAATATCGGGGGGACTAAAGCCAACGACGCGCTGCTTGCGGCGGCCGCCGACCTGTACAAAAAATACGCAAAAAATAAATAACGGGGCTACTTTTTCACCCAGCGGATTTCGCTCAAGCGGTTCATCTGGTCCGGCAACTGGAAGATAAACTCCACAAAGCCTTTAAATTGCCCTTCTTCAAACCACGGCGACTGATACAGAAGCACCGTCTTGCCGCTTTTTTCCAGCGTGTAGGCGTTGGGCTTTTTGTGCTCAAGCAGGACGCGGATTTTTTCCTGCGCGTCGGGCGGATGACAGTCCATCAAACTTTTACCGATCAGCTCCCGTCCGCCTGATGGATCAAAGATCAGCGCGGCCCGATCGTTCATCGACACAATGATTCCTTCCGGATCGCACACCGTGATCCCCACCGGCAATTCGTCAAACCAGTTGGCTTGCATGATTCAAATCCCGCCCTTATAGGAAGTAGTATAGAATGTCGTCTAGAAGTGTTTCGTTGATGCTTCCGTCTCGAATGAGCGCCTGTAAATAGACATAGGTTTCGTTGAGCGCCATGAACTTTTCCCAGTCGTCCCAGTTGGCCGCGGCCTGCCCGATCAGTTCCGAGCAGACGGCGAAGGTCGTTTTGGGTTCGGCGCCGATGAGGCTGACAATCGCCTCTTTTTTCATCGCATGATGCAGTCGGATTTCGGTAATCCGTTCGTCAAGACCGGAAAAAGCGTTGCCGTGACCGGGATGAACGGTTTGCACCGGCAACTTTTCAACAACACTTAAGGATTCGAGATAACTGGGCAGTGGCTGGAAGATTTCGTCATAGATGTTCGGACTCAGGCTGGGTGCGATGTAGGGCAGTATGTGGTCGCCTGCCAGCAGGTGGCCTTCGTCGCGGAAGAAAAAACAAACGTGGCCTGTGGCATGCCCCGGCGTGAAAATCACTTCAAACGATCGGTCGGCGAATCGCCTCGTTTCTCCGTCTGCCAAAATGGAGTCCGGATGAAAATGCGGGACGCGGGTGCGCATGTCTTCAATTTCTTCAACAATGGCCTCAACGTCTTGGGGCGACATACCGTGCTTGGCATAGAAACGTCGGGCCTGCGCAATGAGCTGCGTGCCTTCCTGAAAATGGACCAGCACCTCCCAGGCGGCTTGAGTCAGATGAATGCGCGCGCCGGATTTTTCCTGAATCAAACCCGCCATGCCGCAGTGATCGGTATGCGAATGCGTCAGGTAAATGTCGCGGATGGACGAAACCGAAAGATCAAGGCTTTGCAGATCGTTTTCCAGCCGTTCGAACGCGCCCGGTATGGTCATCCCCGTGTCGAACAAGACGACATCCCCTCCGTCAACCAGCGCATAGGCGTGAACGTGTCGCAGCCGAAACGGCATGGGTAACGTCAGGCGGTAAAAATTTTTATCGATCTCGCTGATCATTCGTCCTTCTTGGCCTTCATCTGGCGTCGGGTTGCGTCCAACTCCATTTTTCGCAGCCGAACGGAAGCGGGCGTGACTTCGACCAGCTCATCTTCCGCGATAAATTCAATGGCCTGGTCCAGCGACAAAATTCGAGGCGGTCGTAAAATGACCGTCGCATCGGACCCCGACGCCCGCATGTTGGTCAGTTTCTTCTCTTTGACGATATTCACGGTCAAATCCTGGGTCCGGTTCCGCTCGCCCACAATCATCCCCGCATAAACATCCGTGCCGACCTCGACGATCATTTCTCCCCGGTCCTCCATCGCAAAGCTCGCATAGGCCGTGACCCGTCCGGCCCGGTCGGCGACCAACGCGCCTGAATTTCGCTGCGGAATGGATCCGAACCAGGGCGCATAATCTTCCAGAAGCGAGTTCATCACGCCGCCGCCTTTCGTGTCGGTGAGGAACTGGCTCCGAAAGCCGATGAGCCCGCGCGAGGGAATCAGAAACTCCATGCTGACCCGTCCGCTGCCCTTATTCACCAGGCTTTCGAGCCTTCCCTTACGGATGGACAGTTTTTCCGTGATCCGGCCGACAAATTCCTCGGGAATATCCAGAAAAAGGCGCTCCACCGGCTCAAGAACTTTTCCGTCCACCTTCTTGATGATGACCTGCGGCTTGGAAACAGTCATTTCGAAGCCTTCGCGCCGCATGGTTTCAATCAGAACGGCCATCTGCAGTTCCCCGCGTCCGCAAACCTCGAAGGCGTCGGTGCGGTCGGTCTTTTTAATCCGGATCGCCACGTTGCGTTTGGACTCTTTTTCGAGGCGTTCCAGCAGATGGCGGGAGGTCAGATATTTTCCTTCCTTGCCGGCAAACGGTCCGTCGTTGACGTAGAAGATCATCGACACGGTTGGCTCATCCACGATCAGGCGGGGCAGCGCCTGCGGATTGTCGAGGGACGCAATCGTATCCCCGATTGTCACCCCGTCGATACCGGCCAGGGCTACAATGTCGCCTGATTCCGCCGATTCCACCTGCTTTTTTGCCAACCCGAGATAGGTATAGAGAGTCGACAATTTCACGCCGGGGGCCACTTTACCCTGTCCGCACAAAGTATAAGGCGTGTTGAGCATAAGGCGACCCGCATGAAGCCGGCCTACGGCGATCTGGCCGACGTAAGGATCGTAATCGAGATTCGTCACCAGGAATTGCACATTGGCCTCATCGTCACCCTCGGGAGGCGGAACAGACTGTACAATGGCATCCAGAAGCGGACGCAAATCCGTGCTTTCGTCCCCGAGTTTGGTGTGACTGACGCCGGTTTTAGCGTTGGTGTAGAGAATCGGAAATTCGATCTGATGTTCATCGGCGCCCAGGTCGATAAACAGATCGTAGGTTTCATTGATGACTTCCTCGATCCGCGCGTCGGGCCGATCGATTTTATTAATGACTAAAATAAGGGGAAGCCGAAGAGCGAGGGCCTTTTTCAAAACGAAGCGGGTCTGCGGCAGCGGCCCTTCGCTTGAATCCACCAGCAGCATCGCGCCGTCCACCATGTTGAGACTGCGCTCGACTTCGCCGCCGAAATCCGCGTGGCCGGGCGTGTCGACGATATTGATCTTCACACCATTGTATTCCACGGCTGTGTTTTTGGCCGCGATGGTAATGCCCCGTTCTTTTTCCAGAGCCATCGAATCCATGACGCGGTCTTCAACCGCCTGATTGGCGCGGAAAACGCCGGTCTGTTTGAGCATGGCGTTTAAAAGCGTGGTTTTTCCGTGATCGACGTGCGCGATAATCGCGACGTTTCTTAAGTTATTTTTTTTCATAGCCTTCTTTCTTTTTTGGTTATCGACAATGCGCTTCTTTTTCAAGAAAAACCGGATGGGCCCGATTCGGGAAGGTGCCTATAACGCCTTTGATTCAATTTCAGGGAGCATCCCTTAGCAGAGTTTATTCCTTTTAACCAGCTATTTTTTTTAACGATTCGCTTTTGCTCGACCGGCGCACCCTCTTTTTTACAAGCAACGCTCCCTTTACAAAATATGGATGAATGCCTATAATTCTCCTCGGTTGTAAAATCCGGATTCCGAAGAAGGCGGGCTATGACTTACATCAAAATTAATTTCGGCGGCAATTTCGAAGATGAGTTTCATAAGGCGGTGGATGAGGTATTTCATCTGGTGAGGCCGGCCTTCAAAAATTACGAATGCGTCTGGCGCCCCAATATTGATGTTTACGAATCCGCTGAAGAAATCGTCGTTCTGGCCGACATGTCCGGCATTGAGAAGGACGATCTGCATATTGAAGTGCATCGAGCCAAGATGAAAATCGCGGGCATTCGCAAGGCGATTCATACCTTGCAAAATGCACGCTACTGCCAGGCGGAAATTCCCAACGGTTATTTTGAGCGCATGATCAGTCTGCCCGCGGCCGTGGACGCGCAATCCGCAGCAGCGTCCTACGCCGACGGCATGCTGACTGTGCGAATGAATAAATTGCCGGCGGGCAAAGCGCACCGCGTACTGGTAATCACGAACAAATAACGATCGGCTTTACGCTGTTGCCGCAATCGATCTGGAGGTAAACATGACGGACGAAAACGTCAGTACAAATAAAAATACATTCAATATTCCGGAAGTGATTCCCATTCTTCCTTTAAATAATGTGTTGGTCTTCCCCAAGACCATGATCCCGCTGGAAGTCTCCGGCGCCGCCTCGACGCTTGTCGATGAGGCAATGACGAAAGACCGCCTGGTTGGACTCATTATGTCGAAAAAAGAACCGGAAACGGCCAATTCGTTCACTCTTGACGATCTGCACGCGGTGGGCACCTGCGCCGTGATTCTCAAAATGGCCAAAACCGCGGAGAACCGCACGCAGCTTTTACTGCAAGGGGTGAGCCGTTTTTCAATTGATGAAATCATCAACGACAAGTCCTACCAGCAGGCGCGCATTAAGCTCATTGAAGAAAAAGAAGTCAAGGATATTGAAACCGAAGCGCTCATGTCGAATCTGCTTTCGCTTTTCGATCGCATTCTGAAGCTGTCGCCCTTTCTCCCGCCGGAATTCGGGCCCATGGCCAAATCCATCACCGAAGCGGGAACACTCGCGGACCTGATTACATCGATCATCAACGCGCCGGTGGAAGAAAAGCAGAAAGTGCTTGACATCTCCGACGTCAAGAAGCGCCTGAAAGAATTGACCCGCATGGTCAATCACCAGATGGAAGTGTTGGAACTGGGCAACAAGATTCAAACCAAAGTGAAAGACGACATCGACAAAAATCAGCGCGAGTATTATCTGCGCCAGCAACTCAACGCGATTCGCCAGGAGCTGGGCGAATCGGACGAAAACGCGGTGGAGACGGACGAGTATCGCAAAAAGATCGAAGAAAAGAATCTGCCTGAAGAAGCAAAAAAGGAAGCTTCGCGCGAGCTCGAACGACTAAGCCGCATGAATCCGTCCTCGGCGGAATACACCGTGTCTTCGACTTACCTCGACTGGATCACCGCGCTTCCCTGGCATGAGGCCACCACCGACAACCTCGACATTGCGCTCGCCAGGAATATTCTGGACGAAGACCATTACGGCCTGGCCAAACCGAAAAAACGCATCATCGAGTATCTTGCCGTGCGCAAACTTAAACCGGATTCCAAGGGTCCGATTCTTTGTTTCGTCGGCCCTCCGGGGACCGGTAAGACCTCGCTGGGCCATTCAATCGCCCGGTCGCTGGGCCGCAAATTCTGGCGCATCGCACTGGGCGGCGTGCGCGACGAAGCGGAAATCCGGGGGCACCGCCGCACCTACATCGGCGCCCTGCCGGGCCGCATCATTCAGGGACTTCGGCGCGCGGAGTCCAACAACCCCGTGTTCATGCTCGATGAAATTGATAAACTCGGCAACGATTTCCGCGGTGATCCCTCTTCGGCGCTTCTGGAAGTGCTCGACCCGCAGCAGAACAACACGTTTACCGATCATTACCTGGACGTGCCGTTCGACCTGTCGAAGGTGATGTTCATCGCCACAGCCAACATGCTCGATACGATTCCGCCTGCGCTTCTGGACCGTCTGGAAGTCATTGAGCTGACCGGCTACACGCAGGAAGAAAAGATGAAGATCGCGCAAAAGTATCTGATTCCACGGCAGCTAAAAGAAAACGGCCTGACCGCCGCGCAGTTTAAACTGACGCCCGGAGCGCTTTCGGCCATCATCACCGGTTATACGCGGGAGGCGGGTGTGCGCAATCTGGAGCGCGAGATCGCCAACGCCTGCCGTGGCGTGGCGGCGCAGATCGCCGAAGGAAGCATCTCTTCAAAAACCGTGACGGAAAAAGACATTGCCAAATATCTGGGGCCGGTGCGGGTGCCGACTGATATCGACGCGCGCATCACAAAACCCGGCATCGCGATTGGACTGGCCTGGACGCCGGTGGGCGGCGACATGCTCTTTATCGAAGCCACCGCAATGAAAGGGAAGAAGGGGCTTACACTGACCGGACAGTTAGGCGATGTGATGAAAGAATCGGTCGCCGCGGCGATGAGCTTTATCCGCACCAACGCTAAAGATCTAGGCGTCGATCCCGATTTCTTCGAGGAGCGGGACATCCATATTCACGTGCCGGCCGGTGCAACGCCAAAGGACGGCCCCTCCGCGGGTGTTACGATGCTGACCGCGCTCACCTCGCTTCTGACCGGCCGCAAAGTGAAGAAAAAACTCGCGATGACCGGAGAGATCACGCTTCGCGGCGCGGTGCTGCCGGTGGGCGGCATCAAGGAAAAGGTTCTGGCCGCTTATCGAGCGGGCATCAAAATGATTATTCTGCCGGCCTGGAATAAAAAAGACATCGACGACATTCCCGCCAATGTCCAAAAAGGCGTGACCTTCCATTTTGTGAGCGACATGATGGATGTTTTAAAGATCGCGCTGGAGCCGGGCAAAGAAAAGACGGCAGCAAAACCGAAAAAGAAACAGGCCGCGAAAAAAGCTCTCATCCCAAAAAGCGGAAAGCCTTCGGTAAAGACCAAGTTGAAAAAGCCGGTAACGATTCGCAAGCCGGTTTCGAAAAAGAAGTAATTTCAATTTTCACCTCTCCTCGCGGGAGGGGCCCCGGGGGGAGGGGAAGGCGCAATCTTCTGCCTCCCACGGCTTTTTTTGTACGCCCTTCAGGGCATTCAGGAAGCAAGGACAATGGTTTCGTGATAAAATCCACTACCTGCAAAAAACCAAAAGTCGTTATCATCGGCGCGGGCTTCGGCGGTCTGTGGGCCGCCCGAACGCTCGCGCATCAACCGGTCGATGTCCTGGTGGTGGACCGCAACAACTACCACACCTTTTTAGCGCTTCTGTATCAGGTGGCGGCCGCGGAGCTCGACGCGGAAGACATCGCCTACCCCGTGCGCAGTGTTTTGTGGAAAATGCCGAACGTAGATTTTCTTCTGGCGCACGCCCGATCCATCGACGCGCAAAATCAGACGATCGAAACCGACGGCGGAGCCATATCCTACGACTATCTGATTGTCGCCACCGGCAGCATCACTTCCACCTTCGGCGTGCCGGGCGTGGAGCAAAACGCCTATTTTCTCAAAACGCTGGAAGAGGCGGTCGCGCTGAAAAATCATATCATTTGCTGTTTCGAAGCCGCCTCGCGCGAAACCGATCCGGATAAAAAACGAGCGCTTCTCACCTTTGTGATCGTCGGCGGCGGCGCCACCGGCGTCGAATACGCGGGGGCGCTTGCCGAATTGATTTCCGGACCGCTCGTTCGCGACTTCCCGGGAATTGACTTCCATGACGTTCGCATCATGCTTCTGGAAGCCGCGCCTCATCTCGTCGGCCCCATGCCGGAAAACATTCGCCAATACACGGCGGCACAGTTGCGCAAGATGGGGGTCGATGTCCGTCTGAAAACGGAGGTGGCCCAAGTGACGCCCGAGCGGGCACTTCTGCACAACGGGGAGGCGATCGCGACAAACACCGTCGTCTGGACGGCGGGCGTCCGCGGAGCGGCGCTGGCAGCCGATTCCGGCATCGCGGTCGGGCGCGACGGACGCGTCGGCGTGCGCGAGACGCTGCAAATCGAGCCGCAGGACAACATTTATGTCATCGGCGATCTGGCTTCCATTCAAGAAGACACACGCGTCTTGCCCATGGTCGCTCAGGTCGCCATTCAGTCCGGCGTGAGAGCCGCGCAAAATATTCTGCGTCAGACCACAGGACAATCGCCCAAACCTTTCCAATACGCCGATCGCGGATCAATGATCGCCATCGGCCGTAAGGCGGCGGGCGTCGCCATCGGAAAGAAAACCTTCAAAGGATTTTTCGCCTGGGTGCTGTGGCTGGTGATTCACCTGGCCAATCTTATCGGCTTCCGCAACCGTATCATGGTGCTCACCAACTGGGCGTGGGATTATCTGCTCTACGAACGCGCCGTGCGTTTCGTCTTTCCTTCCAATATGCCCTCAGGATCGAAGGCCTGCTCCTGCGCCCCCGAAGAAAAGTAACGTTCAGTTCGAACGGCCTGCCGCAACACGCAATTCCCGCAGCAAAGCCAAAACGCCTGCTTTCCCCGGTTTTGACGCCAGGTTCAACGATTCCGCATCCGGGGCGGTCAGGTCAAAAAGCTCTTCATCGCCGTTTTTCCGGTTTTGAAGGTATTTATATCGCATGCCTGCAATATCCGCCACAACCCCGGAACTCTCATAGGACGCAACATACACCGAGTCTCGCGATGATGGAACTTGAAGGGCAATGCCGGACCAATCGGCGGGAACCGGGGCGCCAATGGCGTGCAGGAAGGTGGGTGCGATATCTACTTGGCTAACCAGCCCTCGTTCAGGATAGTCGGCGCTTTGCCCGTCATAAATCAGCACGGGAATGCGGACCGCCTGTTCCCAGGGTTTTCCCCCATGACCGAAACGGTCCCCTTCTCCCAAATGCTCACCATGGTCGGCGGTAATCACAACCAGCGCGTCGTCAAGGACCCCTTGTCCGCCAAGGAGCTTAAATATTTGCTCAATGGTATGGTCCGCCTGCAGAATGCCGTTATGATAATTGTTACGGTACGAGCGGGGGGTTCTTGTCAGTTTCAGATAAT
>CAYUDM010000036.1:0-7087 GCA_964443625.1 uncultured Smithella sp. | reverse complement strand
CTCTCTTTGTCGGGTAACCATTTTCTGAAGCGCGGATCCCGAAGTCCGATGGAATGCACGGACATCAGGTGCGCATAAAGAAAAACGGCGCGACGCGATTTCCAATCCTGCTCGCCAATCCATTGCAAAACGAGACGATCATCATTGACATATTCTGAAGGCGCAAATGAGCCGTCGCGGTAAAGATCGATATTCTCCCCGAACACCTCACGAATGCCGAAAAAATTCTCATGATCGCCGCTTAGAAGAAAACGGATTTCATAACCGTAGCACTTCAGAATATCGGCAAGATTTGCCGGGGGTTCATTCAATTGATGCCAATATTTTGATGAAAGCGTTCCAATGATACCGCAAAAAGATGTCGTGCAGATGGAGTAGGCGTTGTCAATACGACGGAGTTTATCTTGACGATGCAATCCGGACAAGAAAGGCATATTCTCTTCAGGCGCTCCGTAAACCTCCATCAAGTCGCTGCGCAACGCGTCAACAACAATCAGAACCAGAAGACGAGGGTTGATTTTTTGCGAGCCGGACGGGCAATGGTTTCTTTGTTTTGAACCGTTCAAGTTTTTGCTCATAAATAGTCCCTGCGGCGCCTGACGCAGGAAACCATGACTGTTCATCGCAGCGGCATGAAGCGGCTCTGTGAATACCCAGGCCGGCCGGGTCAACGCATACAGGCACAGCAGCAAGGCCAGGCTGCCCATCGCCCAGCCGCGCCACATAAAATGAGGTTGTTTCCGGCGCAGGAGGCGGGAATCGACCGATATCACCAGGGATCGGCCAACGATATAATAGGCGGTGACGATCAGGAACCACCCGGTAACGACAACTGTAACAGTCCGGAAAAAAGGAAGTCCATACAGATCCAAAAGCACTTTGATCTGACCCGCATAGACGCGCAGAAGTTCCAGTGTAAATGGTCCGCTCCAGCTCTGGTGACCCAGTAAGTTCAGCGTGTAAAAGCCCAGCATCAGGCTATGCAGACTGCCTAGAACCAAAGCCAGGATTCCCCGCCTCACAACCAGGGGAACGGCATGGGCCTTTCTGAAGGTAAAGGGTGTAAGACAAACCACCAGCAGCGAGAACACCAGGGCCAGATGCATCAAAAAGCCCAGAAGACTGCCGCCGTATTGACGTGTAATGTAACCCAGAAAAAGCGCCGCCTGCATGATCCACACGACAAACAGCCAGATGACGGGCTTCGGAGGTAAGCATTTTGATATAAGGTTTTTCACAAGATCGATCTGCAGGTCCGTTTTCATTACGTCAGAAGGCTTCCCGCTTTCCAAGTGCGCATGAGGTCTATATCGCCATAAGCCCGTCAGGGCAAGATGTCCGGTCACAGACCCTTTTCGGGTCTCAGGTTGTCAATTCGACGCCTTTTGAAACAGCTTCATCATCAGCGTCAGATCGCCCTGGACTTTGTATTTACCGTCCATAAAAAGCTTCTGACCGTCGGCCTTGCGCGTGAGCACATCCATCCAAAGGCCAAAGGGCGTTTCGATGGTCAGGTCGGGCGAATCGCATCTCCCCTGCACGGCCTCCGCGTGCCCTTTTTCAATGGTAAAGACGCAGGAATCGTTAAGGTCTCCCGAAAAATGAAATTGCAGCTGCACTTTTCGGTCACCTGCCGCCGCCGTATTGAGGCCATAGGGAAAAACAAACATGAAGTCCTCGAGCGTCTGGGGGCGGGGGACCATTTTCCCGTCATCAAATTCCTTTGGCGTCACGCCTTCGGCAATGCAGGTTTTCCAGTAGATGTTGCCCATCTTCCCGAAGGTGGTCGCATCGCCCAGGGGCTGGGTAATGCGGGCCAGCGTTTCCGGCGCGATCTGCCTGTTTTCCACTAACTCTCGTCCGGCCTGTCTGGTCGCATCGAACACTTCGCGGGCTTTTTCTGCAAGCTGGGGCACGGACAACAGCGACGCGCCCGCCCGACAGATCGCGGCCACGGGCTTTGCGTCTTCATGCCGCGTACGCGCGAAAAATTCGAGCATCGCGTCGAATTCGGACGATTCGGGAAATCCGCAGACGCTCAGCAGCACGCTCGGAGGCATATTGTAGCGCATCGGGTGGAAGGTCTTGCCGTCTTCGCCTTCCTCGAAAAAAGGAAGGGCGGCGGGCAGCGTACGCTCCATGAAGGCGGCCAGCGCGGCGTTGATCGTGTGAAAATAAAGCGGCGTCGCGTAAATAATCAAATCGCAGGACAGGAATTTCGGGAAAAGTTCAAGCGTCATGTCATCTTTATGAAGGCACCGGCCGGGCGTTTTGGTCCAGCAGGTGAAACAACCGATGCAGTTGCGGATCTTTTTTTCGCGCAGATTGACGACCTCAACCTCCGCGCCCGCTTCGCGCATACCTTCGACCAGGCAGTTGAGCATCATCACGGTGTAACTCTCTTTATCGGGTCGAGCGCCGGAATTAATGGCAAGCACTTTCATAATATCCTCCTTTGGGCGTTGAAAGTTCATCGAACAATGGTTTCTATGTCCCGGCCCTGATGGGCCCCGATGTGTCGAGCCATACGCCTCTTTCGAGAAAATAACAAGCGGAAGAAAAGGTGTCGAAACGCTCCATAAGACCGTCTGCAAGGCATGATCGAGTCCGATTCCCCGCCGGCAGCACTTTTTATCTTACCGCTTTTTGCCTGATGTGCCGGGAAAGACCAAGCGAAGCGAGCAGGTCGCGCAAAGTGTGCTTTTTTCAAACTGTCCATGCCAAAGCATCTCGCGGCAAAAGGCAGCCGGCGACCCCGTCCAGATTTCAGTCAGAGATTGACTGGAGAGGTCGCCCAATATGAAATCATGCCGCCAATCCTGACAACAGGCAAGCACACGCCCGTCGCTCAAAACATTGAGGCGGTCAAAGGGTCCAGATACACAAGGCAGGCCTTTTAGGAGGAAGCTTTCGAGTCGGGTATACCAATCCGACCGCCCATCCGGGCGCAGCAAACGGTAACGGCGGAGCGCTCCGGCTCGATTGGTCATATCCTGAAACATCACCCGCGCGCCTTTTCGAACCCAGTAGGCATTAAACGCCTTTTGTTCATGGACATTGTCTTTCTGAACCAGAAACCGCACGATCGTTTTTTGAGCCCCGCCCGTCGCGATTGCCTTGTGCGTATTCTCTATAACCCGGTCAAAGTCAAGACCTGCCCGCACTCGGCGGTATGTTTCCCTGGTCAGCGCGTCGAGACTGATTTCAACCTGATCGAGACCCGCCTCATACAAGCCTTTGACAATACCGGGAGAGAGAAGCTCGCCGTTGGTGACGATAGAAATGCAAACGGATTTTCCAAACCTCATTCTGGCCTGACGCACGCGCTCGACCGGATCCTCGTCCATCAGCGGTTCGTTTTGCAGCATGAGCACAAGGGCTTTCAAAGATTGCAAAGGACGAAGCTATTCCAGAAGTTTGAGCTACAGGGGCGCGGCCATCGAACGGTGCTGATTATTCCGATCTCTCCTCGCATTGGGACAACAGGCGCACGATCCGTTACAGGCATCAATAGTTTGAATCTGAACCATTCTGGGTCCGGCCAGACGACTTCGACCCGATTTCGGATCATAGTCCGGCCGCAGGCGCCTTCTTAAAAAACCGGCCGTTTTCAGCAGCCGATGTCTGTTGATCATCGTCAAGTCGTTCCTCCGGCGAAAGATTTTCCGGATACTGCCTGTGTTAAATCTTTATTTTCCGCTTTGCGGCTCTTCAATTTTTCGTCTTCTCAGGCGGCAATTCCGGTAATAATTTAAAGGATTCATAAGCGGCGGCATCGCGCTTTGCGGCGCTTCGGAAACCGAAAGTTGGTTGAGCGTAAAAAGAACGGCCTTGATCGATGGATCATTTGACTGATTCATGAAGAAATCCGCGGTGCGCACGAAAAGATCCCTGGGAAAGACGCCGTGGATTTTTTTAAACTCCACTTTCCGGAATCCATCCCGAATAATCGAGGAACAGCTTCGCGTAAAGACATTGAAACCCGCATAGTGCTCAGCTTTTTTCGGATTTCGGGGAAAGCGCCTGATGGATTCAAGTTCATGATGAAAGATGTCCGAAAGCGCGCGGGTATCAAGACCGGTGACCTTAAGAATATGGATGGTCCGCATGAACCGCCTGCCGAACTTATCGTAATAAGGCTTTTCCGGATCATCGAGATCGGCCTTCCCCGAAACCGGATGCGGAGCAAACTCACCCAGCGCCGGACGGTAAAAGTAATCCTCCGGCCGCAGGACTTCATTCTCATTCATCAGATGGGAAAAGTTGAAGATTTCTCCATCGACATTCACGGCCAGATGCCCCAGAAGCGAAATCGGGTATTTCGTCAAACGTTCGTTGAAATACAGCTCGATAAAAGAGTCCGCAGGCTCAGGGTCGCAGGGCCACATCAGAACAATCGGCCGGCCTGTTTCGTAATCTTTCTGGGGCAACCTGCGAGCGAACACGTTTTTGCCGATGAAATGCCTAAGGTAGCCGCTCCAGATCTTTTCGCCTTCCAAGTATCTGCGCCCATCTGCCCCTTGAAGAAAAAAGACGCCGTCAAGCGTTCTGAGCAGGCCTGTATAAACTGCATTATCCATGAGCCGGCTTCAAGTGAAGATTATGCTCGATCAAGACGCTCTGTCCGCCGTAACCTTCACCACAATCAGGATTGGCCGGGCGCTCCGTGCTGCATATACCAGGTCATCAGTTCTTTTTCAAAGACATCCAGGACGTGTGCCGCATCTCGTTCGCGAAGCAGTTTCTTGGCCGCATCATAGGCGTGAAGCTTCAGATTCAGCAGTCCGCGGGCATAGCTCTCGGCCGACTGTCCGACGTCCGCATCTTCCGCAATCAGCTCATCGACAATGCCGCGGTCAAAAGCTTCTTTAGGGCTATAGGCTCTGGCGTGAAGCAGCGCTTCCGTCCAGGCTTGAGGCGGAATGGCCGACCGACAAATGAGTAAAATCCAACTCGGCAGAAGCATTCCGGTAATCACCTCGTTGAGCTGCATCTTGTAGGGTCCTTCGGAAACCATGATCCGGTCGCATGCGCAGGAAAGAATCAGTCCCCCGGCGACCGAGTGCCCGCGATAGGCCGCAATCGTTGGAATCGGGAACTGATAGATTCTCAGCATGGTCGCGGCAAACACCCTGAGGAATTTCATCTGCTCCATGAGCGACTGCGAAGCGATCAGCTTCAAATCGAGGCCGGCCGAAAAAATGGCGGTGCGGCACGTGAAGATAACCGCACCAACGGCATCGGCCTGGGCCCGATCCAAAGCGTCGTTGAGTTCATTGAAAAATTCCCAGTTCATGGCGTTGACCTTACCGTCATCCAGCGTGATGACGGCGATTCTGTCTTTTTGCTCATATTGGATTTTTGCCATTGTATTGTGTCCTTTCTTGGATCGATGTCTTGCGGACGCTCGTTTTATTTTCCCTCCCCCTATATACAAGTTCCCGGTAATCGTCAATACGGCGCGCCGCTCATGGCCGAACACAGCGCGATAAGATGCCGGGTTTTCTTTTCCCCATGACGTCGGTGCACTTTTCTGATATGGCCTATCTCCGTATCTGTATCCTCTGGGGAAAAGGGATCATCTGATGCCGCATTCCAAGATCACCCTCATCCGAATCATCGTCAGCCAGTGGGTCTCCGTCAGCTACGGCGCGCTCATCGTATTTCTGCTGATGATCTTTCTGGCCAGAACACTCGGGCCGTCGCATCTGGCCGTATTTCTGTACGTCCAGACAATCGCTTCGCTGTTTGCCATTTTACAAGACGGCGGGTTTCAAGTGCTCCTGTTTCGTGAAAAATCCACCCCCACCGAGAAAGGCCTGGCGAGCGCCGAAGCCCTTCTGTCCGGCTATTTCAGCTATATTGCCGCCATCACCCTGGTCGGTTCGCTTATCGTCATCCTCGCGCCGATTCTATACAAAACCGCTTTTTTATTGGCTTTTGTCTATTTCGCCCTTCGATGCCTGACGAACATCATTTCGTCTCTTCTAAAAGGGCAGGGGGCCTTCGTCAAAGAAGCTCTCTGGCGCATCAAGCTTAACACGCTTCTTGCGCTTCCCGTTGTCGGTTTGCTTGTGTTCACGCCCCCGTCGCCGGAAAAGGTGTTCATCGGATTTATTGCCGGCCAAATCCTGCTTTTTTGCACAAAAACAGGGCGTGCCATTTTTCGCACGCCGAAGCTTCAGTTTCCGCCTTTGAAAATCTGGAAATCCTGCCTGGCTTTTGTCATCATCAGCGCGGCGACGCTGATTTACTTCAAAAGCGGCATCGTTTTGCTCAAACATCTTCAGCCGGATCTCGCGCTGGTGGGATACTACGGCGCGGCCCTTCAGCTTCTGGAGGGCGTCGTCCTTTTCGCGACGCCCGTCGCGCATCTGATCTTTCGATCCCTGCGCCAAAGGTGGCTTGATCAACGCGCTTTCAACAGCAGACTCGCCACGCTTCTCGGAGCGGCCCTCGCCGTCGGCTTTTTGGGAAGCGCGGCCGGTTTTCTTCTGGCGCCGAAGATGATTCTTCTGTTTTATGGACATGCTTATCAGCCGGCGGTGGACATCCTGCCTCTGCTGATGCTGTCGCTGATATTCCTTCTGCCCAACTTCATTCTCACTCAGGCGATGATTGCGGTAAACGCTGAAAAGTCTTACGCTGTCATCGCAACAGTTTGTGCCGTCTTCAACGTCGGGTTGAATTGTATCCTGATTCCCCGTTACCTCGCCACGGGGGCAGCCTTTTCCACCCTTGCGACAGAAGCGGTTTTAACGGCGCTGGCCGGTGCCTGGTTTATGAGGCGTCGGAAACGATCGAAGGCCTGTGACTTTCCCCGAACGTAAACAGGAAAACCAGCGTCAGGGTCGTCACCATATAAAACGGGCTGTAGAAAAAGGCATCCGGCATGAAAGACAGAAAAATCGCCGCTAAAAGGGCATGCGCCGGTCCCGGAGGATAAAGGCCCGCGCGGCCGATGAACAAAAGAAAACAATAGAGCGAGGAAATGAAAACAACGATAATGCCCACCAACCCGAATTCCGCCAAAATGTTGAAAAAACCGTTATGGGCGTTTAGATGCCCCTTTTCAATTTTTTCCCGG
>CAYUDM010000035.1:0-29591 GCA_964443625.1 uncultured Smithella sp. | reverse complement strand
CTTCCTCCGGTAACGCTTGTATCCCTTCACCGACTGCTCCGTGGAGATTCCCAGATAGAACTCCTTGATGTCCTGATCTTCCCGGAGAACGTCCGGCTTGTCGGCGCGGACGATTCTGCCGTTCTCCAGCAGATAGGCGTAGTGAGAATATTTGAGCGCCATGTTGACATTTTGCTCGACTAAGAAGATGGTCACGCCGTCTTTCTCATTGATATTTTTGATGATGGTAAAAATTTCCTTGGTCAAAAGCGGGGAGAGTCCCAGGGACGGTTCATCGAGCATCAGCAATTTGGGGCGGCTCATCAATGCGCGTCCGATGGCCAGCATCTGTTGTTCGCCGCCGCTCATTAACCCCGCCTGCTGATTGCTGCGCGTTTTTAAAATAGGAAAATGGTGATAGACGTTTTCCAGATCATATTTGATGTTTTTCCGGTCTTTTCGGGTATAGGCGCCCATCTGGATATTTTCGAGGACGGTGAGTTCCGGAAACACTTCCCGCCCTTCCGGCACATAGCCGATGCCCATGCGCACAATATCGGCCGTATCTTTGCGGTCGATACGCTCGCCCAGAAATTCGATGGTTCCTTTTTCCGGCTGTTCTTCTTTCAAATCATAAAACAGGCGCATGATGGTTTTCAGCGTTGTGGTTTTGCCTGCGCCGTTGGAGCCCAGCAGCGCGACAACATCGCCTTTATTAATCTCAAAGGAGATGCCGTGCAGCGCGCGGATCAGATCGTACCAGGTTTCAATATTTTTTACTTTCAGCATTAGATCGCTCCCTCCTCTCCGAGGTAAGCTTTGATGACTTCGGGGTGCTTCTGAACCTCCTGCGGTGTTCCCAGAACAATTTTCTGTCCCTGGCTCATGGCAAAAACACGATCCGAAATTCCCATGATCATATTCATGTCGTGCTCAATGAGCAGAATCGTCACATTGTAGTCTTCGCGAATATCCTTAATCCAGATCGTGAGATCGTCTTTTTCTTCCGTATTCATGCCGGCGGACGGCTCGTCGAGCAGCATCACTTTGGGTTCCAGGGCCAGCGCCCGGCCGACCTCAACCAGTTTTCGCTTTCCGTAGGCCAGAGAGCCGACAAAATGATCCCGAACCGATTGAAGTTCGAGAAAATCAATAATCTGTTCGACTTTCTCCCGGTGGGCGATTTCTTCACGGGCGGCCCGGGATCGTTTTCCCCACATGAACGCGCCTCCGAAAATTCCGGTCTTGATAAAGATGTGGCGGCCCAGCATGAGATTGTCCATGACGGTCGCGTTGGCGAACAGCTCAATATTCTGGAAGGTGCGCGCGATGCCTTTTTTGGCGATCCGGTCCGGAGTCTTTCCTACCAGATTTTCGCCTTCCAGGAGAACGGCCCCGTCGTTGGGATGGTAGATACCGCTGATCAGATTGAAAATGGTCGTCTTTCCCGACCCGTTGGGCCCGATGATGGAAAAGATTTCATTTTTCTCGACGCTGAAGCTGATGTCGTTGACGGCTTTCAAACCGCCAAAGCTGATGCTCAAATGTTCGATATCGAAATAGCCCATGGTCTTCCTCTTGTTGTGTCCAAAGAAGGTCTTGCGAGGGCGGGGAAAAGCCGCCCCCGCAAGACGGGAAATGTCGCCTTAATGTCGACTGATTTCGTTTTCCGTCCAATCCTGAAGGACGATTGGTTCTCCCTGAGGACCGGCCTGCCAGATCTGAACGGCTTTGGGGGCCCTATGGTTGTCCGGTCTCCACGTGATTTTCGGACCCACGCCCTGGAAATTCGTCAGGCTGTCGAGTTCTTTTTTCACCGCTTCCGTGCTCAAATTCGGGCCGACTTTTTTCATGGCATAGACCAGCGGTTCACCGACGACGATGCCTGCCTGATAGAATATCCCCCAGCGCTCGGTCGGAGCCAGTCGCTCTTGCGCAGCGCGATACTTTTTGATCAGCGGATGATCGGCGAAAGGCGGGATGAAGAAGGCGCTGGTGATCACGGCTTCTTTGGACCACAATCCGTCGGTGATTTTGTTCATCAAAGGATAATCCGACAGGTTATAGGAATGGAACCACTGCGGACGGAAGCCGACCGACACGCTGGTTCGAAGTGCGATGGCCGCCTGGGTGGGTGAACAGTAGCCGATGATCGCTTCAGCCCCGGATGCCTTCAATTTGGCCACCTGCGAAGACAGATCGCGTTCGGTGGGTTCAACGGGAAGCGCCGCCACCAGTTCCATTTTATGCTTGCTCAGGCGGTACTTCACGGACTCCAGGGCGTCCTGGCCATAATCGTCGTTTTGATAGAACATGGCAATTTTCTTGAATTTCTTTTTTTCAATCGCGTATTTTGTCAGAATGCTCGCGTCATCTTCATAAGTTACCCAGATGTTCCACAGGTAGGGATTATGAGGATCCCAAAACGATCTGGCGCCGGAACAAGGAGAAATCCAGATGATTTTATTGTCCAGCAAAAATTGATAAACGGATTGACAACAGGCCGTGCCGACACCGCCGACGAAGGCGAACATGCCGTAGCGCTCAACCAGTTCCTTGACGCCGGCGACCGTCTGGGAGGGATTGTACTGATCGTCGCGGATAAAAAATTTAATTTTCCGACCGTGAATCCCGCCTTCTTCGTTGACGATATCAAAAAGAAGCTTACTGCCGCGCGCGACGGCGCCCCACGGCGCTGCCGGACCGGTCTGAGGCCCCCACGCGCCGATACGAATTTCTTTGTCATCGAATCCTCGCTCGGATGCAGCCTGGCCTGTTGCGGCAAACAGGCAAACGGCAAACAGACAAACAAATAATACCCTCATTAACTTTTTTGAATCCATAACCCTTCCTCCTTTGTTTGACGAACATGCAAAGTGTTTGGTAAAAACGCATCCTAGCTTTTGTACCACTTTCCTCCTTCTTTCAGAAAAATGAAGCCGATGTTGACCACCGAGCGTCGAGAAGTGCCCTCATGGGCGAACGTGACTTCCACTTCAACCTGGGCGATCCTGTCGGCGGTGGAGATCGTTTGGGGATCATTATTATCCTGAATGTAGCTTAGGCGGATGATCGAATAAGCAACAACACGGTCCGGCGCCCCTTTGGCTTCAGCGAGGTACTGCTGGTAGGTGTGCGTCCGGACATAGACGGAGGAGGGGGCGAAACAAGCCCAGACGGCCGGATAATCTCGACGGATTTCCGCGTCAAGAAACGTCCGGACGGCCGAGAGAACCGCTTTTTCCTCCCGGTCAGTCCGGGATTCGGAAAGAACATTCCCGGCAAAACCAAGCGACATCAAAACGGCCGTGACGATGAAGATCGCCGCTATCCGCTTTCCCTGATTCAGCGTTGTGTCAAACTTCATGGCGCTCCCCGCGTTAAACTTTCTTTACCCAATGTTTGGCAAACAGGCCGCTCGGACGGACGCACAGCACCAGCACGATGACCACGAATGCCGTAATCGGTTTCCAGACGGGCCAGGCGTACCCAAAGAAATTCTCAAGGAGGCCCATGATCGCCCCTCCGATGAGCACGCCGGGAATGCTCATCAGTCCACCGAGAACCGCCGCCGCAAAAGCCTTGAGGAAGGGCTCCAGCATGAATTGCGGATCCAGAATCGTTTTTGCCGTAAGCAGCACACCGGCGATCAGCCCGATGACCGAACTGAACGCCCAGGAAAACGCAAAAACGCGGTCCGTGTTGATGCCCATAATTTTAGCGGCATGCTTGTTTTGCTGTGTGGCCCGCATGGCGGTTCCAAGACTTGTGTGGTTAAAGAAGAAATAAAGAAAAGCCATCACGATCGCGGCGATGATAAAGACCGCCAGCGCCCACTGGCTGATGATGAATCCTTCAATCGGCTCGTAGGTCACCATGTACGATATCGGAAGGGAAAACTCCTGCTGCTCGGCGCCCCATTTCCAGCTGGCAAACCCCATCAGCAGCATTTCCACGCCCAGAGTGATGACAATCAGGCTAAGCAGGGTGGGATTTTTTGCAGGTCGCAGGAAAACGTACTGGACGAAAACGCCCAGGACGGCGGCAAAGATCAGTGAGGCCAAAAGCGCCGCCCAAAAGGGCCAGTTGTAGTAGGTCAGCAGGTGAAAAACGACGAACGTGGAAAACATGGCCATTTCACCGGCGCCGAAGTTAATGACCTCCGACGTTTTGTAGATGATAACGACCGCCAGACCGAAAAGACCGTAACAGGCGCCCATGGCCAATCCTTCAACCAATAGCTGTTCGAAAGGCATATTTCCCCCTTATTCCTTCTTCGTTTCCCGTTTTTGACCGCTACCTGGAGATTCCATCAGCTTTAATTCCACAGTACAAGGTAATCGTGGTTTCACCCGTCCGGCGCGTGTTGATTGTTTTAAAATGGCCAGGCCTTCCAGTACTTCTTGATACGGATCCAGAGGCCGAAGATTCCCATGGGTTCAAAAATCATGATGCCGATCATGACCAGGCCCAGGGCGATGGCGCTTAAATTGTCGATGCCCGTAATGGACAGCCAGCGCTGGGAAATGGCGACGACGAAATCTCCCACATAGGGAATATCCCGGACGTTTTTGAAAAGGGAGTACATCAGATAGGTAATGAAAGCCGCGCCGGCAATGGACCCCATAATGGAGCCCAGCCCCCCCACGACAATCATGACCAGAAAGTAGATCGACAGAAACATGTTAAATGTCACAGGGTCGAAAAACCCGAGCACAAAGGCAAAAAGACCGCCGGCAATTCCGGCATAAAAGGCGCTGACCGCAAAGGACAGGGTTTTGTAAATGGTCAAATTGACCCCGATGACCTCGGCGGCGATGTCACTATCCCGGATCGCGACGAACGCGCGTCCCACTTTGGTCTTGAGGATATTGATGGCTCCCAGGACCATGAGCACCGTGATCATGAGAATGAGATAATATTTGCTTATGTCTGTCGTCAGGGTGAAGTTCCATCCCAGCTGCGGGATGCCGATATTGAGGGCGGGGGCTCGCAGGCCCGATCGGCCTCCGAATAAATCCATGTGACCGATGACGTGCATGATCGCCAGGCCGAAAGCCAGCGTGGCAATGGTCAGATAGGGGCCTTCGAGACGAAGCGCCGGCAACCCCAGAATGAAGCCGAAGAAGGCGGCAATAAAAGCGGCCATGATGATCGCGGGGAAAAAAGGAATTCCCAGCTTCGTCATCAATAAAACCGTTGCATAGGCACCGATGGCGAAAAACCCCGCGTGTCCCAGCGAAATCTGGCCGGTTGAGCCGACCAGAATGTTGAGACCCACGGCGAGAATTACGTGGACCATGATGAGATTAAAGAGATACAGGTAATAGTTGGGAGATATAAGGGGGAGGCAAAAGAGCGCTAGCATTAAAACGATGGTCCAAAAAAGAATAGTTCCGCTTTTGAAAAGCTCAATATCCTCGTAATACGCCCGCTTCATGTCCATGAGATCACACGCTCCTATGCTGCTTGAATAGAAGGGTTGATTACATCTGGTACAGATTCGTTTACGCTCGCTATTTTTTGACGGCGACGTGGGTAGGCTAGGGCCGTAGGCTGTCTGGTGACCGGTTTCATGCAAAGCATGGTCGGGCGAAAGACGATTCTCGTTTCAGACGACTTCCTAAATTTTACCCACCGCAAGCCGGATTGAAAGAACATCACCTCCGTTTATAATTGACAAACAAACTATTACGGCATGTATTTTGTGTCAATATGAAATAATCTAAGCTGTTTCCATACAACTTTGGTATAGAAATGCTTAAGGTAAGCTTAAAAGATAGGATCGAAGATTGACTTTTTGGTTATTTAAGCCAAGTTTTTTTCGGATACGATACCGGTAAACGTCGACAGCGCTGCTGGAAACGTTTAAAACATCGGCTATTTCCTTACTGTTTTTTCCGCTTTTGATCAGGTGTGCCACCTGGATTTCTGTGGTTGTAAGGCTTTGAAAGCGGGTGGAAAGCTTCCGGGAGAAGGGTGAAAACATCTCTTCGAGGTTCGAAGCGATCAGATCGGTATATATCCGCCGGCTATGCTCCGAGCCACCTTTGCGCAGCTTTTCCAGATGGGGCATCACCAGCTCCTTTATGCCGGCCATTAAAGTTTGCTCCATTTCTTCGCGGTCCTCGGCCCTCTGTTTGAGCATGACCCGCAGTGCCGTGTTGAGGTCCTCCAGATTTTTGGTTTTAATGAGCAGTTCGCTTCCCTTTTCTTCGAGCTCCGTAATGTCGATGACCGAGCAGACATGTTTTCTCGTCCCGGGAATCAGGCAGTTCGTGCTGAGCATATTTTTAATATTTCCCTGACTGTCCACAATACGAAACTGGTATGTTCTGGGAGCCGCCCTGGGATCAATGCGTCTTAATCGGTGATATTGTTCCAAACGGGCCAGGTCCTTTTCATAAATCAAATCCACCCAGGTTCTTTTACCCTCCCATTCTTCTTTTCGATAGTCGGTCAATTTTTCGAATTCCGTGTTGATCAATGAAAGCGTCTTATTGTCCTCGATGATCACTGTTCCGGTGCCTGTGGTTTCAAAAATAGTCCGGTAAAGATTTTCGGATTCTGAGAGCTTCTGCTCCGTAATTTTTTGCTGTGTAATGTCCATGGCGCTGCCCAGGATGGCCGGTTTGCCCTCAAAATGAATGGAAGCGACAACCTCCAAAACCCAGCGGATTTGCTTTTGCTTTGTGAAAATTCGATACTCATAGGGTAAGAAAAGAGAACCGGTTCGCATGGCTGTGGCGTTGTTCTTAACCGAGACTCTATCATCGGGATGAACCATGAAATCAGAACGGTTTCCGAGGATTTCTTCCGGCGCATAGCCCGTATATTCAGTGATAACGGGATTGATGAGCCGGAATTTGCCGGAAGCCAGTATGTAATATCCAACCAGCGACTTTTTCAGAATCGTGTCTTGAATGCTCTGGTTTTCAAAAAGCTGTTGATTTTGTCTTCGAAGACTTTCTATTTCTTCTTCCAGGAGACGGATTCTGTCTTCCAGATAAAATAATTTTGCGTCGTTTTGCATAGGATGCGGGTACCGCGATCTAAATGCCTTGAAAAAAGGACGTTATTACCGTTTGAGGTTTGCAAACCTCGCCGTATCAGCCGTTTTTTATCAGGCTGATTTCCACACAGGGTTTGCCTAGCATAAAACCCTAAAATGTAGAATCAGCAATTCATTTCCGATCACGCAATCGGTTTAGGCTCTACTTAAAGAAGCGCGGGTGCGACGCTGCCGACTCATAGCGCCCTGTCCTGAAATCAGTCGTCGGTGCAGGCATCCGGATTGACGGCTTTCATATAGCGGATTCCCATATAAACCGCGACAAAAACAAACATCCAACGCAGCGGATCGTCCGGAATGTGCTGGGCGAAACTGCCTCCGAAAAAAGTTCCGATCACAATGCCGGGCGCCATGCCCGGCAGCAAATCAGCAGCGACATTGCCCAACTTCCAGTGTGTCCGGGCCCCCACCAGGCCCGCCGGCACCATGACTAAAAGGGCGGTGCCCTGGGCCAGGTGCTGGGAAAAACCGGCCAGCAGAATCATCGCCGGCACCATGACGGTTCCACCGCCGACGCCCATCAGACCGGAGAGAAATCCGGTAAAGGCCCCGGTAATCAAAAACACTGCGAGAGCGGTTGGACCCGACAGAAGGCCCGACGGATCGGAAAACAGCGGCCGGGTGAGCAGCAAAACGCTGCACAGGATCAAAAAAACGCCGAAGGTTCGCTTTAGTTTCCAGTCCGGCAGGGCGTCGGCAAAACGCGCGCCGGCGCCGGCCGTAATCATGGCCGGCACGGCCAGCGCTATGGAGGCTGTCAGATCCACATTGCCATGCCAACCATAGGTTGCCGCTCCGCTGAGTCCCGTGAAAATCAGAACCGCAAGTGACGTGCCGTGCGCGCGGCACTGATCGAGTTTCATCCAGCCGACCAGAAGCGGAATCATGATCAATCCGCCGCCCAGCCCGATGAGTCCTCCGAAGAGACCGGCGGCAAGTCCTATTCCGAAACTGATCAGATGTTTCTTCATCCGAGATTCTCCGGGAGTATTTTTTGTCTTTGAGCGACTCATTTCCGTTTATGCATGCGTCCGCGCGCCAGTGACGCAAAAATACCGAACAGGCAAGTCATCGCCAGGATCGCAAAAATCAGCCTGCCGCTTGAAATCAGGAGGCTGCCGCTTTCGGCTGACAGGTTCCGGTTGCCCAGCATGACGGCGAACACCAGCATGGCGATGCCCATGCTCAGCATCTGGCCCACCATGCGCATTGTGGCTAGCGTCGCCGAGGCGACGCCGTAATAGCGGCTCTCGACGGAACTCATAATCGCGTTGACATTGGGTGAGGAAAACAGCGCAAAGCCGACACCCAGAACGGCCAGACAGGCCGCTATGTGCCAAAGCGGCGTTTCCGCAGACAGGAAAGTGAAACACAAAAGACCCGTGACTGTCAATGCCATGCCGGTCGAGGCGATGATTCGAGGTTCATAGCGGTCGGACAAACGTCCGGCAAAAGGTGAAAAAACGGCTTGCAACAATGGCTCGACAACCAGAAGCGTTCCCGCCTGTGAAGGCGATAGTCCCTTCACGTGCTGCAGGTACAGGCTGAGAATAAAGGTGATCGCGAACGTCGCACAATAATTGATGAGCGCCGCAAGATTGGAAAAAGCAAAAACCCGATTGGTTTGAAAAAGCCGGATATCAATCAGGGGAAAGGATTTTTTCACCTGCTGTCGCACGAAAAAAAACAGGCAAAGAATTCCGGCAATCAGCAGCAACCAGGCGATCGTAGACGGCAGTTGGGAAAAGCCGTACATAATCATCAAAAGCGCGATGGCGTAAAGTGCGGCGCCGGAGATGTCAAAAGGTTCTCCGCGCCCGGGTGGCGTTTCTTCGCGGCCGATGCCGCAGGCGAAAAGCACAACAGTTGCGCCCATCAATGCTGTGAACACGAAAATACTTTGCCAGCCGAGGTGCTGGGCCAGCAATCCGCCGATGAAAGGGCCGACGGTAAGGCCGATGTAGACGCCCGCGATGTTGATGCCGAGAATCCGGCCGCGAATTTCGGGCGGATAGACTGAAATCAGCATGGCGGTTCCGGTGGAAAAGGTCATCGCTGCGCCGATGCCCTGGATGGCGCGCAGGCCGATAAAGACGCCTTGCGTCTGCGGCAAAATACTCAAGAATGATCCGACGGTGAAAATCAATGCACCCGCCAGAAAGACTTTCTTGCGGCCGATCAGGTCCGCCAGACGGCCTGCCGGCAGCAGAGCCATGGCCGCCGTCAGCAAAAAGGCGGATGCCACCCAACTGAGTGAAAGTGCGGTCATGGAAAAAGTTTTGGCGATAGCCGGCAGGGCGACGTTAACCGCGGAACCCATGAAGGGCATCAGAAACGCAGCCAGCGTCGCCGCGCATAAAAGCAAAGTTCGTTGAAGTCGGGTCATGGTCTCGGAAAAACGTTGGTTTATGAGCGGGTCGAAAAAACGGACCTGCGCCTGGCGGCAAATGTATCCTTGCCGCAGGCCATCAGAAGCGACAGAGGCATCACCCGGCGCGCCTGCCTGAGCATCTTCTCCGAAAGTATCCGGATGTCCCATTGGGCGTGCGCGTCGGCCCTCAGCCGCGCGACGTGGTAGAGTTCACGGGCGTTGAGCTTCATCATCACCCGCCGCCGGTGAGCGTTGGTGAGAATGTAGGGCGCCGCCGAGGGGTTTTTCTGTCGAATCGCGTCGTAGACTTGATTCGACGATTTGATGACCGCCAGAAAATCTTTTTGCCGGCCAACGGCGCGAATTGAGGGCGGCACGGTGACGCCAAGCGCCGGATCATAGTCCTGGCAAAGGAGCGTGGCCATCCGGTGGCGCTTGAATTGCGCAAAACAACTCGCGCTCAAAATCAGCTCAAAGTGCAGATCGACATTTTCCAGCTCGCGCAAAACCGAATCGTAGGGTTGCAGATGAGCGAAGGCCGTTTTGAAAAGCGCCCTGAGCTGGCGCGACGTCATCTTTTTAGCCTGCTTCAGACACGCGTCGTAGGGTCGGCCGGAAGATGAAAACAAAAGCGCCGCCGCCGCGGCGTTGTCCGCGTCTTTCGTCGCGAGAAGCATTTTCACAGGTGATTGAGGCGCTTTTTGCGGAATCGGCAATTGTTCTGAAAATCGTTTCAGATCGGCGCGCGTCAGGCGGTCATAGTCCGTGGCTTCGGTATAGCGGATCAAAGACGGAGCGATGTCTTTTGTGGCCGAGTAGAGGCGTTCGCTCAAAAGCCTCGCCTCTGCAAGCGGAAGCGCAGCGAGCCTGCGCAGCATCAGCTCCAGGTTGCGGGCGTTAATGGTCATGCCCAGCTGTGTTTCAGTGGCCAGAGCAATCGCGTAGCGTGCGTCTTCCTTGGCCCAGCCTTCCAACATGGATTTGTTGGCCGGATCATCGGCGAGCAATCGGTTTTGCTCAAAGACATATGGACGCAGCGTGTCGTAGAGGCTGGCGTACAAATCGTTTTGCATCGCCACCGTTTCGACAAAGGCTTCGGTAAGTCCCGTCTGCCGGACTTCCTGCGGCACGATATAGTCTTTGTTAAAAAGGACGTAGCGCTGCGATTTTTCCGTATATGAGCACAGACGGAATTTTTCGATTTCTTCGACCAGCAAACGGGAAACGCCGATCAGGTCGATGTTGAAGACCGCATGTTCCGCGACGGAGGCGTGTCCCATGTCGAAAACGATATTGCGGTTGGAGCGACGGGCCTTGTCGACCTCGGCGCGCGCGTCACACCGTAAGTCGTCGACGGATTTGGGGCTGCGGCTGATGCGGGCGTAGGCGGCGGAAATCGTTTCCGGCGTGAGATCTTCACTAAAGGCGGAAGCTTTCTTGAGCTCGCGAATCAGGTCGTAATCCAGATTGTAACCGGCAAGCAGAACTTTCATAACGTCTCTCTTTTTGTAAACGGGTTAAAGTCTAACCATTTCAACATCGGCAAGCGTTCGTCCCAGAAAGCGTTCGCCGATCGTCTGGAAACGGTAGGGTACATCGCTGACACAAAACAAGTATTGCGCGCGATCGCCCGAGGTATTGACAAGTTTCTCGGCTGCGATCAGCTCCGCCGTCTTTTCAGCCATTGCTTCGGCCGAGTCGATCAAACGGACCGCCGGTCCGACCACGTCCGATAGAAGCGGCTTTAAAAGCGGATAGTGCGTGCAGCCCAAAACAAGCGTATCGATCCCTTCGGCTAACACCGGTTTGAGGTATTCCAGGGCGGCCAGTCGCGTGGCGTCATGGTCGAGCCAGCCCTCCTCGACCAGCGGGACAAACAGCGGGCAGGCCTTCGAAAAAACCCGAATGTCGCGGTCTAAAAGGTGAATCGCTCGCGCATAGGCGTTGGAATTGATGGTGGCCGGTGTTCCGATGACACCGACGGTTTTGTTTTGCGTTTGCGTCACCGCTTCCGAGGCGCCCGCGCCGATCACTTCGAGCGTCGGCACGGCAGAAAGGTCCCGGATGGCCTGATAGGCCACAGCCGCCATCGTGTTACAGGCGACGATAAGCAGCTTCACGTTTTTTTTAAGCAGAAACTTGGTGATCTGAAGCGCGTAGTGGTTGATCGTTTCGACCGATTTGATCCCGTAGGGGACTCGGGCGGTATCGCCGAAGTAAATGATATTTTCAAAAGGCAAGCGCTCCATAAGCGACCGCACGACCGTAAGGCCGCCGATGCCCGAGTCGAAAACGCCTATCGCCTGATCAGTTGAACGATTCATGTTTCTCTCCGCCCGGGCCATAAAATCATCGACTTTTCATTATGTTTCGGGTAAAAAATACCGACGCCGGGCCGACTTGAAAAGTTTGCAACCTCTACCACAAGTTAACGAAACATGCCAAGATTTCTTCCGGCTGGCGACAAAGCCCCCGACAAGGAACCTTCTATGCGTCGCGCGGAAAAGAGAATTCAAAACCCGGCCGAAATCGAGTCAATTTTGCAAGGCGCCTGTGTGTGCCGGATTGCCATGATCCGAAACGGGCGGCCCTATGTTGTGCCTGTAAACTTCGCCGTGAAAGAAAAGGTTTTGTATTTTCACAGCGCCCCGTCCGGCGCGAAAGTCGAGGCGCTGCGGGAAAACCCGCAGGTCTGCTTTGAAATCGATGTGCCGGGCAAGGTGGTTGAAGGATCAAGCGCCTGTTTGTGGGGAATGACCTATCAAAGCGTCATCGGTGACGGAAGGATCTTTTTTATCGAGGAAAGAAGTGAAAAAATAGCCGCTTTGGATCTTCTGATGATCAAGTATTCGGGGAGAAGCGGACACGTATTTTCAGACGAGGCGCTTCAGACGGTTCTCGTCATGGGGATCAGCGTGGAGACGATCACGGGAAAAAAATCCGGGTAATCGTCTGTCACCGGATTCAATTTTGATTTCATCCATCAACCACGAAGGAGCATGGACATGATACAAAATAAAATTGTCATCCGTTATGCAGATGGACGCCTGATCAAAGGCATTACGAACGATTTTTTTCCAAATAAGGAGACCTTTCATGTTTTACCTGCGTCTTCACCGCCGGGCACAAAACCTGCTGAAATCCGCATCGGAGATCTGAAGGCGGTTTTTTTTGTCAAAGATTTCAGCGGAAATCCGGATTATGACGAAAAGAAGGAATTCGATCCGGCCAAACCCGTTTTAGGGCGAAAAATATCCGTCGTTTTTAAAGACGGTGAATTGCTCGTGGGAACGACCACCGGGTATCAACCGGACCGGCCGGGATTCTTCATCAACCCCGCCGATCCGAAATCGAATACGGAACGTTGCTTTGTGGTGGTCAAAGCCACAAGCGAAGTCAAATTGATGTAGAAAAACATGATGATCAAGATATACCGCTATTTCCTGTGTTTTGCCCTTTTCATCCTTGCTTTCGGCTGCGGAAGCGCTGACCGGGGCGTGCCCTGGGTCACGCCGGTTTCGGGTTGGGTGATCGGCACACAAACGGATGAGGACACGGGCGTTTCGACGGTGAAGATCCTCAAGACGGCCGACGGCGGACAGCGTTGGTCCTTACAGACATTGCCTGCCGGATGTGACGGTTTTATCGGCAATGATGTGAGCGCCGTGACGTCCCGCATAGCTTGGGCGGCCATAGGGGCCGCCGCTATAGAAACCAACGACGGCGGGATACTTTTTACCTCGGACGGAGGCGTCACCTGGACATTTCAGACGCTTCCGGATGATATGAACTCCCGCCATATAAAAGGCATCAAAGGCGTCAGCCCGACTACGGCCTGGGCGGTCAGCCTCGGCGGCGACGTTCTAAAGACAGCCGACGGCGGCATCACCTGGACTCTCGTCGAAGTTCGGGACATCGGGGGCGAGATCCTCTCCATGACCGAGGTCAACCGGATGGATATCGCCGGGTCAGATCTCTGGATCGTGGATGTGGCGGCGGGTGAAAACGGCGTCATCCATTCTTCGGACCGCGGGTTGACCTGGCAGCGAGAGTTTCTTCCCGATGTGACGTCCGGACACGGCCCTCTTGCCGTGTCCGCCTTTTCGTCCGAAATCGCCTGGGCCGCCGTCAATTCCGACGGGCATCTGTGGGAGACGCGAGACGGGGGATCGTCCTGGAGCAAATCCGTCGATTCGCTGACCGGCACGGCGGATTACGACGACATCAACGCCTCGAGCGCCGATACTGTCTGGATTGCCTGCAATGGCGGCGGATGGAACGGCGGCTTTACCGCGCGGGTCAAAGTGACCGACGGCTCTTTTGACACCCGCCTGACCAACCACTATCCATACATGATGGAAGGGGTTTCCCCGATGACGGACGACAGGGCTTGGGCGGTTGGCTTTCGCATGTCGTCGGTTGAGCCGGACTTGCCAAGAGGCGTCGTGTTGATGACCAACGACGGCGGCGTCACCTGGCGGCAGCAGACGCTTCCCGAAAGCGCCCGGAATGTGGCGCTGTGGAAAGTTTCTGTTGTCGGCGCGAAACGCTGAAAAAAAATTTTGCGAAATATGAGGTTATTGCGATGCCTGTTTACGTTCAAATTCTTCTTTTGATCATCGCGTTTGTTGTGTTCGTGGGGCTGGCCATGTATCTGTCTGGGCTTGGGCTTCGGCGGATCTGTTTTAAAATAATCGCCGAGCTGGAGGAGGCGCGGGCGTTCAGCGAGAAGAAGGCCGTCGCGCTGCAGGATGAGCGAAAGAACTTTTTTCGTGTCGGGACGAAAAATCTGCGGCCCCGCGCTCTCAATGTATTGCTGTCGGACGGCCTCGTGATCAAGGCGCCCAATGGGAAATATTATCTCGACCGGGAAAAACTCAACGCGATGCGCAACGACGTCAAGTCCTGATGTCACCGAACGGTAAGTTCGGTAACAACATGCAAAATGCCGTCGGCCGTGAAAAAGTACAGATCATGCGCGGTCACGCGCCGGGTCGAATCGTCCGCCTCCTTCAGGATGGCGACGATTTCAATCGCCGACACGTCGAACCACGAATCGTCCATGAACAGCCGGATGACCGTGCCCTGATCGTTCACTTCGTGAAAGATGTCGTAGGATGTCAGAACGCGTGCGACGAAATCGTTTTTCTGTTTGACGACCTGCGCGGCCCGAAGATGCATGGCCCGGATTTTCCCGTATTCCTGCGCCCCGGCAACGGTAATCGGAGCAAGAAACCAGACAGCCGCCGTCAAAAAAACGATCATTTTTTTCATACGACTCTCCTTTGCGGAAATCCGCGCCGAATCTCTGATTGACAATAACGTTTCTTTTTTCTATATGCCAGATAAATTTCGACGGGTGCCGTAACATTCCAAGGGCGCATGACAGTATTTTGCCCCCGCCGAGGGAGAATAAAATTGCAATTCAATCCCTGCATGAAGCATAAACTCATCCGATCAACCACCAGGCATTTCGCGGAGACGGAACTCGCGCCGATAGCCGCTGAAATCGATCAACAGCGGATCTTTCCCCGCGAGATCATCGACAAGATGAAGGCGCTCAACTACTTCGGGCTTCAGGCGCCGAAGGAATACGGAGGCGCGGCGCTGGACTCCATCAGCGCGGCTATCGTGGTCGAAGAACTTTCCCGCGTCTGCGCCGCGGTGGGTCTGTGCGTCACCGTACACAACGGCGTGGCCGTCTATCCTTTTCTGCTGTTTGCCGACGCAAGGCAAAAGGACGTTTATCTGCCCCGGCTCGCCTCGGGCGACGCCATCGGCGCGTTTAGCCTGACCGAGGCCAATGCCGGCTCCGACGCGGGCTCAGTGGAAACCACGGCCGTTAAAAACGGGTCGGACTACATTTTAAACGGCACGAAAATATTTGTCACCAACGGCGGCGTTTGCGATGTTGCGCTGATCTTTGCTCTGACGTCATCGCCCCAAAACCGCCTGCAAAGCAGTGTCTTCATCGTCGAGAGCGGTTTTCCCGGTTTTCTCCGCGGCGAGCTTGAAGACCTCTGCGGCATGCGTGCCAATCCCGTATCCTCCCTGTTTCTGGAAGACTGCCGCGTGCCGGAAGACAATCTTCTGGGGAAATTGGGTGACGGGATGAAGATTGGTCTGGCCACACTCGACAACGGCCGGATCGGCGTGGCCGCCCAAGCCCTGGGCATTGCGCAGGGCGCGATGGAAGCGGCGGTGAAATACGCCAAAGAGAGGCAGCAGTTTAAAAAACCCATTGCCTCCCAGCAGACGATTCAAAACTATATCGCCGATATGGCCACCGAAATCATGGCGGCGCGACTGCTTTTATATCGCGCCTGTGAGCTCAAGGATGCGGGCGCGCCGTTTGGCTGCGAGGCGTCGATGGCCAAGCTTTACTGCAGTTCGGTGGCCTCCAAAGTGACCTCTTTGGCCGTTCAGATTCACGGCGGCTATGGCTACAGCAAGGAATACGATGTTGAAAGGTATTTTCGCGATGCCAAGGTCACGGAAATTTACGAAGGCACCAGCGAAATCCAGCGCGTGGTCATTGCCCGAACGATTCTGTCCCAACCCGTCTTGTGAGAGAAATATGCTGAAAATTGCAGTTTGCGTCAAACAGGTGCCGATGGTCACCGAATTACCCTGGGATGAGAAAACCGGAACGCTTCGTCGGGATCTGGCGGCCGGCATGATGAATCCGGCCTGCAAGCACGCCCTGGAAGCGGCTTTGCAGATCAAGGAAGGACTCGGAGCCGAGGTTGCTGTTGTGACGATGGGGCCGCCCGCGGCAGAAGAAGTGCTGCGCGAGGCACTCGCTTTAGGTGCAGATCGTGGGATTCTGATCTGTGACAGGCGTCTTGCCGGATCCGACACCTATGCGACGTCCTTTGTTCTGGCCGCTGCTGTGTCGCGCCACCTGCCCGATTTCGATTTGATTCTATGCGGCGCCTACACCTCCGACAGTGAAACCGCGCAGGTCGGGCCTCAACTGGCCGAAGAGCTGAATATTCCGGCGGCCGCCTATGCTGAACATCTGGAAATTTCCGGCCGCACCCTGCGTGTGCGCCGTCTGGTCGATAAATTTCGCGAAACGCTGGAGATGGAATTTCCCGCCCTGGTGACGATTTCCATGGAACGCTACAAACCCCGCTATGCGCCACTGGAGGGGCTGGAGCAGGCTTTCCGGTCGGGAATGATTTCGGTTGTCGGCGCCGCGGACCTGGGTTTTTCGGAGGCGCAACTGACCCAGAAAGGATCGCGCACGAAGGTTCGCAAAGTCTTTATCCGCAAGGCGCAGAAAGAAAACGTGGTGATTACCGGTGCGGCGGCGGGCGCGGCGGCCGAGTTTCTCGACAAATACCAAAGAAAAATCGGCGCGGTGATCGGCAAATCCATCGAAGTGAAAAAACGGCCGGTTGATCCGGGCGAATGCGACGGACTATGAAAAAAAGTAAAAAAAGCATCTGGGTGTTCGGCGACTATCGCAACTATTATCAAAACCGCGTGACGCTGCAACTGCTTTCAAAAGCGGTGGATCTCGCCTCAGTCATCAACGCGGAGGTCTGCGCTCTCGTCGTCGGCTCCGATATCGACGAATGGATCATGGAATATACAGCGCATGGCGCCGACCGCATCCTGGCCATCGACCACCCCTCGCTGCGAAGTTACAGCACGGAGCATTACCTGGCGCTCGTCGAGAAACTGGCGCGCCGGCGCGACCCGGATATTCTGCTCATCGGCGCGACGGATTTCGGTCGCGAATTTGCGCCCCGGTTGGCCAAGCGTCTCAATACAGGCCTTTCGGCGGATTGCGTCGGGCTCGACATGACGCCGGAGGGTTTGCTCGTCCAGATTGCGCCGTCTTTCGGCGGCAACATGCTGGCGGAGATCGTCACCGAAGGGCACCGACCGCAGATGGCGACCGTGCGGCCCGGAACCTTCAAGGAAATTCCGCACAATAACGAGCGAACCGCCATAGTCGAGCGACTGCCGCTGCCGGAGGATCTGCCGGCCCCGCGGGTGCGCGTGATCGAATATGAACGCGCGGTCGAGAGGGACCATACCATTGAAAACGCGACCGTAATCGTTTGCGGCGGCCGGGGCATGAGCAACAAAAACAACTTTAAAAAGCTCGACGATCTGGCGGCGCTTTTAGGCGGCGACGTCGGCGCGACGCGTCCCGTGGTCTACGCGGGGTGGGCCGGTCATGAATCCCTGGTGGGTCAGGCAGGCAAGCACATCAAACCGAAAATTCTGTTTTCCTTCGGGATCAGCGGCGCGATTCAGCATACGGCGGGCCTGGGCGAGGCGGATTTTATCGTCGCAATCAATAAAAACCCGCAGGCGACCATGATGAAGATGGCGGATGTCGCCATCACCGCCGACGCGTCGGATCTGCTCAATCATCTCGTCAGAGAACTCAAGAAACGTATTCGGGAATAGTCGGATTTTCAGGGCGTCGTGGAGCTGTGTTTGATGGCTCTTTCGGGTTTCATCAGCGGGAAAACGCCTTTACGCACGGAGCGGACATCCTCGATGGTGAAAAACGCCAGAGGATTGAATTTCCGGATAAGATCCAGAACATTCTGAATGTCCTTCCTTTTGACAATCGTAAACAGAACTTTTACCGGTCCCAGCGCGCCCTGCCCCTCGATGTGCGTCACGCCGTAGCCGTCACACTTGAGATAATCGATCAATTCGGTCGCGTCTTTCTGCGTGATGATCCGGATGACGACCGTGCCGATGGCCATTTTGTCTTCAATAAAAATTCCAATGAAGTTGCCCATCGCAAAACCGCCTGCGTAGGCCAGGTAGTAGGTGATGTTGGTCATGTTGTTGAGAATTTGCGTGATTGCCATAAGCCAGATGAGCACTTCGAAAAAACCGATTCCGGCCGCCAGAATCTTCATGCCTCGCGAGACGTAGATGATTCGGAGTGTATCAAGTGTTACGTCGCAGACCCTCGCAAAGAATATAATCAGCGGCAAAATGACCAGTTTAAAAATTTCCGAATCAAACAAAGTGACCAGATCCATAAAATCTCCTCTGCTGTGGAGCGTACCGAATCCCCCCCATTTTTTCAACCCCTTAAATCCACCTTTTCCCGGAATTTATTGACATCCGCTTCCGATGATATATAATTTCGCAATTCAACGGAGGACCCGATGCTTTGTTTTAAGAATATGCTCTATGCGATCGATCTGGACGAGGAAAGCATCAACTCGCTTACCGACGCCCTGGATTTAGCGAAAATGTTTAAAAGCCGCATTCATATCGTCTATGTCAATGATCCCATGGCCGGTTATCGCCACCCCGCCGACAAGGAAGACACCGTTGCGCTCCGTGTTCGCCAATCCGTTCCCGATGCGATTCTGGAACAGCTCGATGTCGTCTATGCCAGCCTCAAGGGCAATGTGGCGGAGGAAATCGTTCAATACGCGTCGGACAATCAAAATGACCTGATCATCGTCGGGCACAAGCATCGCAGCAAACTCTACACCGCCATGTTCGACAGCACGGATGTGAACGTCATTGATTCCGTCCTGCTGCCGGTTTTGGTCATCCCGGAAAAAAAGTAGTTCTTTTTTGATCTGATAAAAACAGTGACACTGAATCTATTGTTAAATTAACTTCCAGGGAGTAATTCATGAATTTGTTTCAAAATGTCTATTTGGAAAATACTTTGCAAAACTGGCTGATTGCCGTCTGCATCTTTGTCGTTGTGTTTGCAATTCTGAAGGTCACCCAGCGTCTTGCGATTTCCAAATTGTCGAAAATAGCCTCCGCCACCGACAATCGTCTCGATGACCTTGTGGTCAACATGCTGCGGAATACGAAGTTTTTCATTTTGCTCGTTGCTTCCGCCTTCGCCGCCTCCCATGTTATTGAACTTAAACCTTCCGTCGAGGGCGTCTGGGATAAGATCGTCATGATCATTTTGATCGTGCAGGGCGGGCTGTGGGCCAGCGCCGGAATCTCATTTGCGCTGAACCGGACGATTCAGAAAAAAATGGATGAGGACACCTCCAGCGCCACCACGATCGGTTTCCTGGGCTTTGTGGCGCGGGTGCTTTTATGGGCGATTGTCCTGCTTTTGATTCTGGGCAATCTGGGGGTGAACATCACCGGCCTTGTCGCGGGTCTGGGCATCGGCGGCATCGCTGTGGCCCTCGCGGTGCAGAATATTCTAGGAGATCTGATGGCGTCTTTATCCATCGTTCTGGACAAGCCCTTTGTCATCGGCGATTTTATCGTGGTCGATTCGCATATGGGAACGATTGAACATATCGGCCTGAAAACAACCCGTCTGCGCAGCATCAGCGGCGAACAACTGATTTTCTCCAATAATGACCTGCTCAACAGCCGTATCCGCAACTTTAAGCGCATGGCCGAACGGCGTGCGGTTTTCAACTTCGGGTTGATTTATCAGACGCCGGGTGAAAAGCTGAAACTCGCCAAGCAGATCGTTTCGGATATCATCGATAAGAAAGCCGACGCGCGATTCGACCGTGTTCATTTTAAGGAATACGGCGATTTTTCGCTGAATTTCGAAGCGGTATATTATGTGACGGTGCCGGATTACAATACCTGGATGGACATCCAAGAAGACATCAATCTGCAAATTTTCGAGCGGTTCGCCAAGGAAGGGATAGAATTTGCCTATCCCACACAGACGCTTTATGTTCAGCGGGAAACAACCTAGACTATTTTAGCTGGACATCGAGGAGGATCGCCATGGTCAGTGTGATCATTCCCGCTCTGAACGAAGAGGCGTCGGTTGCCAAAGTCGTTGCCATCGCGAAAAAGTCTTCACTGGTCAACGAAGTGATTGTCGTGGACGATCATTCCTTCGACAACACAGTCGCCCAGGCCAAAAAGGCGGGGGCCAGCGTTATCACGAGCACGAAGCTGGGCAAAGGCGCTTCGATGCTCGATGGTCTGACCGTGGCTACCAACGATCTTGTGGTCTATATCGACGCGGACATTGAAAATTACGAACACAACCTGATCGACATGCTTGTCGGGCCAATTGTGCAAGAAGGCTTCGATTTTGTTAAAAGCGCGTTTGAGCGGCAGGCGGGCCGCGTGACGGAGCTGGTGGCCAAACCCCTTCTGAGCCTGCTGTTTCCGAAGGCTTTGGACTATTCGCAGCCGCTTTCGGGCATGATCGCCGCAAAAAGAAGTTTTCTGGAACGGGTGGACTTTGAAATCGACTACGGCGTCGATATCGGCATCCTGCTGGATATGATGGACCTGGGAGCGAAAATTAAAGAGGTGAATATCGGGGCGATCGAGAACAAAATGAAGCAGTGGCAGCTTTTGGGGCCGATGGCCAGAGAAGTGTCCCGCGCCATCCTCAAGCGCGCCCGGCTCAATCCGAATTTTAATCTGGACATGCTCCAGACCACCACCATGATTCTCGACCAGATGGATCTTGCCGTGAAAGAAAGCCTGGTCGGTCTGAAGAAAATGGCCGTCTTCGACATGGACAATACGATTCTCATCGGGCGGTTCATCTATGAAGCGGCCGAGACGTTTCATTTTCGCAAAGAACTGCTTGAGATTATCAGCACCAACGATGAAAACTATCTCATTACGAAACTGATCGCCAAGCTGCTCAAGGGTCTTGGCATTGACCGGCTGATTGCGGTAGCCGACGGCATGGAGATGATTTCCGACATCGTCCCGGTTGTGGAGGAATTGAAAAAGCGGGGATATATTGTCGGGGTGATCTCCGACAGTTACAACTTTGTCGCCGCGCATGTGGCCAACCGCATCGGCGCCCATTTCAGTGTGGCCAACGAGCTGGAATTCTCCCGTTCCAAGGCGACAGGCGAAGTGAAGGTGCCGTCTTGCTTTATCAAAACGCCCGGAAGCAAGTGCAACCATAACTTCTGCAAGTCCAACGTTCTTTTGCATCTTTCCGAAAAATACGACATTCCGCTGTCCAATATCGTCGCAATCGGAGATAGTGAAAACGACGTTTGTATGGTAAAGCACGCGGGCATCGGCGTTTCATTCTGTTCGGAAAACAAGCTGCTCAATTCCATCGCCGACAAGGTGATCCGGGAAAGGAAATTTGCGCCGGTACTGGAGTTTGCCAAGTAAGCGGACGGCAAGGCGCGCATGTAAAAAAATATCTATGACCCCATCTGTCTTACGGATAGGCGTTTTGTGCCTGATGATGCTTACGTTCGCGTCGGGCGGGTCCGCTTGGGCGGGAGATCCGGCCGGGCATGATCTCGTCGAGATCGGCGCGAAACTGCCGCTTTGGTCGGCGCTGCCGTTCGTCGGCATTCTTCTATCCATCGCATTCATGCCGCTTGTCGTGCCGCGTTTCTGGCATCGGCATTTTCCCAAAGTGTCCGCTTTCTGGGCCGTGGTTTTCGCCGCGCCTTTTTTGTATTTCTTTCGCGAGGCCGCCGTCTATGAAATCGCGCATATTCTTCTGATCGATTATGTTCCCTTTATCCTGCTTTTGTGGGCGCTTTACACCGTGTCGGGGGGAATCTATGTGCGCGGATCGCTCACGGGCAGTCCCGCCGTGAATACAGTCATTTTGCTCATCGGAACGCTTCTGGCGTCGGTCATCGGCACCACCGGCGCGTCGATGCTGCTTATCCGTCCGATTCTGCGCTCGAACGCCTGGCGCGTGCACAAAGTCCACACCGTCGTATTCTTCATTTTTCTGGTCAGCAACATCGGAGGCGCGCTCACGCCGCTGGGCGATCCGCCCCTCTTTCTGGGCTTCCTGCACGGCGTGCCGTTTTTCTGGACGCTCAATATTCTGCCGCAGATGGCTTTTGCGAGCATCATCCTGCTGATTTTGTATTTTATCGTGGACAGCTACTATTTTAAAAAAGAAAGCCGGACCGCCGCGCCCGAAGCCGCACCGGAGCCGATCCGCATTGAAGGAAAGCGCAACTTTCTGCTTTTGGGCGGAGTGATTGCCGCCGTTTTGTTCAGCGGCACCGTGCATCTGGGAGAGGTCGATCTGTTCGGCATTCATCAGACGATCGAGAATTTAATCAAGGATGCCGTGCTGGTCCTGATGGGATTTTTGTCGCTTCGCCTGACGAAACTCAATGTCCGAAAGGGCAACGAGTTCACCTGGGCGCCCATTATGGAAGTGGCCTACCTGTTTGCCGGCATATTTGTCACCATCATTCCCGCCCTCGACATCCTCAAGGCGGGGGAACACGGCGCGCTGGCGACGCTGATCCGCTGGGTCGATTCCCCCACGCAGTATTTCTGGGCGGTCGGTATTTTGTCGAGCTTTCTGGATAATGCGCCGACCTATCTGACCTTTTTTAACAGCGCCCTGGGAAAGTTCTATCCGGGCATGCCCGAGGCGCCTGCAGTGGCGCGTCTGATTGTGGAAAAAATCCCTTATCTGGCTGCCATCTCGGCGGGCGCGGTGTTTATGGGGGCCAATACCTACATCGGCAACGCCCCGAATTTCATGGTTAAATCCATTGCCGAGGAAGCGGGTGTCAAGATGCCCAGCTTCTTCGGATATATGATCAAATATTCCATTCCGATCCTCATTGTTTTGTTCCTGGTCGTTACGCTGGTGTTCTTTTAAAGCAATCATTTCGGCGTTTTGTCGAGTGTTGCTTTCCGCTTGACGACCCGGAAGAAATACTGCTTGAAGATGCCGATGAAAGCGGATATAGGCAAAGTGCGCTTTGCTTTTTGCGCTGCCGTGAATATCTTAGGTTTCACAGTTGCCGACAATCCGAAGCTCGCAATTGACAATGATGGAGGTAACTTACTAATGGCTGCAACGCTGCCCAAGTCTCTCAAAACCATAGAAGACTACAAAACCGCGAATCCCCACTACACCGATTTGTTGGATATTTTAGGGGAAATATTGATTTTGCGTGAAGAGTACCGGAAAAAAATGACCGAATCGATTTTTACGGTGGACGAAAAAATCCTTCCCCAGAAAATGGATGGCGGTCTGCCGCTCATCGACATGTCAGGCAAAAAGTATGACCTGTCGCGGCCGAAGGCCTATTTTCAGTCACTCGTTGCCATTGCTGAAAATCGCATGCCCGCTGCGGCGCAAAAAGTTAATGAATTCATTGAGAGTAATGACTTTGACTGGGAAACCGTGGCCCGGGCGTCTTTCGATTCAGCGCCGGACGTTCCGGTCAAGGAACTCAAAGGCGATGCTCAGGACGAGGAATATCTCGACCTGCTCGACTTGTTTATTGAAGAGAGCCTGCGGCCGGAGCTGGAATGCATTGCCGAACAGTACGGCGACGCCGTCAAAAAAGCCGGCTGGCGCGAAGGTTACTGTCCCATTTGCGGCAAAGAGCCCAAAATCGGCGAAATTCGTGAAAGTGAAGACGGAAAGCGTTATCTTTTTTGTCACCAGTGCGGTTACAAATGGAATTTCCGGCGGATTAAATGTCCTTTCTGCGGCAACGAAGAACAGCATTCGCTGGCCTATTTCGCTGTGGAAGGCGAAGAACAATATCGCGTGGACGTCTGCAACAAATGCAGGCGATATATCAAAATTGTTGAAGTGACCAAGTCCGCGGGAGAAGCGAACCTCGATGTCGAAGACATCGCCACGCTGCATCTGGATATGCTGGCCTACGAAGAAGGCTACAACTAAAGATCAGGATCAAGGCAAAAGGTTCAAGGCACAAGGATCAAAAAAGCCCCTTTGAGAGTTTATCTCAAAGGGGCTTTTTAGGATATTTTTGTCTTTATCCTTGTATCCTTTGACCTTTTGCCTTTGACCTTTGACCTTTTGCCTTTTGCCTTGGGCCTTGGGCCTTGAGCCTTGAGCCTTTTTTCTATTCCTGATGCTTGGCCTGTTCCTGCTTGATCGTGCCTTTGATAATCGACTGGCCGTATTCGCGGCCTTTGGTGAACGCGCGCAGATTCTGGTCTTTTGTTGCGGGCGGCACGGAATCCAGAACGGATTTTTTCAAAGCGTCTGCGTGCACCAGTGGCTCGACTGCCGAAACGAAGCCAAGCATGACGATATTGGCCATCATTTTCCCGCCCAGTTCTTCGGCAAAGCGCGTGGCCGGAACGTGAAACGTTTTGTAGTGCATATCGGTTTTCTTCGTGTGGACCAGATCCGTGTCCCAGATCAGCGTGCCTTCCGGTTTCAGGGACTTGACGTTTTTGGTGTAGGCTTCCTGGCTCATGCAGACCAGAATATCGGGTTCCTCCACGCAGGGGAAAAGAATTTCCTCTCCGCTGATGATTACCTGGCTGGAGCAGGCGCCTCCGCGAGCCTCGGGTCCGTAATTCTGGGCCATGGTGGCGTGCTTGGCGTCGAACAGGGTTGCCGCTTTTCCCAGAATATCTCCGGCCATGACGATGCCCTGACCGCCGAACCCTGTGATTAAAATATGTTTTTCGCGTTTATCCGGCATAGCTTTTTTCACCGTGTTTTTTGATGGTCGGGGTGCATCGACAGCCATTGCGGCATCTTTGCACGATTAATACGTTCGTAATGATCCATAAACGTCGGTCTTTCAATATCAACGAACTTGCCGACGACGATTTCCCGGTCAATGTCCATCGTGGCGTCCTTGGGATCAATGTCGCTTCGGATGACCGAGCGGCCGTGATAGAACTTCAGCATTTCCAGGGCCGTTCCCATACGGTTGCGCCGTCCGAAGGATGACGGGCACGGCGTGACGACTTCCACGAAACTGAAGCCTCTTTTATGTAGTGCCTCTCCGATCGAACTGCGAAGTGATCTGACCTGCATGGCCGTCCAGCGAGCTACGTAGGTTGCCCCGCAGGAGGCCGCCAGATTGCAGAAATTGAATGGCTCTTCCGGCGAACCGTTGACGGTGGTCGTCGTTTTCGCGCCCAGGGGCGTGCTGGGGGCCTGCTGGCCGCCCGTCATGCCGTAGTTGAGATTATTGACGCAGACCACCGTGATGTCCATGTTCCTGCGGGCGGCGTGGATGAAATGATTTCCGCCGATGGCGAACAAGTCTCCATCACCGGAAACCACGATGATCTTCGTTTCGGGTTTGGCAAGTTTTAAGCCCGTGGCAAACGGCAGCGCCCGGCCGTGCGTGGTGTGGAAAGAATCCAGTCGGATATAGCCGGCCATCCGGCCCGTGCAGCCGATGCCGGAGACCATCGCGATATCGTCGGGGTCCCAGCCTGTGTTTTTAATCGCGGCCAGCACCGCGGAAAAGACCGTGCCGATGCCGCAGCCGGGGCACCAGATGTGCGGAATTCTTTCCGTGCGCAAAAGGGAATCCATCGGATGGGGCGGAACGGTTTTTTGTGCTTTTGCTGTCGTCATGTTTTTCCTTTCGCCATTTTAGAAATAGCGTTTGCGATCAGATTGGGATGCAGAATCGTGCCGCCGAAATTGGACACCAGAGACACGGGGCAGGCGCCGCCGGCGGTCCGTTCCAACTCCAGCACCATCTGTCCGCCGTTGATTTCCGCCATAATCATGCCGCCGACCTTAGGTGCGACGGAGCGGATGAGCTCTTCGGGAAACGGCCAGACCGTTTCGAGCTTGATCAGGCCCGCCTTGATGCCTTCTTTGCGGGCATTGGCAACCGCCTGCTGGGAGGACCGGGCGCTGATGCCGTAGGAAACCACCACAACCTCGGCGTCGTCCAGATACAGATTCTTCGTGCTGATGATCTTATCGCGATTATTGCGGATTTTTCCGACCAGCCGGCTGACCATCTTTTCCTGGGTTTTGGCGTCCATGACCGGATAGCCGCGTTCATCATGCGTCAGACCCGTCACATGGATGCGGTAGCCTTCCCCGCAGGTCGCCATTGGGGCGATACCGTCGTCGTCCGCTTCATAAGGCTGGTAGTCTTCGCGCGGCACCGTCGGTTTTCGCCGGTTGATGACTTCGATTTCTTCCTCGCGGGGAATCACCACCCGTTCATTCATATGGCCAACCACTTCATCGGCCATAATCAGAACGGGAATTCGGAAATACTCGCTTAAATTGAAAGCGCGGATAGTAAAATCGAACATTTCCTGAGGGCTAGACGGCGCCAGGGCGATAATTTCATAATGTCCGTGCGATCCCCACCGGGCCTGCATCATGTCGCCCTGAGCCACGGCGGTGGGCAGTCCCGTACTGGGACCCGCTCGCTGTACGTTGCACACCACGCAGGGGGTTTCCGTGCACACCCCCAGGCCGATATTCTCCATCATCAGCGAAAAGCCGGGCCCCGACGTGCTGGTCATGGACTTGACACCACCCCAGCTCGCCCCCAGAATCGCGGCCATTGAGGCGATTTCATCCTCCATCTGAATATAGATGCCGCCGATCTCCGGAAGCCTTCGCGACATCGATTCGGCCACTTCCGTTGCCGGCGTAATGGGATACCCGGCGAAAAAACGGCAACCGGACGCGATTGCACCTTCGCAGCAGGCTTCGTCGCCGTTCATAAAATGAATTCCAGTTTTGACTTCTTTGGCCAGCAAAGTCCTACTCCTTTAATGGTTACTCAGCGTAATCTTCGTCTTCCATGCTGTAAATGGCGAATTCCGGACACAGAATTTCGCAAAAATGGCAGTTCACGCACCGGGACGAATCCACAACCTCCGGCGGGTGATAGCCCTTCTTGTTGAATACGGATGACACGCGCAGCACCTGCCGGGGGCAGTTGGCGATGCAGAAGCCACAGCCCTTGCAGCGGTCTTCGATGACCATGACCTGACCGGTCCGTTTTTTCCGCCGTCCGCTTTCATCAGGCTGGCTGATGGGGTATTTCTTGGTTTTTTGCATAAAATCGCCTGACCCCTCGCAAAATATTTGGCGCGAGACTGCCTGCCGGATGGACGACATCTGCTTTTTTAATGGGATTTTTCGGGGGCGGAGCGCTTTCCCTGAAATTGCCCGTCTCCATCAGATACACGCAGAAGTGCTTGATGGGAATATATAAATAAAAAAATACTGTCAATAAAAAAAATGACCGTCAGACAGCCTCCGCGCTTGCATTCCGTGAAGGCTCATACTATGGACACCCTCGCAATTCATGACAAAACGGAGGCGGCCGCACGCGCATGCAAGACCATCAAATGAATAATGTTGTGAAAATATTAAAAAAAGATCTGGAAACGGGAGACATGCCCATCGTCACCCACCTGGCGGAAAACCAGCGCGATCCCTTCGTCATTCTCATTTCAACGCTTCTGAGCTTAAGAACCAAAGACGAAGTGACGGCCGTTGCCACCGACCGGCTTTTTGAGTTTGCCGCCACGCCGGAACAAATGCTGAAAATCCCCCTGACGAAAATCGAAAAGGCCATTTTCCCGGTCGGCTTCTACCACAACAAAGCCAAAACCATTCACTCCGTCTGCCGGGATCTCATCGACCGTTTCGGCTCGACCGTTCCCGACGACCTCGACGAGCTTCTCACCATCAAGGGCGTCGGGCGAAAAACCGCCAATCTCGTCATCACGCTTGCCTACGGAAAAGACGGCATCTGCGTCGATACGCATGTTCACCGGATATCCAACCGGCTGGGATACGTAAAAACCAAAACCCCGGATGAAACCGAAATGGCCCTGCGCGAAAAACTGCCCCGCAGGCACTGGATTATCTACAACACCCTTTTGGTCGCCTTCGGCCGAAAGACCTGTAAACCGGTCTCGCCTTTGTGCAGCGCCTGCCCGATAGCGAAATACTGTGATCGGATTGGTGTCGGCGCAAGCCGTTAAGCGTGAGGCGTCAGGGGTAAGGGGTGAGGCGCAAGCCGTTAGGGGTAAGGTGTGAGGGGGAAGGCGTCAGGCGTCAGGCGTTGCGACCGTCATTTTTGTCAGCCAGAAGCGCGTCAAGCGGGCTTTTAGGCGCGTGTGACATATCGCGCAGCACATGCGTGTAGATCATGGTCGTTTCCACATTCTTGTGTCCCAAAAGTTCCTGCACCTCGCGGATATTCACCCCGTTCATCAGCAGATGCGTCGCGAAACTGTGGCGCAGCGTGTGCACCGTGGCGTGTTTGGGAATATCGGCGCGCTTCACGGCTTTTTTAATGACATCCTGAATAGCAGAATCCCCGATGTGGTGGCGACGAACTCTGCCTGATCGCGGATCAACCGAGAGATGGTTGGCTGGAAACACATATTGCCATGCCCATTCTTTGCCGGCATGAGGATACTTCCTGTTCAATGCATCGGGGAGATGGACGTCACCGTGTCCGAGGGAAAGGTCTTTCTCATGCAGCTGTTTGACGTCCTTCAAATGCCCTTGTAATTGATCTTTAACCGCTGCCGGTAAAATCGTGGTACGATCTTTATCGCCTTTACCGCCGCGCACGGTAAGCGTATTTAAATCGAAATCAATATCCTTAACCCTTAAGCGGGCGAGCTCCATCAGTCTCAGGCCCGAGCCATAGAGCAGTCCGGCAATAAGCAGATCCTTGCCATTCAGGCAGTCTAATAATCTTTTGATCTCTTCTACGGAAAATACAACGGGCAGTTTCTGGCCGCGTTTTGCCCGAACCGTGTCGGAAAGATTGTCGATTTCTCTGCAAAGTACATTGCGGAAAAGAAAAAGAAGGGAATTGAACGCCTGATTCTGTGTCGAGGCGGATACCTTTTCCTTCAGTGCCAAATGACTGAGGAAATTCTTGCAATCCTCCGCATCCAACGCCTCCGCGTTCTCTTTTTTCGCGGTTTGTCTGGTGTAATCGAGAAATCTCCTAATCCACTGCAGATAGGTTCTTTCCGTACTGTAAGAATAATGCTTAAGACGAATCAGCCGCATGGTTTCTTTGAGCAGCTCAGGCGCAAAGACAGAGGATTTAGCGTCAGATAATCTGTTTGGTTTGAGGCCGAGAAAATGAAAATAGTACAATGTGATGGCGTCTTGAGCCTGACGCAGTTGCCAGTCCATGACTTTCGGGTCGGCTTTCAGATTTTCAATAAATTCGATAACGACGTTTTCCTGATATTTATCAGAAGATACTTGTTTCTTTCGGGCATAGGTGAAAAATTTGCTTGCCCAAAAAGCATAAAAGGAAGCATTTTTTCCCGGTACCAGTTTCCTGTTCAAAAGGAAGGCTTGGAACTCTGGAAGAATGTCATTTTTCGCAATGCTGGACAAATTTCCCATGATATTCCCACCCGGCTTTTGGTCCTTATTACCATGAAATGCCGTGTGCCTGATTTTATTCTATTTGATTTTATGGAGAATTTTCGGTTCACATT
>CAYUDM010000034.1:0-30423 GCA_964443625.1 uncultured Smithella sp. | reverse complement strand
GAGCGTTTTGGGGCTCCACGCCGATGATCTCGATATCGGGCCGGAAAGCCCGCGCAGTTTTCAAAATAGAGGCGCAGCCGGCGCCGCCGCCGATAGGGCAGATAATGACGTCGACATCGGGCAGATCTTCCATAATCTCAAGCGCCATGGTGGCGTGCCCGTTTAAAATTTCTGGCTCGTTGCCCTGCTCGACATAATAATAGCCTGCGGAATCGACCAGTTCATCGCAATAAGATTGCGCGTCATAGAAGTCTTCTCCGTGGACGATGACCTCGGCGCCGTAACTTTCAATAATCCGATTGATCTCCGGATTGTTGTTTTCCGGCACGACCACGGTGCAGGGGACGCAAAACCATTGCCCCGCCCAGGCCATCGCCAAACCGTGGTTGCCGCGAGTCGCCACGAGAACACCCGTCTCAAGCTCTTCTCGGGAAAGGTGAGCAAAAAAGTTCAACGCGCCGCGAATCTTGAATGAACCGGTCGGATTATGATTTTCATGTTTGACAAACGCCTCGCAGCCCAGAAGCCGGGAAAGCTCTGAATAATGGGTCAGGCTGGTCCGGTTGAGATAGCGGTTGATGACCGACCTCGCTTTGAATATTGTCGTCAAGTTGACCTGCTGCGCCATCGCCTCATATTTCTTCAACATAAATCCTCCTTGCCGGATTCCGTTTCATCCGCTTTTTCTGTCGAGATAACGACCGATTAACTGCGCGTAGCGGTTTGCGGCGCCCATGTTCGCCCGGACGACCGCCCTGCCTTTTTCACCCCGCCTGCGCAGATCCTGCGGATCGTCAAGCAGGCTGCCGATCCGTTGCAGCAGTTCCCGGGCATCAGCAACGCGGACACCCGCTCCCGCTTCTTCCAGAAGCGCCGCTTCCTGGCTGAAATCGTCCATGGACGGACCATAGAGCACCACTTTCCCCCAGGCTGCCGCTTCCAGAATATTCTGGCCGCCCCGGGGCACCAGGGATCCCCCGCAATAAACAATTTCCGCTAAAGAATAGACTTTAAAGAGCTCTCCGATCACATCGACAACGATAACCGCCTCGCCCTGCCTTCCCCTGCCGCCGCGCATGGCCGTGACCGTCAGGATGTCATTTAACCCGTATTGGCTAAGAAGATCAAGCACCTCTGGAGTTCTTTCGATGTGACGCGGAACCAGGATGAGCCGCCATTCAGGATGAACCTTTTTCAGCTCCAGGTAGGTTCGGATGACGATATCCTCCTCACCGGGATGGGTGCTGCCCGCAACCAGAAATTTCTCGTCCGGCGCAACATTGAACCGACGGCGTGTCTCTTCATGGAGATTTGGCGCGGCCATGGCAGCCAGGGCGTCATACTTGGCATTGCCCAGAACCGATGTTTTCGCACTCGCCATGCCGATCCGCGTAATGCGTTCGGCATCGAGATGCGAAATCATCCCCGCCTCGCTGATATGAACCAGCGCTCTACGCCAGAAAAACCGGGTGCGAAAATAGGCGTCAAACGATCTTGGAGAAATCCGGCCGTTGGCTAGAATCACGCTGATGCCGCGGGCGCGGCAGCCGGCCAGAAAGTTCGGCCACAGTTCCGTCTCGACCAACACAAAAACATCCGGTCGGACGATGCCGAGCATTCGTTTGACGGCAAAGGGCAGATCCAGAGGAAAATAGATGAAGGCATCCGCGACATCAATCAGATTTCGGGCCATGCCCTGACCGGTTTCAGTGGAGGTGGACACAATCACCCGAAGCGCCGGGTCTTGTCGCTTCAAAGCCGCGACAATCGGCGCGGCGGCTGTGACTTCTCCCACCGATACGGCGTGGATCCAGATCCGCCGGCCTGGACCGACTGCATCCAGAATATGCTTTTGTCTGCCGGCCAGCTTTTGAAGAAAGCTGTTGCGATACTTGCCGGTGACAAGCATTTTGAGAAGAAAATACACAAGACCCGGAACCGCGACGATTAGAAGAAGAATATTGTAAACGCCTCTCATGCGCGCATATTCGGTATTTTCCCTGTCCGTGTCAAGTTTTTCCTTATGTCACCGGCGGAAACCAAAAAGAAAGCAAAACGACGACGGGGCACGGACTCCGGAGAGCCGGCCGAGGCGCCGATTGACACAGATGCCGCTTTGGTATATTTGATCTTTCATAAAAGGAGATAATCCCATGAAATTGATCGCCCCTTCCATTCTTTCCGCCGACGGCGGGAGGCTCGCCGAAGAAATTCAATCCGTTGAAAAAGCCGGCGCGGACTGGATCCATGTGGACGTGATGGACGGACACTTCGTGCCGAACATCACGATGGGACCGGCCATTATCGGCGCTTTGCGCAAGGCGACCGGCCTGCCCTTCGATGTGCACTTGATGATCCGGAATCCGGATGACTACATCGAATCTTTCGCCGCCGCGGGCGCGGATTTCATCACCGTGCATGTGGAAGCATCCACGCATCTGCATCGCACGATCGAATTGATTAAAAAAGCGGGAAAGAAAGCGGGGGTTTCACTCAATCCGGCCACGCCGCTGAATGTTCTCGAAGAGATTCTGCCCGAGTTGGATCTGCTTTTGATCATGTCGGTCAATCCGGGTTTCGGCGGTCAGAAATTTATTGACGCCTCTCTTGCAAAAATCAGGAAAGCGGCGGCCTTGATGGCCGGCCTTGACCGAAAACCTCTGCTGGAGGTGGACGGAGGCGTGAATCTTCACAACATCGCATCCATCGCCCGAGCAGGCGCGGATGTCCTGGTCGCGGGCGCCGCCGTCTTCGGAACGCACGACTACGCCACCACGATCGCCGCGCTGAAAAAAGCGGCCGGCAGCATTTCAAGTTGATCTGAACGATACCCGGCCAGTCGACGGCATGAATCTTCCATCCCGCCGACTGACCGTTCCCGTCTATTACTTGTTGTAGTCATAAACGCCGCGGCCCGACTTGCGGCCCAGATTACCGGCCCGGACCAGCTTGCGCAAAAGCGGCGACGGACGGTACTTGTCGCCCAGTTCGCGGTGCATCCCCTCGCAAATCCGAAGCTGCGTGTCCAGACCGATGAGATCCCCCAACGCCAGGGGGCCAATCGGATGGTTGCAGCCCAGTTGCATGGCCTTGTCGATATCTTCGGGGCTGGCCAGCCCCTCATCCAGAACAAAGAACGCTTCGTTGATCATCGAGCACAAGATACGGTTCACAACAAACGCAGGCGCTTCCTTGACCATAACGACGTCCTTGCCGATCTGCTTCCCCCAGGCTCTGGCGATCTCCACGGTTTCATCTGAGGTCTGCTGGCCGCGGATCACCTCCAGAAGTTTCATGACCGGCACCGGATTGAAGAAATGGGTTCCGATAAAGCGTTCCGGCCGCTTGGTGATGGCGGCCATTTCCGTGATGCTCAAACCTGAGGTGTTGGTAAAAAACAGACAGTGTTTCGGCACGATTTCTTCAAGCTCGGCATAAACTTTCTTTTTGAGGTCCATCAGTTCAATGACCACTTCGACAACCACATCCGCGTCGGCGGCGGCTTCTTTGATATCCAGCGTCGGTTTGATCCGCCCCAGAACACTCTCCATTTGCTGCTGGGCGATTTTGCCCTTCTCCAGATCCCGGCTGAGATTCTTTTTGATCGTGCTCATTCCGTTGTCGATAAAACGCTGCTCAATGTCACGCAGTGTCACGTCAAAACCCGCTGCGGCACAAACCTGCGCGATCCCGTTGCCCATCAGGCCCGCTCCCAAGACGCACACTTTTTTAATGTCCATAAAAAACCTCCGTATGTTTAATGAAAAAAACGGGACAGGGCCCGCCTTTGAATGCAAAACAAGCAATCGGACGGTAACAGACCCGGCAAGGCGAAGTCAAGAAAAATGCCCGGAGCTTTTATGTTGAAAAACGCCCCGACATTGTGCCAGAATCCGACATGCATATTTTTATTGATGGATATAACCTGATCCGCCAGTCCGTTGATTTCAAACGTTTCGAAAGGCAGAGCCTTGAAGCGGGACGCCATGCGCTCATCACCTGGCTGGCCGGCTATCGTAAACAGAAGGAACACCGCATCACGGTTGTCTTTGACGGATGGGAAGGAGGCTCTCCGCTAGAGGAACGCGATAAAAGCGAGGGAATTTTTATCATCTACTCAAGTCGCGGCGTGAAGGCCGATGATGTCCTCAAAAGAATCATCGCCTCGGCGGATGAAGAAATTCTGGTGGTTTCGTCCGACCGGGAAATCGCATCCTACGCCCAGCGTCACAACAGAGCCGTCCTGTCGTCTCCGGAATTTGAAACCCTGATCAATCGATCTCTGGTCTCCGGCATGAGCGACGAGCCGGAGGAAAAAGACGGAGAAGAAGATTCTCGCCCCACAGGCAAGAAGGGTCCGGCCCGCAGACCGTCGCGCGCCCGCAAGGTGGCCTTGTCGAAAATCCGGAAGCTCTAGGAACAGGCCCTGACCACAAAGCGCTCCAAAAGCAGTTTGGGATCGGTGGCGGAGGATTTCATTTCCCGGTCGACAACCATCAGATCATCCAGGTACCGAAGCAAGTCATGATAGGAAAAGCGCCCGCAGGATTTGAGCGCATTGTAAACAACGTAGGGATGTTTGTTGACGAGCAGATCGTCCTTTTTCGTTGTTTCAGACACCAGTGCGGTCACAGCCGGATAGATGTTCTTTTGAAATGCCGGAAACTCCATGGACGGATTATACTTCGGCAGATTCCCCGAACGACGCAGAATAGAAGCCTGAATCAACAGACGGATTTCACGGCTGATCATGGTCAGAATCATCAGATGATGCGCCCCCTGATCCATCAGCATATTTAATGCAACGAGCGCCGCCGGCGCGTTTTTTTCACTGATTGCCGCGGTCAGATCAAAGATGGACTCTTCTTTTGTGCGGCCGACAACAGCCTCGATATCGGCGGCTTCAATGCTGGACCGCTCGCCCGCATAGGCAATCAGTTTTTGCAGTTCATTAATGGACGGCCTGAGCTGAAACCCTGTTTTTCCGCCCAGCGCCATCCAGGCCGCCGGTGAAAGTTTCTTCCCGCTCGCATCAAGGAGTCCCTGAGCCGCCTGCCTGAGGGTTTCGCGGGTCAGCGCTTCTCCCTTGACCTCGCCGAAGTGGAGAACCACGCCCGCCTTTTCTATGATCTTAAAAAGTTTCTTTCTTCTATCGACCGAATCCGCCGTCAGAATCAAACAATTACCGGCACCGAAGCCATCCGCAAGCAGACGTGCCAGTTTTTCAGAGGAATCCGCCGCGGCCCCGTCTGCGGGTAGCCCCCCGCGCGCCGCGCATAAATCGATCATTTTGGGCAGCCAGGTGTGCCTGTCGTCCCCGGAGTCTCCCTCCACAGCCCTGCGCCACTGCTCGTCGGAAATCTTCCGCCACCCGTCATTTTGGAGATCCTCCCAATCGAACCCGGATAGTTGAAGAAAAGACGCAAACAGTGAAACGGCCTTATCGGGCCGATCAGAAAGCAGACTCCGAAGCTTGGCAATCATGTCGCTGATTTTTTCACGAGATTGAAACACAGGGGTATCTTTGACAACCACCACTTTGGAACCGCCCAGCAAAGAAGCCGCTAAAAGGTGATTCCGGATCAGATCGAAATCCGCCGCATCGCCATCCACCCAAAAGAGGCTGAAATCGCGATCAGCCGGCGTCACCAGACAATCGAGCATTTGATGGAGCGCGTTGTCCAGCAGATAATCTTCCTCGCCGTATAAAAGGTAGCAGGGTGCGACCTTTCCTTTTTTCAAGTCGGTGATGACTTTATCCAGGGTCATGGGAAATCCGCGCTCGGAAAGACAGATCAGAGGATAACGTATTTCTTAATATGCTTGACGACCTGCACCGGATCATCCATGATCTGAATCATTTCAATATCGAAAGGTTCGATCATGCCATTTTGCAGCATGGTGCTTTGCAGCCAGTCCAAAAGCCCCTGCCAGTAGCTGCGGCCCATGAGGATCAGCGGGAAACTTTTCACTCTTTTTGTTTGAATGAGCGTCAGCGCTTCGAAAAGCTCATCCATCGTCCCGTATCCGCCCGGAAGGATCACGTAGGCTAGGGCGGATTTGACAAACATCACCTTGCGGATAAAGAAATATTTGTAGTCGATCTGGACATTGGCATACGGGTTCGGTTTTTGCTCGAAAGGCAGCTTGATATTCATCCCGACGGAAACTCCGCCGGCTTCGGCCGCCCCCTTGTTGGCCGCTTCCATCAATCCGGGTCCTCCCCCGGTAATGACGCTGAATCCCTCTTGAGCCAGAAGCCGTCCGAGATCCTCCCCCATTTGATAATACGGATCTCCCGGCTTGACGCGGGCGGATCCGAAAACCGTCACGGCATTGCGGACACTCGAAAGAACCTCGATCGATTCGACAAATTCCGCCATGATCCGGAAGATCCGCCAGGATTCCTCAATCGACAGGGAATCGATAAGGTATTGCTTTTCCATACTCCCCCTTCAGAGATCGCACCGGCTTCGATGCTCGCCCTATGATCGGATCTTAAATCAGCAGATTAATTGCTGCGGCGACGCTGAACCTTGGCTAATCGGCGGCGAGCTTCAATGGTTTTTCTCTTTTTCTTCACGGACGGCTTCTCATAGGCGCGGCGAACTTTAAGCTCCTTGAAAAGACCGCTTTTAGAAAGTTTGTTCTTTAAAATTTTAAGCGCTTTTTCGACATCGTTATCGATCACTTTTACTTCCAAATTCTTTTCCTCCTTCGTTGGATAAGCGGGACATCTCCCTGTTTAGTTCACTCGATTTCAAACGCAAAAAAAGGGCAGCACGGCATGCGAAGACTTCTTGCTCTTCGGCCGTCAACCACCCTGACTTTACAATACGGATTAAATCACGCTCCTTGCTTTTTCAACTTTCCGGCTCGGGACAATTGGACTGCATAGAATCATTTTTCCCAAAAGCGCCGCGCAATGAGGCTTGCATATATTTGATTTGAATTGAAATTGCAACAAAAATTAGTACCCGCAAATCCACCTTCGCGCATTGATCAGCCAACCCATCCCTTGCGGCAGGCGATGTGCAAAATTCTCCGGAAAGAACCACCTCCGATTCAAAGCAGCAAATCACGGTCAACGATCTGATATTATGGAGTTATTGATATTACAGTCATTGCGCTCCATCGGCAGATCTGCTTTAACTCAGGCTGGAAAACATCGCCCTCCGGATAAAAATACTTGCTATTGCCGATCCTCGGTTTTCCCTTCATCCGGAAGGGAGGATTCTTTCGTCCGCCTGCGACTCCAGTGAATGTCGCCATATTTCACCATCAATCGTCGGCTTAACGTTTTTTCTGTTTCGCTTAGATCCTGCGGGCGAAAAGAGACGTTTAATGTATCGCGGAATCCACCTATTAAGGCCTCACAGACAGCTTCTTCAGTCACCGGCCCAACCTGCTCATTGATTGCCGCCACCGATCCCGCGAGCGTTTCCACATCCTTGCGGGTATAAGACGGAAGAATCAGGGCCGCAGTTTTTTCGGGATCGAACGACATCAAAAGCGATCCATGCTGAAGAAAACCATCCCGTGTCCTCATTTGGGCGCTGCCGCATATTTTTCTACCTTGTACGACCAATTCATTTCCGGACGGCACGGAAAAACAACACGGTTCAAGGGCGCAATTCCTGCCGGACGCCGGCCTGGACGACAAGACCGCCTCTATACCCAGGCTTGCGAGCGCGCGAGCCAGACACAGACTGATGATTTGATAGGTTTTTTGAATATCATCGGGGAAAAGTCGCTCCCGGCGGCTTGCGACCAGCGAATAGGTAATCTCGTGACTGTGAAAAACAGCTTTCCCCCCGGTCAGCCGGCGTATGATATCCACACCCTCTGCCCGGCATCTCCGTTCATTGATTTCGCTTTGGATTTTTTGAAAATATCCGATCGACACAGCGGCCGGTCGCCAACCGTAGAAACGCAGTGTTGGAGGCGCTTTCCGCTGCAGAGTCTCATAAAACACGGCTTCGTCGATCGCCATGTTTTCACAGGCGCTGTTTTGCCGGTAAGAAATCAACCGCCAGGTCATAGGCCCGTTTCAGTCGGTTTCCTGCTGCATGATAAAATCGTGATATCCCGCGGCATCCAGAAGATCGTCGAGTTGGTCAAGATCGTCCATTTCGATAACCACCAGCCAGCCGGTGTCGTGGGGATCGCTATTGACAATGCCGATGTCGTCGTTGATATCCTCATTGATGCCGACAATAGTTCCGCTCACTGAAGCAATCAGGTCCACAACCGTCTTGGTGGATTCAATGGACCCGAACGCTTCGTCGCGTTCTATGTATGTGTCGATTTCGGGAAATTCCACGGAAAGAATTTCGCCCAGACTTTCCTGGGCGTAGTCCGTAATGCCCAGCGTTGCCATGTCTCCGTCAACCCTCACCCAAATGTGCTCACGACTGTAAAGCAGATCATCTGGAAACACCTTCATAGCAGCCAACCTCTTATCTTAATCAATTACGGCGAGTTCTTTATTCATTTTCGTGATTTTTTCGCAACCCTTTTCTTTAACCCAAACGGTATCTTCAATCCGGATGCCCCATTTTCCGGGAAAATAAAGCCCCGGTTCGACCGTAACGATCATTCCGGCCGTCAGCACGTCCGTACAACCCGACGCCAAACGCGGAGCCTCATGAACATCAAGCCCCACGCCGTGTCCCGTCCCATGGACAAAATACTTGTCATATTTTTTTCCGAATACACGACGCACGCAAGCATCAATATCGGCGGCCCTGACACCCGCGCGGATCAGCGCAATCGCTTCATCATGCGCTTGTTTGACCGCACGATAAGCATTCTTTTGAACATCTGTCAATTCCCCAATTGCGACCGTACAGGTTTCATCCGAGCAGTAACCCTGATAGCGAATTCCGAAATCAACAACCAAAAAATCTCCTCTTCGCAACTTGCGTCTTGAAGGCCGGGCATGGGGCAAGGCGCCGTTTTTCCCGGAGGCGACAATCGGATCGAAGGACAACCCTTCCGCTCCCGCCCGCCGCGAGGCGAATTCCAGCGCAAAAGCGACCTCACGCTCCGTCACGCCGGCCCGAACATCCCGCAAGACTTCCGCGATCGCCGCAGAACCGATGGCCGCGGCTTTTTTCATGAGGCGGATTTCCGGCTCATCCTTTATCGCACGCAACAGCCTGAGCTCGTCAGACATCATCACCAACTGCCGACCTTGAAGCTGCCGGCGCAGTTGCCGATAGAACTGCACATCCATCCTCGCGCCTTCAAAACCGATGCGACAAACTTTTTTTTCACGGACGACCTCAACCAGACCATCGATTTTATCGACGTATTCAAACACCTCCGCGTCCCGGCACTGAAAGCGGGCCTGAGCCGTGTAGCGTCCGTCAACCAGAAGGGTTGCCTTGCCGGAATCCACCAGCAGCAGTCCTTCGGATCCCGTAAAACCGGACAGATAGCGAACATGATTCATATTCGTCATCAGAAGGCTATCGACACGCCAGGCGGGCAATTGACGCTGAATCCGCGCCAGACGATGCGAAAAGATATCCCGAGCGGAAGTCATTCCATTTCCTCCTGTTGGTTTTGCAAGCGCTGAAAACAAACCCGAGCACGAAACAGCTAGAATATTGATTGCGACAATAAAGGATGACGGGGAGTCCCGTCAAGCAGGAATACCATAGACCTGACATTTCTAAAATTTACCCGTGTTTTATAACGATAAAACACGGGTAACCGACGGGGTTGAAACTTACCTCATGGATTGCAGGTAGCTTCTGGCTTTTTGCCCGTAGGCGGATTGCGGCGACAGGCGGACAGCTTCTTGAAAGGCCGATCGCGCTCTGTCTCGATCTTTTATTTGCAGATAACATTCGCCGAGAAACAACTGCGCATCTACCATCGAGGGATCAAGTTCCACGGCTTTTTTGAAATGGTCTATGGCTTGAACCAGTTGGGATTGATCCATGTACACCAAACCAATGTTTTTTTCAGTCTGCGACCGCAAACCGCCGGCCACATCATTCCTCATGGCCTGCTGATATTGAGCGAGCGCCTTCGGATAGTTTTTAAGATTATAGTAGGCCCAGCCGGAATTAAAATAGGCAAGCGCCGGCGTCGTGTAAAGGTAATTGCTCAATGCTCTGTCAAACGACTCGATGGCTTTTTCCCACTGCCCCATATCCATGTACAGGACACCGATATAATTATGGGCCTCCGAGTAATCTTTCTTTCCCGCCACCGCTTTTTGAAAACGCTCCATCGCGTAATCTCGAAGCCCCCGGCCAAGGTAGGCCACACCCAAATAGTAGTTGATTTCCGGATCATTGGGCGCGTATTTGTCCGCTTCACGCAACTCTTTGAGGGCGCCGATGTACTGCCCGGCCTCAATGAAGGCAATCCCTTTTTTTAAATACATGTCCGCCTGATCCCGATGCCAGGGTGTGCTGGTACAAGAAATAATCAATAATTGGGACAGGAGAAAACCGACGACGAAAATTCTTTTTGCGACCATAGTCATCAATCCATAAACCGTTTCGAAATAAGATTTCGGGGACTCACTTACAAAAATCCCTCCGCACGGAAAGCTGCGGAGGGATTTTTGTAGACTCGTTTTAACGTCTTAATTCCTCTGTCTGCACCGACCAAGCGAATCGACATGCGACGTATCGCACTCGTCTCCGACCCAGCCTCCGTCATCCAGAATTTTAGGTGTTATAAAGATCATCAACTGGCGCTTTTGTTTTTGAACATTTTCGGTTTTGAACAGCCAGCCCAAAACCGGAATTTTATAAAACCAGGGCAGGCCGCTGACCGTTTTATCTTCCTGGTTACGCGAGACACCGCCGATCACGACCGTATCCCCGTCCGCGACGACGACTTTCGACTCCAGTTCGTTTTTGCGAATCGGCGGATTTCCCTGAAGCTTCTCACCCTGGGCATAGTCCGGCGTGTCGTTGGTCGCCTTGATTTCCATTGATATTTTACCCTCTTCCGTAATTTTCGGCTTCACTTCAAGGCGTAAAACCGCTTCTTTGAAGGTCACTGTCGGCGTCTCGGTACTCTGATCGCCGGACGGCCGAGTCACGTAAGGAACTTCATCACCCTGTTTGATAATCGCTTTGACATTGTCCATCGTCACCACGCGAGGCGAGGAAATGACTTTCCCCTGCGTGGTGGCTTCGAGCGCCTGCAATTGTGTTTCTATCCATCCGCTTGCGCCGCCGAAAACCAGACCAAACGCGGGGCCGATCACGCTGGAGGGCAGATTCACCGCCGCCATCGTCAAAGGATCCGTCGATCCGATTTTCGTCCAGGGAATTTCAGAGGGGTAGGCGATTCTCTGGGCGTTGGTTGTCGTCAGCGGGTTGGTGCCGCCGGAAAATCCAAGTCCGTAGCGGCCGGATGAACCGTGCTGACCGAAGCCCCACTGAATACCCAGATTACGAACGAAATCTTCAGAAACCTCGACGATTTTGGCCTCAATCAAAATCTGTCGCAGAGCGCCTCTTTCAGCAAGCAATTCAATTTCCCGCCTCTTGCGTGCGTCTTCGGCTTTTCGCTGATCCTCCTCCGCCTTGATTTTGTCTGCTTCATCCTTCTTCTTTCTCTCCAGCGTCATTATCGTAATCACGTTGCCGATCGACTGCCTGGACAAGCCGTGAACCTTTAAAATGGCATCCAGCGCCTGTTCCCAGGAGACATTTTTCATCGCCAGTGTCACGTTACCTTTTACGTCATCGCCTGAAATGATGCTGACATTGCCATATTCCGCCATCAGTCGCAAAACGCTTTTAATGTCCGCATCCTGAAAATCCAAAGAGATGGGCCGATCCGTATATCGTGGGGTCTGGAGGCGTCTTGCCGGAGTGGCCTCCTTGTCCGCAGACGCAACGCGACGGGTTGCTTGCACGGAAGATGACACACTTTTCACAACATCGGACATACTGAAATCGATGAGAACGCTTTTTCCTTCCTGCCGAACGGAATACGGAACGCTTTCCAATACATCAATCGTCAAGGAAGCTGTTTGCTTGCCGTTTTCCGTCAGTTGAACAGGTCTTACAGCCTGGACATTTGCCAATGATCCTTCGAAGGTGCGACGCAGCGATTCCGGCACGAATAGATTGGAAATCCGGACCTGAACCGACCCGTCTGCGTTCCTTAAGACCTGAACCGGTGAGGTTTGGGAGATGATGACATTAACCCTCTCCTTGCCCGGCAGCTTTTCAAACAAAACGTTTTCGAGATACCCTACTTTTTCGGCCGCCGCGGCAGACTTGTCCACCGTCTGCCCTGAAGCAGATTCTTCTGCGGCGGATCCCCTTGCGGGCAGATATGCAAAGATCCCGAAAATAATGAATAATGAAACGATCCCGAAGACGTATTTTTTCATGATTTTACCTCATCATATATTTTTTCGGAGCTTCAAAATAATTCTTTTGGTTTTTTTGTCTTCCATCTCGTCAACGATCACGCGATCCGGTAAAATTTCCGTTACCTTGCCGTCGCGCAGACCGATTCGCGTTCCAACAAAAAGAGGATAAAAGCGTCTGCCTGCATCCTCAACGACCGCTACACGACGAAACTGATCTCCCGCGACACCCACCAGTCGAAACTTATCCACCGCAGCGCGCTGCAGAGGGAAGATGGATTCCTCTTTCACCTTTTTCGTGTCAGCCTCTTTCTTTTTGGAAGACACATCAATTTTCACAAAAGGCTTGAAAGGATCAGGTTTCCCCAAAGGATTGTAACTGTAGGAGTCATCAGGGGTCATCAACGCTCCGGGAAACACGGTAACAACCGGCGACTGAACCTCCGCAGGGGTGACGTCCGCAACGGCCGGCGCCTGCTCATCGGCGCCATGCACATAAACGGCTCCAGCCAACAAAAAAATTACATTGCAGATAATAATTTTCAAGCTTTTCATTTTTTCTCTTCACTTACGCTTTGTTTTTTATCCACAAACATGTAGGTCTTCACCGTGCAGGTGGAGGTCAAAATATTTCCCCGGCCTTTGACATCCTTGCCTTTGTGCTCGGCCACGTACACATCCGAAACATTGACGACTCTCGGCAGCTTGGCAACCTTCTCGAAAAAGTGAAGAATGTTCTGGTACTGCCCCGTGACCGTTACCTTCACCGGAATTTCCTGATAAAAAGGTTCCGGCTCCGCCTGAGGCTGTTTTTTCCCCCTGGCTGCCGCTTTTTTGGCTGGGGCCGCTTTTTTGGGACCCGTGGCTTTGAATAATTCGGCAAGCTTCGGATCCTCTGCAGCCAGGGCATCGAGCGTTTTGGGAACCATTGCCTTGGGCTCGAACAAGGAAAACTCTATACCTGCGTCCTTGCCAGCCAGCGCAACGGAATGAAAAAGGCCGGGGATTTCCCGCTGGTCGGGAAGTTTAAGCAGTGCAACTTTATAGTTGTCCTCAAGCGCCGCGACTTCTTCTTTATATTTATCCAACTGCAGAACGATTTTTTCCTTCTGACCGATCTGAACCTCAACCGTTTCAAGCTCCTTTTCCAGATTTGTCTTTTTGACCCAGAGATCGGAGAAAAAATACATGTAATAGAGATAACCGATCAAAAAGATGACCACGATAATAATCAGGGCCTTGGCCTGGGGGGACAGCTTCTTGATGTCGTTTAAGTTAATGGCCATATTAAAATCCTTTTTTCAATCTGCAGGAAAAATTGAACTCCTGAAGCGTAATGCCAGCGATTTCTTTCTTTTTCGACGATATCAGATCGACGGATTGAATAGCGCCGAAATTCTCGATCGTTTTCATGAAATCGGCAACGGCGATATTATCCCGTCCGACGCCTTGGATACTCATCCGCTGGCCGCTTTGCGAAATCTTCACCAGCCAGATGTTTCGTTGCGGCACCAGAAGCGCAAGATCATCCAGCGTTTTCACCGGCGCCAGACGGTTTTGCTCCAGCTTGTCAATCACCGCCATCTTCAGTTGAAGCTCCGCCTTCAATTTCTTGAATTTTTCCAGATCGCCGACTTTTTGATCCAGGATCTTGAGCCGCTCTTTGGCTGATGTAACTTGCGTCTCAAGCGCACTGACTTGTGAAGTCATCCAGATCTGCAGCCAGACCAGGCAAAGTATAAAAATGACAAAAGAGCCGACAATGATGGTAATCTGGCGGGAAAGATTCTCTTTCTTCTCTTTTTCGCGGTAAGGTAAAAGATTAATCTTTATCATTTGTCACCTATTTTCCTTAAACCCAGCCCGATGGCAACCGCCCCGACGGTTTTAATATCCTCAATCTTTGTTGCGTCGATATTCTTCTTATTAAAACTGATCTTCAATAAAGGATTGACCAGCTCCGTTTCAATATTCAGGCGCTGGGACAGACTTTCCGTCAATCCGGGAATTCTCGCCGATCCACCCGCCAGATAGACGTGTTTGATGTAGTCTCCACCGAAAGTTGAGCGGAAATAATCAATGGACCGTTCAATCTCCAGACAGATCGGATCGGCGCTCTCCAGAACAGCTGACAGCAAGGCTTCACCATCCTGATCACTGCCGGCAACGCCTTCCAACTTAATGGTTTCCGCCTCGTCAAACGAAATTCGATATTTCTCCTGCAAAGCCTCCGTGACGGAATTGCCGCCCAGCGTGAAGTCGCGGGTAAAGATCGACATCCCGTTTTTGATGATATTGATATTGGTGATGCTCGCCCCGATATTAACAATCACGACAATTTCGTTGTCTTCAAAATCGTAATTGGCTTCATACATCGTCTCCAGAGCAAAGCTGTCCACATCCAGAATATTCACGGCGAGACCGGCGGCCGCAAGCGGATCCAGATAATTATTGATATCCGTTTTTTTGGCGGCCACCAAAATAACGTCCATTTGATTGGGATTGTACTCGTTATCGCCCAGAATCTGAAAATCGTAATTGACTTCAGCCATGTTGTCGAAAGGAAGATACTTGCCTGCCTCGTCACGGATCAGATCCCGAAGCTCAGGCTCTTCCATCTGGGCAAACGCTACTTTTTTAATAATGACTGCATTTCCGGAAAGCGACGTGACGATTCCTCGCCCCTTGCAGCCTGAATTGCGCAGCAATTCTTTGATATGTGCGGTCAGCGCCCTAGGATCTTCAACATTGCCTTCAACAATCACCCCCTTGGGGAGCGGACGCTGAAAAAACCGGTTCAGGACAGGGCCGCGTGATGAGCCGACGATTTCGGCAAGCTTTAAAGAATTCGACCCGATGTCGAGACCGACAAGCCTTTTTTTACCTGTAAAAACTTCCTTGACATCAAACATGAAAACACCGTCACGCTTTCTTTATTGAAATCATCCTCTTCTACTCGGCCAACCGGTAAACCACATCCCCTTTTTTGACCATGCCCATCTCACTTCGAGCAATCGCTTCAATGTATGTAAGGTCGTTTCTCAACAGCAGGATTTTCCTTTTAAGCTCCTTATTTTCATCTTCTGTCACGAGGTTATCCGCATGAAGTTCTTCCAACCTTTGCGCCATAAGATAATTATCAATCACCCCGCGATTGCCGAAAGTAATCAAAAGTGCGAGAAAAAACAAAAAAACAATCAGGTACCTTCCCAGTCTCATCTATAAACCTTAACAAACGGCAAAAATTTACCCTTGAGTCAATTTTCACCCTTTATGCAGGAAACACCTCTTCATATTGTTTCTGTAGTGCCTTGGCTACTTTCAATTCCGAATTTTTCCTAGTCGGCAATCCCTTTTCCATCTTTGCCACCGTCTGGGGCGCAAGGTCGGCTCTGCGCGCAAGCTCGGCAATGCTCAGAGGAACACCTTCTCTGAATTTTTTTACTCTGTTTTTTCGAGTGCTTTCCGACATAAGTTTAAAGTGAAGCCTCATTTTTTGATCAAGGAACACCAATCGTAATCAAAAGTCAAGAACTATTTTTAATGATAGCTAATATCAGTTAATATTAATTAACAATGAAACACTTCACTTTTCTTTCTTATCGGTTGAACATTGTAAATGGTTTAGTGAAAAAATTGGGTTTTCGTGACGGATATCACAAATTAATATAAATATATTTTAATTGTAATAACTTACGATCGGTAAAATCATTTACTAACCGAGGGAAGTGTCTGCTGAGGCTCTCCCAGAAGAAACTTTCCGCTCTCGATCCAATCTTTTAAGGTATTGGCTATCTGACGAGCCTTGAAGTAACTTGAAAGAGGTGCGGTCACGACTTTCTTCCCGTCAATTACAATCGACCCGCTTCGCAGATCCCTGTAACTGACTTCGACGATAGACTTGGCGTCGTTTTTGGGATAATCCATGCTGTAGTCATAAACCTGCCCAAAAATATCCTCATCTTTGACGGCTGTAAAACGGGCCATCTCCTCATCCAAAATTGGAATGGGCACACCAATACCGACAAATAAGGAAACACCGTAACCCAGCATGCTGGCTCCGGAAATCCATTCCGGCGACATATCCTTGAGGTTGCCGATAACAGCCAGCGTGCCGGCCCCCTCCTTTGGCACACCATTGGCTCCGCGCATGACGTCGGGATTGTGCTGAGTCCCCGGCCAGGCGACAAACCCCTGGGCCCCGCCTAAAAAAATCTTCGTCCCGATGCCGATGGTCCGGTAGTACGGGTCGTTAAACAAAGGACTCAATTGACCCGACGTGGCATAAGATACGTTGGCCATCCGGGGGCGAAGCATGCCCATGTAGGTGTAAATTGTTGTATCGGACTGGTTTACCGCGCAGTTATAGTTCTGATAGGCATTGCGCGGGTTGAACAAAATGGCATCCCTCAAATCGTTGATCGTGATATTTTTTTCAATTTTACGAAGAGGATAGCAATCCGTCCCGTACCCTTCTGCACGTAATTTCACGACATTTCCAGACAGCAGATCTTCGATCACATGACCGCCGCCGTAATTAAATTCACCGGGATAAACACTGTTGAGCGGGTCGCCTTCCACGACTTCCGTCGCCCCCAGATAGCAGTCGACAGCTGCAAGGCCGCCATAGGCGGGAACATCATTGAGCCAAACTTTAGAAGCCCGAATACGGGGAGACGTATGCCCGAAATTCAAAAACGCCCCGGATGAACACATCGGGCTGAAGGTTCCGGTCGTCACGACATCAATGCGCCGGGCGGCTTCCACATCACCGTGACGCTCGACGACATCGATCATTTCTTCGGCGGTGACGACGACCGCGCATCCCGTCTTGATCTTTTCGTTGATTTCCTGAAATGTTTTTCTGACTTTGACTTTTCTCATAAGAACCAGTTCTTTATCCACAATTTTATCGAATTCATACCACCGTTTTCATTCAAATGCAAAAAAGCAAAAATGAGAATTATTTCCGGGTATGCCCGAATCCACCTTCTCCTCTGGCGGTTTCGTCCAGATCGGCCACCTCAACCCACTGGGCCCGGCAGACTTTCTTGATCACTATCTGCCCCATGCGCATACCGCGCTCAATCACAAAAGGAAGCTGACCGTGATTGATGACAATGAGCGCGATTTCTCCGCGGTAATCCGCATCGATGGTGCCGGGAGCGTTGAGCAACGTGATTCCGGAATGAAGTGCAAGGCCGCTGCGGGGACGAATCTGCGCCTCGTATCCCTCGGGAAGTGACACGGCGATGCCCGTGGGAACTTTTTTCCGTTCTCCCGGCAGAAGGACTTCGCTGCCCGTCACGGCCGCGGCGATATCCATGCCGGCCGCCTGATCCGTCATATAGACGGGCAGTGGAATGTCTTCGTTTCCCCGGATACGGCGGATTTGAATTTTGACGTGTTTCATGAAGAGATGGCCGGGCATCGCGCGCCCGGAGAAAATCCGGACGCGCGATGCGGTATCATTTATTTCGTTTCCGCATCGAGAGCCTCTTTTCGGCTCAAGCGGATCTTGCCTGATTTATCGACTTCCAGAACCTTGACCATGACTTCGTCGCCTTCCTGCAAGACATCCGTCACCTTGGCAATTCTCTCCTTGGCAATCTGGGAGATATGCAAGAGCCCTTCCGTTCCGGGCAGAATCTCGACAAAGGCCCCGAAGTCCACAATCTTCTTGACCGTGCCGCGGTAAATCTTGCCGACTTCCGCCTCTTCGGTCAGCCACTTGACCATGGCTACGGCCCGGGCCGCCGCTTCGGCATCAGCCGATGCGATGGTGACCGTTCCGTCATCTTCCACATCAATCGTAACGCCGGTTTCACTGATGATCTGGCGGATGTTCTTGCCGCCGGAGCCGATCACGGTGCGAACCTGATCCTCTTTTACCTTGACGGTGGTAATACGCGGCGCATAGGTTGAAATGTCTGCGCGCGGCGCGTTCATGGTTTCACGGATCTTCCCGATAATATGCACACGCCCGTCGCGGGCCTGGGCCAGCGCCTTGCGCAGGATGTCTTCCGTCAGTCCGTCGATCTTGATATCCATCTGCAAAGCCGTCACGCCCTTTTCGGTGCCGCAAACCTTGAAATCCATGTCGCCGGCGTGATCCTCATCCCCCAGAATATCGGACAGAATCACGACCTCGTCACCTTCTTTTAAAAGGCCCATGGCGATGCCGGCTACGATATCCTTCACCGGAACGCCGCCGTCCATCAGACATAAAATACCTCCACAGACCGTTGCCATCGAGGAAGATCCATTGGAGGAAAGAATTTCGGAAACAATCCGAATGGTGTAGGGAAATTCTTCAGCGGACGGCAAAACAGGAACCAGTGCTTTACGGGCCAACGCGCCGTGGCCGATTTCCCGCCTGCCCGGAGAGCGCAGCATCTTGGCCTCGCCTACGCTGAAGGGAGGGAAATTGTAATGCAGCAGGAAGGAGCGCATTTCTTCGCCGCCGACATAATCCATACGCTGCTCATCCGAAGAAGTCCCCAGCGTCAGGGCGGTCAACGCTTGCGTCTCACCGCGATTGAACAAAGCCGACCCATGGGCACGAGGCAAAACGCTTACTTCCGAGCTGATCGGACGAATATCCGAAGAAGAACGTCCGTCGATCCTTTTTTTCTCCTGCAGAATCATGTCTCGCAGAATGCGGGATTCCAGATGTTCGATGATCCCCGCGACCTTCTTTTTCAGCGCCGCGTCGTCGCCGCCGACACTGCTGATCACAGCGTCCCGAACTTCGCCAAGCTTACTGTAGCGCTCCAGTTTGCGAGGCATGGCATAGCCTTCCTGCAACCCGGCCATCGCCTCCATGCGCACCCTGTCAACCAGCGCCTCATCCGGCGCGACAACCGCAGTCGGTCTTTTTTCCTTGCCGATGGCCTGGCGAATCTGATCCTGTAAATCAATAACCGGACGGACGGCTTCCAGTCCGAATTTGATGGCGTCCACAATCAAATCTTCCGGCGCCTCTTTGGCTTCGCCTTCCATCATGACAAGTTCCACGTCGTAGGGGCGCCCTGACTTACCGGGCACAACCTTGCGCCCGACTAAAAAGAGATTCATCTCGCTTTCCTTCATGGCTTCGGCCGAAGCGTTGGCCACCAGCTCGCCGTTGATCCGGCCCACGCGCACGCCGGCGATCGGCCCCTTGAAGGGGATATCCGATATTTCCAACGCGGCGGATGCGCCGATCATTGCCGCAACATCCGGATCATTATCCTTGTCTACGGACAGCACCGTGGCAACCATCTGCGTCTCTGAATAATATCCCTTGGGAAACAGCGGACGAAGTGCGCGGTCAATAATCCGCGATGTTAAAATTTCGCGTTCATTGGGACGGCCCTCTCTCTTGAAGAAACCACCGGGAAATTTTCCCGCGGCAAACGTCATCTCCTGATAATCGACGGTCAGAGGCAGAAAATCGACTCCCTCCCGAACGCTCTTTAAGGAAACAGCCGTCACCAGGACCACGGTATCGCCGAAGTAAACCAGCGTCGATCCGTCCGCCTGCGCGGCCACATAATCGGTTTTGATTGAAAAATTTCGCCCTGCGAAATTCGCGGTGAACATTTTGCTCATTATTTTTCCTCCATAGGTCTAAATGGTTTTTGTCCGGAGGCGGAAACAAAACACGCTCTTTGCGAATGCCCGCAAAAAAGCGATTTCGTCTCTGGAAGTCAGATTCTTCGGCACTTGTCCGACAACCCCGAATGGATCCTTCGGGAGGGGCGACCTTGTCCGAATTCAAGGGCGAAACGCAAAAGCCGATTGACACAGGCATGGCAACACACCCGGCCAATCGGTCAGACTTTTGCCTTCCGCCCTTGAAAAACGCGAAACTACTTCCTGAGGCCCAGACGTTTAATAATATCGCGGTATCGCTCCACATCATCCGCCTTGATGTAATTGAGCAATCTTCTCCTTTGGCCAACCAGTTTCAGCAGGCCGCGCCGTGAGTGATGATCTTTCTGATGAGTTTTGAAATGTTCCGTCAGATACTCGATTCTGGCGCTCAAAAGAGCAATTTGGACTTCCGGTGAACCGGTGTCCTTGTCATGCAGTCGATAGCTTTCGATCAATTCTTTTCTCTTGTCCGAAGTCAACACTTTTTACTTCCCTCCTGTATACAAATTTCAGTTTATGGTGTTTCGATTATACGCCGCCTTTAAAGACCCGGATAACACGCGCGGCTTGATCTTCTTTTCGGCTACCCGTCAAGGCTCGACCATCGATGATCATTTCGGCAACTGCCGCCAGATCACCACTGGAGTCGATGAACTTTATCATATCTCCGGCCACAAGGAAAGCCGGAACATGGCCCGTCAAACTTCCCGCATCCGGTTGATATCCGTTGCGCAAGCGTTTCGAGCCCGCCGCGTCCAGTTCTATTTCATGCATAGCGGGCAGGCATCGCGTCATCGGAAGCATCGCCTCCAGGAATGTCTCCGGAGGCACCGGATAACCGTCTTTGAAAAGCGGCACCGCCATCTCTTCGCTAAACAGGCCGCTTTTCAGTCTGCGTAGCCCAGAAAGACAGGCGCCGCATCCCAAAGCCTCACCGATATCGGAACAAAGCGTCCGAATATAGGTGCCCTTCGAGCAGGACACATCAAAGGTGACACAAGGCATTGCCACCTCGCGCACCGCAATGTCATAAATCTCCACCTCCCGCGCGGGAATGTCCGGACTCTCCCCCCGGCGGGCGTACCGGTAAAGCGGCTGGCCCTTATACTTGAGAGCCGAATAAACGGGCGGTACCTGCCGGATTCTGCCCTCCATCCTTTTGATCGCCTGCCGGATATCCGCTTCCGAAACGAACGGATCCGACCGAGCGAGCACTTGCCCCTGCGTATCTTGCGTATCCGTCCGGACCCCCAGGAGCATGACCGCCCGATAGGTTTTGTGATCCGACACCAGAAACTGCGAAAGCTTCGTGGCCTCGTTGAGACAGACCGGCAAAACCCCGGTCGCCATCGGGTCCAGTGTTCCGGTATGCCCGACCCGGGCGGCTTTTAGGCGTCTTTTCACTTCCGCAACTACATCATGCGAGGTCAGACCGGCCGGCTTATCAATGACCACAATCCCGTTCATAGAGGCCTACAGGGACCGAATCGCATCGAGCACTCGCGCTTGAATATCCGGCAGATCCCCTTCGATCCTGCAGGCCGCCGCGTTGATATGGCCGCCTCCTCCGAAAATTGAGGCCACTTTCTCAACATTCACGGTTCCCTTGGAACGCAACGACAGCTTATAGAGTCGCTCCCCCATCTGTGAATAAAGCATGGCGATGTCGATCCCCTTGACGGTTCGGGGAATATCAATGAAGCCGTCCGTGTGTTCCATGGATGCGCCTGTTTCGCGAAGATGATCGAACGTCACAACCATCGAAGCTAACCGGTTTTCCACGTCGAGCGACAGCGTTTCTAAAACCTTTGCCAGCAGCCGGAGGCGCGCCGGTGGATCGTTTTCATAGATATTTTCAGATATCCACTGCGGATCTGCGCCGCCCGCCACCAGATCGCCCGCAGCGCGCAGGGTTTCAGCACGCGTGCTGGAATAGCGAAAGCCGCCGGTATCCGTCAGAATCGCCGCGTAGAGGTTCGTACAGATGTCTTTTGAAAGCCCGACCCCCATGTCCCGGATCAGACGGTAGAGGAGCTCGCCGGTGGAACTGGCCTGCGGGTCCAAAAGCCGGAGCTTGCAGAAACCGCCATTGGAAACATGGTGATCGATATTGATGAGCGTTGGAATTGCCCCAATGGCGGCCGCGATGTCGCCGACGCGGTCGAGTTCCGAGCAGTCCAGAACGAAGCCGGTATCATAGGTTTCGATATCGTCAATCCGGTGGACAATCCGGTCGGCCCCCGGCAAAAAACGATACCGTTCCGGCGTGGGATCCTGATTCAGCACAACAACCTGCTTCCCCATCCCGGCAAGCAGCGCGTATAATGCCAACTCAGACCCCAGGGCGTCCCCATCGAGCCGCACATGCGCCGTGATCAGAAATTTTTTCCCGCCGACAATCGCGGCGATAATCTCTTCAACCATGTTCCTCGTCCTGCTTCACGATCGTCGCCAGCACCTGCTCGATGCGATTGCCGTAGCCGAAAGATGTGTCGTGAACAAAATGAATATCCGGCACAAAGCGAAGCTGCAAACGGTGTCCCAGTTCACGACGGACAAAGCCTTTGGCCTTATCCAGGCCGATGCGGATCTCTTCGTTTAAATCATCTTTACCCATTTCGACGAAGTAAATCCGCGCGGTGCGAAGATCGTCCGTCACTTTGACCGCCGTTATGGTCACCGTATGGAGTCGGGGATCCTTCACCGATCGAAGCAGGATATCGGACATCTCCGCCAGAATCAGCTCGCCCACCCGATCGGCTCTTTTAAAATTCATCGTATTTTCCCGCTTCCCAATGCCCGTTTTCCACAAAATCGGAAACCGTCATAATTTCAATTTTTGTATTCACAATCTCCGCAACATTCAAGTTGCCGATAAAAGTCAGCAGATGATCCGCCTTCGCGCTGATATAGCGTGATTCATTGCCCGTCATCGCAAATCCGATCCGCGCGAAGCGCTGCGCGTCGAGATCTCCGACCTGCGCGATGGACACGTTAAATTCATTCTGAGCGCGCTTGATGATCTTATTGAGCACGCTTCTTTTCTCCTTCAAAGAACCGGATTCCGGAATCCTCAGATCGATGATGCCGTAGCCGATCACCATGGCCTTATCCCGTTAAAGCTTTCTTTCAATCGTTTCCGTGATATAGGATTCCACAACGTCTCCTAAATGAATGTCGTTGTAGCCGTCAATCCCGAGTCCGCAGTCGAATCCCGCAAGGACTTCCTTGGCGTCATCCTTGAATCGCCTGAGGGACAAAAGCTTGCCGTCGAAAATGACCACACCGTCGCGCACCAGTTTAATGGAGGCGGCCCGCGTGACCTTTCCATCCGTCACATGGCAGCCGGCTACGATGCCGACCTTGGGAACCTTGAACAATTCGCGGACTTCCGCATGCCCCTGAACCACTTCCTTGTATTCCGGCTCGAGCAACCCTTCCATCGCCGCGCGAACGTCGGAAATCACATTGTAGATGATGTCGTAGAGCTTGATCTCAACCCCTTCCTGGCTGGCCAGTTCACTCACCCTGGCGTCGGGCCGGACATTGAAGCCGATGATGATCGCATCGGAAGCCGATGCCAGCAGGACATCCGTTTCGCTGATCGCACCCGCTGAACTGTGGATGGTCTTGATCTGAACATCTTCCGTGGAAAGCTTGTTGAGCGCATCCACAATCGCTTCGATGGATCCCTGAACGTCCGCTTTAATGATGACATTGAGACTGCGAACGCCTTCCTTGATTTTCTGATAAAGCTGCTCGAGGGTCACCTTCGAGGTCGAGGACAATTCCTTTTCGCGGGTCTTGCGAATCCAGTATTCGGCAATCCCACGGGCTTTCTTTTCATCCTCAACACAGATAAACTCCGCGCCGGTCTGGGGCACGCCGGAAAAACCGATGACTTCCACCGGCATGGCCGGTCCGGCTTCTTTGACACGCCGACCCTGATCGTCGATCATCGCCCGGACCCGTCCGAACTCGGTTTTGGAAACAAATGCATCGCCTTCGCGCAGCGTTCCCTGCTGGATGAGCACGGTCGCCACCGGACCGCGACCGCGGTCCAGCTTGGCCTCGATAATCACACCGCGTGGCGTCAGATCAGGATCCGCCGTAAGCTCCATGACATCCGCCTGAAGGAGAATCATTTCCAGAAGCTCTTCGATGCCGATTTTCATCTTGGCCGACACTTCACAAAAGATCGTATCGCCGCCCCACTGTTCGGACAGCAGTCCGTATTCAGTGAGCGCCTGTTTGATCTTATCGGGATCCGCGCCGGGCTTGTCGATTTTATTGACGGCCACAATAATCGGCACACCGGCCACGCGGGAGTGGTTGATGGCTTCCACCGTCTGATCCATGACGCCGTCGTCGGCCGCCACCACGAGAACGACAATATCCGTGACCTGGGCCCCGCGCGCGCGCATGGCCGTAAAAGCCTCATGACCCGGCGTATCCAAAAAGGCAATGTCGCGACCCTTGATGTGAACCCGATAAGCGCCGATGGCCTGTGTAATGCCGCCTGCCTCTCCGTCGATAACATTGGTCTGACGGATGGCATCCAGAAGCGAAGTCTTGCCGTGATCGACATGCCCCATGATGGTAACAATCGGCGCCCGGGGTTTGAGATTTTCCTGTTCAACCTCGGGACGCAGCAAAGTATCCTCAAACTCCATCTCGGCTTTCTCGATTTGAAAACTAAACTCGGCGGCGATCAGCGACGCGATGTCGAAATCGATCGATTGGTTGATCGTGGCCATCACTCCCATACCCATGAGTTTATTAATGACGTCGCCCGCTTTGACGCCCATCCGTTTGGCCAATTCTCCGGTCGTAATGGTTTCTCCCACCCGGAAACGCCGCTTGATGGCTTTGGGAACGGTAATTTCCGTTTTCTTCATTTTTACAGGCGCGGATTTTCTGTCATCGCGCCACTTGGTCAGAATCACTTCTCGGTCATCGTCGGCTCTGCGTAGCTTCTTATCCACTTTCTTTTCGATGACCTTGCGGCGGGGCGCTTCCTTTTCCTCTTCAATGAAGACCTCGACCGGCCCTTTGCCCTTTTTCTTGGGCTTTTCAAAATCCTTCCGAATGGTTTTGTCTTCCACAGGGGCGGCAGGCATTATTTTTTCGCTCGGCTTGGCAGCCCCTTTGGACGGCGGCTCCTTTTTTATATCCGGACGCGCGCCTTTTTGTCTGGACATCACAGGCGGCTTCACCGGCAGAATGATGAGCGGCTTTAACGACTTGGCGCCGGCAGGCCCGGCGGAGGCGTCGGCCGGCGGGGCGGCTTTTTCTTCTGCGGCAGTCGCTCCGGATACAATTGGCTCTTCCTTTTTCTTTTCGGCGGTCACAGGCGCTGCGGATTCAACGGATTCGATCGACTCGACAGCTTCCGGTCCGGCCGGCTCAGAGGCCTCTCCGGTCGATTCCGAGGCAGGAACGGTTTGAGCGCCGGCAGATTCTTCCTGTTCATCGGCGCCTGCCTCTTCCGATTCGACCTCAATCGGCGCCCGCACCGCACGGCGACGAATCACCGTCGTTTTGATCCTTTCTTCGACAATCTGTTTGGGCTGCTTGGCCTGTATGTCCTCCCGGACCCTTTCGACTTCGGCATCCTCCAGAGAGCTGGAATGTGATTTCACCGTAATGCCTAATCTTTCCAGGTGAGCAATCAGATCCTTGTTTTCCATGCTAAGTTCTTTGGCCAGTTCATAAACCCGCTTTTTCGCCATTGTCGAAACTCCCTGCGTTTAATATCCCGTTGTGAAAATAACCATTACGCTTTTTTATCGCCTGTTTCTTCATCGAGTAGACGGACGGCTTCATCGATCCATTCCCGACCGGTTTTCTCCCCTACCCCTGGAATGGAAAGCAGCGTCTCGGGCTCAACCGTCGCCAACATGGCGACGCTCTTGATACCCGCTTCGAAAAGCTTTTCCGCCATGGCCGGTCCGATACCGGCAATTCTCGTGAGCGCCTTGTGTCCGTCATCCTCTTTTTCCGCGGCCATCGTCTCGCTTTTCACGTCGATTTTCCATCCCGTGAGTTTCACCGCCAGGCGAACGTTCTGTCCGTTTTTACCGATCGCCAAGGACAGCTGATCATCCGGCACAATCACTGTCATGGCGCGATTCTCGTCATCGACAAAGACACGATTGACCTTAGCGGGAGACAGGGCGCTCGAGACATATTTGGCCGCATCCTCCGTGTAAGGAATAATATCAATTTTTTCTCCGCGCAACTCCTGAACCACGCTCTGCACGCGCGCACCGCGCATCCCCACGCAGGCGCCCACCGGATCGATATCCTTATCCCTGGCCCGGACCGAAATTTTGCCTCGTTTTCCCGGCTCGCGGGCCACACTGACAATGTCGATGAGCCCCTCGGAAATTTCCGGCACCTCAACTTCAAAAAGCGCTTTGAGAAAAGCCGGGTGCGTCCGGGACAGGATGATTTGCGTTCCCTTGGCATTTTTCTTCACTTCAAATAAATACGTGCGGATACGCTCGCCGCGCTTGTAGGTTTCGCGATGAATCTGCTCCGAAATGGGGACCACGCCTTCGGCCCGTCCCAAATTCACCACGATATTGCCCCCTTCAAAGCGCTGGACGAATCCGTTGATCAACTCGCCTTTTCGATCCTTGTATTCATCATAGATATTGTCGCGTTCTGCGTCTTTCACTCGCTGAATGATAATCTGTTTGGCCATCTGAACGGCAATACGCCCAAAGGAACTCGTCTCGATTTTCATGCCCAGGGAGTCTCCGGGTTCAGCCTCGTCGTCGAGCGTTGCACGGGCTTCTTCTCGGGAGATCTGCGTTTCGGGATCCAGCACCTTATCCACAACGGTTTTGAACTGGAAAACCTCGATTTCTCCGGCTTCATCATTGTAGTGGGCTTCTATGTCCACGCTAGCGCCCAGCTTCTTGCGCGCCGCCGTGAGCATGGCCGCTTCGAGCGCCTCCGTAATGACCTGCTTTTCGATCCCTCTGTCCTTACCCATCTGTTCGATCAGACGTTTAAGTTCCTGCAACATTGACCCGTTCCTCCCTTAATTATCTCTGCGCCGCTTGTGTTTTGATCAGCCCGCCGGCATTTTTCTATTCGTCGGACGCCGTCTCATCCACCAGATTGGCTTTGACGATATCATCCTTCGGAATGATGAACACTTTGCCCGCCACATCCACCCGGACGATTTTACGCCCGTTTTCTTCGTTAAAGTCAGCAAGCGTCCCGGTGAAATTCTTCATCCCCTCAATTTTTTCCTGTGTTTTAATCCTGACCCTGGCCCCTTTGAATTTCTCAAAATCACAATCACGCCAGAGGGGCCGATCAAATCCCGGCGAGGAAACCTCCAGCGTATAAGGCCCGCGGGATAAATCGTGAACATCCAGAAGATCGCCCAACTGCTCACTGACCGTCGCGCAGTCGTCGAGCGTGACGCCTCCCTCCTTGTCGAGAAAAAGACGGAAAACCCACCGCGAATGCATTTTGACACACTCGACGTAAATGAGCTCCATCCCTTCGGAGACCGCCACCGGCTCAGCCAGCTCCCAGACCTTGTTTTTCAAATCATCGTACATACATTCGCCATGACCGCGGAAAATAAAAAAGTGGGCGAAAGCCCACTTCAGCATACAACTTTCAGTGATGGTCGGCCAGCACCTACCACATAGGTGTAGGCAATGCAAGCCTTATTTACCATTTACCATTTACCGCTTACCGTCGAAACGGATCTGCCGGCAGGCTGATGCAAAAAATGGAGCGGGCGATGGGGCTCGAACCCACGGCGTCCAGCTTGGGAAGCTGACATTCTACCACTGAATTACGCCCGCTCATGGCTTGGGACTTTTATTCACGGCGTCCTTTTTGTCAAGGTTTTTTTGATATTGCCGATTGCCTGTTTACGTGAGGCCGTCCGCCTTATAGATTGACAGCCAGGGCATTTTTAGTTATGAGGCGGCTCCCCTCGCAGGACCAAAGATCAAGGATCAAAGGTAAAGGGCATTTGAGTAAACAAGTATTAAAGGAAATCGAGAAGCGTCGGACGTTCGGCATCATCAGCCATCCGGATGCGGGCAAAACGACCTTGACGGAAAAGCTCCTCCTTTTCGGCGGGGCCATCCAGATGGCGGGCGCGGTGAAAGCCCGCAAGGCATCCAAGCACGCGCTGTCGGACTGGATGTCCATTGAAAAAGAACGAGGCATCTCGGTCACGTCGTCGGTCATGAAGTTCGATTACGCCGGCTGCGAGATCAACCTGCTGGACACCCCCGGACACCAGGATTTTTCCGAAGACACCTACCGGGTACTCACCGCCGTGGACAGCGCGCTCATGGTCATCGACGGCGCCAAAGGCGTTGAGACCCAGACCCGTAAACTCATGGAGGTCTGCCGGCTGCGCAACACTCCCATCATCACCTTTATCAACAAGCTTGACCGGGAGGGCCTGGCGCCGCTTGACATTCTGGCCGACATCGAAGACAAGCTCCAGATTGAATGCACTCCCCTTTCCTGGCCCATCGGCATGGGCAAGCGATTCAAAGGAGTCTACAACCTCTACGACAAAAAACTGCATCTGTTTAAGCCCGGTCAAGACCGGCGAATCGATGCCGGCATCGTCATTTCCGATTTGACCGACCCGACGCTCGACGAACTACTCGGAAGCCAGGCCGCGGAGCTGCGCGACGAAATCGCGCTTCTGGAAGGCGCGGCCAATCCTTTTGATATCAAGCAGTATTTAAAAGCAAGTCAGACGCCGGTGTTTTTCGGCAGCGCTATCAACAACTTCGGCGTGCGCGAACTGCTCGAGGCGTTTGTGGACATCGCTCCGCCACCCGTCGCCCGCCCCACAACGACGAGACTCGTCAGTCCCGACGAAGAGGATTTTTCCGGTTTCGTCTTTAAAATTCAGGCCAACATGGATCCGGCACACCGCGACCGCATCGCGTTTCTGCGTATCTGTTCGGGGCGCTTTGTCCGTGGCATGCGCGTCATGCAGCACCGCATCGGCAAGGAAGTGACGCTCTCGAACGCCACTATCTTCATGGCCCAGGACCGCACGCACATCGAGGAAGCCTATCCCGGCGACATCATCGGCCTGCACAATCACGGCACAATCAAGGTAGGCGATACCTTTTCCCTGAAGGAGCCGCTCAAGTTCACCGGCATTCCGCATTTTGCCCCGGAACACTTCTGCCGGGTGCGACTGCGCGACCCGCTGCGCATGAAGCACCTGCAAAAAGGACTGACCCAACTGTCCGAAGAAGGGGCCATCCAGGTTTTCCGACCCGTCCTGGGTGCGGACAACATTCTGGGCGCGGTGGGCGCGCTCCAGTTCGACGTCACCATGGCAAGGCTTCAAGATGAATACAGCGTTTATGCCGACTACGAAAAAGCCGACTACGCCGCCGCCCGCTGGGTCACCTGTGACGATGCGAAAAAGCTTGATGAATTTCAAAAAAGATATGCCATGAATCTGGCCATGGATACAGAAGGAAATCTGGTTTATCTGGCAGCCAGCGAATGGCGGCTTGGCCATGTCATGGAAGAATGGCCCCGGATTCAATTTCACAAAACCATGGAAAAAAGCTGAAAACGGGACTGTTCGAAAACACCCGGTCCAAAGCTATGGTTTCAGACCCAACCCGCGCAGGTACGCGTCGAGATCTTTTTTTTGGGCGGCCAGATGCGCCTCCACATTATCCCGGGTCACTCTCATGCCGAAATCATCAGGCACTTTTGCGTCACCGGCATTCAGGATTCTTTTGGCCATCATGTCTCCGACGCGAAACCGGCAGTGGCTGTAATCATAGAAATTCAAAGAGTTGTCCGTCACGGAATTGAATCCGCTGAAATCGTAATAATCCGAAAGCCCGGCCAGACGCTTTTTGACCGCGAACAAAGACTCCGCCTGAGTGGCATAATACGGCGAGTACAGTGGCAGAATGAAGAAAGTGACGGAAAACCCGTGCTCGCGCGACAAGGCAAGGACATCTTCGATCATCCGGAAGCTTGTATCAACGGCACGGGCATTAAATGCGGTGGGCTCATATTTCTTAATCTGGAAGCCGAAAATGGGTTTGCCCGTTTGCTCGATGAGTTGGTCCTTGTCGCGCCATCCCAGATTCGTTCCATCGGCCGCCAGAAACAATCTGGCTTTCATCTTGCCCAGCACAACGCGGTCTTTCCACAATTTCAATTCCGTCAGCGACGGTTTTCGGAAAAAATAACGGAAGAAGAGTTCCGTGCGGTTCGGGCCTCCGGCATCCGGATGCATGACCCAGACCAGAGCATTTTCGGCAAACGACGCGGGTCTGAAACTGAAATCATCAAGCCCGATCAAAATCTGTTCAATCCTGATCCCTTTATTTAACATGGCTTGGATGATGGGCAAATGCTGCGCGAGCAGGCCGGCGGGATAAGAC
>CAYUDM010000033.1:0-30988 GCA_964443625.1 uncultured Smithella sp. | reverse complement strand
GCCGCGACCCTGCTCGCCGGCGGCCGTCCCGTGCCCTTCCGCCTGAGGCGCGAGCGGGATTTCCGGCCGGACCCCGGGGAACTGGCCGGACTGGCCGGGGCGGGTTTGCAAAACACCTCTTCCAGATAGTCGGGAATGGTCACGTTGAAACCGTGCCGCTCGCGGATGAGCGAAGCGAGGGTTTCCTGGGCTGAATTTTCGCCGTGCACTAAAAACACCTCCATCTTTTTGTTCTGAAAAGAGGCCACCCATTCCAGAAGTTGGCTTTGCCCGGCATGCGCCGAAAAGCCGTTGATGGTGAAAACCCGCGCGCCGACGGCGATATCTTCATTGAAAATACGGATTTTTTTCGCGCCGTCGACAATCCTGCGCCCGCTGGTCCCCTGGGCCTGAAACCCGACAAAGACGACGCTCGCGCCGGGCCGCCAAAGGTTATGCCGCAGATGGTGGAGGATTCTGCCCGCATTGGCCATGCCGCTTGCGGAAATGACAATGGCCGGCTCACGGCGTTCGTTGATGGCAATGGATTCTTCCGTGGACGAGGTAAAGGTCAGTTGCGGCAGGCGCAACGGATCTTCCCCCTTGCGCAAAAGCGCCTGGGTTTCCGCGTCAAGATAGGCCTTATGGCGTCGGAAAATTTCCGTGGCCTTGATGGCCAGAGGGCTGTCGAGATAGACCGGCATATCCGAAGGGAGACGCCCGTCCATCATTAAAAGATGCAGGGAATAGAGAATTTCCTGGGTCCGCTCGACGGCAAAGGCGGGAATAATGACTTTTTCGCCCCGGCTGTAGCTGTAGGCGATGGCCTGGGCCAGTTCGTCGAGGCTTTCGAGTTCGCCTTTATGATTGCGATTGCCGTAAGTGGATTCCATAAAAAGGTAGTCCGCGTCGTGAAGTTCGACCGGGTCTTTCATGAGCAGCTGGTTGGGCCGGCCGATGTCGCCGGAGAAAACAAGCTTTTGAGAACTTCCCCCGTCTTCGATGAAAAGCTCCACAACGGCCGCGCCGAGAATGTGGCCCGCGTCCTGAAAGCGCACCGTGAGGCCAGGAGCAGGACTGAAGGCTTCGCCGTATTTTTGGCGGCGGATACGGGGCAAAACGGCTCGGGCGTCGTCCTGGGTGTAAAGCGCGACGGCATCTCCTTTTTGACCGCTGCGCAACAAGCGCTTGTTGCGGCCTGCCGCCTCCGTCTCCTGAATGTGAGCGCTGTCGAGAAGCAGAATTTCCAGCAAATCGCCGGTTGGCTCAGTGGCGTAAACCGGCCCGGAAAAACCGGCTTTCGCGACGCGGGGCAGAAGGCCCGAATGATCGATGTGCGCGTGGGTGATGAGGATAAAGTCGATGCGCGACGGGTCATAGGGCGCCATGTCCCGGTTGCGCCTTTCAATGGCATCGGAGCCCTGATGCATGCCGCAGTCCACCGCAAAGCGCGCTCGATCCGTCTCCACCATAAAACACGACCCGGTCACGGTCCGCGCGGCTCCCAGAAATTGAATTTTCATGAACGTTTGATCTCCCTTCCGTCTTTACACTTTACGCCTGACACTTTACTCTTTACTCCTCGCGCCTGACGCTTTACTCCTGACGCCTCACGCCTTACTCCTTACTCCTTACGCTTCACGCCTCACCCGTTTTTTTCAGACGTTTGGCTTCCTTTTTTTCCTTGGCCGATTTTACCGGTTTTTTCTTGGCATCTTTTTTCACATCTTTTGATTTGGACATAGTCGCCTCCTTTAAACAATGATTTGCCGGTGCTATTTTGCGCAACGGTCGCGCCTTCCTTAAATAAGACGTCCGGTTTTCAGACGCCTAGAGCTTTCCGTCGGAAAGCAAAGCTCTTTCGATATCCAGAATCGCACGGCCCAGGGCCGCTTCCATTTTCGGCTCGCGATCAACGAATTCGACGCTGACAAACTGAAGATTGCGGCCCGCCACCTCATTTTCGGGCTGCCCGATTGTGCGGACACGACCGTTGATCCGGAAGATTTTCGCATCAATGAGCAGGCCGAGCTCCAGCATCTGTCCGGAATGGATTTCAACTGTTTTCGGGCAGGAAAATTTAGCGCCGCCTAGTGAAATATCCAGCACAGCAACTTTCTGTTCGTCGCAAAACAGGCAGATTCCCGAATCGTCGGGCGGTTTGACGCGAAAATACATACGGAAATCGGACGATTCGACAAGACCGGTTTTCCGGATGATCAGCGCCTCGACGGTCTTGCCGGACGCCATGGCGTAATCGGGAATCAACTCGACAAAAACGGCCGGAAAACCAAAGCGGCAAATCCGATTTTCACGCCGGACCAGGTAGGTGATCCGAAGCTTGCGATTAAGATAGCGGCGATTGAGCGCGGGCGTGGTCTGCGAAATGGTCAGCAGGCCGCCTTCCACATCATAGACCGTCGCCTTGAGATAGTGGGCGCCGGGCTCGTTCATTTCTTTTTCAAAAACGAGGTCAAGACGCTGCCCGGCCTTGATATCCGAATTCTTCATCCTTTACCTGTTTAGGGGCCGTATCGGTTCTTGCGACGTTCTTCTTATCAGAAACCTCCGGTCTTTCCCATACAAAATGTAAAAATGGCGGGAAGGCAGGTCCGCCGATACCGTGACGCCGGCCGTTTTTCGCCGGTCGTCAGACTTCCCTGGGCGCCCAATACGCTTCGTCCACCGCGCCTTCCCGATCCTCTTTTAAAGCCTGCGGCAGGCACTCGAGAATGTCGGTCGCGGTGATGCCGTCTTGCCCTTTGAGGCGCGCGGCGATATCGCCTGCCAGCCCGTGCAGGAAGACACCCTTGCGGGCCGCGTCGGGAATGTCAAGCCCCAAGCCCACCATCGCGGCGATGCAGCCGGCCAGCACATCGCCGCTTCCGGCTGTGGCCATGCCGGGATTGCCGCTGAGATTGACAAAGACCTTCCCGTCGGGCAGGCCGATCAGCGAATGAGCGCCCTTAAAAACAATGGTGGATTTAAGCTTCACGGCAACCTCCCGCACAACGCCGATTTTGTCGGCGTTGACCTCGGCTATGGTTTTTCCGGCAAGCCGTGACATTTCACCCGCATGCGGCGTGAAAATCGTCGGCGCCTTTCTTTTTTGGACCACCTCCGGCCGTTCCGCGACCGCCGTGATGCCGTCCCCGTCGATCAGAAGCGGTTTGACGATCGCGCCGCAAAGCTCACGGACGAGTTTTTCCGTTTCGTCGTGCAGGGAGAGTCCGGGACCTAAAACCGCCATGTCGGACTTTTCCGCAAGCGCCAGAATCTCCGGCTTGGCTTTGAGGGACAAGGAAAAAGCCGCCGTCTCCCGCTGCGGCAGATAGACGATTTCGCGGCCGGATTGCGCGATAAACGGAATGACGGACGCGGGCGCGGCTAGTCTCGCGTAACCGCCACCCGATTTCAAAAACGACATGGCCGAAAAATACGGCGCGCCGAAGTAGTTGCCGGAACCGGCCACAAAAAGCACGTCGCCCACCGATCCCTTGTAGGATTCGGCCCGGCGGGGCGGCAGCATAATCGGTCCGTTGGTCGCAACCGTCAGGCTTTCGTCATCCGTCAACTCAGGCGGAAACGAAATGTGCGACACGAAAAGTGTCCCGCCGCGTTCATAACCGGGGTACAGAAGGTTGCCGAGTTTCGGCAAACCGAATGTCACGGTCCAATCCGCGTCCACCGCGGTCCCCAGCACCTGCCCCGAATTGCCGCACACGCCCGACGCGATGTCGAGGCTCAACACGGGCTTTTCAGAAGCATTGATCAGCGCAAAAATGTCGGCTGCAAGCCCCTTCACATCGCGCGCAAGTCCCGTGCCGAAAATCGCGTCCACCACGGCGTCGGCCTGCAGTGTGTCGAGCCGGGCATCCGAGGCGCGGGTCAGGAGCATGACATCAAGCGACAGATTGCAAACAATGTCATAGTTGATCTTGGCCGCCCCGGTGTATTTTTTGGGCGACGCGGCAAGAAAGATCTTGACTGCCGCGCCCCGGCAATGGAGAAGCCGGGCCAGCGCCAGCCCGTCGCCGCCGTTGTTCCCCGCGCCGCAAAAAACCGCAAATGTCCGGCCGCAGATTCCTAGTTGGTCATTGAGAACGCTGAGCGCCGCATGGGCCGCGTTTTCCATCAGGATCGCCTCGGCAATGCCGTAATCCTCGATCGCCCGCCGGTCCATCTCCCGCATTTGCTCCACCGTGGCCAGTTTCATACTTGTCTCTCCCGGGGATTTTCACAATTTCTTGTGAAAAAGAATTTTGGCTAGTATAAGACTCTCCGGATGATTTGCAATATGAAATAATTTTTCACGGAAGATTTTTCAAGGACATCCCATGACCTCGATTTCCAAAATCATCAGCGCACGATACTCATGCCGGTCGTTTACCGGCACCCCGGTTGACAAAGAGACGCTTGACGCCCTGGCCGATCGGGTCGCAAGCCCGCAGCGCGGGCCTTTCGGAAACATGCCGCGCTTTTCGCTTTTGTCGATGGACTCTGTGTCCCGGGATGAATGGCGGCGGCTCGGCACTTACGGCGTCATCAAAAACGCTCGGCTGTACCTGGCCGGCATGATCCGGCCCGCACCGCAAGCCGCCTTGGATTTCGGTTATTGCATGGAAAAGCTCATTTTGGAGGCCACGCGCCTGTCTCTTGAGACCTGCTGGCTTGGCGGCACGTTTTCGCTCGGCGCCTTTGCCTCGGCTGCGGGCCTCCGCGACGGGGAGGAGATGCCCTGCGTCAGCCCCGTGGGGTATGCCGCGGACTCAAAAAGCCTGACCGACAGACTTTTCCGGCGCGTCGCAGGCTCCGACACCAGAAAACCCTGGCGGGAGCTTTTTTTTACCGGCGAAGGCGCATCCGCGCTTTCTCCCGTAGAGGCGGGTCCGTATGCCGAAGCGCTCGAAAACGTAAGGCTCGCGCCTTCCGCCTCCAACAAGCAGCCATGGCGAATCGTCCGCCACGAAGACAGACAGGCCTTCACTTTCTATCTGTCTCCCGCTTTCGGCTACCGGCGGATCAAGAAGATCGCTTTGCAGGAAATCGACCTGGGAATCGCCATGAGCCACTTCGATCTGACGGTCAAGGAACTGGGGCTTCAAGGAACCTGGCTGCGGGAAAACGACGCGCGGGTCATTCAGTCGTGGGATTATATCGCGACCTGGCAGGCCGCAGACTAAAGGCGCCTTCCGCCTTCCGCCTTACACCTCACCCCCTACATGATCAGCACTTTCGCGCCCCGATTATCTCCCGCCTTTAAGTCGGCGAGTGCCCGATTGGCTTCGGCAAACGGATATTCCCGCACGTCGGGCACAAGGGGAATCCGGGCGGCCAGATCCAGAAATTCTTCAATGTCGCGCCGCGACACGTTGGCCACGCTTTTGATTTCCTTTTCCTGCCACAGGTGCGTCGCGTAGTCGAGGCGGGAAAGTTCGTGTTTATCCGCCTGTTCCTTGCGGATGGCGTTCACCACCAGCCTGCCTCCGGGCGCAAGATTCGCCAGCGCCGCCACCATGGGCTTCCAGGCGGGCGTCGTGTCGATGATGGCCGCAGGACGCCGGGGCGGCGTATCGCCTGTCTCCCCGACCCAATCCGCTCCGAGGAACCCGGCAAAGCGCCTTTGCGCCTCCGAACGGGCAAAAACATAACATTTTGACGAGGGGTACAGATGGCGGGCCAGTTGTAAAACCAGGTGCGCCGAAGCGCCGAATCCGGTCATCCCCAGCACGTCGCCGTCTTTGAGGCCGCAAAGCCGAAGCGAGCGCCAGCCGATCGCGCCGGCGCATAAAAGCGGCGCGGCCTGCGCGTCGGTAAAGTTCCCGGGAATCGTAAAGGCGAAACGCTCCGAAACGACAACATACTGCGCGTAGCCGCCCGGCAGGTCCCGGCCGGTGGCCTGAAAGTCCGGGCAGAGGTTATCGTCACCTGCAATGCAGGCCGGACACGATCCGCAGGCGTAACCGATCCATCCGATGCCCACCCGGGCGCCGATCGGATGGACGCTTGCGCCCGGCCCCGGGGCTTCGACGCGGCCGACAATCTGGTGGCCTAAAATAAAGGGAAAGGAGACGGGCGGGGTGCGCCCTTCGATTTCGTCAAGTTCGGTGTGGCACACGCCGCAGGCCGACACCCGGACCAGGATCTGCCCCGGACCGGGAGCCGGTGTTGGAAGCTCGACAAAAGAAAGCGGCCGGGGATTGTCCCGAATGGTCGCAACAGCTTCCAGGACGGCCGCTTTCATGGTTTTATTTCAGCGCCGCGGGCGCTTTTTGCGGCACATCGACCGTCTGGATGTAACGGTCCATCACCTCGCGCGTGTCGTTGACGCGAAGTTTGTCGAACAAAAACGCGAACTGTTTTTCCAGCTCGTCGCAAATGCCGCCGCGGATTTCCGCCGGCAAATGCCACAGATCGAGTTTGAAGGGACCGAATCCTTTTTTGCGGGTTTTGTAGATAAACTGCTCTTCGGTATCTTTTTCCTTCCATTCATTCTTCATGTTGATTTTAAGATGATCGTAGATTTTGGCCCGCAAATCGGCTGGAAATTTTTTGCTGTCGTAAATCATGTTCTGGAACCCGGTGGCCAGGTGAATTTCAGCGGTTCCGGTGGCGGGAAAACGGTCGAAGGCCTCATCCGGCAGTGTGGACGCGCCATGCTGAACCGCGCCGGAAAGGCCGTACTGCGAGCGGGCCGTCTCGGAGAGTTTTTCTAAAACATCAAAGTCGATCTTCACTTTGGCGACCGTCCCGTCGGCCAGCGGAACGCCGCCGTGCGTCGTTCCGGTCTGAACGCTGATCTTGCTGATGCCCTTGAAGGCGTCGCCCCGCTTTTTCAATTCCTCGAGATAACCGTCCATGAACGCCTGCAATTCCTCAACCGTGCTGTTCTTGCCGCCGACCTCCCCGATTTCACCGCCTACGGAGACAGTCACTCCTTCCGGTTCCAGATCGCGGATCATCATGGTGAGCTCCGCCGCAAGCGTATAGTTGGTTTCCTGCTGAAGGCTCACGGTGGAACGCGATAGATCGACCAGCGTCGAGGTGTCGATGTCGATATTGTAAAACCCCGCCTCGATGCCTTCCCAGATGAGATTTTTGACTGTTTGCGTCTCCTTGTCCGCGTCGGCGGCGAACTTTTTAGCATTGATCTGAAAGTGGTCCCCCTGCAGAAACACGGGGCCCCTCCACCCGGCTTTCACGGCCGCCGCCAAAACGGCGCAGGTATACTCGCGCGGACGTTGCAGGGTGTAGTCGATTTCGGAGCGGGCGATCTCGAAGATGACGGGGCCGACCTTTCCCTTCATCGCGGCGCGAAAAACGGCCTGGGCGACATCGTAGGTGATGCCGCGGAGGTTGATCGCCGGAACGGTAAAACCGCCGATTTCCTTTCGCCCCATCGCCTCATACAGCGACTGGATCGACGCGGAGAAAATGCCCAGCGCCGCCGCGCCGCGCCGGATCAGAAAGCAGGCCGCATCCGAGACGGCCGCATCGGGACTGAAGACGACCGTATAGATCAAGTCGTCAATCAACTTCGACTGAAACGACGCTTCATCGATCAGACGCACATCGTCGCCGTCTGCTTCAATGATCGTTTCACAGGCTTTCTTCAATTGATCTTTGTTTTCGTAAATCATGCGTGGCTCCTTCATGTTTGACTCTGTTGGGTTTACGCAGACAGGAAGTTTCCCGCCAGGGTGACCTCGGAGGCCGACCCGATGTAAACCGGGGAACATTGATTGACCTGGGTCACCTTCACATCCAGAATGTCCTTCCTTCCGTCGGTGGCCCGACCGCCGGCCTGCTCCATGATAAATGCCATCGGCTGGAGTTCGAACAAAAGCCGGAGCTTGCCCTGGGGCGATTTCTTCAAGGCGGGATAGGTAAACAGACCGCCGCGTTTAATGATGACCTGATTGATGTCGGGCACGAACCCGCCGCTGTAGCGCAGTTTGTAGCCGTCGTGTTCGAGTTTTTCGATGAATTGCAGGTGCGCGTCCGGCCAGTCTTTGCGCAAACCGCCCGGAGAAAAAATCGACCCCTTGTCCTTGAGTTTGATGTTTTCTTCGGACAGAACATATTCGCCTTCGCGGTCCAGCACGAATTCGTGCGCGCCTTTGCCCGCCGCGTAGATCATCGTGATGAGCGGGCCGTAGGTCATGTACAGCGCCGCGACCATGGAGTTGCGGCCGCAATCGAAAACGGATGACTTGTGGATGCCGATGATCGTGCCGATCGCGAGGTTGGTGTCCACCAGCGACGAGCCGTCGAGCGGATCGGCGGTGACAATGTATTGTTCTTTGCCCTGACCGACATTGACGACGGATTCTCGCTCTTCGGAGGCGTATTCTTTGACGAAACCCGACTGCTGGAGCTTGTTTTTCAGAATCTCGTCGGCAATCCGGTCCAGCGCCAGCTGCTCTTCGCCGTAAACGTTCTTAAACCCGGCAAGCTTGCGGTTGGATTCCTGAATTTTCGCCGAGATATACTTGCCCATCACGGCGATCTGCCAGATCAACCTTCGCAGTTCCACTTCGATGCCCGCCATCCACATGTGACGCCTGAGATCAACAAGGTGTTTGGTATAGTCCTGCACAACTTCGCTCATGAATGTTCGCTCCTTCCTGACTTGCGCGCGATCCGCCCACCGCGCCGACGCATCCGGACCCGCCTGTCGCGGCTCCAAGGTTTCTTATTTTCCTCCCGCCAGAATCTTCTCCAGCGTGCTTTTCAATTCCTGCAACGAATAGGGTTTGACCATGGCGCCGACAAACCCGTACTTCCAGTACTCTTCGATCACCGGATCGTTCATATAGCCGCTCGATATCAACGCCTTGACCTCCGGATACGCGGTAAGCCACCGGCGGATGGCCGTCTCTCCACCCTCGTCTCCGCGCAGGGTCAGGTCCATGATAATGAGCGCAAAGGGCTGTCCGGCCTGATGGGCCCGGTTGTAGATATCGAGCGCCTCGTCGTGAGATTTCGCGACGGCCACGTCATAGCCCAGATGGGTGAGCATGCTGCCTGTCACATCCAGCAGAATCTGTTCGTCGTCGATCAGCAGCACCCGATGTCGACCCGCGACGTCGGCCGTGCGGGCAAGATCCGCCGGTTTATCCTCCTGCCTGTCGCCATTGGAGGCCGGAACATAGACGGTGAACGTCGTTCCCTCGCCCGGGGTGGATTCCACAAAGATCATGCCTTCATGGCTTTTCACGATGGAATAACAGATGGCAAGCCCCAGTCCCATCCCTTTGATGCTGCCCATCTGCTTGGTCGTAAAATAGGGGTCGAAAAGTTTCTTGAGATGATCCGGAGAAATCCCCATGCCGTGGTCGCGAACATACCAGCGGACGTATTGCCCCGCCGCAAGCGGCGGAAGGTCCCGGTCGCGCACCCCGGCATTGGACGCGCCCACTTCAATGACGCCTCCTTGCGGCATAGCCTCCACCGCATTGGTCACCAGAGAATGAACCACCTGATGCATCTGGCCTTCATCGATTTGCGCCGACCAGAGGTCCTCGGAAAGATCATAGACACACCGGATGTTCTTTCCGCTGAGCGTGAAACTGACCGCATCTCGCAACACCTGCGCGATGGACGCCGTCTTTCGCAGCGGCGACCCGCCCCGGGAATAGGCCAGAAGCTTCCGGGTCAGATTTTTCGCCCGGACGCAATGCTCTTCCGCCGCCGTCAGACGCTCATAGACGGCGTTTCCGGGCGTCACGTCCATCTTGGCCAGCGCCAGAGACCCGAAAACACTCGTCAGAATATTGTTGAAATCGTGCGCGATGCCTCCGGCCAGAAGCCCGATGGATTCCAGTTTCTGCGCCTTGGCCAGTTCCGCCTCCATGTAACGGCGCACCGTGATGTCGCGTCCCAGCGATTCAAAATATAAAATACGCCCGTCCGTATCCCGGACCGCAATCGCGGTAAAATCCATAATAACGGTTCGCCCGTCTTTCGCCGAACACTCCACCAGGATGTTCTTCAAGACATCCCTGCCGGCGGGCGCATCCCCCGCGGCTTTGAGCCAGGCGCCCACATAGTTTTTATTAAACACGCGACGCGCCAGCGACGGCTCCGAGGCGTAATCTTCCAGCGAGTAACCCAGAATTTTTTCGGCCGCGTCGTTTTGATAGGAAATCCGGCCGTCCGGCCAGACGCGCAGGATCGCCTCGTCGGCATACTGCGTCAGCCGGCTGTAAACGTCTTTCATCTCCTGATGTTCTTCCGACAGGCGGGATTGCTCCGTCACATCCCGGATGAGCGCCGCGATGGCGATCATAGAGCGCGCCGCGTCAAAAAGCGGAACGGCGTCAATGGAAAAAGCCTTTTTACGAACGGGATCGACCTCCATCACGCAGACCTTGTCCACAAGCGGCCGTCCGGCTTTCAGGATCCATCCGAAAACGGGATCGTCCTCAACGCCTTCCTCTCCGACGCAACGGATTTTCCAGCGGGGATCGGCATAGTCTCCGCCGATCATCTCCGCCCTGGCGTATCCGGTCATTTTCTCCATGCCGTCATTGATGAAAAGAATTTTGCCCCGAGTGTCCACAATCATCAACCCGTCGGGAACCATGGCCAGCATTTGAAGGCCCACATAACGCTCCAATTCCAGACGGGCGATTTTTTCTTCAAGATTTTTTACCTTAAGACGAAGCTCGTCAACCGGGAGGTTGTCTTCCATGCACGATGAACCTTTCAATCCCGCGAGCCTTCGAAAACCTGCGGGGAATCGGGAGATCTGTTTAAACCGGTTTTTCTTAACCAATAATAGCCTTATTGACAAGTAAATATTTAAAAAACCTTCTGACAACAATCGCTTCAACGCCGTCGCTGACCGGACGTCACAGTCCTGCCTGCAAACCTTGACTGAAAAAAAGATAATTCAATTGACAGGTCGTAAAGTTTTTTCTATACTCCCATCCCATAGCAAACATAGGCATAATGCCGGATGCGAGTCAGAATCAAGCATCGCCGGACGTGCAGGACAACATCTCCTTGAAATTTGCAGCAAGCAGTATTTGCGATTCACCTGTTTTTTGTTCGATCAGCCCGTAACTGAAACACTGAATAAATCATTATAAGTTATTGTGAAGGATCGGAACTAATTAAACGAGGAGGAGGGCAGATGATGAAGCACTGGAAGGGCGTTTTTGTATTTTTGGCTGGTTTTTTGATGATGACGGGGTCCGTCGTGGCCAGCGCACAGGAAATCGTGATCGGTTTTTCCGGCCCGCTGAGCGGCCCCGCCGCGGAATACGGTCAGGACTGCCTCTACGGCATCGACATGGCCGTCAATGAAATCAATGCCGCAGGCGGCGTCAACGTCAAAGGAAAGAAACATCTGATCAAGCTCGAAAGGCTCGATGATCGGGCCGACCCCACATCGGCCGTCAACAACGCGCGCCGCCTTCAGAACATGAAAGCCGTGGCGGTTTACAACGCCGTCTTCACCACCATTGCCGCCATGTCCAAGATCAACGAAGAAAAAGGCAATGAGTTTATTTTAATGGCCTACACCAGTACACCGAAAGTGGTTCAGATGGGCAACAAACTTCTGATCGGCACCACCGCGCCCGCTTTCACCGTGTATATCCAGGTCTTTACGGAACTGGCCATGAAGAAGGGCTGGAAAAATCTCGCCATGGTCACCACCCTGGGGGCGTATGGTGAAGAATGGCGCAGGGCCTTCGGCGACTACTGGAAAAAAGCCGGCGGCACCATCACCATCGACAAGCCGGCCAACTACTACACGGAGACGGACTTTTCGGCGCCGCTGGCCGCGGCCATGGCCACCAAGCCCGATGCGATGTTGATCGGCGGTCCTTCGGCCACCACGGCGCTGGTCATTGAGCAGGCGCGCGGCATGGGCTTCACGGGCGGTTTCATCACCATCGACCAGGCCAAGCTTGACTACATCGCAAACTTGCTCAAAGGCTATAAGCTGATGAACAACACGATCGGCGTGGCCACGCCGATGAGTGTACCGGTCCCGGCCTCGGCGGACTTTGAAAAACGCTACAAAGAAAAATATAAGAGAATGGTGACCTCGGAATGCTTCCGCAACTACGGCGCCACCGTCGCTCTGGCCAAAGCGATTGAAGCGGCGGGAACCGCAACCGACGTCCGCGCCATTCGCGCCGCATTCGCCAAGGCGCTTCCCGTTGTCGGCGACCGGCTCCCCACGGAAATCTTCGGCATCAACCCCAACGGCCGCCTGCTCATCAATGGCTCGATTCAGACGGTTGAAAACAATCAGTTGACGCCGCCCATTCAGTATTTCTGGTGGATTAAATCCGATCAGGAATGGGAAGAAATCAAGAAAGTCTCCAAGAGCACCGCCAACATGATTCGTTTCGAAGCCAAAATCGACGACGTCGAGTAACGAAGGCCTTACCTTGCCAACCAAACCCCCGCGGGCGTTTAGCCCTCGGGGGTTTTTCGTTCACCCGGACTCATATTTTTCGAGCTTCTTGCGCAACGTTTTACGCGTGATGCCCAGACGCCTGGCCGCTTCGCTTTTATTGCCGCCCGCCGCGTTTACGGCCTTGAGGACGCTTCGTTTTTCAACCTCCTCCAGGGGCAGATCCCCCGCAAGCTCCGAAGATCCGGAGGAAGGCGACATCCCTTCCTGATCCGCCATCGGAAACGCCAGGTCCCCGACATCCAGATCGCTTCCCCGGGCTAAAACAACAGCCCGTTCCACTGTGTTGGAAAGCTCGCGGACATTGCCTGGCCAGCCGTACGAAACGAGTTTCTGTATTGCCTGCGGCGAGAATCCGCCAAGCGTCTTGGCGTTGCGCAGGGCGAACATTTTCAGAAAGCTCTGCGCCAACAGGGGAATGTCCTCGATGCGCTCGCGAAGCGGCGGCACAATCAGAGCCACGACGTTGAGACGGTAGAAAAGATCCTCGCGAAACCGTCCTTCCCGGACTTCCTTTTTTAAGTCCTTATTGGAGGCGGCAATCACGCGGACATCCACCGGAACAACCTCGGAGCCTCCCACGCGGGTGAGTTCGCGCTCCTGCAATACGCGCAACAGCTTGACCTGCATGGCCGGCGACATTTCGCTGACTTCATCCAAAAAGAGACTGCCGCCGTCGGCCTGAACGAACTTTCCTTCCCGCCGGCGGTCGGCACCTGTAAAAGCGCCTTTTTCATGGCCGAACAATTCCGACTCCAGAAGCGTTTCGGCAAGCGCAGCGCAGTTGATCTTGACAAACGGCGCATCCTTGCGACGAGAGTTGGCATGAAGAGCGTTGGCGATCATTTCTTTGCCGGTGCCGGACTCGCCCGTCACCAGAACGGTCGCTTCGGACGGCGCCACCTGCTCGACCGTCTCAAGGAGTTGCATCATCGCAGCGCTGGAGCCGATGATGTTGCGCCGGTCGAACTGCTCGCCCAGCCTGCGTTTCAGATATTCGTTTTCCTTCTTGAGAAGATTGTGCTCAGTGGCCCGCCCGATGGCAATCTTGAGTTCATCGAAATTCAACGGTTTGGTCAGGTAATCATAGGCGCCTTTTTTGAGCGCGGAAACCGCCGTCTCCACGGAGGCGTAAGCGGTCATGATGATCACCGGAATCGAAGCGTCGATCTTTCTGATTTCCTCCAGAGCCAGAATGCCGGAGACAGTCGCCATCCGGATATCCATCAACACCAGGTCAAACGAACGCTTGCGGACCTCTGCGATCGCCACGGCTCCGTCATCGGCCTCGGAGACGCTATAGCCCCAGCCGCCCAAAAGCTTCTCCAGCATCAGCCGGTGCGCCGCATCATCATCGACGACAAGAATTTCAGGTTTGCCTCTCATGTTTAGTTCCTTTCCGAATCCTTTTGAAAAAATCGCAGGGTTACTTTCGTGCCGGAGCCGGCGTCACTTTCGATCTGAATGCCGCCGCCGTGTTCGTTCATGATTTTTTGCACCACCGCGAGCCCCAGGCCCGTACCGGCCGGCTTGGTCGTAAAATAGGGATCATAAATCCGGGGCAGGTCCTGCTCGTCAATGCCACGGCCCGTATCGGCTATCTCCACCTGAACCTGACCGTTTCGGGCCATAAGAGCGATCAACAGGCGGCCGCCTTCGGGCATGGCCGCAAGCGCGTTGAGAAACAGGTTCAAAAACACCTGCCTGACCTGATCGGGGTCGGCCGTCACCCGCGGAAGGGGGTTGCCCTCCACCACATCCACGGCCACAGCGTTTTGGCGAAGCTCTGCGCCGATGAGCGTCAGGGTATTTTCGACAATTGCCTTGAGGTCAACGGCTTCCTTCTTCAGATCCAGTGGCCTTGCAAATTCAATCAGCCGGCTGATGACCCGGTTGAGGCGCTCGATTTCCGCAATCATGACATCAGCCGTTTTCTCATCTTCAGCGTTGCCGGATAGCCGTTCCCTGAAATAGACGGCGAGGCCCTTGATGGAGCTCAGCGGATTGCGGATTTCATGAGCGACCCCGGCAGCCAGGGATCCGATCGCGTTCAAATGGCGGCTTTGGGCCACTTCCCGCTCCATTTTTCGAATCGCTGTCACATCGCGAACCAGAAGGATTTTCCCTTCGGGCGCATCCTCCCCCCGCAACCGGGCGGCGACGGCTTCCCAGACGCGCGTGTCATTTTCGCCCTCTTGCCCCGACTGAAGGATAATGTCTTTTTCAATGAGGGTTTCCGATTCAGCAAGCCCGTCGAGCAAATCGACAAAAGGCCTGGCAACCAGCTCATCGATCCGGCGACCGATTGCGTCGTCACAGGAACAGGGCAGCAGGTCGCGGACCTGTTCATTGCAGGTTGCAATTTTTTCTTTTGAATCCAGCGCCAAAACGCCGATGGGCATATTTTTCACCAGGGCGTCGGAAAATACCGTGACCCGGGAAAGAGACGCCCGCGTCAGTCGATAGGACTGAGCCAGAAACAAAGAAATAATGGCCAGCGAACCCACAAGGGCCAGACTCAGCGAAACCATCACCATGCCCCGTTTGTCATCCCGGACGGCCCGTTCAATTTTATCCATGTTGAAGCCGACAAAAATAATCCAGGGGCCCTCCCCCCCGGCAGGCCGGTCGCGTCCCGGAATCAATGTTCGATAAACTTCAAATGTTCCGGCGCCGCCGGGATTGGGAGTCGCCCGCCAGCGAATTTCCCGCCCCGCGGCAAGGGATAAAGGATCCAGATCCAGGCCGTATTTTGTCTCCAGCATGGCCGGATTGCTGTCAGCTAAAACATTTCCACGGCTGTCGGTGACAATGATATGGTCAATATCCGGCTGCTGGGCGGTTTCCATAAGCAGCTTCTGGAACGTGAAGGTGTCCGGGACGCCGGGGCCTGAATGTCGCAAACCTGCCTCGAAAGACGCAATCAGCGTTGATCCCTTTTCAATAAACAAAGACACCGCCTGATTCTCGCGCAGGCGAAACTGCGCCAGCGCCATCAGTGCAACAATCAGAATTAGCACCGCCGTGGCGCTGGTCACAGCCCAGACGGCTATATCCCACTTTTTCTTTTTTCTTAAGATGCCCGGCATAGCCGACTTTTTCTCCTTCCCGGCGCCAAAGGTACCAGTTGATCTCCTCATTTGGATACATACTACCCATGTCTTTTTTAAAAATCAATGTCTTTCCCCCGGCTGAATCTAAGATTTTTAATTGTGATTACAAATGCTTATAATCATTTTCTCCAGCCTGGCACAGGCATTGCTATTGTAAGGCATAACTGATCAGCAAAAAACGTACAAAAAGGAGTTACGATCATGAAAAAAACATTGCTAACACTAACAGCCGTTGTGGCGGGCCTGCTTTTAACCACACAGGCGTTTGCCTGGGGACCCGGCTCGGGAAAGGGCCGGGGCTACGGGCCAAACCGGGATGCGGTCATGGAAAGGTTGAACCTGACTGACGAACAAAAAACAAAAATCGAAGCCCTGCAGGACGCACATGCCCAGGATACCAAACCGCTTCGGGAAAAGATTTTTGACAAATCGGTGCAATTGCGCAGATTGTGGCTGGAGGCGAATCCGGACCGCAATAAAATCACCGGGGCCCAGCAGGAACTGCGGGCTTTGCGAAATGAGATGGAAGACAAAGTCACCGCGCTGAGGCTGGAAACACGCAAAGTGCTGACGCCCGAGCAGAATGAAAAACTCGCCAATACCGGGTGGGGACGCGGCACCGGCTTTGGACCGCGAGGCGGCATGCGCGGCGATGGAGAATTCGGTCCCAGACGCGGAGCCGGTCCCGGACTGGGTGTGGGAATGTGTCCCTAGCCAAAGCGACAGATTCCTCCTTTAAAGGGCGCCTTCGGGCGCCTTTTTTTATGCAAATATATTTTGACAACATTCAAGTTTTGAATTAGGGTAGCCGATATTTTTACAACGTTTTTTTAAAGAAGGATTTTTGATGTTCGGCATAGCGCAAACGACACTGACCGGCCTCCTATTGACCCTGCTTCCGGGCTTGGCGCTGCTTAGCCTGTTGCTTGGGGCCCGCCCCGTGTCGCTTTCAGGTCGTCGCTGAACACACAACCGATGATTCCCTGAAAAAAGGCCGTGGGCAGCAAACCCCACGGCCTTTTTTCGTCGGGCTGCAAGGCGGCGCAAAAAGACGCCGAATTTGTAATCCGGCTTGGAAAGCCCGTAAGAGGCGACGAAGGAATTCATCCAAAAAGAAATGAATTGAATTTTATCGATTTGAAAAGGAGAAAATCATGAAGAGGGACAAAAAACGCGTCTATATTTTTGACACGTCCTTGCGCGACGGCGAGCAGTCACCCGGATACAGCATGAACACGGAGGAAAAGCTGATTCTGGCCCGACAGCTCGAAAAAATGGGAGTCGATATTATTGAAGCGGGATTTCCCATCGCTTCCGACGGCGACTTTGACGCGGTACGTCAGATCGCCCGGGAAATCAAAAAGTCACAGGTCGCGGGTCTGGCCCGGGCCAATAAACAGGACATCGATCGGGCCTGGGAGGCGATCAAAGGCGCGACGCATCCCCGCATCCACACGTTCATTTCCTCGTCGGATATTCATCTGAAATACCAGCTCAAAAAGAGCCGCGAGCAAGTGCTCAAGGAAGCCGTGGAGGCCGTCCGGCTGGCCAGTTCCTATACCGGCAACGTCGAGTTTTCCCCGATGGACGCGACCCGCTCGGATAAGGACTATCTGGTGGATATGGTCTCGGCGGTGATTGACGCGGGCGCCGGCACGGTCAACATCCCGGACACTGTCGGCTACACGATTCCCGAGGAGTTCGGCGACCTCATCGCGTATTTGTTTGCCAACGTCAAGAATATGGGCAACACGATCATCGCCGTACACTGCCACAACGACCTGGGGCTGGCCGTGGCCAATTCCCTGGCCGCCATCCGCGCCGGCGCCCGACAGGTGGAATGCACGATCAACGGCATCGGCGAACGCGCCGGCAATACGGCCATGGAGGAAATCGTGATGGCGCTGGCCACGCGCAAGGATTTTTACGGCCTGCACACGAAAATCAAGACCGAACAGATCTATAAAACGTCGCGCCTGCTGACGCAAATTACCGGCATTCCTGTGCAGCCCAATAAAGCGATTGTCGGGGCCAATGCTTTCGCGCATGAATCCGGAATTCACCAAGACGGTCTGATCAAGGAAAAAATCACCTATGAGATCATGACGCCCAAATCCGTCGGCATCTCGGATACGCATATCGTCCTGGGCAAGCATTCCGGCCGCGCCGCCATCTCGCATCATCTGAAAAAAATGGGCTATGCGCTAAACGATGAGCAGTTGACCAAGGTCGCCGCGCGGGTGAAGTCGCTGGCCGATCTCAAAAAGGATATTTATGACGAAGATCTCGAGGCGATCCTCTATGAGGAAATCTATCGCGGTGAGGACAAATACAACCTGATTTACTTAAATGTCGTCAGCGGCAACGTTGCGATTCCCACGGCAACGATGGAATTGCAGGTCGGCAAGGAGGTCGTTCGGGACACGGGTTTCGGCAACGGCCCGGTGGATGCGACATTCGCGGCCATCCGCAAAATCACGAAGACCAACTACCCGCTTTTGAAATACGCCGTCAACGCCATCACCGGCGGATCGGACGCGCAGGGGGAAACGATGGTGCAGCTTAAGTTCAACGGCCATTCCGTGGTCGGGCGCGGCGCGCACCCGGATGTCATTGTGGCATCCGCCAAGGCCTATATCAACGCCTTAAACCGCCTGGAGTTTCTCAAGCACAACGTCAGGAAGGTTAAAGTTGAATTACGCTAAGAAATGAGATAAGAACGGCTTTTCTTTTTAATAAAGCAGGATTTTCGTCAAGGAGCTAAAAAAGTGGGGCATACAATTACGGAAAAAATTCTCATGGCACATGCGGGTCTGACCGATATCGCGCCGGGACAACTCATCAACGCCAAAGTGGACATCGCCCTGGGCAATGACATTACGGCGCCCATCGCCATCCGCGAGTTTCGCGCCGCAGGCGGCAAAAAAGTTTTCGACCGGGATAAAATTGCGCTGGTGCTGGATCATTTCACGCCCAACAAAGATATCAATTCCGCCCAGCAGTGCAAAACGGTGCGCCAGTTCGCCCTCGAGCACGGCATCACCCATTTCTATGAAGGCGGGCAGGTGGGCGTCGAGCATGCCCTGTTGCCGGAAAAAGGCATCGTGGTTCCGGGCGATCTGGTCATCGGCGCCGACAGTCACACCTGCACCTACGGCGCGTTGGGCGCTTTCGCCACCGGTGTGGGCAGCACCGATCTGGCCGCAGCCATGCTGACCGGCGAGCTGTGGTTCAAGGTTCCGCAAACCATCAAGTTCGTGATCTCCGGAAAACTCGGCAAATGGGTCTCCGGCAAGGATCTCATCCTTCATATTATCGGCCGCATCGGCGTGGACGGCGCTCTGTATCAGGCGATGGAATTCACGGGAGACACCATCAGCGCGCTTCCGATGGCCGACCGCCTGAGTATGGCGAACATGGCGATTGAAGCCGGCGCGAAAAACGGCATCTTCGCGGTGGACGCCGTGACGGTTGAGTACGTCAAGGGACGCGCCAAGCGGCCTTATAAAGTTTACGTTTCCGACACGAATGCGGTCTACGCCGACGTGATTGAAATCGACGCCTCTAAACTCGAACCGCAGGTGGCCTTCCCGCATTTGCCCTCCAACGTCCGGGGCATCAGCGAGGCAGGCGAAATCCGAATCGACCAGTCGCTCATCGGCTCGTGCACCAATGGACGCATCGAAGATCTCCGCATCGCCGCGCAGATTCTGAAAAACCGCAAGGCCGCGCCGCATGTGCGTCTGATCGTGGTTCCGGCCACGCCGGCCATCTACAAGCAGGCCATGGCTGAAGGGCTGCTGGATATTTTCATGGATGCCGAGGCGGTCATCTCCCCGCCGTCCTGCGGCGCCTGCCTGGGCGGTCATCTGGGCATTCTGGCCGAAGGCGAGCGCTCGGTCGCCACGACCAACCGCAATTTCGTGGGCAGGATGGGCCATCCCAAAAGCGAAGTCTATCTGGCCAGCCCCGCCGTCGCGGCGGCGTCGGCCGTCTTCGGACGCATCGCCTCCCCGGAGGAACTCTAAACAAAATGAGGATTATCCGTTATGATTTTTAAAGGAAAAGTCTGGACATTCGGAGACAACATTGATACCGACGCGATCATTCCGGCTCGCTATCTCAACACGTCCGATCCCGCCGAACTGGCCAAACATTGCATGGAAGACGCGGACCCGGATTTCGTAAAAAAGATGAAACCCGGCGACATCATTCTGGGCGGGGAAAACTTCGGCTGCGGATCGTCACGGGAGCACGCCCCGATCGCCATCAAGGCGGCGGGAGTATCGTGTGTCGTGGCTAAAAGCTTCGCCCGTATTTTCTATCGCAATGCCTTCAACATGGGCCTGCCGATCTTTGAATCGAAGGACCTGGCCGACGCTCTGTCCGAAGGCCGGGAAATCGTCATCGACAGTACAGCAGGCATCATCAAGGTCGCGGGGTCGGATCAATCCTTTTCCATCAGCCCGATCCCACCCTTCATGGAGCAGCTGATCGCCGACGGCGGATTGATGAAACACATCGCGAAAAAGAAATGAGGAATGCATGACGCAAAAATCTCATAAGATTGCCGTATTCGCCGGAGACGGCGTCGGATCGGAAATCATTGCGGAAGCCTTAAAGGTTTTGGATGTGATCGCCGATAAGAAAAGTATCGATCTGTCTCTGAAGGAAGGAGACGTAGGCGGAATCGCTTATGACCGTTTCGGCGTACCGCTGCCCGACAAAAGCCTGGAACTCGCGCTTGAAAGTGACGCCGTGCTTCTGGGTGCCGTGGGCGGTCCAAAATGGGAAGGCCTGGACTACAGCGTCCGGCCTGAGCGTGCGCTTCTGGGACTTCGCGAAAAGCTGGGGCTTTATGCGAATTTGCGTCCGATCGTCGCCTTTGACGAACTTTTGGCCGCGTCCCCGCTGAAAAAAGAAATCATCCGCGGCATCGACATTCTGATCCTGCGGGAATTGACCGGCGATGTCTATTTCGGCAAGCCCCGCGGCGTGAGCCGCAATGAAAAAGGCATGCGGACGGGCGTCAACACAATGATTTACACGGAAGAGGAAATCCGCCGGATTGCCGTTTCCGCCTTCGAGCTGGCCCGGAAGCGAAAAAAGAATCTGGTGTCGGTCGATAAGGCCAACGTCCTGGAGACCACGGAACTTTGGCGTGATGTGGTCACGGAAGCGGGCCGGAAGTATCCGGATGTCGCGCTGGGACACATGTATGTGGACAATTGCGCGATGCAGCTCATCCGGCGGCCGTCGCAGTTCGATGTGATTGTGACCACAAATCTGTTCGGCGACATTCTGAGCGACGAGGCCGCGATGCTGACCGGCTCCATCGGTATGCTGCCTTCGGCCTCCCTGGGAGACGGCCGGGGGCTCTACGAACCGATTCACGGCTCCGCGCCGGATATCGCGGGGAAGAACATCGCCAATCCGCTGGCGACGATTTTGTCGGCCGCGATGATGCTTCGGCATTCGCTGGGGCTGCAAAACGAAGCGGCGCTTATCGAAAAAGCCGTCACAGGCGTTTTGCAAGACGGACTGCGCACGAAGGATATTTATTCACGGGGATCAAAACTCGTCGGCACGCGGGAGATGGGCGACGCGGTGGCCGCAAAATTGAAAGAATCTCTCGACTGACTTTGCTAAGGAGGAACACGCGCGTTGGCAGAAAAAGGAAAAATATTGATTGTGGACGATGAGGCATCCGTACGCGAGCTTTTTTCCGGCGTGTTTACCGATGAGGGATACGACGTGATCGCCGCGGAGGATGGGCAAACGGCGTTGAACATCCTCAATGACAATGAAATCGACGTTATTTTCCTCGACTTGAAGCTCTTCGGCATGAACGGTATCGATTTGTGCCGTCAGATTCGCGAAAGCAAGCCGGTCTCGATGATCTTCGCGATCACCGGTTGGGCGCCTTTGTTTGAAATCGGAGAATGCCGCGAAGCGGGGTTTGACGACTATTTTGAAAAACCGCTCGACATGGATATGCTCTCGGAGATCGTCGCGGACGCCTTCAAAAAACTCGACCGCTGGAAACGGCGCTACAACAGCATTCAAAAGTAACCTTCGCAGGCGGGTTTCATGACGCAATCCCCCACGCATCTCAGCAAGATCCTCCCGGATTTGCCCAGGGCAGCCATTTACGCCCGACTCGGCTTCAAAAAAAAGACAACCCGACTGACCACCGCCGATCAGCAAGAAATCGACCGCCGGATTGATGAGGCATCTTCATTGATCACACTTAAGGGATCCTTTTTACGCCTCCCTCTAGTCCGTCGGGATGAACGATCTGTCACGCTTGCAGACACGGAAGCGCTGGACAGCGCCAAACTATCCGCCTTTCTACGGGATTGCCGGGAAGCCCTGCTTCTGGGCGCAACTGCGGGCGCCGCGATCATGGAAGCCATCGGAGAAAAGACGCGCGGGGGGGATATGCGAACCGCCGTGATCTATGACGCAACAGGCAGCGAAATGGCTGATGCGGCCTTGGACTGGATTATGGATTTCGTCAACCGCCAGATTCGCCGCGAAGGCAAGACGCTTCTTGCGCGCCGATTTTCGGCGGGGTACGCGGATTTCGGCCTGCAAAATCAACAAAGCATCCACGCCCGGCTCCAACTGGATCGTCTCGGCGTTTCCATCACGAAGGACTGCATTTTGCTGCCTGAAAAATCGGTCACTGCCATCGGTGGGATTCTCGGTTAAATTTTCCATTTCCTGATTGATTTTATTTTACAGACGTTTTAGCGTATCGCCATGACGGAAGGAAAAACGAAAACAAAAGGCATCCGCAAGGTCCAACGATCCGTGAAAAAACTGCCGGACGCCGAATCCATCATCAACCGCAGTCCCGTGATCTACTGTGTCTGGCGTCTGGGCGAAACCTGGCCCGTCGAATACATTTCCGGAAATATCGCCGAGTGGGGTTATTCAGCCGATGACTTTCTTTCGGGCCGGCTGACCTGGCAGGCCATCACGCACCCGGACGACGCCCCGAGGGTGGAAACGGAAGTTTTGCGTTTTATGAAAGATAAAACGAATCATTTCGCCCAGACCTACCGGATTATCGACAAGCACGGCAAAACGCGATGGGTCGAAGATCAAAATGTTTTCATTTTTGCAAAAAACGGCCGCATCACCCATTTGCAGGGTGCTGTCTTGGACATCACCGAGCGGAAACTATCGCAACAGGCCCTTGAACAAGCCGAGCAGCGCACCCAGGAACTTTTGGCGAAATCCTCGGATATTATCGTGGTCTTGGATGAAGCAGGCGTCTTTAGATATGTCTCGCCGTCCGTGAAAACCCTGCTGGGGTACAACCAAGACGAGCTCAATGGGCACAGCGCGTTCGACTATATCCACCCCGAAGACATCAAAAACGTTTCCAAGGCGCTTCGCGAAGTGATCCTGCATCAAAACAAAGGAATCGCCACGGAACTGCGCTTCCGTCATGCCGACTCCTGCTGGATTTCCCTCGAGGCGCTGGGCAACAATTGTCTTACCAATTCCGCCATCGGCGGTATCATCATCAACGCCCGGGATGTCTCCGAACGCAAACGATTCGAAACCCAACTGCTCCACGCCCAGAAAATGGAGGCGATCGGACGGCTGGCAAGCGGTATCGCTCATGACTTCAATAACATTCTGATGGGCATCCAGGGATATATTTCTCTTTTGCTTTTAAAGATGGATACCATCCATCCCGACTTCGAAAAGCTTTTGAACATTCAAACGCTTGTTCAAAGCGGCGCGGATTTAACCGGAAAACTTCTGGGTTTCGCGCGAGGCGGCCGCTTTGAGCTTTCGCCGACGGATATCAATGCCCTGATTGCCAAAACCGTCAACCTCTTCGGCCGAACCAAAAAGGAAATCACCGTCCATCAGCGCTTTCCCGCCGGGCCGGCCGTCGCGGAAGTGGATCGCGTGCAAATCGAACAGGTTCTTCTGAATCTGTTCGTCAACGCCTGGCAGGCCATGCCGCAGGGCGGCGAGATCTTCGTGGAAACTCAACCCGTGACGTTTTCCCGCTCGGTGCCGGCTCAGAATATCCGCAAGGGGAAATACATCAAAATCACGATCCGTGACACGGGCAGAGGAATCGACGAGGAAACCCGTCAGCATATCTTTGAACCCTTTTTCACCACCAAGGAAAGAGGACGCGGCGTCGGACTGGGACTGGCGTCCGCCTACGGTATTGTGCGAGACCACAAAGGCGCCATTGAAGTCGACAGCGCGCCGAACCGGGGAACGCAATTTGTCTTGTATCTGCCCGCGTCGGAAAAGGACGTTCCCGAAGAAACCTACGCATCCAAAACGATCTTTAAAGGCACGGAAACCATTTTACTGGTGGATGACGAAGACTCTATTCTGGATGTCTGCCGCGACATACTAATCAGCCTGGGCTACAAGATCCGTGTGGCCTCCGACGGCCCGACAGCTGTGGACCTTTACGCGCAAGAGGCCAAAGACATTGATCTGGTCATTCTGGATATGATTATGCCGGGCATGAACGGTGCGCAAACATTCGCCGCAATCCGGCAGATCAATCCAAACGCCAGGGTCATTGTCTCAACCGGCTACAGTAACAGCCGCGAAGCGCAGAAACTCCTCGACGGCGGCTGTCGCGGATTGATTGCCAAACCGTTCCGCATCGAAGAACTGTCCCAGAAAATCCGGGACGTTCTAGACCGGTAAACACATTTCTTTAAGGAGTTCATCATGCGTCAAGACATCCGGACTATGATCGCTTCCAACCGTTTTTGTGTTTTGGCCACAGTCGCCGACGGCGCCCCTCATTGCTCACTGATGTCGTATATCAGTTCCGACGACTGCCGGGAACTCTACATGGCGACGCAGAAAAACACAAAAAAATACGCTAACTTGATCAATAATCCCACCGTCAGCCTTCTGATCGACTCGCGCCACAGCGAGGGGCGGGTCCGCGCGCTGACCATCACGGGGTCCTGCCTCCAGGCCTTGCCGGCAGAAAAAAAACTAGGCCTGAGGCGGCAGTTAATCGACCGTCATCCGGACCTGAAAGTGTTGCTCGACGACGAAAAGACGGACATCGTCGCGGTGAGGGTCCGGGCGCTGCAGCTGCTCGACGGTGTTTTAGATACTTACTATGAAGAGGTTCCGTAATCGACTGATCTTTCCGGCAGGCCCTCACTGAGCGCCTGCCGCCGGTTTTCCGTTTTGTAGCCCGGCCCCGGCGCCGGCCCCCTGACAGCGCATCAACAAATAAAAATATTAGGAGGCGTTATGTCAAAATCGTTTGGGTATCAGGAGATCTATGAGCAGTCGATCGGCCAGCCTGAAGCGTTTTGGGGACGTGCGGCCGAAAGCATCCTGTGGTCGAAGCCATGGAACAAAGTTCTCGACGACAGCAATCAACCCTTCTACCGCTGGTTTCCGGGAGGCGAACTCAACACCTGCCAAAACGCCCTGGATCGGCAGATCGAAGCAGGACGCAAGGATCAGGCGGCGATCATCTATGACAGCCCCGTCACGGGGATCGTCAAGAAGATCACCTACGGTGAACTACTCGAGCAGGTTTCCGTTTTCGCCGGCGCTCTCCAGCGTCTGGACGTTAGAAAAGGCGATACGGTCATTATCTACATGCCGATGATTCCCGAGGCGGTCGTGGCAATGCTGGCCTGCGCGCGGATCGGGGCCGTTCATTCCGTCGTCTTCGGCGGCTTCGCGCCCAACGAGCTGGCCATCCGCATCGACGACGCCAAGCCCAAGGTCATCGTTTCGGCATCCTGCGGCATTGAAGGAAAGAAAATTCTGCCTTATAAGCCCTTGCTGGACGACGCCATCGGCCTGGCCGGCCATAAACCGCAAAAGTGTATTATCTATCAGCGGCCACAGGTCGCAGCCGACCTCGTCGAAGGTCGCGATCTCGAATGGCAAGCTTTCATCCAAGACGCCAAACCCGCCGCCTGCGTGCCGGTCGCGGCGACCGATCCCCTCTATATCCTCTACACATCCGGCACAACGGGCAAACCCAAAGGCGTTATGCGGGACAACGGCGGCCACGCCGTGGCCCTGAAATGGTCGATGGAATATATCTATGACGTAAAACCCGGCGAGGTTTTCTGGGCCGCGTCCGATGTGGGATGGGTGGTCGGCCATTCCTACATCGTTTATGCGCCTCTTTTGCACGGATGCACAACCATCCTCTACGAAGGCAAACCCGTGGGCACGCCTGATCCCGGCGCCTTCTGGCGGGTCATCGCGCAGCATGGCGTATCCGTGCTTTTCACCGCGCCGACCGCCTTTCGCGCCATTAAAAAAGAAGATCCGTCAGGCGACTACCTCAAGCAGCACAACATCTCCTGCCTGCGCTATTTGTTTCTCGCCGGCGAGCGCCTTGATCCGGACACGTATTTCTGGGCAAGCGATATGCTGAAAATACCCGTCATTGATCACTGGTGGCAGACCGAAACGGGCTGGCCGATTGCGGCCAATTGCATGGGGATTGAACCCTTCCCCATCAAGGCGGGATCGCCCACGAAGCCGGTTCCCGGATACAATGTTCAAATTCTGGATATGGACGGCAACCGATTGCCCAACGGACAGGAAGGCGCGGTTGTCATCAAGCTGCCCCTGCCGCCCGGCTGCCTGCCGACGCTGTGGCAGGACGATAAACGGTATCTGGACTATGTCACCGAGCGTCCCGGTTACTATGTAACGGGTGACGGCGGCCGTTTCGATGAAGACGGTTATCTCTATATCATGGGACGTATCGACGATGTCATCAATGTCGCGGGTCACAGGCTGTCCACCGGATCGATGGAGGAGATCGTCTCGAAGCATCCGGATGTGGCCGAATGCGCGGTTTTAGGCGCAGATGACGCTTTGAAGGGCCAGGTGCCGGTCGGGTTCGTCGTTTTGAAAGCAGGCGTCGATCGCGCGCCCGAAGAGATTGTCCGGGAGCTCGTCTCGATGGTGCGCTCCGAACTGGGTGCGCTGGCCTGCTTTAAGGAAGCCGTCGTGGTGAAGGCCCTGCCCAAGACCCGGTCGGGCAAAATCCTGCGTTCAACGATGCGCAAAATTGTGGACGGAAAGAATTACGTCATCCCCTCCACCATCGACGATCCGGCGGTTCTTGCCGCCATCGAAGATTCCGTCAAATCGATCGGCTACGGATCGAAACGTTAATGAGATGATTTGAAAAAAAGGCAGGCCCGATACTGATTTTCAGGGCCTGCCTTTTTGATTTCTTTTCAGCTTAAAACAGATAGCTGAAACTCAGCATGAAGTTGTGCGATTTGTAATCCATTTCCACTTCTGCGGGAACATAGGTTCCCGGACCGCCAAAATCGGATTCGTAAGTGGCTTTCATGGCATCGAAGTATTTGTATCCGACGCCTAAAACAAAGTTTTTCGCGATATCAATCTCTACGCCCGCCATGAGCTGGTAGGCTAAAACGACGTCCGATCCGCTGTTGATCCAAAACGGGGGATATCCGTTTTTAATTTCATCAAAGGCCATATAGGCCAGACCGCCGCCAATTCCGACGTAGGGGTGAACCTTTCCCTTGGGATAACGGGCAATGACATTGGTCATCAGCGAAGAGATAAAGACTCTGCCGTCCACGCTGCTTTCCGGGTAGTATAATAAACTTTTGGCGGTATCCATTTCGTGGCCCATATTGAGCAATTCAAGTTCAAGAGCCATGATCCTGTCGGTAAAGGGCGTCTGCCAGCCCACTTTGGCGCCGAACAGATAGCCGGCTTTAAGCGACGTGTCGAAACGGATGGAATCCCAAGCCTGAAAACGGTTGGTGACAGACGAGGACATATCCTCTGCAACGGAAAATCCGCCGGTCACCCCTGCATAAAGTCCTTTGGGGACCTGCGCATAGGACTGGACCGACACGGACAAAATAAAAGCCAGAACCACAGCAAAAAATACAATTTTCTTCATAACGACAAACTCCTTTCCTGAGTATCTTTTCCGGATGAATACGAGTTTTTTTACACTACGGATGTTTCCGACGCAATAAAAAAATGTCGGACGCGATTAACGATCGGATTGAGGCGCTTCCTTTTGCAACCCCGTTATGATAGACCTTGACGCACACTCGGAGACGGAGAATTCCACGGGCCGGCTTGCGTTTCAAATCCTGCCGGCCGATGTGGAAAGCTTTAGAGCAGGCCGTTTGTCGGAACACGAGGAGAAGCCATGGACTGCCAAAAGGAAAATAATTTGGATGGATGCGCCTGTTCGTATGATTCGTGCAGCCGCAAAGGCATTTGCTGTGATTGCCTTGCCTATCACTTGAAGAAAAGACAGTTGCCCGGCTGCTGTTTTCCCTCCGATGCCGAAAGAACCTACAACCGGTCGTTTGAACATTTTGCGCAACTCGTGTCCGATCGACGCGTGTAATCATTTCCTTGTGGAAAACAAAAAGAAAAATGATTGACATCGGAATTCAATCGCATTATATAAGCGCCCGATGCGAGCCTCATGGCGGCAATCCACGTCAGGCGGCTCAACACATCGATCCTACTGGGGAATCGTTCAATGGTAGGACGACGGACTCTGACTCCGTTAATCAAGGTTCGAATCCTTGTTCCCCAGCCATTTCTTCTTTCTTTTCTTCTTTCTTTTCTTCTTGTCTTTTTTTCAAAATGCCTGTTTTTTTCGTCTACTTTTTATCCGCAATTTTCGTCCAGCTGTCTCGAAGCGCCACCACCCGGTTGAAAACCAGCCTGCCGGGCGTCGTGTCCTTTTCATCAACACAGAAATAGCCCTGTCTTTCAAACTGGTAGCGCTCACCCGGTTTGGCTTCTTTGACGCTTTCTTCGGCCAGGCATCCGGTCAGAATTTCCAGAGAATCGGAATTGAGAAATTTCAAGAAGTCCTCCTCGCTTCCGGGATCTGGAATAGAAAATAGCCTGTCATAGAGGCGAACTTCAGCCGGCACGGCGTGTCCGGCCGAAACCCAGTGGATCACGCCCTGCACTTTGCGCCCGTCGGCCGGCGGACCGTCAAGCGTTTCCGGTGAGTAACTGCAATGCAGCTCAAGGATATCACCGGTTTTTTCATCTTTGACCATCTTTTCAAACTTGATCACATAGGCGTTTCGCAGACGCACTTCGCGTCCGGGAGCGAGCCGATTATACTTTTTCGGCGGATCTTCAAGAAAATCATCGCGTTCAATATAAATCTCCCGGGACATGGGCGCCTGCCTTGTGCCGAGTTCAGGACGCTTCGGATGATTCGCGCAGGAGATCTGCTCGACTTTCCCTTCGGGGTAATTATCGATGATTACTTTCAGGGGACGCAAAACACACATGGCCCGGGGCGCGGTATCGTTCAAAGTCTCGCGCACGCAGTGTTCGAGCAGCGCCACGTCAATCAGGTTGTCGTTTTTAGCCACACCAATGGCCGCGCAAAACTGCCGAATCGCCTCGGGCGGATAGCCCCGACGGCGCATGCCGGTCACAGTGGGCATGCGCGGATCGTCCCAGCCGCCGACATACTTTTTCTGGACGAGCTCAATCAGTCTGCGCTTGCTGAGCACGGTGTAACTTAAATTGAGCCGCGCAAATTCAATCTGCTGGGGCCGGTTTTCGGGAATCAGACGCTCAACAATCCAGTCATACAGAGGTCGGTTATTTTCAAACTCCAGCGTGCAGATGGAGTGCGTGATGTTCTCCAGGGCGTCCGACAGGCAGTGGGCGAAATCGTACATCGGATAGATCACCCACTGATCACCCGTCCGGTAATGCGGCTCCCGTTTGATCCGATACAAGACGGGATCGCGCATGACGATGTTGGGTGCGGTCATGTCGATTTTAGCGCGCAGCGTACGGGTGCCGTCGGCAAATTCGCCTTTTCGCATCCGGGCAAAAAGATCGAGATTTTCTTCGACGGAGCGACCGCGGTAAGGACTATCCTTTCCCGGCTCGGTGAACGTTCCGCGGCGCTCCCGCACCTCGTCGGCATTAAGGTCGCAGACGTAGGCAGCGCCTTGTTTGATGAGTTCGACGGCAAACGCGTAGAGTTTTTCAAAATAGTCGGACGCAAAAAACAACCGGTTCCCCCAGTCAAACCCAAGCCAGCGGATATCCCGGATGATCGATTCCACGTATTCCATCGACTCGCCCAACGGATCGGTGTCGTCCATTCGTAAGTTACAGCCGCCCCCGTACTGTCCGGCCAGTCCGAAATTGAGGCACACGGATTTCGCATGTCCGATGTGGATATAGCCGTTGGGTTCAGGGGGAAAGCGCGTGGCCACACGGCCTGCGTGCTTGCCGTTCTTCAGATGCTCGTCGATGATGTCGCGGATAAAATCGGACGGGGCGGGGACTGCGGGTTGTTCCATAGTTTAAAACTCCTTGTACTCCTTCGTTTCTCGGAGCTTATGACTATAGGAAAACCCTTGCCATTGTCAATAAGGAGTATAGGGCGTCCCGCCCGTTGACGCCTTTTAATTCCGGGTAAGGCCTTTCACAAAGAAAGCGCCGGCGACAGAGTCGGCTACAATTAAAAGAAACCGGCATTGACAATCTCATCGGCATCCATACCTTAGAGTCATAAGGTGCCGCAATGCACAGGATAAAATATGTATCTGACAGTAAAACGGAAGTTACATCATTTTACTTGGAGGGAAAACAAAGCATTGCGCGTTTTTGGCGGTGAAATCGATGCTGCCCAATAAAAAAGCATTTAAATAAGCTCTCTAAAGCTTATAAACAGGCATTGCGGCACTCTTTCTTATTTTATTTTCATGACCCGTTCTTTGGAAAGATTTTAAAATAAAACGCAGTCGGGATTCTGCGATGCGCGTACTGAGTCTATTGTGCTGGCTGTTTGCAAAAAAGAAAGCACAGGGTCTTTGACGTGATGATCCCCCGTAAAAGACCAATATTTCCAATGACGGACTCCGGTTAAAAAGACAAGACGGCATCGGCGGGTCTCGTTTAGCCCCTCGAATAGGACAACCTGTTCGAGGGGCTTATATCATTACGCCGCAAGGATCGCCTGTCAGCTCCCAATGGCGACCTTCAGCGTATCCATATTTAAATTCCCGCCAGACATAATCATAACCACTTTTTTTCCGACAAACCGGTCTTTCATCTTGTAGGCGGCCATCAAAGAAACGGCGCCTGCCGGCTCGGCCAGGTTGTGAGTGGTTGTCAGGGCCATCCGGATCCCTTCGAAGATTTCATCCTCAGACAGTAAAACCACATCGCTTACGGCATCCCGAAGGATGACATACGGCAGATGGAAGATGCTGCGGGCGGCCAGCCCGTCCGCTATGGTGTGGGCCTCGTCAAGCACGACAATCTCGCCTTTTTTCCAGGAATTGTAAAAAGACGGAGCGTTTTGGGGCTCCACGCCGATGATCTCGATATCGGGCCGGAAAGCCCGCGGACTGAATCTCAAAAATTCCCCCGGGATATCTGACATGGTCCTGGAGATCTTCGG
>CAYUDM010000032.1:0-31393 GCA_964443625.1 uncultured Smithella sp. | reverse complement strand
GCGTCGATCCGGTCTTTGAGCTTTTCTAAAACGATGTTTCGTTTGAGCTTCATCGTTTGCGTGAGCATGCCGTTTTCCAGACTGAACGGTTCGGAAAGCAGCAGGAACTTTTTCGGAATTTCATAGCCGCCGAACTTGCCTTTGAGGTGGTTCGTGATCGTATCGCTGATCAGATCGATCACATCCTGCCTTGCCACGAGCGTTTCCTTGTCTTTCGGCCATCCTTTTTGTGTCGCGTAATCAAAAAGGATGTCGAAATCCGGAACTAAGATGCAGATATTGTATGGCCGGTTGAAACCGTAGACCACCGCCTGCTGGACGAAAGGCACCAGGCAGATTTCCTCTTCGAGGGAAACCGGGAAGCAGAATTTGCCGTTTTCAAGTTTGTATTGTTCCTTGATCCGGCCGGTGATGAATAAAAAGCCGTCTTTGTCGAGGCGTCCGCGGTCTCCCGTTCGGAAGCCGCCGTCCGGCGTCAGGGAGGCTTTCGTGTCTTCGGGACGGTTGTGGTAGCCTTTCATCACATTGGGGCCGTAAATAATGATTTCTCCATCCTTGGCCCCTTCTTCGACAACGGACTGGTCAATGACGATCTTGACCTTGTCGATGGCTTTTCCGACGCTGCCCAGCCGGTAGCTGAACGACGCGTTCATGGTGGCGGCAGGCGATGTTTCCGTCAGTCCGTAGCAATCGTAAATGGGAATGCCGATATCGAAAAAGAATTGTGCAATTTCCGGATTGACGGCCGCGCTGCCGGTCATGGAACCCATAACCCGTCCGCCCAGGCGCTCGCGGATTTTTGCAAAGACGATTTTATTGGCCAGCTTGAATTTCAGATTGGTCATAAAGTCGGATTGGCCCTTTGCCGCAAGTTCCCGTTTTTTCTTCGCGGCTTCGACGCCCATTACAAACAGGGTTTTGGCCAGTCCGCCTTCTTTGTTCATTTTAGCCCACAGGCCGTCGTAAATGCGGTTGAAAACCCGGGGAACGGCCACAAGCCAGGTGGGCTTGACTTTGACGATGTCATCGACGATAGTGTTGGGGCTTTCCGCAAGCCCCGTTGCGCCGCCCATACGGATGATGGCGAATAATTCACCACTTTGACCATAAGAATGAGCCCAGGGCAGGATCGCGAGAGTCAGCGCATCGCGCCCGTCATTTTTCAGCAGTTCGGGATACATTTTTATGCCGGATGCCGAATTGTGCGTGAAATTGCCGTGAGAGAGCAAAACGCCTTTGGGGTTGCCGGTCGTGCCTGATGTATAAATCAGTTCGGCGATCTCTTCATGCGAGGGAACCTGCGCCGCAACCGGTGAGGCCGAGCCTGCTTTTTCCAGCGCGGCCATCGAGCCTTCGCCTTCGGCGTCGATGACAAAAATGTGCTTCAGTGTCTCGATTTCTTTTGGGAAATCTTTGATTTTTTCATAGATCTCGGGCTTGGACACGAAAAGAACTTTAATGGCGCTGTCGGTAATGATGTATTTCCAGATCTGGACCAACTCCGCCTCATACATCGGCACAAAGCGTGCGCGGCGTCCCCATGTGGCAAAGGCCGCGACGACCCATTCCACGCGATTGTTGGCGATGATGCCCACCGCGTCGCCCGGTCCGACGCCGAGCCCGGCCAGACCCGCGCGCAGGTTGTCGATGCGGGTGTTGACCTCGCGATAGGTGACCCACTCGTAGAGTCCGTCTTTGTTTTTAGTGCCCAGAAATTTTCGGTCGGCGAATTTAGCGGCGCTTTCCTGCCACCAGTCGATGAGGTTGTCCGGCTTGTCGAGCGTAAACGTGTGCATAAGAAACTCCTTTAAGTTTAACATTCGCGGGTCTTTCATAAATCAGCCCGCGTTATATGCTCTCACGCCCGTCCTGCCAACAGGTGACGGCAGTGTATGGGATTTTTAAAAGAAAGACAACCAAAGATTTCCATTTGAAGGGAAAATTGCCGCCTGGCGGGAAAAAACAAGCCGCCCGTTTTAGGTTCAAGGCGGCTTTTTTTACAGATGACTGTAAAGCGCGCGGCGAATGAAAAAATTCCATCCGCCGCACGCCGGCAGGTTACAGAGGTTATTCCGGAAAGGCCGCCTGCGCCAGCCTGAAACCGGCGTTGTATCTCCAGGGGGCTCGCATCTTGGGAGCAGCAGCCGCTTCCAAACCGATTTGCAGATAATAGCTGTTGCCGAAAGAATCGACGGTAGGACTCTGCCTGGTGCCCCAGGCGCCGCCCCGGATCACTTTGTGGGATTGTGGCGCTACGCCCGTTCCGGGATACCAGTCGTAACAAAACTCCGCGACATTGCCGCTCATGTCGTAGAGCTCCAGTGTGTTGGCACGCTTAGTTTTCACGTCCGCCGTCGAGGTGACGCGGTAGGAAGACGGAACCCATCGGCGACCAAATTCGCGAAGGGATTGTCTTGGCTGCCGGCCGTCCGGCTCAAATCTGCAAACGATCACGAAACGATGATGTGCCGTCTATCGGGCATCTGTAACCTGTGGACGACAACCGCCAAACGGTTGCCGTCCACGTTATAATCAAACGAAAAGACGATCAGGCGCCTTCGCGGAACAGTGATGTTCGGCCGCCGTCCACCACAAGGTCGTGGCAGTTGACGAAGCTGCCTTCGTCGGAGGCCAGATAAAGAGCCGCGTAGGCGATGTCTTTATCCAAACCCGCGCGGGGCAGCGGCGTAGCTTTGGCGAGGCTCGCTTTGAGCTTTTCCATTTTCTGCGCGTTTTTCTCATCAGTCATTGTGTTGGCCACCTGCGAGCCGCCCCAGAAAATCGGCGTGGCAATCGCGCCGGGAGAGATGCTGTTGACACGGATGCCGGAAGGCCCCAACTGCATGCCGGCAAGCCTCGTGAGGTGCGTGACCGCCGCCTTGGCCGCCGTGTAGAGATACCCGCCCTGATTCATGCGGATGGCCGCAACGCTTGAATTATTGAGAATGCAGCCTGTGCCCTGCGCTTTCATGACGGGTGCGGCGTGCTTCATGCCGAACACCACGCTGCCCAGAAGAAGATTCATGCTGTAGTTGAAATCCTCCGGCGTGACGGTCTCCAGCGTGCCGCGGTCGGGACCACCCGCGTTATTAAACAGGCAGTCGAGTTTTCCGAACTTGGATACGGCCAGATCGATCACGGCTTTAATATCCGCTTCCACCATGACGTCGCAGCGCTGATACACAACATTTTCGCCCAGGCGCGCGGCAATCGCCTTGCCTTTGTCTTCCGAGCGTCCGGCAATGATGACTTTCGCCCCGTGGGCGGCGAACACTTCCGCGGTGGCCTCGCCGATGCCGCTGGTTCCGCCGGTAATCACCGCTACTTTGTTTTCCAGTCTTTTACTCATATATTTTCTCCTTATTCATTGGGATTGGTCGCTAAAAGCGTTTCGCCTGCGGCACAGATAGTACTCCCGGTCGATGATGTCAAATCAATTCTCCGGGCGGTCATTGTTTCCAAAAAGGGCGGATCAACAATCCGCCAGACAAAGATATGATTTCAGGATTGTTTATGGTATAAAGGCCCGCATCAAATCTATGAGTATCAGGCACAACGTTTTGTCGCGATATTGTGGGAGAACGGACATTCTCCTCAGGTGGCTTACAGGACTAGCTTTTGCGTGAAAGGAAGCACGAAACGATGTACACACTGGTATTGATCAGCCCCATCGAACGGAAAACGAGCTTGGGCGCCTACAAATCCACATCCATCGCGCCGCTTTCACTGGCCTACATTGCGGCGCTCACCCCGGAAGACAAGTATCGAATTATCATCATCGACGAACGGATCGAGCCGGTCAATTATCCGGATGCCGATCTGGTCGGCATTACCTCCTATACGGCGCATATTCGAAGGTCCTATGAGGTTGCCCGCGAATACCGAAAAAGAAACGTTCCCGTCGTGATGGGGGGCATTCATGCCTCAACGATGCCGGATGAAGCCCTGCAACACTGCGACGCGGTGGTCATCGGCGAGGCTGAAAGCGTCTGGGGGCGTGTTCTTGACGATTTTGAACAGGGCCGGCTGCAGCCGAAATACGTTGCAGACCGCCTGCCGTTGGATCACATGCCCATTCCGAAGCGTCAGTATCTGAAGGCCGACCGCTATCTGTGGGGAACGATCCAGACGTCAAGAGGCTGTCCGATGGATTGCAGCTTCTGCTCCGTCACCATGTTCAACGGCCGCGACTTTCGCAGGCGAAAAGTGGAAGACGTGATTCGGGAGCTGGCCGATATTCCGCAAAAGTTCGTCATGATTCTCGACGACAATATTCTGGGTTACGAAGGCGTGGACGGCCGGGGCAAGCCGATCGGGAAAGCGTGGCTCAAGGAATTTTTTGAATCCATCCTTCGAAACAAGATTAAAAAGTACTTCCATGTGCAGGCGTCGATGAAGTTCGGCGAAGACGTTGAACTGTTGAAACTGGCTTATCAGGCGGGCGTCCGTGTCGTTCTGGTCGGCATCGAATCGATCGAAGTGGAAAGCTTAAAGACCTATTCGAAAAATCTCAACGCTTCCTACGCCAGACGGGACCGCTTTTTAGAGCTGATTTCAAATATCCGTAAAAGCGGCATCGTTATCATCGGCTGTTTTATTCTGGGGTGCGACACGGATACCGAGGCGAGCTTCGGCAAAACGCTTCAATTTGTCCGGGACGCCGGCATCGATATTGTTCAGGTGACCAAACCGACACCGCTTCCCGGCACGCGTTTCTATCGGGAGCTTTTCGAGCAAAACCGTATTCTCGATACCAACTATCCCCAAGCCTGGAAGGATTACACGTTCACCCGCATGCTGTTTAAGCCCCGTCTCATGGAGATAGACGATGTCTATGAAGGGATTCACTACATCAAGGAAAACTTCTATGCCGGCCCGGAAAAAGTGAGGCGTTTTTTCCGAACCCTCTGGGACACGAAAAGTCTTTCGTCCACGATCATCATGCAGGTGATCAACCACACGTATCAAAAATCGTTTTATGATTCCGAGCTTTACCGAAGCTACGACATGCGGCGTCTGGAAAAAAAATTCAATTCGCCGAAATCGTAACGCCCGGCGGATTCGAGTGCCGGGTCGTTTGACGATTAAAGCGTAGCTGAGGCCATAATCGCCGAACTTGAGTTTCGGGAATCATAAGTTTTTAATGACGCGACGTTTGTGATACAAAAATCAGCACAAATCAGACTTGAGGGAGGTTGCCATGAATCATCCGGAATTGACGTCCCAGGCGATGAGTATTTTAAGAAGCGGCGAAAACTTCCAGTGGTATGTGATCCCGCTTCTGGCGGCGGTTATCTTTATGTACGCTCATGAAATAAGCATTCGGAACTGGAAGGGGATTGCCGCAGGTCTGTCGCTTTATCTGGTGCACTGGTTTTATGAAATAATCAATGCGCTGATTCAGTATGGAAGCGGACACGCTCTCTGGACGGTGCCTACCGGGACGTCATTTCTGCTTTTGGTCGGAGTGGGCATTGAATTGAGTCTGATGTTTTCAGTTGCCGGCCTGATCATGAGCAAGGTTTTGCCGGAAGATCCCAAACTGAAAATTCTGGGCATCAACAACCGGATTTTTTTTGCCGTGGTCAACGCGGCGCTGTTTTCGTTCATTGAAATCTTCCTGGCAATGACGCCCGCTTTCCACTGGGTCTATCCCTGGTGGGGCGCGCTGCCGGTTTTCGTCACCGTGTATATTCCTTTCTTCGTTGTGTCTTTTTTGTGCCACGACTGGGCGCCGAAAATACAGCGCCTCGTGATCGGGGCGCTTTTCCTGGTGGATGCCCTGATGATGCTTGTGTTTGCGGGCATTCTGAAATGGATATGATACAGGTGGAAACCAAATAATTACAGAGGGCCGATAGAGTTCGACCTTTTGGATGTAAAAAGCGTGTTACCGATTTCGATCAGGGTTGAGCGGTCCACGGTGGGGACTTGTTTGATCAGCCTTCGCGACGTGAATTTGAAAAAGCCGGGGCAGGTGGGCTACGTCTACGACGGCTGCTAATTCGGGTTTCATCCCCACAGATACGGCAGGTCCTGCGGTTCTTTCCATCCGTATTGACTGTAAAAAGCAAAGTCCTTGCGCAGCAGGTTGGATCGGTGCGCGGCGTGAAAAGCTTCCTTCCCGAACCAGGCAGGATAACAGACCGGCCCACGGATTCGCATCTTCTTCATGGTGTTTTGGTAGCCCCGCCGCACCCATTCGTCGATGCACAGGTTGTAATACCGTTTCAGAGCGTTTTCGTGACCGCGCCACATGTTTGTGGCCGGATGATTCGACCATCCGCCGCCTTGCCTGATCGCCCGGAGAATCTGATAGGCTTCCACCCGCTGTTTGCCCAGCCGTCGGTAATCCAGCGCTTGCAGGGATTTTTCAAAATCGGGGTAGGGCAGGAAGGTTTGCATGGTTTACGAAACGACGCGGATCGGATCTCCGACGGATATGTCGCCTTCGGTCAACACCCGAACAAAGATGCCTTCCTTAGGCATGACGCAGTCGCCGACGGCATGAAAAATCGCGCAGGGCGCAAGGCAGGTTTTGCCGATCTGAGTCACCTCCACGAGCACGTCGGAGCCGATTCGCAGCCGGGTTCCCAAAGGCAGAGTGAAAAGCTCAATGCCTTCCGTCGTCAGGTTTTCGGCAAAGTCTCCGTATTCCACAGGCAGCCCTTTTTGGCGGATTTTCTCGATGCTTTCAGCGGCAAGCAGGCTGATCTGCCGGATTTTCATGTCCAGGTGCGCGTCGCCTGAAAGCCCCCGGTCGCAAAGCGCGCGGGCCTTTCCTGCATTGCGCTTTTTCTCGCCCTTTTTTTCACTGAGATTGACGGAAAGAATCCGGGCCATAGGCTAGCTCCTCACGGCGATCGCTTCAATCTCAATCGGCGCGCCTTTGGGCAGCGCCGCCACACCGACGGTGGAGCGTGCGGGTGGAACACCCTGAAAAAAGGCGGTGTAGAGGTGATTGACGACGCCCGCCTGTTCGATGTCGGAAAGAAAGATAGTTGTTTTTACCACGTCGTCAAGCGTTAGGCCGTTTTCCTCCAGAAGTGTCCGCAGATTGTGGAGAACCTGGCGGGTGGCCTCCGAAATTTCTGTGAGGGTCTGGTTGGATATCGGGTCCACCGGAAGCTGCCCGGAGATAAAAATCAATCCGCCTGCTTCTATCGCCGGCGAATAGGGACCGAAAACCGGTATTTTTTTCGATTTTAAAGCCGTTTTGTTCATAGGGAATCCTCTTTATGGGTTGAAATTACAAAAATGGCGTTTTGCGCCAACAGATTAGGCGCGACGCGAACTCTGCCTCGTTTTCCGAGAAAAAAACGTTTCTCGATCAGAATGCCTTTCTTGTCGCAATAGTCGGTAAAATCACGAATGGTCAGAAACCGGACGTTCGGTGTTTCAAACCAGTAATAGGGCAAAGCGTCGTTGATCGGCGTCCGGCCGGTGAACGTCAGAGTCAGACGCACCGTCCAGTGCGCGAAGTTCGGAAAGCCCACAATGACTTTCCTGCCCACGCGAAGCGACTCCGAAATGACATAATCCGCTTTTTTGATTTCCTGCATGATCTGGTTGAGGATGACATAATCGAAGCACTGATCGGGATAATCCGCCAGACCGCTTTCAATGTCACCTTGCAGAACCGTCAGACCTTTTTCCACACAAATGTGCATCTGGTTTTCGTCGAGTTCGATGCCCTGCACCAGCGCTCTTTTTTGGCCGCGCAGATATTCCATCAACTCTCCCTCACCACAACCTAAGTCCAGCACATGGGCTCGGTCTTCAATAATTTCCGCGATAATCTGATGATCCGGTTTCATGGTCACTGTGTGTCCGATCAGGTTTTGTCGATATGCGCCAGAAAGTTTTTGATCAGTTTGGTCTCGGAGTCGATCTCGATCAAAAACGCGTCGTGCCCGTAAGTCGAGGTCAGATCAAAATAGGTCGTATAGGCATGCTTGCGCTTGAGCAGCTTCACGATGTCCTGCGACTGATACGACGGGTAGAGCCAGTCGGACCTAAACGACAGGAGCAGAAATCGGACCGACGTTCTTTTTACTTCAGGCATGAAATGGTCGCCGGACAGATCGAAATAGTCGAGCGCCTTGGTGATGAACAGATAGGAATTTGCGTCGAAGCGCTTAACGAAGTTATAGCCCCGGTACCGCAAATAGCCTTCCACTTCGAAGTCGTCCGTGAACTGAAAGCTTAAGTTGTCTTTTTTCAGCCGGCGCGAAAATTTCTGCTCCATCGACTGATCGCTCATGAACGTGATATGGCCGATCATGCGCGCCACGGCGAGCCCGTTTTCCGGCTGACCGGAGTCATAGTAATTGCCCTTGCACCAGGCGGGGTCCGCCATGATCGACTGACGGATCACTTCGTTAAAGGCGATCTGCTGGGGTGAATGCTTGAGCGCCGTGGCGATTGGAATGGCCGCGCGCAACCGGTCGGGATAGCAAGACGCCCATTGCAGCGCCTGCATGCCGCCCATCGATCCGCCGATGACGCACAAAAGCTTTTCAATTCCCAGAAAGTCGATCAGATGACGCTGGGCCTCGACCATGTCCGCGATGGTGATCATGGGAAAATCGAGCGCGTAGGGTTTGCCTGTTTCGGGATTGATGGAGGAAGGTCCTGTTGAGCCCTTGCAGCCGCCGATCACATTGGAACACAAAACAAAATATTGGCGCGTGTCGAGCGCGCGGCCGGGGCCGATGAGCCCATCCCACCATCCGGGGGTCTGATCGTCCGGCGACAGACCCGCTGCGTGCGCGTCGCCCGAAAGTGCGTGACACACTAAAATGGCGTTGGATTTTTCCGCATTGAGCTCCCCGTAGGTTTCATAGGCAAGCGTGATCGGACCGAGGCTGCGTCCCGATTGAAGTTTCAGCCGGTGCGGCGGTTCGGCGAAGGTGAACTGTTGAGGGGTGACGATCCCCAGGGATTCCTTTTTCATCATTTAGTCTCAGGCGATTTCCAGCATTCTTTCAATCGCGCGTCGCGATTTGTTCATGATTTCTTCTTCGACTTCAATTTCATATTTCATTTCGGTAAGCGCATCGAAAACTTTTGCAAGCGTGATGCGCTTCATGTTCGGACACACGGCTTTTTCGGATGCGGGATAAAAGCGCTTGTCCGGATTTTCCTTCTGCATCCGGTGGATGATGCCCAACTCCGTGCCGATGATGAATGCGCACGCGGGATCGTCATGCACAAACTTGCACATCTTTTCCGTTGAAGCGACGCAGTCGGCAAGCGCCGTCAATTCCGGCGGGCATTCCGGATGCACCAGAACCTTGGCGTCCGGATGGTCCTTTTTCGCCTGCAGAATTTCCTCCGGAAGAATCCGGGCGTGCGTCGGGCAGAACCCCTCCCAGACGATAAAAGGGCGATCAAGCTGACCGGACACATATCCGGCCAGATACTGATCCGGAACGAAGATGATGTCCTTGCCGGTTTTCATAATGTGCCGCGCCATGGCGAGCGCGTTTCCAGAGGTGCAGCAATAATCGCAAAGCGCCTTGACGGCCGCCGTGGTGTTGACGTAGCAGACGGTCACCGCGCCTGGATGTTTGGCCTGAAGCGCTTTGAGGCCGTCGGGGTCGATCATATCGGCCATGGGGCAGCCGGCCTCGAGATCGGGCAGCAGCACGGTTTTTGACGGAGAGAGAATTTTGGCCGTCTCTGCCATGAAATGCACACCGCAAAAGACGATCACATCGGCCGTCGTTTTTGCCGCCTGCATGCTCAACCCCAGCGAGTCCCCCACGAAATCGGCAATGTCCTGAACTTCCGGCAACTGATAGTTATGCGCCAGAATCACGGCGTTTCTTTCTTTTTTCAGCTTTTCAATACGGTCTTTGATGTCCATTTCACTCTTTCATGTTTTTCTTTGAGGGTCTTCTGCCCGATAGCTTTTTCCCCGCGGCGTCGCCGGCCAGTTTGGCGAGCGTGATGCTTTCCATGGTCTCATTGATGGTATTGCTCAAAAGTTCCCAGATTTCCCGTGTCGGACACGATGCCGCTCTTTTGCAGCTTTCAGGCTTTTTTACGCACTGGACCAGGCAGGTGTCCTCCTCGACAGCCGCCACGATATCCCGAAGTGTAATGTCGGCCGGATGCCGGGCCAGGACATACCCGCCGCGCGCGCCCCGGATCGACCGGATCAAACCAGCCGCGCGAAGCGGAATGACAATCAGACTCAAATATTTCTCCGATATATCTTCCGACGCGGCGATATCTTTGAGAAATACAGGCCCGTCGGAAATCCTTCGGGCCAGAGAGGTCATCAGCCGCACACCGTATCGTGAGCGGGTGGAAAGTTTCATAAATTACCCTTGTCCATGCCTATACACTATTTTTAAAGTAGGAATTAAAGCAGAACCGCCTGTTTGTCAAGCATTATGCTCGATAGAAAAAGGATGCAAAGCCGCGCCTGCGCAAATTGGGAAGATTCTTACAGACGATAGAGTTTTTTTGCGTTTTCACGGAGAATCTTTGCGGCGATCGACAGGGCTGTCTCCTCGTCGAGAATGCCGTCGCGCATCATATCCGAAAGCGCGATATATAGAGCTTCCCGTGCTGTTTGGGCGGCGATGTACATGCCCTTTTCCCCGTTTTGGTAGCCGGACCCGTAGAGTATCTTGTCCCATAGCGCCGGTTTTGCGAGCCACTGACGCAGCGTCGCGGCCAGAATTTGCGGATGCCCTTCAGAAATCATGCTGCCCGAGAAATCCAGATAGACGCGGTTGGGAAGCAAACCGCCGGCCAGCGCCAAAAGCTGGGCATGGTCGTCTTGAGGCCAGTTGCCTTCCGTGATCACCACGGGGGGCACTTGACCGCTGTGATGCTCGATAAGATCGACCAGGTGCCGGCAGTCAAAGTGATCAAGGCGACTTTCGGAAAGGGAGCAGCGCCACTGCACGACGAGATTGAGCCTGCCGCATTGCCGGAAAATGTGGCGGATCATGAGGTTTTGAAATTTTCGATAGGCATGCCAGTCGCCGCGTCTGGCTTTTTCAAAAAGTGAGGCGCCTTCGGCTTCAGAGATATCTTCGGTGCGCGATGTGCGGATGATCGACAACAGAAACTCGACCCCTGCGATGCCGTTTTTCGCCCAGCCGTCGAGGATTGAATCCACCATGTCGATATAGGCTTCATAATGTTGAGGTTTGAGGCGGTATTTAATGACATGAATGTGCAGCATATGCTCGAAAACCGCCAGATAAGAACTGGCCAGCGGGCCCTCCAGAGAAAGATAGGTGTTGTCGAAAGGAAAAATAAAAGGATCGGCCGACGCGATGAGACGAACGCGGGGATGGCTCTTGATCTCCGGGCGGTGAAACGAATTGGCCATCATGAATTCAACACCGGAAGCATCCAGGGCCGCATCCAGAAGCGAAGAAAAGTCGTTGCGTTTTTGGCTGTATTCCCGGGCCAGGCGTTTGCTTTGTTGGGGATCGTCAATTTCACTTCGGGTAAATCCGTAGATGGCTTCAAGCGCGTCGTAACAAAGCTTGCGCAGATAGGGAAAGGCATAGCCCGCATCCTGCGGAGAGTGGTAGGCGTCAACGGCCGTCAGAACCCTTTTTTCCGGCGGAAAGTCTTCAAAAAAGCCGGCCCATCCCGGAAACGCCCGATGGTCGATCAGTTGCATGGCGAAGATCGCCTGCCTGAGAGGATCGCTCATGATGAACTCCAAAAAATATTGTCAAGTCAGTAAGTGAGAAGGAGTGCGACTCTGTATCAATCATCCGACCGGTCCAAACAAACCGGCAGGAGGTTAAAAAATAAAATTAAATGCCGCCCGGTTTACGGGCTAGCGGTTGTCCTCTTCCCCGGCGATGACCGCCGAGACATAACGGGCAATGGCGATGCCCAGGCTGGCCGGATTGTCATCCCCGGAAGCGCGTTTCGATCCGGACTTGATCTTCTGAGCCGAAGTCTGAGGCAGTGTCGTCGTGCGGACCGTTTTGCCCGTGTACGCGTCGATCAGACGGATATCCGCCGAAAGGGCTTGTCCCGATCCGGCGGGGCGCAGATACGCTTTAAGGATCAGTGTGTGGCTCTGACGCAACGACCGGTTGCCGGCTTTTTCAATTTGCGGGATGGTTCCGATTTCCAGCATTTCATAAAGCGTTGCGCTTTCACAAGCGGTCGCGGTGTCCGGACGGTTTTTTTCCAGGTGCGGATCCATTTCGAAATGCTGGATGACCAGTTTCTGATAAAAACCTTCCAGAGAGCCTTCCGGCGGTTCGATCGATACGGTTTTCAGAGCCGAGCAGGAAAGCAAAAGACCCGCGCAAACCGCCGTTGCGCCTAACAAGAAAATAAGGCGGCTGTTTTTTAAGATTCTCATGCGTCCGTCCGGAGAAAATGAAATCTGGAATTTGGAGAAATTCCTACAATACTTTTCGGTCAAACACAACCGTAAAATCAGACACTTTTAAACGACCCCGCCCGCCGCGCGCTCAACCGTTGTTGGCGATGCTGCAAGCGGCCACCAGACATTCGCACGTCGGAATCCATTCGTCTTCTGGATTGGGGATTTGAACGCTTTGGAATTCGCCATCCCGAGCCGGCAATCGGGGCCGCGCTTCGGCGCGACTTTAAACTAAAACAGAGGCATTACGGCGAGGGGATGTTGCCGTCTTGGTTGAGTATCGGAAAGTCGTCGGAGAAAATATACAGTTTATTACCGGGCGAAATCCGCCCGCCGTTTGAAATGTCGTTCCACAGGTAGATCGCGCGAAGCGGCACGCTGAAGCGGGCGGCAATGGCTGTGAGCGTATCCCCTTTTTTGACGGTATAGACGAAACGCTCTTTTTCCTGCGCCCACTGAGTCGTCATTGTTTGAAGACGTTTGCCGAATTCCGCGGCCGAGCCGCGTGGAAGGTAAATCCGGTGTGTGCCGGGCGGCAATGTATAGCCGCGCAATTGCGGGTTGAGATCCTTGATAGCCTTGAAATAGGTATTGGCCGCTTGGGCGACCAGATGCAGCGGCAAGGCCTGGTCGTTTGAAATTTCCACAGTCTCAAACATCCTTTGTTCATAGAGATCTTCTTGCGACAGCACGTAACCGAAGCGGTCCGGATTCGACATGATGATTTTGGCTGCGAGGATGCGAAAGACGTAGCGCTGCGTTTCTTCGTAAAGGTGAAGACGGTAATAGTCATTGACCTTCTGTACCAGGATTTCACCTGCAAGCCCGTCTTCGCCCATATTATAGGCCGCTGCGGCCAGAGACCAGGAGCCGAACATCGCGTAGAGGTCCTGAAGATATCGAACGGCTGCTTCCGTTGAAGTGAAAATATTGCGCCGCTCGTCGATGTCGCTTGTGACCGTCAGACCGTATTTGATGCCGGTGGCTTCGATGAATTGCCAGTAGCCCACGGCGCCCTTGCCGGACGCAGCCTGCGGACGAAGCGAGCTCTCTGCGATGGCGATATACTTCAAGTCGTCGGGGAGGCCGTAGTTTTTAAGAACTTGTTCGATATGGGGGAAATAACGATTGGCGCGTTTGAGCCACAGCAAAATGCTGTCGGTATTGTCCAGCGAAATCAGCATCTCGCGTTCCATCCGCTCACGCACATCGGGATCATGAATCGGAACGGGCTCTCCGCAAAAGGTAAGCGGTTCCTTGATTTTGATGCGTTCGACCACAACCGTCGCCGGGTGGTGAATCGTCAGTGTCGCGGCGGAAGCAATCGACATTTGACAAAACAGCAACGAAGGTAAAAAAAAGGCCAAAAATAATTTGCCGGTCATTCGGGGAACAAGCTCCTTTGGTCTATTTCTTTTCCGTGTCGGATTTGAAAGGTTGGGTGAGTCCGTCGCGAATCTCCTTGATTTCCCGGGTCGCCCCCTCTTTGATCTCTTTTCCCGTTCGAACGGATTCGTCGCGAGCTTCTTTGATCCCTTTGGGAATGTCTTCCTTCATCTCCCGGACATCGCGGACGACCGCGTCTTTACTTTCCTGATACAGCCGGGTCGCGCCGCCTTTTACGTCTTTGTCCGTTTTACCGGCGCTTTCGGCGACGCCTTTGCTTCCTGTCGTTGTCTCTTCGGCAAAAACGGGGGTACAGGCAAGTGCGATCAGGATCGTCAAAAAGCAGCAAATTCGCCGGGCTTTCATGGGATAACTCCTTAAAAACAGGGAAATTGATTCGATTGCGGGCAAGTATAGTCAAAAACAAAACCCCTTGTCAATGGATAGAAATCCGGATAGAAAACCATATTGTAAGGCTTAAGGCCTGACCTGAAAATGCCGACTACAAGTGAACAGTCTTATTGCTGTTTCAGGCAAAAAGATTCGAAAGACCGATTGGGAGACGGTGCATCCGGATGCGCGACCAACGATCAGGAATAAAAAAAAGCGGCTGGATAAGTCTGGCGACATCTGTTTTGGCGTTGGTTATCCTGGCTTTATGGGCTCTGGCAACCTGGTGGGCCGTCGAGGGCGCCGATGAACGCATGCGACTGGATTTGCTCAGACAAACCAGACTGATTGCCGATGCGCTCAATGTTGAGCGAATTCTCACCCTCGAGGGGGTGCGGGAGGATCTCAATAAGCCTGAATATCTCCGGCTTAAATCTCAATTTTCCGATTTTAAATATCTATGTAATCAATGTCGTTTCGTCTATCTTTTGGGTCGAAAACCGGACGGATCGGTCTTCATCTTCCTGGATAATGAGCCGCCGGACTCCGCCGACTACTCCTATCCGGGGCAGATTTATGAAGAGGTTCCGCAAAGCTTTCTGCGCGTTTTTGAAGCCGGCAATGAAAGCGTTGAAGGCCCCTTTGAAGACCGATGGGGTACCTGGGTGACCGCTTTGGTTCCGATTTTTGACAAGAAGACGGGACATCAGATTGCCGTGCTGGGAATGGATATTGCCGCAAAAACCTGGCGTCATAATCTGATGATCGCTGCTGTCCCCTCATCGCTGCTGGCAGGAGCTTTCCTGATCATTTTGATTGCCGGATCGTTTCTTCTGGAAAGACGACGCAGGGTCGGTGCGTCCCACTCCTTCTGGGCGCGCTACCTCGACTCGGGGCTTGCTTTGGCGATTGGGCTGTGCGTCACGGTCTATGCCACCGTGGTGGTTTCTCAGATCGAACAACAATCCCGCAAAGAAAAGTTTGTGCAGTTTGCGTCAGTCCGGTCTGATGCCCTCACAAAAAACCTGCAGGATATCCGGGATATTCACCTTGAGGGACTCGCGCATTTCGTAGAAGGTTCCAGGCAGGTGTTCCCCCAGGAATTCAGTCGATACACAGCCTATCTGATTAAGGATTCGGCAGTTCGATCCTGGCAATGGCTATCGCCTGTTTCCGCGGCGGACAAATCCCGCTTTGAAGCCAAAGCCAGGGCATCGGGACTTGGGGGCTACGAAATCTGGCAGACCGATGCCTCCGACGGGCGCGAGCCTGCCGCCGGACGGCGGATGTATTATCCTGTTTTGCTTGCGGAACCGGCGGCGGCCAATGAGCCGATTCTGGGATTCGACGCGGGATCGGATCCGGTTGTTTTGACCGCTCTTCGGGAAGCGTCTCAAACACATCTTCCGGTCGTGGTTCATCCCGGACGGCCGTTTCAACTTGAAGGCGGGGAAAGCCTGCTTATGATCCGTCCCGTTTTTGAAGATTGGCGCAAAAACGAGCTGAGAGGATATGTTGCGGCCCTGCTGTGGATGAACGGCCTTGTGGAGCGGGAGCGTAAAGACAGCTTCATTGCCATGGACCTTTCCGTCATGGAAAAGGGCGGCATGCTCAAGCCTCTGGCTAAAGCCGGCGGCGGGGCCGCTTTTGCGTATGACGATTTTCATCTCAGGCGGCCTTTGGCTTATTTCGGAAAAGTCTTTGTTCTGACCGCGCGTCCGGGACGCGATTTTAGTAAGCTGTATCCGGTGAGGGCGACATGGCTGATCGGCATTGCCGGACTTCTGTTTACGCTCGCCTGCGCCGCCGCAATCAACGGCATTATCCGACGCCGACGGGATCTGGAGCGGATCGTCGGTGAAAGAACCGCGAGCCTGCGTGAAAGCGAGGAAAGACTCAAAGAAGCGCATGAAATCGCCCAGATGGGGCGCTGGGATCTGATCCATGCCGAGAATCGCCTGGTCTGGTCCGACACCGTGCATGACATCTTTGAACTTGACGCCGGGACCTTCGGAGCGTCTTACGAATCTTTCTTAAATACCATCCATCCCGAAGACCGTGAAAAAGTCAACTCGGCCTGGCGCGCATCGCTTGCGGACAAAAAACCCTATACCATCGAACACCGGCTTCTCATGAAAGACGGCCGGATCAAATGGGTGGCCGAAAAAAGCCGCACGCAGTTTGATGAGACGGGGAGTCCGGTCATTTCAACCGGAATTGTGCAGGACATCACCGAGCGTAAACAGGCCCAGGAAGCGTTGCAGGAAGCGGAGCAAAAATACCGGACCATCGTTGAACATTCGCAGGGAATCATTTACACAGCGACGCCTGAAGGTGTTGTGACCTTTGTTTCGCCGGGATGGGAAAAACTCCTCGGCTATACGAGCGAAGAAATCATCGGCCGGCAATTCGGTCCCAAAATATTTCAAGACGATTGGCAAAAGGCCGAGCACGCCATCGGCATGGCCGTCCAGAGAGGACGATCGCAAGTCGAAGTGGAATACCGAGTCTATCACAAAAACGGGTCTGTGCGCTGGCACCGATCCGTTATTGCGCCGGTCTTTGATGAGCATCGCGGTTTGGTCTCGTTTGTCGGCAACGCGGTGGACATTACTGAACGCAAGCAGGCCGAAGAAGAGCGGGAAGAGGCTCTGGCCGCCCTGCGGGATCGGGAAGATCGACTCAATCTTCTGATGCAGGCCACCGACGAGGGCATCTGGGTGTGGGATGCCTCGGTCAATGAACTTAAATTCAGCGCCAGTATGCTTCGTTCCATGGGCTTTGAGGAAGGCGACGACACGTTCAACTACCAATGGTTTGCCGATCACATCCACAAAGACAGCGTTCATGTCTTCGACGAGGCCCTGGCCGCCTATCTCGAGGGGCGCAGCAAATATTACGAGCTTCCGTATCTCATTAAGAACAAAAAAGGGCAGTGGCGCTGGTTCTGGTCGCGCGGCGCCTGCACGGAATGGGATGCAGACGGTAAGCCGCTCAAGTTCATGGGAACGCATCGCGACATCACTGAGCAGAAAAAGGTTGAACGGGAAATAGAAGCGGCGCAGGAGGCGCTGCGTGTCAAAAGCGAGGAGCTCGACCGCTACTTCACATCCAGTCTCGATCTTTTATGCATTGCCGATACGGACGGTCGCTTTGTCCGGGTGAACCCGGAATGGGGCAATATTTTAGGGTATACGCCCGAAGAGCTCGAAGGGCGTGTGTTTCTGGACTTTGTGCATCCGGAGGATCTCGCGGCGACACTGGCCGCGATCAACACGCTTGAATCACAAGAAGAGGTCCGAAGCTTTGAGAACCGCTATCTCGCCAAGGATGGCTCCTATCGCTGGATCGAATGGCGCTCCAAGCCACGAGGAAAATTGATCTACGCGGTTGCCCGCGACATGACCACCCGCAAGCAGGCGGAAACAGCGCTCATTGAGGCAAACCGCCGTCTCGAGGAGGCCACGCGGCACGCCAATCAAATGGCGCGTCTGGCAGAACAGGCCAACCAGGCCAAAAGCCGTTTTCTGGCCAACATGAGCCATGAAATCCGCACGCCTATGAACGCCGTTGTCGGATTGAGTAAGCTGCTTCTGGAAACGTCGCTCAATGCCCGTCAACGGGACTATCTCAATAAAATCGTCGCCTCCTCCCGTATGCTGACGGGAATTATCAATGATATTCTCGATTACTCCAAAATCGAAGCCGGAAAACTCGAGCTCGATTACGACAGCTTTACCCTGACGGGTCTCATCGAGCAGATGAAAAGTCTGTTTTCCTCCGCCGCCGTGGACAAGGGGCTGCAATTGACCTTTCAGGCGTCTCCGGACATTCCGGCCGTGCTGATCGGCGATTCGCTGAGGCTGGGTCAGGTCCTGACCAACCTGCTTGGCAATGCCGTCAAATTTACCGAGCGCGGCCATGTGGCGCTGGACATTACAAAAACAGGCGGTGATGCCCGTCAGGTCCGTTTGCGCTTTGCCGTTTCGGACACGGGCATCGGTTTGAGCGCCGAACAGATCGACAGACTGTTTACACCCTTCGCGCAGGCCGACACCTCGACCACGCGCAAATACGGCGGCACGGGCCTGGGTCTTTCGATCAGCCGCAGGCTGGTTGAAGCCATGGGCGGAACCATTGATGTGGAATCAACACCCGATCGGGGCAGCACCTTTGTTTTCTATCTGGATATGCTTGTGTCCGGGCCGGTCTGTCTTGACGATGCGCTAAACGATTCAGCGAGGGGCTCCGCAGATCAGCAGGAAACGATCGCCGTTCCCTGTTTTGCGGGGCGCTCGATCCTGCTGGCCGAAGACAACCTGCTCAACCAGGAAGTAGCCAAACGATGGCTGGAGAAGACCCGGGCGGAAGTTGTCGTGGCGGAAAACGGCGCGGAGGCGCTGCGAATGATCAAGAAACGGCCGTTTGATCTGGTGCTTATGGACTTGCAGATGCCCGTCATGGACGGTTACGAAGCGGTCCAAAGGCTTCGCGAAGGGTATCCGGAGCTGCCGATCATTGCTCTGTCCGCGGCAGCCACGGCGGAAGACAAAAGCAGGGCGCAGGCCGCCGGCATGAACGCCTATCTGACCAAGCCCATCGACGAAAACAACCTCTACAGAACCCTGTGCGACTGGCTCGAAGAAAGTGATGGAAATGACGTCCCCGCGCGTCATGAACCCGGAAAGTCTGTTCTCTTGCCCTCTTTGTCCGGTTTTGATTTTAAACGAGGGCTTCGGTCGGCCGACGGGGATGAAGCATTTTACCATCGCCTGCTGGTTCTGTTTCGGGAACAACTCAACGGAGAATTCGCCGCGGTTGAAGATCTCCTCAAAAAACCGAACGACGGGGAGACCTCCCGGATGATCCACACGATCAAAGGCATCGCCGGAACGGTGGGGCACACGGCTCTGGCCGCGATTGCGACATCGATTGATCTGGCCTTTAAAGAGGGCAGGCCGGCGACAAAAAGTATGCGCGATGAATTTCACGCGGCCATGCAAGACGCAAAAAACCGTCTGGAAAATCTGCCGCCGCTTTCCGGGTACTTCCGTCATGTCGGAGACGAGGCAGGCCATGCGGCGATGGAAAAGCTGCTCGGGATGCTGCAAAGAAGCGAATACATTGATGAGGACGTGCTGGCGGACGTTACGGATTATCTCGACGGCCGTCTGGGCGCGCACGCATCAAGGCGACTGATCGAACAAGTGGAAAACTTTGAGCAGGATGCGGCGGTCGTTACGCTTTTGGAGATGGCACAGCGCGCAGGAGAGAAACTATCATGACCGAATCGGCGTTCCAGGAAAAAGCCACCGTTCTGATCGTGGACGATCAACCCGCCAATCTGATGGTCCTGTCGCGTCTGCTCAAAGACGATTACCGCGTTTTGGTGGCCAACAACGGCGCCAAAGCCATTGACATTGCCAGGGGCGATAGTCAGCCGGTTCTTCTTCTGCTGGACATCGAAATGCCCGGTATGGACGGATACGACCTGTGCCGTAAACTCAAAGAGGACGAACGGACCAGCGGCATTGCCGTGATCTTTGTGACGGCGCGCGATGCAGCCGAAGACGAAGAGATGGGATTTCGGCTGGGGGCGGTGGACTATATTTCCAAACCCTATCATCCCGGCATCGTCCGCGCGCGCGTGCGCAACCACGTCAATCTCAAAATCAAGACCGACATGCTCGAAAAGCTGTCCAATCGCGACGGTTTGACCAATATTCCCAATCGACGGTATTTCGAAGAAAGGCTGGAAGGCGAATGGGCCCGTTCCTGGCGAAGTGGGAGCCCGCTGGCAATTGCCATGATGGATATCGACCATTTCAAACTCTACAACGACCATTACGGACATGGTGCGGGCGACGACTGCCTGCGCCGGGTGGCCAATATTCTAAAAAAATCGCTGACACGTTCCATGGACATGATTGCCCGGTATGGCGGTGAAGAATTTGTCGCGCTTCTACCGGATACGGATTTAAACGGCGCCCGCCACGTCGGCGAACAATTACGTGACGCCGTGGAACGCGCGACCATCCGTCACGAACATTCACCGACTGCGTCCGTGGTGACCCTCAGTGTCGGTGTGGCGGCCCATACGCAATCGGCTCCCAAAGCCGACGCGGGCAAGCTTTTACAATGCGCCGACCGGGCTTTATACAGCGCCAAAGAACAAGGGCGAAACACTTTGCGCGCCTGTGAAGACTGAATATATTCCTTCCATCTTTTAGAAAAAACTTGCCAGCCGGCGGCGCAAGACACTAAACGCCGGGGCTTTGCCGTCAGGGCGTTATCGCGTCACATGTTTTGCCTTGACACCGGGAAACGAAGTTTTTATAGTTCGCCGCGAAAAGAAATCCCGCCGTCGGCATGACGACCACTAAGGACATACTTTATGAATGACAACTCCAAGGGCCGTGAACACTGGGCGACGCGCGCCGGTTTTGTTCTGGCGGCCGCCGGGTCGGCTATCGGCCTGGGCAATATCTGGCGTTTTCCCTACATGACGGGAGAACACGGCGGCGCGGCCTTTATCGTCATCTACCTGATTGCAATCCTGCTTTTGGGGTATCCTCTGATCGTCAACGAAATGATCTTAGGACGCGCCTCACAGCGCGATCCCGTGGGCGCCTTCAAAGCGCTGGCGCCGAACAGCCCCTGGTGGCTTGTGGGCGGCCTTGCCGTGTTTACAGGCTTCATCATTCTGTCTTACTACGCCGTTGTCGCCGGCTGGTCGCTGGCCTACGTTTACAAGGTCATTATCGCCACCAACACCCCGGGGATCGACCACGCGAGTGTTTTTAAAAATCACATCACCGGCCTGTGGGAGCCGATCGGCTGGCAGGCGCTGTTTATGCTGCTCACCGTGGGCATCATCGCCGCGGGCGTGGTCAAGGGCATCCAGAGATGGGTGACCATTTTGATGCCGATTCTGTTTGTGCTTTTGATCATCCTCATCATCCGGTCCGTAACCCTTCCCGGCGCGGGAGCGGGGCTTGCCTATTACCTCAAACCCGATTTCAGCGAAGTGACCGGCCGGACGCTTCTGGGCGCCATCTCGCAGGCCTTCTTTTCTTTGAGTCTGGGCATGGGCGCGCTCATCACCTACGGAAGCTATCTCAACAACAAAGACGAAATTCCGGGCAACGCCGCCTATGTGGTGGGGCTCGACAGCGCCGTGGCGCTTTTAGCGGGACTGGCCCTGTTTCCGGCTATCTTCGCGCTGGGATTTGAACCCGGCGCGGGCCCCGGTCTTGTTTTTATCACGCTGCCCGCCGTCTTCGCCCAGATGCCCCTGGGCGGTATTTTCGGCGTGCTGTTTTTCTTCCTGCTGGGTATTGCCGCACTGACTTCCGCCATATCGCTTCTGGAAGTGGTCACCGCCTGGCTCATTGACGAAAAAGGCTGGCACCGAAGACAGGCCGCCGCCGTCATGGGCGTTTTGATCTTTATCGTGGGACTGCCGGCGACGCTGGGCTACAACGTTTTGAAAGACTTTTCATTCCCCGGACTGGGAACGGACCTGCTTGACACCTACGACTGGTTCGCCAACAGCATCCTGCTGCCTCTGGGCGGCCTCCTGTCGGCTATTTTCGCGGGCTATATCTGGGGAATCAAAAACGCCGTGCATGAAGCCAATAAAGGCGGCACCGTTTTCAAACTCGGAAGAGAGTGGGCGTTTCTCATCCGCTATGTCGTGCCCGTGCTGATCGTCATCATCATGGTCGTGGGCATCTACGATTCGTTTTTCAAATAGCAATACAGCTGACGATTAACGGTTTTCAACTATCTGCAGAAAGTAGAGCGGAAATGCCGATTGCGCCGAAACTGTAACCGGTATCTCTGAATCATTGTTTTTCGCGTCGAGGTCTGGGGATCGCGCAAAGCGCGGGTCAGTCCCCCTTTAATAAAGGGGGATTTAGGGGGATTTTAAGGCATGTTACCCTACAACAAAAAACTCAAACCATTTGCCCGCCATTTACGAAGCAACATGACGGATGCTGAAAAACTCATCTGGTCAAAAATCAGAAGAAAACAGATTGCTGATATGCAATTCTATCGTCAGAAGAACATCGGCCCCTATATTGTCGATTTCTATTGCCCTCAAGGGAATCTGATTGTGGAGATTGATGGAGGGCAGCACTTTGAGAAAAATGGAGAAAACAACGACCGGCAAAGAGACCAATATCTGCAAAGGATTGGTTTCACGGTACTGCGATTTTCCAATATTGATGTGCTGAAAAATATTGATGGTGTGGTTGAGGTGATTAGTGAGCGTTTAAAAATCTCCCCCTAACCCCCTCTTTAGAAAAGAGGGGGCACGTCGGGCATCTGCCCGTAATCTCCCCCTAACCCCCTCTCGCGCCAACTTCAGCTGGTTAGAAAAGAGGGGAGTTATAAAGGAAGTCTCCTGTATTAGGGGGATCGCGCAAAGCGCGGGTCAGTCCCCCTTTTTTAAAGGGGGATTTAGGGGGATTTTAAAAAATCCTCCCCGACCCTCCTCGTGCCGCCATTACATGGTTAAAAAGGAGGGGGAGAAGCCACTAATGTCAGGAAGTGTTGACTGACAGCCGCTCAACTGTAACTGTGAACTGACGACAGTGAACCGATAACAGATAACTTTTCCTTGCCCTTGCCCCCTCCAAAAGGGGACATAAAAAGCGTTCAACAAATAATTTTTAGACATTAAACTTTGAACTTGAAACTTGAAACTTCAAACTTGCAACTCGAAATTGAAACTTGAAACTTTAAACGTGCAACTTGAAACTCAGATACACCTGATTTCTGATCTCCGATCTCTGGTCTCTGATTTCTGCGTGCTGACTTCTGGCCTATTTCATCATCCTGTGGCTGGCGGCAATCTTTTGAGCAAGCTCGGCGGGAACCTCCGCATCGGCGGCGAACGTCGGCCATTGTGACACCGCGTCGATCACCTGATCGAAAATGTCCGACGCGCCTTTAATGCCGAATTGTCCGGAGACCGACAGAAGATCCTCCCGGGTGAAATTCTCCCTTTTGCCGCCGATGCTCATCTGGTGGCGGTTGGTCCACAGTCCCGACGGATTATAGGCCCAGACCACGTCAAAAGCCGGGGAAAGTCGCCAGGCGCCGTTTTTATCCATCAGAAAAGCGATATTGCGTGTGTGGTCGTCCTGATTGCGCGCGACGACATTGAAGGCCATTCGCCTGAACATTTCCTGCAATGTCGGGTGTCCCAGATTCAACTGCTGAATAATCGCCATTGCCTGCTCATAGCCGTATTCCCCGGCGGCGTTGAAATCGTAATGGGCAAGCGCGCAAAGCGACTGCATATGAATCTTTTCTCCCGTGTCGTCCCGGTCGAACCGCCGCGTCATGAAATGCGCCCGGCCGCCTTCTTCAAGCAGGCGGCACGGCATCATCGAAATTCCCGCCGCCTGCGCCATTTTGGAATAGGCGTATTCTACGCGGCCGAAGCCCTGCGGATCCCCCAGCGCCTCGTCGTTCACACCGTCGAATTTCAAAATCCAGTGCTCGAAGCCCTCGGGTGCGGCAATCTGACCGGAGAGCATTTCCTGCGTTTGCGGATTCCAGGCGATCACCGCCTTGGCGCGGTTGCCGCCGGCGGAGGTGCCCACGCGGATGATCGTGTTGAGCGCCTGCGCTTTAGCGCCTTTGAGGTTTACCGCCCAGTGGGTGCGGTGCTGAAGAATGTCCGAGGCCAGCTGTGTGAGCTCGGCAACCTCGATGGGAACGGCCTTGCGGGCCTGTGGCCCGAGCGCCGGTTTGAACTCCAGCGCGCCCATGCCGCGCGAGCCCATATAACACAGACGCTCGACCGGAGAGAAGTCCGCGGCGGAACGGCCCTGTCGCGCGAGCCACACATCAATGATGCGATTGCCAAACCGGTCGGGCAGAACATCCGCCAGAAAACCCGGCAGGCCATGAAACGTATCTGGGTTCAGGTTAGGGAAAGAGAAAATGCCGGATTGCAGCGGAAGGGCAATCGGAGAAACTTGCAGGCCCCGGCGGATGAATGCCGGATCATATTCGAAGCGGGCGAGTCTGCGGTCGTCATCCCAGGCCACTGCGCCCACCCCGCGGCCCCAAAGCATCACCATCGCCACCTGAACTTTTTTTGAAAGCTTTGCCATGACTTCTTTTCCTCTTGCCTTCAGCCTTCAGCCTTTAGCCTTAATCCTTTAGCCTTAATCCTTTAGCCTTTAGCCTTAATCCTTTAGCCTTAATCCTTTAGCCTTACTCCTTTCCCTTTGTTCTCTTTCCCGTCGCGCGTTTGCGCTCCTGACCTTTGAGTTTTGCCAATTGCAAGGGGCTGATGCCCGGCTTGGGCAGAAAACTCTCCAGGGCGTCCAGCTTGCCCAGAATACGCAGAACCCGGATAAGGCTGGCCAGGGTAAAGACCTCGCCCGATTCCATTCTCTGAAGCGTTTTTCGCGCGATTCCGGCCTGTTTTGCCAGGACAGCCTGCTCCATGTTCCGGTTGAGGCGCTCCTGCGCTAAACGCTGCCCGATTTCAGACAGAATGGCCTGATCGCTCATCTTCGTAAAATCCATATCCGCCGCCTTTTTTCTTGGTGAAGCGATCATAACAGCACACGAAATTATATTCAAGTATAAAGATTAATAAATTACCCATAAAATAGATATAATTCCTAATAAGAGTAATTAATTATACACAAAAATATTAATAATCTTATGGGATGAACGAGGGGTGGGGAATGAAAATCCGCATAATTATCATATTTCGAGGATTATGACTCCTTTTAACGTGCAGAGGGCGAATCGAGACGTTTAAGTATGAGATTGGATTCTAAGTTGATCGGGGATTGGGTCATTAGGTCGCTAGTGTTTGCTGTTAATTGTGAACTGGAAACTGCCAGCTGCCAGCTGCAATTATCTGTAAACCGGAAACAGTTGACTGTTTTACTCCCACCACCCCTTCCAAAGGGGGACAAGAAATCGGTCACCTTCGGCTTTTTCCCTTAAACCCATTGCCTATCGCCTCTGATTTCTGTCCTTGCACCTTGCACCTTGAACCTTGAACCTTGAAACTTTAAACGTTCAACTTGAAACTCAGAACCCCCTGACCTCTGACATCTGGCCTCTGCCTTCCGCCCCCAAGCCATAAACAATGCACCGGTAAGCATCTTAATCGAAATTCCTTCGACGATGATTCGAAAAAGAGCGAATAAAATTTAAATGCACTGAAAAATAGTCTTGACTATATTTCAGTGATATGCACAATGGTCGCATGGAAAAAAGAACCCCATACATCAAGGTGTGGAAAGAATTATCGGCTGAAAAAGCCATGACATTTCTTGCCGGCCCCCGACAGGCAGGGAAGACGACGCTGGCAAAACTGATCGCAGAGTCGTTTGCAAACCAGTTGTACTGGAACTGGGACATTCCCGATCATCGAAAAATGCTTCTGGAAAATCCTTCTTTCTTCACGGCTGTTACCAGGCAGGATTCCACCAGGCCGTTTATCATCTTCGATGAAATCCACAAATTTCGAGACTGGAAAAACTACCTCAAAGGCGTTTACGATCAGTTTAGCGGTGAATATCAATTTCTGATCTCAGGCAGCGGGCGACTTGATCTCTATCAGAAAGGGGGCGATTCCCTGGCCGGGCGCTATTTCCTGTTTCATCTCTTTCCTTTTACAATGGCCGAAATCAGCGACGCGAACCGTTCTCTTTCCGATTTCACGAAAAATCCGCTCGATATCAATATGAAAGACTCTAAAAAACGAGAAGAAAACTGGCGGCAGCTTTCAGAACTGTCCGGATTTCCGGAACCCTTTCTGTCCGGCAGGAAAACAACGTACCGGCGCTGGTCGAACACCTATTCCCGGCAGTTGATCAGAGAAGACATTCGCGATCTGACAGAAATAAAGTCTGTTGGGGATGTAGAAACCCTCTATACTCTGCTGCCCTCAAAAATCGGCAGCCCGCTTTCTGCTGTGTCTCTTGCCGAAACCCTCAGAGTTTCATACAACACAGTGAAAAACTGGCTCGATGTTTTAGAACGATTCTACCTTGTGTTCAGCATTCCAACCTGGACGGGTAAGATCGCCCGCGCAATTCAGAAAGAGAAGAAATATTATCTTTGGGATTACAGCCGAATTGAAAACCAGGCGGCGCGATTTGAAAACATGGTTGCCTGCGATCTGTGGCGCGCGGTAACGCTTTGGACTTTCTTATCGCCAAAGATGGAAAACCCGCTTTGCTTGTCGAAACAAAATTATCGGAAAAACAGCCGGCCAAAGCACTCATTGCCTTTCAAAACATGCTGGGCGTGCCGGCGGTTCAACTCAATGATACCGGAGATTCATTCCAGATGATTCCAAACGGGCAGGCACACATCCTTGTCGCCCCGGCCTGCCACTGGCTTGCAGGCTTGCCTTAAAAGATAATCCTCCCCTTGCCCCCTCCAAAGGGGGACATAAAAAGCGTTCAAAAAAATTTTAGACATTAAACTTTGAACTTGAAACTTAAAACTTTAAACCTGAAACCTGAAACCTGAAACTTGAAACTTGAAACTGGAAACTTGAAACTTTAAACTTAATCCCATCGCCTCCGACTTCTGCCCTCTGCCCTCTGATCTTCCCATCACCTCTCTAATCCAGCGTGTATCCGGACCGTCCGGCCACATCCGGATTGCACGAGCCGCTTCCGGCCAGTGGGTGAGGGCAGGGCGCGGGCTGAAAATAAAGGCTCCAGGTATTGGGAGAACTGCACTTATAAAGTGTTCCCATCGGGCCTGCATCTGTTGCGAAGTAGGCCGTATTGACCGTGCAGGTGGAAGGGCGCGCCGACAAGGCCCCACGCCCGACACCGCTTTGGCCATCAAACGCGCTTGTGTAGTTGTAGTAATCGCGGTTGGGTTTGATGTGACGTTCAGAATCGTTAATCACATGAAACAGCACTTCGGTCGTGCCGTCTTCGCGCTTATTATTCCAGCCATAGGCGGGCATCAAAACCTGACGATACGGCGCAGGCGGATTATCAATCCAAACAACTTCATCATAACCGCGTCCGATCTGGTCGCGGCAGGGATAACCGGTTTCATCTTCATTGCCGTCCCATGAAGACAGGCCGTCACAAGGACGGATGAGAGCAAGCGCCGGGCGGGTGATGCGATAGGCGTCTCCATTGTTCCAGACCTGTCTTGTTCCGCCTGTCAGCGCGCAACTGTATGTTGTGGCGGTGCGAGACGTAGAAAGACACTCGCTGCCTGCCGTGACATTTTTAATCAGCGCGCCTGTTTCCCAACCGGAATATGTAAAGGACGCTGTTGAATCGGAAAGATAGGCCAAACCGCTTCCGCCGTTGTGCGTTCCCGAATAATCAGCATAACTTCGCACATTGTCCAGCGCGATGCCGTAGTTGGTCCATTTTCCTAGAATGGAATTGTTTGCCACCAGGCCGGTGCCGCCGCGAAGACGAAAAGGGTAATAGGTGAAGCCGCCCTGATTATCCAGAACATTGTTGTATATTTCCCAGCGATGCGTTCCGCGTATTTCGCCTTGGATCGAGTGGGCTTCAATGTATTGCCCGCCATTGGAATTCGGGCTTGTTGACGTAATCGTGTTATAGCGGAATACATATCGGCCGCCCGGGCCGGAATCCATTGCGTTGCCGCCTATACTTCGATTCGAAAGAAAGGCATTGCCTTCGACAAAGATGGCGTTCACGTCAGAGCCCATCGGTTGAGTTTGAGACCACAGAACATTTCCGGAATTGCCGGCGCTTAAGTAATATTGCCTGGCCCCGTAAATTACAATTCGAACATTTTCGAAATTGTTGGAATAAATGACCCCCGTGGGGTGGATATCATTTTCGTTATTATTAATAACAATGGTAGCTTTGGCGGATGCGTCGACAGGGCTTAAATATCGTAAATGATCGATTATAAAACCCTGACCGCCGCCGACGTAGATGGCGCCGCCGGGGTTGGAAATGGTCATGTGCGCCAGGCGTGAGCCGCCGGTTCCCAAATCGAAAAGACCAAGCCCGTCGGATGAGGCGGTGATAACCGTTTCTCCAATTCCCGCGCCGATAACGGAAAGCCGCTTCGTTCCCATCTCAAGTCTCTGTGACCATCTGGCTTCGCCGGCCGTAATATTAATCGTATCGCCTAGAGAAGCTTGCGACACGCAGGATGCGACCGATTCGTAATCCGGCGTCGAGGTCCAGGCGGGGCTTGCGCCCGAACAAGACGGCGTATAGTCCGGCGACGATGGGAAAAACCCGCCTGATTCGCCGCCCCCGCCGCCGCAACCATTCAGGGCCAATATGCCTAAAACCGCCCAAAGCAAAAATCTGCATGCCGAAGACATAAGCATTTACTCCTTGACGTCGATATTAAGCTGTAGAGGTGTTTTGATTTCTGAGCGCTGCGATTACAGTTCTTTTTGCGGGAAATGTCAAATGCTTTGTCGGGCCGATTAAATAAAGATTGTTCAAGACAGGCAGCGTTTGGCTCGGGCGCATCGCACAGCGAGCGTGTATGATTAGGTCAAAGCATAAAGTTGGAGGATATCATTTATAAGCTTTAAGAATGCGAAACGCAGAAAAGATACTGTAAAAGAACCCGACAGAAAGAAAAAATTAATCACCAATAAAAAACCCGCGGTGTTTGCCGCGGGTTTTTTAACTGATCTGAAGTCAGACTTATTTCTTCGCTTTGCGGGATACTACGCCCAGGCCCAACAAACCAAAGCCCAGAAGCAGAAGCGACATGGGTTCGGGAACAGTTGGGATGTTGTATCGTACAAGATAGTTCTGAAAATTTTCAACCTTAACTGTGTCACCTTCCTGTACGGTTGGACTGACGGCAAGCGCCCAATTACTGGTCGATTCGGGAAGTGCATAGTTTTGCACTGCATTCCAGATGGTCTGGGCTTCATCCTCATAATTATTGGAATAACTTGATAAAACCTTAAAATTACCAGTTGTTATATCAAATGATGAATCAAACATTGCTTCCCAGATGGCAATTTGCGCACCTGCTTTGTAAGCCTCTTCGCTTGCTTTTCCTTCATAGTTATTAAAGAAATACTCAGCAATCACGACCGCTTGGAGATACTTTGCCGGATCAAGGCCGAAATCGGCTAACCCGGAATCCACTGTAAGCAGGGTATAGGTATTTGTTGAACCACTATAAGCTGTTGCATTTTCAACACAGAAGGCTTCCTGCCAGTTGACGCCCTGATCAAAACTCAAATCATAATCAAGATAAACATTAGATTTAACATTAGAAATATTAACTTCACCCGATGGGGTACTGGCAGCAAGCTTTAAACTGAAATCGCCGATAATTCCAGCGCCGGCATACAAAGGCACAACAAAAAGCGCCACAAGAATGATGAGTCCTTTTATTTTTTTCATTTTTCCCTCCGAAAGTTATATTGCGCGTTCTCTGTGCAGATTATGGGCCATAATTATGGTCATTTTCAATGCAGGTATATGTAGTTGTATTATTTAACATATTAGTTGTTGGATCTGTATGGCGGTATCAAATAGCAACTTTTGGTTTTCATAATTGTAAAATATTCCGACAGGCTAAACGCAGTTTTGATGTCAGTATTGTTCCTTGTTTATCGTTTTCCTCCCCCTTACCCCCTCCAGAGGGGGACATAAAAAACGTTCAACGAAAATATTTAGACATTAAACTTTGAACATTAAACCTGAAACTTGAAACGCAGATACCCCTGTCCTTGCACCTTGCACCTTGCACCTTGCCCCTTGCCTATCGCCTATAACTTTAGCCCATCGCTGCTTAGCTGTATGCAATGCAGCACAGCGCAAATATTCTCGCAAAGGTAAAAATAATCGCTAATAATTTTGCTTTCAGGCAAAAAAGATGTATAATCCGCGCATGCTTAAAGAACGGTATCTCACAACGTACATTCTGGAAGATCTTCATGAAAAGATGGTCTTTTTAGGGGGGCCTCGTCAGGTAGGTAAGACCACCCTGTGCCGCGAAATTCTGGGTGCGCATTTCGAAAAGCCCGCCTATTTCAATTGGGATAACCGTGCCGACAGAAAAATGATTATGGCTGCAACCTGGCCGGCAGACGCACAACTGCTTATATTTGATGAGATTCACAAATACCGGCAGTGGAAGCAGCTTATCAAGGGTGAATTCGACAAACACAAAGACACCTTTAAATTCATTGTTACAGGAAGCGCGCGTCTGGATCTTTACCGGCGCGGCGGCGATTCATTACAGGGTAGATACCACCACTACCGTCTTCATCCATTTACGCTTGCCGAACTCGAAAGCATTCATAATGAATATGCCATTTTCAATGAATTGACGATCAATCGAGGGTTTTATCAGGAAACACTTGATGCTCTCGGCACATTCGGTGGTTTTCCCGAGCCGTTCACAAAACAGAATATGCGGCACCTTCGGCGCTGGCATAATGAGAAAATCGAAAGGATGTTCAGAGAAGACATCCGCGACCTGGAAGCTATTCGCGACATCGGTAACATGAAGCTTATGAGTGATATGCTGCCGACAAAAGTCGGCGCAAGCCTCTCACTCAATTCGATTCGCGAAGACCTCGAAGTCAGCCATCGGGCTGTGACGCACTGGATGGATGTTCTGGAATTATTTTATTACCACTTTCGAATTTACCCTTACACATCAAAGAAAATCCGCTCGCTCAAAAAAGAGCCAAAGCTATACCTCTGGGACTGGTCGGAAGTGATGGATGACGGCCGGCGTTTTGAGAACCTGATCGCCTCGCATCTGCTGAAGTTTGTCCATTTTCTCGCCGAGTATGAAGGCTATCGGGCGGAACTTTCATATTTGAGAGATGTTGATAAACGCGAAGTGGATTTTCTTGTGACCATTGACGGCAAACCCTGGTTTGCGGTTGAGGCAAAGCTGGCCGATACCGCCTTATCACCGAGCCTTGGCTATTTCCGTGATAGACTTTCAATTCCGTATGTTTATCAGGTTGTAAAAAAGGAAAACATTGATCTGCTGGAGAAGGGTGGACGCATCCTGTCGGCTGCAAAATTCCTTGCCGCGCTAAGATAAAACTCATCAACGCTTCCCAATCGGGAACGGTGAAAGGGCAACTGCCAACTGGAAACCGCTAACTGCTAACTGCTTTCCTCCCCCCGCCCCCTCCAAAGGGGGACACGAAAGCGGTCGCCTTCGGCTTTTACCTATCGCCCATTGCCTACAGCCTATAGCCTATAGCCCATCGCCTCTGAT
>CAYUDM010000031.1:4588-33499 GCA_964443625.1 uncultured Smithella sp. | reverse complement strand
TAAGGATATGGAAAGTTTTGACATCGGAGCGGTCTTTCCTTATACTGGCCGCCAAAATAATTCTGTTCCCGACGCGGTGCCTTCATGAAACATTCGCTATCTGATGAAGAACGAAAAACCCTCGATGCGCGAATCGCCCGGACCGAGGCGCAAACCGGCGCGCAGATCGTGCTTGCGGCTGTTGAACGCAGCGACGCGTATTCGGAGATTCCTTGGAAGGCTTTCGCTTTGGGAATTTCGTTTGCAGCGCTTGCGGTGTTAATCATCCATGTCATTTTTCCGCTGCCTTCCGCGCAATCGGCGGCGCTTCTGACCGTCGTCATTATGCTTTCAGCCGGCGCGGGACCGGCCCTTTTGTGTTTTTTTGTTCCGGACTTTTCACGCCTGTTTCTTTCGCGCGAACGGGCCGAGACGGAAACCCGGCAGTATGCGGAATATCTCTTTCTCGATCGTGAGCTTTTTTCAACCTCGAATCGTCGGGCCGTTTTATTGATGGTCAGTCTCTTCGAGCATCGCATCGTCATTTTACCCGATACGGGGCTGGCCGGGGAATTGTCCGATTCATCATCACGCGCCGTCATAGCGGCCATGCGCTCTCATCTGAAAGCAGGCCGCCTGGCGCAGGCGTTTGAAGCGGGGCTCAATGCCCTCGAAAAAATCATTCCCTTCGAAAACCGCCCGTCGCACCGGAAAGACGATCTGCCCAATACGATCATCGAGGAGAAAGGCGCATGAAAAAAACGTTGGTCGCGATCGTGCTTCTGGCGTGTTTCTTGGCGGCTTTTTACGCGCATGCCGCTCAAGTTCCCTACCTGACCGGGCGCATCACCGACAACGCCGGGATTCTTTCTCCGGAGGCGCGTGAAAGGATCGGCGCGCGGCTCAAAGCGCACGAAGACAAAACGACCAACCAGATCGCCGTCCTCACCGTGGAGACGCTCGACGGCGCAAGCATTGAAGATTATGCTTTTGAAGTACTCAACACCTGGAAACTGGGCCGCAAAGGACAAGACAACGGTTTGCTCATCGTTGTGGCGCCCTCCGAACACCGCGTACGCATCGAGGTGGGCTATGGGCTGGAAGGCTATCTCAACGACAGCCTGGCCGGCGGTATCATCCGCAACACGCTTACGCCCTATTTCAAGAAAGGGGATTATGAAACGGGTCTGGAGGCAGGCATGAAGGAAATCATCTTTCTTCTGGAAGGAGGCCTGGCCTCAGATACCGACGCGCCATATAAAAGCGCATCAAAAAGAAAATCGGGCGGCTTTCTCGAGCAGCCGGATATGTCTTTGACCGAACGCATTTTGATCGGGGCCTTCATCTTCACCATCATCGGGCTTTTCACCGTCATCGGCGTGATCACCCCCGGCGTGGGCTGGTTTCTGTACTTTTTTCTGATTCCCTTCTGGGCCATGTTTCCCGTGGTCGTCGTGGGCGCAACCGGCGCTTTATACCTTCTGATCGCATACCTGGTTTTGTTCCCTCTGGTCAAACTGTATTTGAAAAGCAGCGGCTGGACGGACAAAGCCAGAGAAGATCTGAAAACTAAGGGGCACATGAGCGTCGGCCCCTTTACGATCACTCCCGGGACATCGGGACGGTCGGGGTCTTCATGGAGTTCCGGACGCTCCGGCGGCGGTTTTTCCGGCGGCGGAGGACGCTCCGGCGGGGGCGGCACGTCTGGAAGCTGGTGAGACCGCCTAAATGCCTTTAATCTTCTCACCGACAATATCGCCGAGCATTTTTCATCATCATAAAACTGTTCCTTTTTGTTTCGCGCGGAATTCACACGCGGAAATAATTCATACCTGAATAATATCATCATCTTAGCGCAGTAAAACAATTTGATAAAAAAGAAATTTATAGGTCTTTCGAACCCAAATCGGAATCACAAGATTCGACTTCAGAAAATGAAGGCAATAGCCGATAGAGTATTTTATAGGTGACGCATGGAAAAAGGAATGACGACGGATCAAGCTCGCCTGGAAAGTCAGTTGAAGCTTGCGCAATGCGAAACGACATCTGCGCGGGATCTGCTGGACTATGCGCTCTCCGAAGCCATGACGCTCACCCGAAGCAAAATCGGGTATATCTACCTCTATGATGATCATCTAAGAGAGTTGACCCTTCATACCTGCTCCCGCGGCGCCGCGGAGGTTTGCCCGAGCCGCGATCCACAGATCAAATACCATCTTGATGAGGCAGGCATCCCGGGGGACGCCGTTCGACAGGCGCGTCCCGTTTTCTTAAATGACTTGGATTCCCCCAATTCTTTCAAAACAGGTTTTCCCGAAGGGCATTTTCCGGTTAAGCGCTTTCTGGCCGTTCCCGTATTTTCCGGCGCCCGGATCGTTGCCGTAATCGGGCTGGCCGATAAAACAAGGAAATACAAGAGCAAGGATGTCCTTGACGTTACCTTGCTTTTCAACTGCGCCTGGCCGATGGCCGAGAAAATACGGTTTGAAGAATCACGCTCCGTGACCCGCCACTGGGTAAACGAGATGCAGGAAACTTGTCCGATCGGATTTTTCTGGAAAGGGCGGAATCTTCAATACAGGGACGTCAACAAATACTTCGCGCGGCTCGCCGGGCTGGACTTCCCGGAAGACGTGATCGGCAAAACGGATGAGGATCTCGCCTGGCAATGCCTCGCGGAAAAATTCCGCCGCCTCGATAATGAGATTCTGGAGACAAAAACGGCCTCATTCAATCATGAAGAATGCTTCACAGATCGCCGGGGAGAGATCATCCGGATTCATATCTATAAAACACCGATTAAAAATGCGTCGGGAAAAACCATCGGCATTGCCGGAACTTTAAAAAACATCACACGGCTCCAACACCCGGACGCCAGAAACTTACGGATGGCCGCGATTATCGATTCGACCGATGATGCTGTTATTGGAACCAATCCTGAAGGAATCATTACCGAATGGAATGCAGGCGCTGAAAAGATCTACGGCTACAAGGAGGAGGAAGCCGTCGGCATGCCGATTTGGTGCCTGGCCCCGCCCGATCTGCAAGCTGAACGATTGGATAAAATGACTTCCCTGAAAAAGGGAGAGCACGTCACCCATTACGAAACGAAAAGCAGACGGAAAAACGGAGAGCTATTTGATGTATCCATTACGGCCTCTCCCCTTATCGATCCGAACGGGCATATCATCGGCGTATCCGCTATCGGCCGTGACATTTCAGCACAAAAAAAGCAAATCAAAGAACAGGAACGATTCCGCGAGTTTCTGGAAAATATCGAGGAAGGATGTTTTGAAACCGACGTCAAAGGCGATATCGCTTATGCCAATCCCGCCGCCGCCAAGATGATCGGTTACAGCCGCGACCAGGTCATTGGTGTTAATTACCGGCAATATACCACCCCTCAGCAAGCAGAAATAATCTTCACCATTTTTAACAAGACCTACAAAACGGGCAAGCCGGATTCCATTTCGGAGATGGAGGTGGTCCGTCAGGACGGCACTGTCGAGTATGTGGATTTGATGGTGTCGCCGATTACCAATAAAGAAGGACAGGTCACAGGATTTCGCAGCACCATCCGGAATGTCACGCAAAGAAAACGGGAGCGGGAGGAGCTTGAACGCTACCGGGATTTTGTGGTCAATGTCGAAGACGCCTGTTTCGAATTTGATTTTTACGGAAACTGCTTCTTCTGCAACGAACCCGCCTACCAGATGATCGGCTACAGCCGCGAAGAATACCTGAAACTGCGACACAGGCAGAGGTATCCGAATAAGGAGGAAGCCGACCGGGCGGTGGCCATTATCAGAAAACTCTATGAGACGGGACAGCCGACCGGCCTGTATGAATCCAATATCCTGTGTAAAGACGGCTCCGTCATCACGATAGAAATGTCGGTGAACATCATCCGCGACAAGCGGGGCAATCCGATCGGCTGGCGGGGCACAGGTCGGGATATCACGGCCAGGAAAAAAGCCCAGGCGGAACTTGAACGTTATCGCGATTTCATGGAAAACATTTATGACGGCTGTTTTGAAACCGACCTGAAAGGAACGATCACCTATACCAACGAAATTGGCGCCCGACGACTGGGCCTGACCAAGGAAGAATTCACCGGCATGACCAACCGACAATACGCCAAGCCGGAAGAGGTCGAAAGAATCAACAGCATATTTCAAGACATTTACCGGACGGGAAAACCGGCCTTCATTGAAGAATATGAGCTAATCCGCAAAGACGGCACAACCTTTTTCATCGAAACGACGGCGGCCCTCATTCGAAACAAGGACGGAAAGCCGATCGGTTTCCGCGGCACCACGCGAGACATTACCGAAAAAAAACAAAACCAGGACAAGCTTCGGCAAAGTGAATCCAAATACCGCGCTCTTGCGGAAAACATGAACGATGTCGTCTGGACCACGGACATGAATCTGATGATTACTTACATCAGCCCCTCCGTCAAAAAAGCGCTGGACTACGCGCCGGAAGAGCTTCTGGGACGCACCCCAGGCGATGTGATGACGCCTTTATCTTTTGCCGGCACAATGTCTGTCCTGGAGGACGCATTAAAACGCGAACAGCAGGAGATCGCGGATCCCGGCAGATCCGTCTCGTTTGAAACCGCGTATTATCATAGAAACGGCTCCACCATCTGGTTTGACAATGTTGCCAGTTTCATCCGGGATCAGGAAGGAAAAATCACCGGCATTCACGGCGTGTCCCGGAATATCACGGACTGGAAGCACGCCGCAGAGGAAAGAGAAAGACTGATCGCGGATTTACAACAAGCCCTTTCACAAGTAAAAACCCTCAGCGGGCTTTTGCCGGTTTGTTCTCACTGCAAAAAGGTCCGGGACGACAAAGGCTATTGGAATCAGCTTGACAAATACCTGTTGGAACACACAGGCACGTTTGTCTCTCATGGCATCTGTCCGGAGTGCGCCGCAAAGTATTATCCCGATATCCTCTCCGGCAAAAAACCGCCTGAATAAACCCGATGTTTGGCTTTTCCCGAATTTTCCCCAATTCAGTGCATATACGCACACTGACGGAAATAACCGACGACCGCGCATTGAGCCGATTGACGGCCCCATCCGGACGGAAATATCACCCCTATTGCCGATCGGCTAAATGATCCGGAGCGGTTTCATCGGAATAACGCTCAACCGTCTATAGGCCTTGTTTTCGTCTATCGAGCATTTCGCCTAAAATAAAAGCCGTGCGACCGACAATGCGGATGCAGCGGCCGACCTTGTCGCCTGAATAAAATTCCCTGGCCTGCGCCCGGTCGGTCCAGTCCACACCGGCAATATCGCGGCAATAAATCGTGCCTTCCTGATCGACCACTTCATCGCGAAAGCGCCTCAGAAGCTCCTGCGTGTCGGCCCACATTTTAGGGTTTTCTTTTTCATCGGCACGCGCACGGCTATAGCAGATCCCTAAGACAGCCAGACCGCCCGCCAGCGCTCCGCAGACCTCGCCATTTCCGCCCAGGCCTCCGCCGAAGGCGCCCATAGCGCGGATGACGTCATCCCCGCCTTTCCCCAGTTTTTCCTGACCCACGGCGGCTATCGCCTGGCTGCAATGAAACCGATGCACTGCCATTAATTCAATTGCTTTTTTCTTCATCTCTTTCGGCGTCATGCTCTTTCCTCCCCCCCCTCTTGCATCGAGCCGGACTTTTACCCCTTGCCCGTGATTTTCATCCGAAATGCTGGTTTTCCATAGCATGGACGGCTTTTTTGTCAAGACCGTATCCGGCGGATTATTCAGACTTGTGCTTGAAAGTCGCATATTTATGTGCTAGTGGACGGCGACTGATCACAAACCTTTCGGTATGATTCGCGCCATAAACCTCCGCGATCGCCTGAAGGTCGCAAGCCGTTTTCTGCGTTTATTTTTCAGATCGCGGAATTACGATATTTTTTTTCAAAAAGAACAGGAGCAGTATCATGGACTACAAACAGACATTGAATCTTCCCCAAACCGATTTTCCAATGAAAGCCAATCTGGCCCAGCGCGAGCCGGAAATGCTCAAAAAGTGGGAAGCTATGGACATCTACGGCAAAATCCGCGCCGCAGCCAAAGGTAAAACGCCCTGGCTTCTGCACGACGGCCCCCCCTACGCCAACGGCAACATTCATCTGGGAACGGCCCTTAATAAAATTATTAAGGATATCGTCATCAAATCGAAAAACATGACCGGTTTCGACGGCGTGTATGTCCCGGGATGGGACTGCCACGGGCTCCCCATCGAACTTCAGGTGGATAAGGAACTCGGCTCTAAAAAACAGGGCATGTCTCAGGTGGACAAGCGCCGGGCCTGTCGCACCTATGCGGAAAAATTTGTCGATATTCAGCGCGCGCAGTTCAAACGCCTCGGGGTTTTCGGCGAATGGGACAACCCCTATCTGACGATGGCCTATCCCTACGAAGCCGCCACGGTCGCCGAGTTCGGCAAACTGTATCTCTCCGGCAGCGTTTACAAGGGCAAGAAACCCGTTTACTGGTGCGCCTCGTGCAAGACGGCGCTGGCGGAGGCGGAAGTGGAATACGCAGACCACTCCACGCCGTCGATTTATGTGAAGTTCACGTTTGATTCCGAAATCAGTCAGGTTCTCCCGAAACTTTCCGGCAAAAAAGTCTCGATGGTGATCTGGACGACCACCCCCTGGACGATTCCGGCCAACCTCGCCATCGCGGTCAAAGACGACTTCATCTACGCGGCGGTGGAAATCAACGGTGAAGTTCTGATTGTCGCCAAGGATATGATTGACTATTGTCTGGACGCGTTCGGAAAGCGAGGCGTGTCTTACGAGATCCTCGAGGAGTTCAATGGCGAGGTTCTCGAAGGCCAGAAGTGTTGGCATCCACTCATCAAACGCCACAGCGTCCTGATCCTGGCGCCGTTTGTCACGCTGGAAGCCGGCACCGGCGCGGTCCATATCGCCCCCGGCCACGGCCAGGAGGACTACGAAATCGGTCTGGAATACGGGCTCGACAACTACGCACCGGTCGATGAGTCCGGCCGTTTCACCGAAGACGTGGAGCATTTCGCCGGCCAGTTCGTTTTCGACGCCAATGACAATGTCATCAAAAAACTCGACGAAGTGGGCGCGCTTCTGGGACACGTCCCGATGCAGCATTCCTATCCGCATTGCTGGCGCTGCAAACAGCCCATCATTTTCCGCTCGACGGAACAGTGGTTCATCTCGATGGAGAAAAACGATCTGCGCAAAAAAGCGCTTTCCGCCATCAATGAAGTGCAGTGGATTCCCACCTGGGGCCGCGACCGTATTTACGGCATGGTGGAAAACCGCCCCGACTGGTGCATCTCACTCCAACGTCTGTGGGGCGTGCCGATCACGGCCTTTTACTGCGTCAAATGCAAAAACGAAGTCCTGACTCAGGACATCCTCGATCATCTGGTGGGCCTGGTGGAAAAAGGCGGCGCGGATGTCTGGTTTGAAAAAGAGCCGGCGGAGCTGATGCCGAAACACACCTTCTGCCCGCACTGCCGTCACACGGAATTCACCAAAGAGGTGAATATTCTCGATGTCTGGTTTGATTCAGGTGTGAGCCACGCAGCGGTCCTGGAAAAGCGTCCCAACTTAAGTTCGCCTTGCGAGATGTATCTGGAAGGTTCGGATCAGCACCGCGGCTGGTTTCATTCGTCGCTTCTGGAATCGGTCGGCACGCGCGGACGCGCGCCCTACAAAAGCGTGCTGACCCACGGCTTTGTGGTGGACGGCGAAGGCAAAAAAATGTCCAAATCGGTAGGCAATGTCATCGGCGCGGAAGAAGCTGTCGCGAAATACGGCGCGGAAATCCTGCGCCTGTGGGTCGCCGCCGAAGACTATACCGACGACATCCGCATCTCCGAGGAAATCCTGAAACGCCTGACGGAAGCCTATCGCCGGATTCGCAACACCAGCCGGTTTATTTTAGGCAACCTCTCCGACTTCAATCCAGACAAGGACGGTTTGCCCGCCGATCAGATGCTTGAGATGGACCGCTGGGCGCTGCACCGCCTTCAGGAAGTGATCAAACGTGTCACTGAAGCCTATGAGCGCTATCAATTCCATATTGTCTTTTTCACCCTCCACAATTACTGCACCGTGGATTTAAGCGCCCTGTATCTCGATGTGCTCAAAGACCGGCTCTACACAAACAAGGCCTCGTCGGTCGCGCGCCGCTCCGGCCAGACGGCGATGTTCGCTATTTTGTCCGCCATGACGAGACTGCTCGCACCGATTCTGACATTTACCTCCGAAGAGGTCTGGCAGGCGATCCCCACCTGGTCCGGCAAGGAAGAAAGCGTTCATCTGGCGCAGTTTCCTAAAGTCGATGCCCAGTGGCAAAACGACGACCTTGGAGAGCGCTGGAAAACCATGATCGACGCCAAAAGCGAAATCGCCAAAGCCGTGGAGCAGGCCAGAAAAGAAAAAGTGATCGGCCATTCGCTCGACGCCCGCATTACGATCGCCGCGCCGGAAAAACTGCGCGCGCTGCTTGCAACGCATCTGGAAGAGTTACGGGCGCTTCTGATTGTTTCACAGCTTGTACTCGTCGAAGAAAATGACATTGCCAATCCCTGCAAAAGCGAGGAAATCAAAGGGCTCGCTGTCGGCGTGGAAAAGGCTCGGGGCGCCAAATGCGAACGATGCTGGATTTACGAAGAGTCGGTAGGTAAAAGCGTCGAGCATCCAACCGTCTGTGAAAGATGTTTGCCGAATCTTTAGAAGAAAAGATTCAAGGCGCAAGGCACAAGGAGATATAATTGAAAAAAAACCTTTTGATATTTTTCCTGGGGGCGGCAGCGATTATCGCTCTGGATCAGATCACGAAGTCGGCCATTGTGGCCCGGTTCGTTCTGCATGAAGTTTATCCCGTTATTCCGGGTTTGTTTAATCTGGTCTATGTCATGAACCCCGGCGCGGCTTTCGGGTTTCTCGCCACCGCGTCGGAAACCTTCCGCTTTGTATTCTTCACAGGCATTACGATAGCCGCCATGCTTCTGATCGTTTACTACCTGGTGAAAACCCCTTTTCGCAGCCGGATGCTGGTCTTTGCGTTGACGCTCATTTTCGGAGGCGCAGTAGGCAACCTCATCGACCGCCTGCGTTTCGGCGCCGTGGTAGATTTTCTCGATGTCTATCTCGGCTCCGCGCACTGGCCCGCCTTCAACGTCGCGGACTCCGCAATCACTATCGGCGCGGCGTTGGTCATCTGGGACATGATCAGAACAAGAAAAGTCAAGGATGCAACCTGAAGGAAAGTCCTTCAAAACTTGAAAACCGGGCGGTGGAGGTTTCTCCCGTCCGGTTTTTTTCACGCATTATATCTTCTCTCTGACGACATCGATACGGATGACGCAGTCGGTCACCGAACTTTTTCCCGTGTAGAGAAACGACGTCGTAAAAAGAATCCCGAAAAACAGGATGACGCCGGGACGCCACAGCGCGAGAAGCCCTTCCGTCAGGTGGACCGGAGGCGCAGTTGCTTCGCCGAAAAACCAGGCAATCCCCCAGCCATAGACCACCGCTACTCCGGCCATGATCTGATAAGCGGAAATTCTGCCGCCGCCCCGGTAATCGGCACGAAACGCTTCGGAAATCAGCCGCCACAGTTGCGAAACGGTTAACGTCAGCAAAAATGCCGCAGCGAGAAAGCCTTTCAAGAAAAGATAGAAACCGGCCAGTCCCGTCAGGCATAGAATAACCGCCGTGACCGCTTGCACCGGAAACACTCTCTGGCCGTCGAGCTGATGGGCGTACGCGATTTTTTTGGTTTTCCCCGAAAAAACAAAACAGGATTTTGCAAAAACCTTCTGAATCCATGCGGGACAGTCGGAAAGTTTTTTTCCGTAGCAGCATCCAAAGCTGATACAGGCGAGCCGTCCTATCCCCTCTCCGAACGCATACGCAATCGACACGGCCGCCAGTAGCGGCACAACAGCAACATAATGCGAACCCAGCAAATCCGCCGTCACAGAGACAATAAAAATTACCCAAGGCAGAATCAAAACGCCGACAAACGAGGCGCCGCCAACCGACAGAGTGTTTCTTTTTCCTTCAACCAGCCGGGCAATGATCGATGCGGCAGGCAGGCATATCGCCAGCGCCAGAGCCGCAATCACGAGTGCCGCGGAAATCGACTGATCTGCGGCCGTGGACAGGATGAAAAAGACGGCAACTGCCGCGCAAATCGCGAGCGCATTGAAAAAACCGTACCAGGTCAGATTCACGCCGCGCCAGGCGCCGTCATCGGATCTTTTCGCGGGAACACAGCCCATAATCTGCCATCGCTCGTCGGGAAGGTTCCGAAACGCCCAGACAAACAGCATTGCCAGCGCCAGATAAAGTCCCAGAATGAAGAGTTCATCAAGCATGCTGCCAAACCATCCGGCTGCCGGAGGCAAGCCGCCTTTTTTGTTGAGTCATCCTATTCTCCTGTTCCTGCTGGCAGTCCATACACAATTTGCTCATAGGGGCGGCCCGTAGGCGTTTAGCCGAAATCTGACGTCCACACCCATCACACACCCCATGCAATCCGCGATCGATTCGCATAATGGTCTCCTTGGCCTGCAAAAGCATCTGCCATTCCTTCGTCCGGCATTTCAGCTCCACGGCTTTGCTCGATTCCAGGGCGGCCAGATCGAAGTAATCCGCCGGACGGTCGTCGGCGGCTTTCATCTTTCCGACAGCCGTCTCAATCGATTCTTTAAGGATGTCCATTCGCTTGACCATGGTGCTGCGGATGTGATGGATAATCTGCTCTCGGTTCATAAAACCCTCCTCTGAGTTGCATCAGTTTGCATTGACTGTGCCGGTCGCGGTTGCGATAAACGACCGCACTTCGACCTCCGTTTCGACCAATTGCCTTCCAAACCCGTAAGAGAAAATACTGCGCGCGTCGGGATCACAGCGGTTGGCCACCAGATCGTCGGCCGGACGCACACGGTCTTTTTGAAACAGGCACACCACCGTGGAGCTGCCCGGCCGGAAAAGACTTTTGGGACATCCCTTTTTGACAAACAGACCGGTGCCTACGGAAACCGGTTTTTCGTATTCCTTTTCACTGTAGCACTGGACAATATCGCCGATCATCAAAGCGACGACTTCAATCATTGCCACCAGACCCGCCCCCGTCCCGCCCGGCGCGTCCGTATCGATAATCGTCACGACTCGCTTGTTTTTGGAATAAGGCGTCACAACGGACACAACCGCGTTGGGATTGCACGCGTGATAGCTGCCGTCAATCGAATAGAAGTCAATGACCTTGCCGGAAACCGGCGTATGGTTGTAGTGATATTTCTCCGGGGTTAGACGAAAGACGGCAAAATCTCCATTTCGGAAATCCCCAAGCCATCTCTTCTTGTCTTTTCCCAGCATCTCTTCATAGTCGAAGAACTTCCCCTTGATGAAGAGGCTTGAGGTTTCCTCAAGCGACCCGAAGAGCATCCGCGAATCGGCGGGTGCCACAACGGCCGCCGGATCGCGCGGCATGGGACGGCACTGCCAGTAGCGGATCTTTCGTTCGAATATCTTCCTCAGGGAATCGAGCGCCTCCGGCGGATCGACGCATTCCCCGGCGCTGACCCTCAAAGAAGCCTGCGCCGAAAAATGGTCTCTTAGACGATGAGAAAGAAATCCCGAATAATTCATGTAGCTCAAAATCCGTGACGCGCGGGCGCTCACGAGCTTTCCGAAAAGCCAGGGGGCGACTTCCCGAACATTGGAGTATAAAAGTCGGACGGCCTCGTCTCCGTACAGGCGCTCCGTGGCAATTTTCCGGGTTTTACGTTCAACATATTGATGAATCATCAGGCGACCTCCTCCTGCGTGATGTTTTGAAATTTGCGGTGCGCGTCAGAAGCGGCCTGCGTCTGCAAAACAACCAGGGCGATGAGCTTTTCAAGATCCCGCCGCGAGGCCCTGTCCCCGAGCAGATCGTTTTTCACCGACGCGACATAGGATTGCACAGAGATTCGACCGATAATCGCAGCCAATCCCGCGCGTAAACCCGATTGGTGAGGCATAGTGTTGCGCTCCAAACGCATCAGACCCTCTTCCAGATGGTCCAGGGCCTCTTCGGTGTGTCTGCGCCGTAATGCCGTACGATAGTAGTCTTCGGCCTTCCGGTTGAATCCGCCGGCATCCATTTGCATGGCTGAGCGCGCGCCTTCGCCTGAAAGAATGCCCCGCGTCAGCTTGCCTGTCGTGCCGTAAATATCCGGCTCGCGCAAACGGTATTCCAAATCCAGAAGCGTCTCTTCCATCCCCATCATGTCGATCAGATCCGCGGCATCGCGCCGAAGTGTCTCCAAAAGGGCGAGCCGGTACTCACGATTATACACACGTGTGTAGCCGGGATATCGACTCGATAAACGGAGCCTCTGTGTGCGGGCTAGAATTTTCGCCATCAATCGATTGGGAGTTTTTTTATCCACAAAGAACGTCGGGATGCCGATGGCGCTGCCGAACACGACCTGGCGGCGCTCGCTTTCTACAACGGGATTGTCGGGAATGCCGTCATGGCCGATTTCTCCGGAGGCAATATATTTATATGCCAGCAGATACAGAAGATTCTGGAGATTCACCGCCGGATCCATATCCTCATCGAAACTTTCAAACAAACTGTAGTGACGGGCTTCAAAGCCCGAAAATCCCATTGCATCAAACTCTCGAAGCTTCTCAAAAAGGTAGACAGACATTCTCGTGTCGAAGATTCCCAGATCGGAAAGATCCTGTTTCAGAGGCAGGCTGTTTCCTAACGCCCCGTTTAGCGCCGGGCTGCGATCCGTGCTTAGAAGCGCGACCAGATAATCGATGAGCCGGTAATCGGAAATAAAATCGCCTTTCAGATGAAACAGTTTGCTGATGAATTTATCGATCATGGGCGGACCGAAAGGCGTTATTGGATTTCCCAAAACGCTCAAATCCGCCTTTTTCCGCCAGCGACGCCACAGCATGCGCAGATGTGTAAAGTCGAGTTCGTGCGGCAGAAAACCCAATGCCTTTTCCGGATGAAAATCTTCAAACGCCATCCGATAGGGCGCGGCGGTGAATGTTCCGACAAAGAGCGGCAGAAAATGCTCCACAATTTTCACCACCAGATCGCCTAGATATTTTTCGTGATGGCGGGTAAACGCTGAGGTGGAATCCTTGAGCAGGCCTGACAACTTGAGGCTACCCAGACTCACATGGGTGCCGTTATTGGCCAGACTGATATTGGACAGGTTCGGCAGTGTGATCAGATTGCTGGTGATAATGCCGGCTTCCCGCAATTTAAGAGCCGCGTTAAACTGCGAACGGCTCAGCACCTGGTGGCACAAATGCATGTATTCATGCTTTTCCTCGCCGCGCGTCCAGCCCGACAGGCAGGGATTCATAAAAAGGTCTCGATAGAAACTGTCCGACACGCACAGGCTCAGACCCCTTTGCCGGATCGGCGGATGCGGTGACAGGAAAACCTGCACGTCCTGGCCGCGTTGTCTCAGGGAGAATCGGTCATTGGCATATTGCGCCAGAAGTTGCGTCAGTAGATAGCGTAGAGACATCTCTCGCGATATTCCGCGTCCGGCACTCCCTTCCGCTTTTGCTGCAATGACATATAGCGAGCTGGTTTCGGGAGAGGTATTGTCATTTTGAAAATGCGAAAGCAGCCTTTCGCCAGCCTGCCTGAGAGACATGGCCCCGGACGGAAAATGAGACACTGCCTCGACCAGAGCAAGTTTTAACAGATAGCTGACCGGCACACGAATGCATTCTCCCCCCTGCCGCGATACAAAGAACTTCGATCGATCTTTACGTAATCCTGCGTTAAGACTGGCCTGGTCGGCCAACAAATCGCGTTCGAACACGCAGGCGGCATCCGGACCGAGGACGGACTGCGGAAACACGACCCAGGAATTTTCCCAGACGCCGTCGGGATTGTCCGCAAGGTAGGTCTCGAGATCGCTGAGTTTTCTTTTCGGCAGATCTCCGCGCTCTATTCTTTTTTTGGTGTTGGCAAAAAAATTGGATTCTTCGATGGTTAAAGGCAGATCGACATCGGATCTGGCCCCTGCAACGACCGTCTGCAGCTCCGATTCACTGCCTGCGGTCGTATCCCCGGAAACAAACGGCAGAGAAGCCGGATCAACCGATCCCGATCGGCCGTAACGGACGCCGATTCGGGTCATGAGACTTTTGAGAGATTCCTCGGATACCGGCCCGGCGTCGATTGGCCAGCTCGCAGCTATTGCGGATAATCGGCTCATTTTTTATTCTCCTTGCGAGGACTTCATTTTTGCGCGGAGAATAACATCGGATTGTTTCAGGATGATGACATCTGAAAGAAAAGATGATGAAAAAAAAGCCGGGCGGGAATGGCTTCCCGTCCGGCTCGTCAAACTATTATCTGGCGCTGTAATCCTAGAAGGTCAGCGTCAGTTTGTTGATGACCATAAAATCGTCGTCGATCTGATTGAATTCGTTCGTTCCCTTGTAGTAGTCGCCGGTGAACAGATAGCCGGCGCCCAGCATATACGACAGATTGTTTGTGATTTTATAGGTGGCGGTGAGATCCACTTCAATGCCGTAGTCGCGATTCAAAACAGCGTTGGGTTTGTCTGCGCGGGCATACGACACGGAAGCCATGATATCGAGCGGCGCAACCGGTTTCACGCCGGCTCTGGCCTGGAAGAACCAGCCGTTGACCATCGCGGTGTCCTGGTTGGTCGTGTCATAGCCTCTGAGATTTCCCGCCCAGTTGGTGCGTTCGTAGTTCCACATGATCAGGCAGGGATTCCAGTCACGGCCGCCGTTGACGGAGAAACCTTCATTCTTGGCCGTTCCGCCGTCATCTCCGGAGACGTAGGCCACGGAACCGCCCGCATAAAACATGCCGAAATCAGCCGTCGCGTCAACCCAGCCGGAAATGCCTTGCAGATCGACGTCCGGAGTCAGCGCGATCGCTTCATATTCCTCCTTGCCCGTCAGATAATTTAATTCAGCCTGAAGGGCAACGGGGCCGATCTTGGCAATGGCATAAGGCGTGAACAGAAAATATTTTCTCTGGAAATTAGAAGCCGGACGTGTATTGGCATAGCGGTAATAATTGATATTCAACCCCGCCTTACCATCTTTCCACTTATACTCGCCCAAAATACCATACTTGTCGCGATCCGCATCGGTCACGCCGGCCGTATTAATCCGGGTGTAGCTGTTTTCCTGAACTTTGGTATAGGCCAGGGCGATCTTCGCAGGACCATACACGTAAGCGTATTTGATTCTCGGCGTCGGCGCATAGCTGTTGCCGAAGATCGTGCCGGTGGAGCCGTCGTTCATGTAGCCCACGTCAAAGACACCGATCGGGGACTTGTAGGTGATGTAAGCCCAGTCGAAAGCGATGTTTTCATTTTCGGCGACGCTTCCAGCCGAATCTGCCGCAAGTGTGGTCACCAAGGGAACATTTGATCTCTGCGCACCCCAGGATCTTTCCATCGCGTCAAAACGCGTGGTGAGTGTGAGCCCGGGAGCGATGGTGAAATCCGTCCGGACTCTCAATCGCTGGAAGTAAAATGCCGTGGAAGATCCTTCATCGATCCCTTTGCGCACGGAAGTCTTGTCCAGATAAATGCCGCCGGCATAGAACTCGCCGCTGTTTTTCATGGTGACCTGTGCCGTCGAGACCCCGCTGAAGACGGCAACCAACCCCAGCGCCAACAAAAAAACCCAAAATCTCTTCATTTTTTCCTCCTGAACTAAAAATTGAATTTTCATAAAGACCGGCTTGCGTTAACCGGTCTCTACTTTAATCATTGCTCGGGGACTATACAGACCCATCGTTACAAAATGATGACAAAGGCGTTAACAATCGGTTAAATGATCGCAAACGATGTTTTTTCGCCTAAATTACGACCCTCCTATGTTAAAAATAATCTGGCGACAGTTAACAGATATTTTTGTTCTTGTAAATATATAAAGTAATTTATTGTAATTATAAGTAGCATTTTGTAATTTCAGTAAACATATCAATGAGAAAAAACGGGAAGACTGCGCAGAAAAACTCAGATCAGACGGCGCAGATGTTCTCTTGTGAAAAATTCAGTCTACCGTCTTGACATCTCATCTATTTCATTTGCGAGACCGTACCAACGCTGAACACTGTTTTCGAGGCGATAGTAGTGCAGGATGTAGGCCGCACTGAGAATCAAAAGGACCGTCGTCAACAAAATAAAGGAGGCCGTGAAGTGAGACAGAGTATACCCGAAAGATAACAGAAAAAAAAGGCAGACAAACAGCATGGTAATCAGATGGGCCAGCCGCTCATGCTGAAGCCGGGCAATCTGCACTTCGTGATGAGCCAGGATCCGAGCCAATTGTTCCGCATCCGGTTTGCCGGCCAACCGCTCTCGGATGGCCTGTTCGTGGCGTTTGATGAAGTCGATCATACGTCCCCTTTCCGACCCTTTTGTTGTAAAGCCGGGTCCTGGCGGTAGTATTGTTTCAACAGATCATACACTTGCGGAGCAAAACGTTTCGTCTCAAGCGGCTGATCAAAAAAATGCTCCGTTGCCACCGCAAAGAATTCGACCTCATCCGTCGCACCGTATTCATCCAGAAAAGTGTCTCTGCCTTTTTGCACGTCTGAAAGAAATCGCCGGTACTCGCAGGAGAGCATCCGACTCCATTGTTCAGCCGGCAAGCCGGAAAGCGCCGGCAGCCCGTCGGCTCGGCCATCTTGCATGTCAAGTTTGTGGGCAAATTCGTGATAGACGACGTTGTAGCCCGATCCGGCATGGCGGATGCTCTCCTCGATCGCATCCCAGACCAGAATCAGCGGCCCCTGCTCGAAGGCCTGCCCGGAGATCGGTCCGTCCGGTTCCAACGGCTCAAGCACCGTTTCAAAAAAGCCGATTTTACGTTCCGGCAGAGTCAGTTCAGTCGGATAGACCAAAATGGATTCGACAGTCTCATAATAGTTGTGGGGGATATGAAGAATCAACCGGCAAGCCATCGCCGCAATCGTCACGCACATCTCGTCGGTCAGACCGAGTCCGCCGCAACCTTCCCAGTTTTTTTCAGTGATGAAAATCCGGATCATTTCCTGCAGGTGCCGACGTTCGGAATCATCAATCATGGAATAGAAATTGAGAGTCCTGCGTAACGTCTTTTCCCACTCCGGGGGAAATTCCGAGGCGATAATCTTTTTCCGTCTGCGCGTAGCCAACCAGCCGAACATGCCTTTTTTCCTCTGATTTGTCGTCAGGATTCCTTTGTAGCATAATTTTCCATCGCGAAAAACCGGTTTTATCGCGTGCTTTGACAACCAATTCCGGAAGGCTGAAAACAAGTGTAAAAAAGGGCGGGATAACCCCGCCCTCAACATGCTTATCAGCCTTTCGACTTTCGCCATTAGCCCTTGGCCTTTATCCTTGTTCCTTGCTCCTTCTTCCTTAATCCCTCAAACCTTTCCCGCAAAATCTTTACCGAACGCAAGCGCCTGCGCGAGAGCTTCATCACCTGGCTGCCAGAGGGCCTTCAGGCCGTCGCCTGTAACTTCAAATCCCGCCCCGGCCAGATGATCGGTCAGGAGTTTCACGCTTTCGCCGCTCCAGCCGTAACAACCGAAGGCCGCAGCCTTCTTGTTTTTAAATTTCAATCCGGCAATCATCTCCAGAAGCGCCGCCATGGCATTGAGCATCCTTTTGTTGATCGTGGGAGAACCGGCCAGGATCGCTTTGGACTTGAACACCTCCGTCACGACATCATTGATGTCGCTGCGGGAAATATTGTAAAGTTTCACCGTCACCTTGTCGTCGGCCTGCTTGATCCCCTTGGCAATATGCTCAGCCAGCATCCTCGTGCCGTCCCACATCGTGTCGTAAATAATCGTGATCTGATTTTCCTGATAGTCGGCCGCCCATTCCAGATATTTCTTCGCGATCTGCAGCGGATCATCGCGCCAGATGACGCCGTGGCTGGGACAGATAAAATTTACCGGCAGATTGAGCGCGATGACCTCGTTGATTTTTTTCGTTACCAACGGCGAAAAAGGCGTGAGAATGTTGGCGTAATATTTTGTCGCCTCTTCAAAGAGTTCGGACTGCACCACCAGATCGTTATACAGGTGTTCGCTCGCAATATGCTGGCCGAAAGCGTCGTTGGAAAACAAAATCGCGTCCCCGGTGAGATATTCCATCATCGAATCCGGCCAGTGCAGCATCATCGCCTCAACGAACACCAGATCTTTCTTGCCCAAAGAGAGTTTATCTCCGGTTTTGACCACCTGGAAATTCCAATCTTTGTGATAGTGCCCCCGAAGCGATTTGACGCCGTTGGCCGAACAGTAAACCGGTTTGTCCGGAATATAGCGCATCAGTTCGGGAAGCGCGCCGGAGTGATCCATTTCCGCATGGTTGGCGATCACGTAATCGATTTGGTTCAGATCAATTTCTTTGGCCAGATTTTCGACAAATTCCTTGGCAAAAGGCGGCCAGACCGTGTCGATGAGGGCGACCTTTTCATCCCGGACCAGATAGGAATTGTAAGATGTGCCCCGGTGCGTAGAGTATTCTTCACCGTGAAACTTCCGCAGTTCCCAGTCAATTTTCCCAACCCAATCCACACTTGGCGTAATGTTGAATTTCATAAAGCACCTCCTCCTATTTAATCATGACCAGCATCATCTTGTAACGCGTTACGGCTTTGAGCGCGTGCGGTTTGCCCGCCGGCATAATAATTATTTCACCGGCCCGAACCGTGTAGGGTTTGCCTTCGATGCGAATTTCAGCCTCGCCCTCCAGAACATGAACCAGTGCATCAAAAGGCGCCGTATGCTCGCTTAGCCCCTCCCCCTCGTCAAAGGCAAAAACAGTGACCGTCCCTGCGGGTTTCCGGATGATTTCACGACTGACCACCGAATGATCCTGATACGAGGCCATGTCCCTTATACTCAGCACCCCGGTCAAATTGTCTATCTGCTTTAATTGATCCTTCATCGTCGTTCCTTCCTGTGGCGACTTGCACCTGTCTGCAAAAATAAAATTGTCATCGGATATGGGCTATTCCTACCATCTTTCGGCTTTTTTATAAAACAAATGATTCCGGCAGTCTTTGACTTAAGTCAAGTCTTGTTATTGTCTTGATTTATCGGACATATAGGTTTCACCGGTCACGACCACCGGTCATCTACCAGCGTTTAGCTTTTAAATTTCTTGAGAAAAGGCCTTAATGCTGCTATGAATAATCCGCTTTTTTGAAATTTTTTTTAAGGATGGTTACTATGCAAAACCCAAATTTCAGTTCAGGACCCTGCAGCAAGAGGCCAGCGTGGAGTATTGACGCCTTGAAGGACGCACCGGTCGGCCGGTCGCACCGCTCCGCTCTGGGAAAAGAGAGAATCGTTAAAGCCATGAACGAGACTCGTAAAGTCTTAAATATTCCGTCAGATTACCTTGTTGGCATTCTGCCGGCTTCCGATACGGGCGCTTTCGAATGCGCCATGTGGTCCCTTCTGGGTCCCAAACCGGTCACCGTCTTGGTCTGGGAAAGTTTTTCGGAAGGCTGGGCAACGGATGTGAACAAACAGCTCAAGCTCAATCCTACCATTATCAAGGCGGATTACGGCAAAATTCCCGACCTTTCCAAAGTAGACTGGAAAACCGATGTGGTCTTTGTCGCCAACGGAACAACGAGCGGCGTGCGCATTCCCGACTGGAACTGGATTCCCACCGACCGGGAAGGCCTGTCGCTTTGTGACGCGACGAGCTACGCTTTCGCCAATGACGTGGACTGGAGTAAAATCGACGTTCTGACCTTCTCATGGCAAAAATGCCTGGGCGGCGAGGCCGCGCACGGTATGATGATTCTGAGTCCGAAAGCGGTCGCGCGTCTCGAATCCTATACACCGCCCTGGCCGATGCCGAAAATCTTCCGCCTGAAAAAAGGCGATAAGATCAACAAGGCGATTTTTGAAGGCGACGTGATTAATACGCCTTCCATGATCTGTGTGGAAGACTATATAGACGCGCTGGATTGGGCGGGCAAAATCGGCATCGACGGCCTGGTTAAAAAAAGCAAAGGCAATCTGAAAGTCGTGGAAGACTGGGTAGCCAAAACCGAGTGGATTGAATTTCTGGCCGGTGACGCCAACGTCCGCTCCAACACCTCGGTGTGCCTGTCGGTCGTGCATCCGAAAGTGGCGGCGCTCGATGCCGACGCAAAAAGCAAATTTTTGAAAAGCATCGCGTCGGATCTAAGCAAGAAGAACATCGCGCACGACATCAACTCCTACAAGGACGCGCCCGCCGGTTATCGGTTCTGGTGCGGCCCGACGGTTGAAGAGGCGGATCTCAAAGAGGCGCTTGTCGAACTGGAAAAAGTTTTCACCGAAAAGGTTAAAAGCCTTTAACGCAGACGCAGTGTGGAACAGGTTATGAAGCGAGTACTGGTCAGCGACGCCATGGCTCCGGAAGTCGCCGAAATCCTCGGCAACGCGCCGGGCATTAAGGTGGATATTAAAACCGGCCTTACGCCGGATGAATTAAAAGCCGTCATTAAGGACTATGACGCGCTGATCGTTCGTTCGGCCACGAAAGTCACAGCGGACATTATCGAAGCAGCCACGAAGCTTTCGGCTATCGGCCGCGCCGGCGCGGGGGTGGATAACATCGACATTCCCGCCGCCAGCAAACGCGGCATCGTCGTGATGAACACGCCGGGCGGCAACACCATCACCACCGCCGAGCACGCCATCGCCATGATGGTCTCGCTGGCGCGTAAAATCCCGCAGGCCACCGCGTCGATGAAAGCGGGCAAATGGGAAAAAAGCAGGTTCATGGGCAATGAATACTGCAACAAAACGCTGGGAATTCTCGGCCTGGGCAATGTCGGAAAAGTCGTGGCCGACCGGGCGATCGGCCTGAAGATGAACGTCATCGCCTTCGACCCTTATATTTCTCCGGATGTCGCGCAGAAGCTGGGGGTCACGATGGTGGAGCTCGAAGAACTCTACACCAATTCCGATTTCATCAGCGTGCATTCGCCGCTTTCACCCGAAACCAAAGGCATGGTCAACGCGGAAGCCTTTACCAAAATGAAGAAGGGCGTGTTTTTGATCCACTGCGCCCGCGGTGGTATCGTCAACGAAAAAGCGCTCTATGACGCGCTGGTCTCAGGGAAAGTCGCAGGCGCGGCCATTGACGTCTTTGAAGAAGAGCCGACCCGCAACATGGACCTTGTCGGCCTGGACAATGTCATCTGCACGCCGCACTTAGGCGCGTCAACCGACGAGGCGCAAACCAATGTGGCCATCGCCATCGCCCATCAAATTGCGGCGTACTTCGCCACGGGCGAAATCAAGGGGGCGGTAAATTTTCCTTCCGTCGGCGCAGATGTCATGGCCGTCATTCGTCCCTATCTGGATCTGGCGGAAAAGCTGGGCGCTTTCCAGGTGCAACTGCTTTCCGGCGCGCTTCAGGATGTCACGATCGAATACAGCGGCGAGCTGCTCAATCTTAACGTCGCCCCGATCACTGTGTCACTCATCAAGGGGCTTTTGGATCCGATTCTGACGGAGACCGTCAATTACATCAACGCGCCGGTCATCGCCAGGGAACGGGGCATCAAGGTGGTTGAATCGAAAAGCACGGAAACTCAGGATTTCACCAACATGATTTCTTTGACCGTGAAAACCTCCAAAGAAACCGGCAAAACCGCCGGCGCCGTTTTCGGCAAAAACGATCCAAGAATCGTCCGCGTCAATAAATTCTCGGTGGAAATCGTTCCTGAAGGGTACATGCTGGCTGTCTCCAACGAGGACACGCCGGGGGTCGTCGGAAACCTCGGTACGACGCTGGGCGACAGCAAAGTCAATATCGCGCGTCTGCACTTGAGTCGGGATGCGCAGGCAAAAAAAGCGCTGGTTGTTTTGAACACGGATTCACCCGTGAGTTCAGACGTTTTGGAAAAACTCCGGAAATTGCCGCATGTCATTTCCGTTGTCCCAATTAAAATGTAGGAAAGTATAGAATCATGGCCAATGTTGCAGTTGTAGGCTCTCAGTGGGGTGATGAAGGCAAGGGGAAAATCGTTGATCTTTACACCGAAGAAGCGGATGTGGTGGCCCGATTTCAGGGTGGAAACAACGCCGGCCACACACTGGTAGTGGGCGGTAAAAAGACGATTCTCCATCTGATCCCGTCAGGCATTTTGCACAAGGATAAAATCTGCGTCATCGGCAACGGCGTCGTTTTCGATCCGGCGGTCTTTCTGGCGGAATTGGAAGAACTAACCCAGGCCGGAATTCTGCCTTCTTCCACAAAGCTGTATGTCAGCGAGAAAGCGCACCTGATCATGCCCTATCACCGGAGCCTTGATCAGGCGCGTGAAGCGAAATTCTCCGGCAAGAAAATCGGCACCACCGGCCGAGGCATCGGTCCGGCCTATGAAGACAAGGCGGCCCGCACAGGTATCCGCGTGGGCGACCTTTTCGAAGAAAACCTCTTCCGGGAAAAATTGCGCCACGCTCTGGAAGAAAAGAATTTCCTGCTTAAGAACTTTTTCGGCGTCGAAACGCTTGATGCCTCTATGATTGCAGAGGATTATCTGCTTTACGCGCAGAAGATCGCACCTCACATTGCCGATACCTCCATGATTATTGACCATGAAATCCGTCAGGGGAAGAAAGTTCTCTTCGAGGGCGCTCAGGGCTGCCATCTGGACATTGACCACGGCACTTACCCCTACGTGACATCATCCAACACGGCATCCGGAAACGCCGCCTGCGGCAGCGGCATCGGGCCTAACGCGATTTCGACCGTGGTGGGCATCGTCAAGGCTTATACCACCCGCGTTGGAGAAGGGCCGTTCCCGACGGAACTGCAAGACGCCGTCGGCGAGCGCATTCAGCAAGTCGGTCAGGAATTCGGCGCAACCACCGGCCGGAAGAGACGTTGCGGCTGGTTGGATATGGTTTTGGTTCGTCACGCCGTGCGTATATCCGGCATCACGAAGCTTGCCATCACCAAACTGGATGTTTTGACCGGATTGAATACACTCAAAATCTGTACAGGCTACCGTCTGGGCGACCGGGAAATCACCCATGCGACACCGGCCAGCCTCAAGGCGCTTTCGGCCTGTGTCCCCATTTATGAAGAACTTGAGGGATGGACCGAGGATATCGCCAAAGCGGCCAAGATGAGTGATCTTCCGGCCAATGCCCGGAAATATCTCGATCGACTGGAAGAACTCGCCGGCGCTGAAATCGCCCTGGTTTCCGTCGGCGCAGGTCGTGAGGAAACCATCCAACTGGAGAATCCGTTTCAAAACTGAAAATTTTCGAGTTTCTCCTTGACATCGGCCCCCCCACCTGTTAGAAGCCGATGGTTCAAAAACGTATCCACGTGGGCCGTTAGCTCAGCGGTAGAGCAGCGGACTTTTAATCCGTTGGCCGCGGGTTCAATCCCCGCACGGCCCACCAGAAAATTTAAGGGGTTTAAACATTTTTTGTTTAAAACCCTTTTTTTTCTTTTCTCCACGATGATTTCCTTGACTCTCCCTTGAGGCCACTTTATACTTCAACCCGCAAAATGAAAAGTCGCATGGATCATCAGGACCGTTTGTTTTGCCGGACGGAGAAACCAAGAGGCGCGAAAAAATAGAAACGCCCCTCTAATATGAAGATATGGAAAGGAGTAGAAGATATTTTATGTATCGCATCGATTTGTTAAACAAAATTTCGGAAAAAGGCCTGAGCCTTTTCACAAAGGATTATGAGTACCGTGAAGGCATGGACAATGCGGACGGCATCCTGGTTCGAAGCAAGGAAATGAAAGACATGACCCTGCCGCCAAGCCTGAAAGCCATTGCCCGAGCGGGCGCCGGCGTCAACAATATTCCCATCGACAAATGCTCTGAAAAAGGCATCGTTGTTTTCAACACACCGGGGGCCAATGCCAACGGCGTGAAAGAACTGGTGATCATGGCCATGATCATAGCGGCGCGGAACATTCCCAACGGCATCGCCTGGGCTAAAGGGCTCATCGGTGAAGGCGACAAGGTTCCGGACTTGATTGAAAAGGGAAAATCAAAATTCAGCGGCACTGAAATCCAGGGAAAGAAACTTGGCGTCGTAGGTCTGGGCGCCATCGGCACGATGGTTGCCAATGCAGCAGACGCCCTCGGTATGGAAGTCTGGGGATACGATCCGTTTTTGTCTATCGAGGCGGCCTGGAGGCTGTCGCGCAATACAAAGAAGGCGCCAAGCCTGGAACGGTTGCTGTCGGAATGCGACTATATTTCGCTGCACGTCCCCCAGAATAAAGAGACCAAAGGCTTCATCAATTCCGATAAATTCGCGATCATGAAAAAAGGCGTTGTGCTCTTGAACTTTGCGCGAGGCGGGCTGGTGGACACGGCTTCATTGAAGAAAGCGGTAGCCGACGGCATCCTCGGCTGCTACGTGACGGATTTCCCCGATGAAGAAGTCATTAAAACGGACAAGGTCATCGCCATCCCGCATCTGGGCGCCTCGACCGAAGAATCGGAAGAAAACTGCGCCGTCATGGCGGCCCTGGAGCTGATGGATTTTCTGGAAAACGGAAACATCAAGAACTCCGTCAACTTTCCTGAGTGCACCCTTGACCGATCGGGAAAGAAAAGAATTACCATCTCCAACACCAACACGCCGGGCATGATCGAAAAGATCACCAAGCTGATGGCCGACAATCAGCTCAATATTGCCGACATGATCAACAAAAGCCGGGGCAATCTGGCCTACAACATCATTGATGTCGAAGGCGAAATCAACGGAGACCTCTCCAAGAAAATTTCGGCCACCGAAGGCGTCATCAGCGCAAGAGTGCTGTAATCCCTTCTGAAGCGAATTTCCTGCCTGAACTAAAGGGGCTGCGTTAACGCAGCCCCTTTTTCGTTTTGAGAGACCGGTTGAAACCCGCAAGGCAAAGGAGGCAGCACCGTTTGTCCCCTCGCGTGACATTCAGGTAATTAGGGTATCAGGGAAAATCCGCGAATTCTTAAAGGTTTGATCTAAAGTCAAGAAAAGAATTTGATATTGATCAAATTGATCCTATATTAAGATCAAGTGTCCTTAAGTTCCGGAGGGATGAGCCACCTGACAGAAAGCCTGCCGGGTATGCAAGAAACGCTACCCTGTTGCAGCAAGCTGTTCAGAATCAAAACTCGCCTCGTTTTCGTTGAAGCGGGATTGAAAATGGCGGATAGACATAAATCATTGAGATGCTTATTAGTCAATAAAGCGGCGCTGTTGTTTGACCCATGAAGGAGACAGGGTCCGGGATCGTTGAGTTGTAAAGAGGAAATACACTGGAGGAGCCCAAGATGACAAAGCACGAAAAAAATAAAGCAAATGAGCATGGAGACTTTCGGGTGGACAAAGAACCTTTTTATCTTCCTCAAGGCAGGGAAATAGAGATGTTTGAGGCGGCTCACGCCAATAAATTACCGGTTCTCCTCAACGGTCCCACAGGAAGCGGCAAGACCCGACTGGTGGAACACATGGCCTGGCGGCTGAACCGGCCTCTTTACACGGTGGCCTGCCATGATGATCTCAGCGCCAATGACCTGACCGGACGCTACATTATCAAGGGAGACGAAGTCCAGTGGATTGACGGCCCTCTCCTGATGGCCGTGCGCAGCGGCGGTATGGCCTATCTGGATGAAGTGGTTGAAGCCCGCAAGGATGTGACCGTCGTCATTCATCCTCTGACGGATCATCGGCGTTACCTGCCGGTGGAGAAAAAAGGGAAAATCTATCATGCGCCGGAAGGATTCATGATGGTCATCAGCTATAATCCCAATTATCAAAGTGTTCTGAAGGAACTAAAACCCAGCACCCGTCAGCGTTTCATATCCATTAACCTGGGCTGGCCCGCGGAAGATCTGGAGATCAGGATTGTCAGTCAAGAGGCGGGCGTGGATGAGCAAACGTCGGCAAAACTCGTCCGCGCGGCCAACCGGATCCGCAATCTGATTCACCAGGGCCTGGAAGAAGGCGTCTCCACGCGCGAACTGGTTTATGCAGGAACGCTGCTCAAAAGCGGGATGCCGGTTCAAGACGCCCTGCGCGCCACCATGATTGAGCCGCTCACCTATGACAGCGACCTGAAAAAGAGCATTGAAGAAGTTCTGAAAAATTATTTCAGCTTTTAGCGGGCGCCCCAATGACTGATGATCGCATAAAAGACGCCTTCAAGAATCTTACCGACGGCTCCGGGCAATTCGCTGAGGATGCCGGATATGAACGGATGATCCGGCTGGCTGAGGCATTGGCGCCTGTCGTCGAGGGTTCCGGCGAAGAAAGCGCAGACGCAATTCTGGCCGCAATCACCCGAATCGCCGGGAGTGATCGCCGGGCGGCCCTTATCCTTCTTGAGGAATGTCCGGATATCATTCGAAAGCTTTCCGGCGCAGGCGATAAAACCCTTCTGAATGTCTTTGATATCGCTTCTCAGATGATTCCCTTCGGCGCTTTGCTCGCCGTGCGTTTTGTGGAAGTCAGTCCCGCCCTCATTCCTGAAAATGACTTCGAAACTCTGACCCAAACCGCGGCTCTGGCATGCAGCGTCGCCTCGGTCAATGTCCGGACGGCGATAAGCCTTGTCGGGGAAAGCCCGGCTATTATTGAACGCATCGGCTTTGACGGCCTGCGAAAAGTCGCAACTTTTGCCGCCACGATCGCACATTCCAGCTGGGCTGATTCCATCAAAGTGCTTGAAGAAAGCCCGGCGCTGATTGATCGGATGCTTGACGCGGGTGCAGATCGCCAATCTTCCCTGAGTGTATATCATCTGGCCTCCGTGATGGCTCGGGATGACTGGAATATCGCCGCGGATTTTGTCGCAAAAATACCCGCCATTCTGGAACACCCGGCGCTACGCGTTGAGACACCGCTTTTGTCCAGACTATTTACCCATACTGAAAAAGCGTCCTTCTTTGGCGCGAGGCTGGCCTATACCTTGCTGGAAACCGCTCCCGCGCTGATTGACCGCCTTGGACCCGAAGGCGCTGAATATGTTTGGGAATGCGCCTTTGCCATGGCCGAAGACAATCCGGAAAACGCCGTCGCCCTGCTGATGAAAACCCAGGACATCTTGGATCGCCTGCCGCCCGGCGCCGGCACAAAAAGAACGGAAACCATTTTTCATCTTGGGCGCAAACTTTCCTCGATCAGTTCCCGGGTTGCGCTTCGATTCGTGACGACAAGCGTTTTGCTGGCCCAGCGCCTGGACGACGACGGCCTGTCTCACATTGCCGACCTGGCAAGCGATTTGGCCGGGTTGAGCTCAACCGCAGCTGTCACCTTTGTGGATATCGCCCCGGCTGTTGTGGATAAATCCGGGATGGACGGGTTGATGAAAATCGGCGCGCTGGGCATCGATACCGCAAGGCAAAGCTGGGAAACAGCGGACCGGCTTTTTCTGAAAAGCCCTGATCTGATTGACCGCATTGGCATTGACGGCCTGGCCATGATTGGAGACTTCGCATCCGTGCTGGCCAGGGAAAGTTCGTCGGTGGCGGTCGGGCTTCTGGATCAATGCCCTGCCATCATCGACGGACTTCTGAAACTTGGCGACACCTCTGTCATTGCCAAAGTCTGTCATCTGGGCGGCCGCATCGTAAAATACAATGCCCGGATGGCGCTTAGCCTCCTGAAGAGAAGCCCGGAAATTATCAAACTGATTGGTTTTGAAGGGCTCGAAAAGATCGAGGACCTCGCTTCCCGGACAGGCAAAGAGAGCTGGACCACCGCGGTCAGTCTGCTGGAGGCAAGCCCTGCGATCATCGAACGGGTGGGGTATGCCGGTCTGGAACAGATAGCCGCACTGGCTTGTCGTGTCGCCCGCCAGAACAGCTATGGGGCTGTCAGCCTCCTGGAGAAAAGCCCCGAGCTGATTGATCACTTGCTGCCCCACGGCGGAACGCCGCTGGCCCTTCGTGTGTATGCGCTTGCCAACGATGCGGCCTTGGCCGACTGGATGCTGGCCTCGACGCTTTTGGAAAAAAGCCCCGGATTGCTGACGAGAATCGGCACAGACGGGCTTTCCAGATTATTCACCCTGATGAACAAAAATACCCTAAACAGCGGAAAAATCGCCAATCGCCTGCTGGATATAAGCCCCGCCATCATTGATAAGCTCGGTTTTGAAGGCCTCGAAAACCTGATTACATGCGCTTCGGCCATCGCGGAGAAAGACTGGCAGGCCGCCATCACCGTTGTCGAAAAGAGTCCCCGCCTGATCGACAGACTCAATTCCGCAGGGGACAAAGCCATCGCCCCGAACGTCTATCAAATGGCCGCGCTGACGGCCCGAACCAGTGCGGCGGTTGCCGGAAAGCTTCTGGAGAAAAGCCCCGAATTCATCAACTGGGTGGGATTGGACGGATTCGGCCTGATCGCTTCGTTTGTCGAAAACACAGCGAAAGAAGACGAAGAAAAGGCCTTGTCCTTTTTGACAGGGGATTCCCCGGCCTTCAGCGATTTTATGGAAAGCATTCCCAAAGGCCTGGAACTCAAAACCATCAAGCATGTTCTTTCCACCTATCTGCGGGCCCTTCTGGGACGTCGTGTGGAAATTGCAGAGGCTGAAACAGTCTACACGGACGGCAAAAAAATTTATCTTCCCAAGCGGATAAAGGACTTTCAGGACCGCGAGGATAACTTCAGGCTCTACAAAGTATCCGCCACACATCAGGAGGCTCATCTGGAATATGGCAGCTTCGAATTCGACATCGCCAAAATAAGCGATGCAACACGGCAAATCATGTCGCATTACGGAGAAAAGGAAAACAGAGAGGATTCAAGCGATATCGACCGCTTTTTCCATTTGTTTCCTGAAACAGAGCTGGCGCATGATCTTTTTAATCTGCTGGAAGACTTCAGGATTGAATGCATTCTGAAACG
>CAYUDM010000031.1:221-4488 GCA_964443625.1 uncultured Smithella sp. | reverse complement strand
TACCGGATGATCGATGAGGCTTTCAAAGAACCTTACAGGGCCATCAAGCCCACCTCCAAGCCGCTCGATCAGGATATGGTTTCGCAAAACATCGGCAGCTTCGGCAAAACCTCGCAGCAGATCCAGAATCGCCTCACGGGCCGTCAGTCATCCCAGCGCAGCGGGTCCGGGTCGCAGGTGGAAGCCGAAAGCAATCCCGAAAGTGATACCACGCCCACCCAGACGCGGCCGACCATGGAAAATGTCTCCGAAAGACACCACCGGACGGGGGAGCAACAGCAAAGCTTCCGCGGCTCGACTGCCGGCGGAAAACCCGAAGCCGGCTTTGGGGAAAGTTCCGATGACGAAGCCGGCTCGACGGACCCTTCCATGAAATACGATTCGCCCGAAAAAATCGAACGACTTCTGCGGGCCGTGTATCATGAAAAGGGAATTACACCCCGGGAAATCGAGAGGCGCGTGGAAGCGCTCCATCCGAATGACGTCTTTTTGTTCATGCGCAGTCTCGAAACCTCTCTCGATATGAAAACGGAACTCCAGAGTGAACGGGGTACATCGCTTTATAACGAATGGGGAGAAGATCTCCATGACTATCGCGCGAACTGGGCCAGAATCCGCGAGCAAACCCATGCCGGAAGCTCTCTGACTTTCTACCGCGACACGGCCGAGCGCCACGCGGGTTTGCTCAAGAAAATCCGGCGGGAGTTTCAGATGCTTAAACCCGAAGGCTTCAGCAGGCTCAAGCGCCAATATGACGGCGACGATATTGATCTGGATGCCGTGGTGGAATTTCTGGTGGATCGGAAGGCGGGCATTTCCCCATCCGAAAAGAATTATACGCTCATTCAAAAAAGAAAGCGCGACATCGCTGTTGCCTTTCTCATCGATATGAGCCGCAGCACCAAAGGCACGACCATCGAACGGGAAAAGGAATCGTTGATTATCATGTCGGAGGCCCTGCACGAAGTCGGTGACGCCTTCGCTATTTACGGATTCTCCGGGGACAACCGCGACAATGTCGATTTCTATCGCATCAAGGATTTTGACGACGCTTATGACGACAAAGCCAAGAAAAGGATTTCCGCCATCGAGGACCGCTTCGAAAACCGCGACGGGACGGCCATCCGGCACACGATCAGCAAGCTCAGACGCAGGCAGGAAAGAACAAAGCTGATGATCCTTTTGAGCGACGGCAAACCGGTGGACAAGGAATACTCCGGAACCTATGCCATTGAGGACACCCGCATGGCGCTTAAAGAGGCCCAGCATTTCGGGATCAAAACCTTCTGCATCACCGTCGATAAAACCGCCGCCGAATATCTGCCGCGCATGTACAGCCACAGCAGCTGGACCGTCATCGACGACGTGGTTAAACTGCCTGAGAAAATTACACGGATCTACCGCATGCTGACGGCGTGAGTTAACTGCGGCTATCTTTAAAGAATGCTCGAATAATCGAGCATCTTCGGCAAATGTGACATATTGTTTGTTCTTGACTTGAAAAACGCTTTTTCTTAATATCCTTGGCATAGTTTAGAATCAGCCAATGATCGAAAAGGTAATTTATGGCGCGGCCTGTAATTGACATTCCCATGGAGAGCATCAGGGCTTTTTGCTCGAAATGGAAAGTTGTGGAATTTTCGTTGTTTGGTTCCGTGTTGCGCGATGATTTCCGGCCGGACAGCGATATCGATGTCTTGCTGAGTTTTGAAGATAATTCCGCTTACAGCCTGTATGATCTTGTCGATATGAGAGATGAACTCAAGGCCATCTTTGGCCGTGAAGTGGACCTTGTGGAAAAAGAAGCCATCCGCAATCCCTACCGCCGACGGTCGATGCTCGCCGAATGCGAGGTGCTTTATGCCGCGTAACGAAAGCCGCGATCCGGCATATTTATGGGACATGCTGGACGCGGCTCAGACTATATCGGAATTTATTGCCGACCGCACATTTCATGATTTTCAGACGGATCGAATGCTCAGAAACGCTGTTGAACGAAATATGGAAATTATCGGCGAGGCGGCAAATCGTATTTCTGAAGATTTTAGAAAATCTCACCCGGAAATTCCCTGGAGAAATATCATTGGTCAGCGAAATATCTTGATCCATGAATATGGGGAAATAAAGAACGAGCGAATCTGGATTGTGGCATCGGAAAGAATTCCGGAACTTATCACATTATTAAAACCGCTTCTGCCTCAGTTGACTTCGGATGGTTAAAGCTGACTGGAGAAATAATAATTGTAGAGAAAATAAAGACAATGTGCATCATCCAGCGCCTTTCTTCAATACAACCCTTTAATATGTACATCCCCATGATACGCACAGCAAATGGACCGTCATCGACGACGTGGTCAAACTGCCCGAAAAAATCACCCGGATTTACCGCATGCTGACGGCGTGATGAGGGTGGCAGTTTCGTCAGGGCGTGTCGTGGCTCAATGCCTTCGCCTGTAGCGCTAGGGCTTGCTCCGCGATAGCCGAAAACTCACCCTTCGGGCTCAAACAGTTCGGCTGCCTGATTTACCGCATTAAGCCATATTCAGAGCCATATTCGGCATTCAGATAATCAATGGAAAGCAGTCCAAAGGGCATGCAAGGCCGGAATCGGTTCCCGATTCCGGCCTTGCATGTGTGTTTAATTAATCTCCAGATATTCTATGGTCATTGAGCTGTCGCCGGTTCCCATCAGCAGGATACTGCTCACCTCATCGTAGATGATCGGAGACGGATACCATCCGCCGTCAAAATCGTAATTTGCCATAGTGGTCACGACGCCTCCCGGTATGGTCACGCTTTTTAAAGTGTCGTCGCCGACATTGGCAACGTAAAGAAGGCCGGCTTCATTATTAATGGCCAGACCGTCAGGTTGGTTAAGACCTGTCGCAAAGTCGGCCACGGTTCCCCCCGCCGTCACGGTCAGAATCTTATTATTGGGATAATCCGCTATATATAAGGTGCCGTCGCTGCCGAACACCATGCTGGAAGCAATCGTGCCGGTATTCGCAAGCTGCACGGGCACAGGCGCAGGGTCGGACAGATCCAACGCGTATATACCGCCGGAATAAGTTGCCACGATGAGTTGTCCGCCATAATCGCCAAAACCTGCCGGAGCAATGCCAAGACCGGTCACAGCCGAGCCAACAGTGGACAGAACACTTCCAGCGCCGGTTTCCGGATTGATACGATGGATATCACTGTTAGTATGCCCCACATAAATCCAGCCGTCATGGTAAACAATTCCCAGTAAATCGGGCGCTCCCGCCACAGGGGCCGCCACCGTCGTCACCGTGCATGAATCGCGAGCCAATGATCGAATTTCATCAAGATTGGACATCGGGAAAAGAAGATTTCCGTCCCCGTCAAAAGTGAAACTGCCGAATGAACCGGTCGACCCCGCAAAAGCGAGCGGCAGACATGAGGTATTGAATTCCGACCATTCCGACCAGCCCGGAAAGAACACTACAGCATCTCCGTCATTACCACTGCATGAACCGAGCATCATAACGCTTGTCAACAAGAAAAAGACCGCCAAGTAATTTTTCAGAATTTTCATATGTCGTCTCCCTTTTTGAGTTTGAATCGAAAGCACAGTGTATTTTCTATATGATGAAAATATATTTTTCAACTGGTAAAAATCCGAACGAAGAGAGAAGAGAGGAACACTGGTAAAAACGTAAGTTTCTAAAGGGCGAAGGGTAGCGCTTTGTTCAAGAAAATGGTTTCCAGTTATTCTTCTGAGCGGAAATGATAGCGCACCTTATTATTCTACCAGTGTTCCTAATTGCCCATCGCCTGATTTCCCGCATAAACACAATGGTCAAATATCAATGATAAAGATTTGAACCCTTACCCTCGCGTTCCGTCACCCTTCCGTCGTGAAGAAGGTGGCCGTTTTACCGGGGGTATCCCGTTCGCTAAGGATGCCCTGCAACTATGGCTCCAGGCTCATTACGCGCGCGCCAAAAACTCGCCCTTCTGGCTCAAACAGTTCGGCCCTTGATCGCTCCATGTCGCCAAAAGCCACAACGTTTCGGACATATTCACTCACGGCCCCCCCGCTGCAACTGCGGATCGTTTTACTCTTTGATGAAATAATGCTGGATTGATTTTTTGAAGAACGTCCCCTATTGTCCCGCTAATGAAACGGCGGGTTGATTTCCTTTTTGAGGCGGTGTGCAGTTCAGGACCGCTTTCTCTTTTTCTTTTTTCCAATTATATTCTCTCTTTCTAAAAACAATATCATGTCTCTATATTCCGTTCTCCT
>CAYUDM010000031.1:0-211 GCA_964443625.1 uncultured Smithella sp. | reverse complement strand
CTCTTTGATGAAATAATGCTGGATTGATTTATTGAAGTACGTCCCCCAGTCCGTCCCTGTGTCTGAAAAATGTCAATCGACCGAAAAGATATGATTATAAAACGTAAGAATTGACATTTTTTTGCGTCTATAGGATAAAGTCGAAAATTCTATATTGCGAAGGAGAATAAAATTGAAAAAGAACTTTCGTATTCTAATTATTTGCTTTGCT
>CAYUDM010000030.1:0-34525 GCA_964443625.1 uncultured Smithella sp. | reverse complement strand
CCGTTTATAAAACCCTGGCGGATCTGTCTTTCGAAATCATCGTTGTGGACAATGCGTCGTCCGACGGCTCCGTTGCCATGCTGCAAAAGCATTATCCACAGATCCGCGTTATCGCCAATTCGGAAAACAGAGGGTTCGGCGCGGCGAACAATCAGGGTTTTGCCGTGATGCGGGGCCGATACGCCCTGCTGTTAAACACGGATGCCGTCCTGACCGAAGGCGCGGCCCAAAAGCTTTTGGCGTTTGCTGAGCGTCATCTAGATGCGGCTATTGTTTGCGGACAATTGCTCAATGCCGACGGGAGCAAGCAGAATTCAGTCGCCGCCTTCCCCACACTGTTGACGTTGGCGGCGAACACGTCTTTGCTGGAGTATCTGTTTCCAAACAAATATCCGAGCAAGCGATACCAGCATCGCGAGCCGGTTGAGGTGGAATCGGCCATCGGAGCGTGCATGCTGATTCGCAAAAAGGCACTCGATGAAGTGTCTTTTTTCGATGAGCGTTATTTCTTCTTTTTTGAAGAGACGGATCTGGCCTACGCGATGCGTCAGGCAGGCTGGCGTATCTGGCATGTGCCGGATGCGCGGATCTATCACTTGCAGGGACAGAGCATCGGCCGCAATGCGAACTCCCGCATCGAGTTTTACCGCTCGCGGTATCAGTTTCTGCGTAAATGGCACAGCCGCGCTTACTATCGATCGGCAAGCGCGCTGGTGTTTGCCCGTCTTGCGGTCAACAGTCTTTTAACGCTGGTAGGCGTTTTGCTGACGGGGGGGCAGGTCAAAGACCTGCGCGAGAAGTTTAAGGTATACACGCGTCTGATTCAGTGGCACTTTCAGACGTAAAAGGTCTGCAAATGCGCGACCTGCTTGATAAATCGTTGACATGAGGCAAGGGTTCGAGTAATAAATCAGCTTATTTGTCAAACAGTTGCACGGTCGCCATGTAACTGAAGAAGCGGAGCTGTAAGCAGCGCGTCTTAACTTTTATTATTAGACGAGGGAGTGTTCCGATGGACTATGTCTATGCGATTTTAAAAGCGCTGATCGATCCGGTTTTTTTAATCTTCATCCTGCTTTTCGTCATCTGGATCGTTTCGTTGACCGGAAAGAAAAAAGGCCCGATCCTGGGGCTTTTTTTTCTGATCGTTTTTGTTTACGGCTTGAGCATCGCGCCCGTTGCCAATTACCTGCTGTATTCGTTGGAGGGAGATTATCTTCGCCGGGGGCAGGAGAACCATCGTGAGTATGACGTCCTGGTTGTGCTTGGCGGAGGGTCCTTCGATATCAAACCGACCGCTGAAACCTACTTGCAAAATGCTTCCCTGTCCAGGCTGGTGCACGGTTTGAATTGGTACAAGCGTTGGCCGTCGAAATATTTCGTCTGTTCGGGCGATGGTCCGGCCAGCGTGCCGGAAGCGGAGATGATGGCGGAGCTGGCGCTTGCTTTCGGCGTGCCGAAGGAGCGCATCCGCATCGAATCGAAATCAAAAACCACCTGGGAAAACGCGCGGGAGGTCGATAAAATTTTTATCCGGAAGGACCTGTCTGTCGGTCTGGTGACGTCCGCATTCCACATGAAAAGGGCTGAAAGAGAGTTTCAGAAATACTTCTCCGATGTATCCCCTTTGCCGACGGACTTTCGTTATACATCACCGGGGAAATACGCCGCGGTCCGGTACCTGCCCCAAACTGAGTCCTTATACCGGACGTCGATCGCCTTTCGGGAAATCACAGGTTATCTGTGGTACGGCATCAAGGGATTCTAATCGGTCGGGTGAAAAGCCGGCAGATGGAGCAAGTTTGATGAAAACGTCCGACTATAAAATTCTGTCCATTGTCATTCCCGTCTACAACGAGGAGGCCTATCTGGAGCAACTTGTTGAAAAGGTGGTGCGGCAGCCGCTGCCCGGAGGGTTGGTCCGAGAGCTCGTTTTGGTCAATGACGCCTCACAAGACGCCTCCTGGGACATCATGCAATCTCTGCCTGAAAAGTTTCCCGAAGCCTCATTTCAACTGATCAATAAAAACGATAATGGAGGGAAAGGCGCCGCGTTGCGCGACGGCTTCGCCCGCGTGACAGGCGACCTGGTGATCATTCAGGACGCCGATCTGGAGTATGATCCGGCGGACTACCCAAAGCTTCTGGGGCCGATTCTTGGCGGCAAGGCCGACGTTGTCTACGGAAGCCGGTTTATCGGCGAGCCGCACCGCGTTTTATATTTCTGGCATCAACTGGCCAATAACTTTCTGACGACGTTGTCGAATATGCTCACCAACCTGAATCTCACGGACATGGAGGTCTGCTACAAAGTTTTCACGCGGGAGGTGGTTGACCGGCTGCGGATCAAAAGCCCGAGATTCGGCGTGGAACCTGAGATCACCGCGAAAATCGCCAGAATGCGCTTGAATGGGAAACGTCTGCGGGTTTATGAAACAGGCATTTCCTATGACGGCCGGACCTATGAGGAAGGCAAGAAAATCGGCTGGAAGGACGCTGTGTCGGCGATCATAACGATTATCCGGTTCCGGTTTATGGACTGAAGGCTGTGTGCAAGGTGTCTGTATATAAGATGTTGGGCGACTGCACGCTGTCGAAAATGTGAAAAAGGGTTCAAAAGATCATGCGACTTCACCCACAGTTAAAAAACCCATCTTTTTATGTCAGAGTTGCGATTGATGCGGCCATGTTTGCCTTGGCGCTGTGGCTGGCATACCTCCTGCGATTCGAGTTTTCCCTGTCGCGGATCAATGTTTATCCACCCTGGGTGCTGATTCCCTGGGTGGTTCCGCTCAAGATCGCCGTTTTTCTGGGGATGGGCGCCTACCGAGGCATGTGGCGTTTTACGAGCATTCGCGATTTCTGGTTGCTGGGGCGCGCGAGCATCCTCGCGACGCTTTTGATTTTGGGGATTTTTCTTTACGGAGCGGGCTTTGAAGGCTACTCCCGGGCCGTTTTATTTCTGGACGGCGTTTTGACCTTTCTTTTTACCGGCGCGATAAGACTGTCGATCCGTTCCTACTACGCGGCTACCGGACGGAGAGAGTCTTCGGCGCAAAGACGGGCGGGCCGCCGTTCGATGAAAACCATTATTGTCGGTGCGGGATCCGCGGGAGAAAAAATTCTGCGGGAGATTATTGAAAACAATCAACTTCAGTTTGACGTTGAGGGGTTTGTTGACGACAGCGCTTCAAAGCAGGGCAGGACGATCCACGGCGTATCGGTGATCGGCGCCGTAAAAGATCTGCCTGGTATTATCGAAGACCGGAGGATAGATGAAATTCTGATTGCCATTCCGTCGGCCCGCGGTGGAGAGATTAAGAGAATCATTGAAACGTGTAAAAACGCGAGCGTGTCTTATAAAATCCTGCCCGGAATCGGCGAGCTGATCGACGGCCGCGTCAGTGTGAAAGTGCTGCGGGATATCCGATATGAGGATCTTCTGGGTCGCGAGCCCGCTCGCCTCAACACGGAAGGCATTCGTCATTATCTGGAAGGAAAAACGGTTTTGATCACCGGCTGCGGTGGATCCATCGGTTCGGAGCTGTGCCGGCAAATCCTGGCCTTTGGGCCGGGGCGCTTGATTCTTGTCGATTCACACGAGGCCAATCTATTTGCCATTTCGATGGAGCTGGAAAACGAACGGCAATTCAAGACGGTGACAGCCGTCCTGGCGCATGTCCAGAACGAAAAACTGATGACGGAGGTGTTCGCCAAATACCGCCCGGAGGTTGTCTTCCACGCGGCTGCCTACAAGCATGTGCCGATGATGGAGACAAATCCCTGGGAAGCCGTTTATAACAACATTGTCGGCAGCCGGACGATTATGGATATTTCGATTCAATCCGGCGTGGAGCGATTTGTCCTGGTCTCGACGGACAAAGCCGTGCGCCCGACCAACGTGATGGGAGCCAGTAAAAGAATCGCCGAGTTGATTCTGCAATCCAGGCAGGGTGGAACGACGCGCTTCATGGCCGTGCGCTTCGGCAATGTGGTGGGCTCTTCCGGGTCGGTCATTCCGCTATTCCGCCGGCAGATCGAACAGGGCGGCCCGGTCACGGTGACCCATCCGGAGGTCAACCGGTTTTTCATGACGATTCCCGAAGCCTCGCAGTTGATTCTCCAGGCGGGCGCGATGGGGGAAGGCGGCGAAGTGTTCATTCTGCGTATGGGCACGCCGGTGAAAATTGCCGACATGGCCCGTGATCTGATCCGCCTGTCGGGACGGGAGCCGGACGTGGATGTGAAAATTATTTTCACGGGTCTTCGGCCGGGCGAGAAGCTTCATGAGGAACTAATCACGCAAGGAGAAGATATTCTCCCCACTAATCATGAGCAATTGATGGTGTTGCGCGACGGTTCTACAAACGGTCACCCCGATCCTTCTCAAATAAAGAAATGGCTCTCCGATATGGATCAGCTTGTTGAGGCGGCGGCAAGGCATGATGCCAAAACTATCAAGGTCGTGCTGCAAAAAATGGTTCCGGAGTATCTGCCTCAGGAAAATGAAAGCGTTCTCTAAAAATGATTCTGCCGATAGAAACCGGGCGGCTTTTCTTTTTTCGATTATGGGTCTAAAGAAGATGCCACTTATGATGAGAAAGCTTCTGGCCGAATCTTTCCGGTATTTGGGAAAGATTCAAGCCGTGCTATTTGATGCGGCGTTCTTGTGCAGTGATTACAGGAAGCGGGCCATTTCGACAGGAACAGTCGATTATGTTTAAATGGATGAAAAAGGGTTGGCGAGATGTGGTTGCATCTATGGACGGATGCCGTCTTGCCGGCGTGTTGGGCTGGCAGGATATTCGCCAGCGTTACCGACGATCATCGCTCGGACCTTTCTGGCTGACGATCAGCATGGGGGTGCTCATCGGCGCCTTAGGACTGGTGTTCGGTGCGCTGTTTGCGATGGAGACGAAAGAGTTCATTCCGTTTCTTTCGTTGGGGCTGATTCTATGGTCTCTTGTCACGGTTACCATTAACGAAGGCTGCACTGCTTTTACCGACTCTGAAGCTCTGATCAAGCAGATTTCCCTGCCGCTTTTCATCCATATTCTTCGGGTGCTGTGGCGCAATGTGATCATCTTTGCTCACAACCTGATCATCTTCCCGGTTGTGCTGCTTTTTTTCGGGATCCCGCTCAGAATATCCGCCCTGCTTGTTTTCCCCGGCCTGGTCCTCCTTTTGCTTAATTTGTCTTGGATTTCGCTTCTGATGGGAACGCTGTGCGCCCGCTTTCGGGACATTCCCCAGATTGTCTCCAATCTGCTGCAGGTGACCTTTTATCTGACGCCGATCATCTGGATGCCGAAGCTTCTTCCCGAACGGGCAGGGCATCTTATGCTGGATGTCAATCCCTTCTTTCACCTGATCGAGATCGTCAGGGCTCCGCTTTTGGGGATGAGGCCGTCGGTTATGAACTGGGTTGTGGCTCTGTCTCTGGCCGTCGCAGGCTGGGGCGTGACCTTGATTTTTTACGGGCGATTCCGTTCACGAATCGCTTACTGGTTATAAGGGTGAATGATGGCGCGCATTATTCTTGACCAAGTCTGCGTTGATTTTCCGATCTATAACGCCACGGGACGATCACTGAAAATTCAGATCATGCAGGCGGCCACCGGCGGCCGGATGGACGCCAATCCGCGCGGTAGAGTCGTGGTCCAGGCGTTACGTGAAATCAGCCTTTCACTTCGGGAGGGAGACCGTATAGGTCTGGTCGGACATAACGGAGCCGGCAAAAGCACTCTGTTGAGGGTCATCAGCGGCGTCTATGAGCCGACGGGGGGGCGAATTGAGGTTAAAGGAAAAGTCACCTGCCTCATTGATCTGAACCTCGGTATGGATGCCGAGGCGACAGGCATCGAGAATATTTATCTGCGGGGCGCCTTGCTGGGATTCAATCGTCGCTGGCTGACGACAAGAATTCCCGACATTGTCGATTTCGCGGGCCTTGGGGATTTTATCCGGATGCCGCTTCGCACCTATTCCACCGGCATGCAGATGCGACTGGCCTTTTCCATTGCCACACTCCAACAGCCTGAGATTCTGGTCATGGATGAGTGGCTCAATGTCGGAGATGCGGAATTCAAAGAAAAGGCCGAAAAGCGTCTCAATGAAATTGTTGACAAATCCAGCATCCTGGTCATCGCGACGCACTCGCCGGAACTGGTCGCGCAAGTATGCAACCGGAGCGTCCGGTTGGATCACGGGACGCTGATTGATGATTAAATGCCTTCCTGATAAAACAACATGAAGCGATATAACATAGCCGCCATTGCGAGAAACGTTTCGGGCAGAGTGTGGCTTGAACTGTCGCGCCTTAAAGCCCGCTGCATCCGAATGCCGCGGGAAGAATTCACAGAAGCACAAACTGCGTGCGATGTTCAAGATGCTGTTTCAGAAATATCCTCCGGGATGTTCCTCGAGACGGCCTCAGATGTTTCTCCTGAAGCGTCTGCGATGGACGCTCTGAATTCCTTTCTAGGTCTAAAGTTGAAAGCTTTTACGTTCAACCCGGAAGCCCGTGTTTCCTTGCCTTATGCAAAACATCCTCGCATATCCATCATAATTACCCTATTCAACCGGGCTGCCTATACGCTGACCTGCCTGGAATGTCTCACTGCACACGCCGATGAGGATTGCGAAATTATTCTTGTGGATAACGGCTCAACAGATGAAACCGCCGGCCTTCTTGCCCGGATCGATAATGCCCTCGTCATTTCCAACCGCGAAAATATCGGCTTTCTTCAAGCCTGCAATCAGGCGGCGGATCGCGCGAAAGGCGATTGGCTTTTGTTTCTCAACAACGACACGCAGATTCTGCCAGTGTTCCTCTCGGCACTTTTGCGAGCGGGTGAAAGCACGGCCCAATGCGGTGCGGTGGGCGGGCGCCTCATTCTTCCGGACGGAACGCTTCAAGAGGCGGGCTCGATCATCTGGAACGACGGATCCTGTGCAGGCTACGGTAGGGGGGACGACCCGTTTAAACCGGAATATTCCTATCTGAGAGAAGTTCATTACTGCTCCGGCGCCTGCCTGCTGGTCAAAAAGCGGCATTTCGAGCAGGCCGGGCGATTCGATGAGCAATATGCGCCCGCCTACTATGAAGAGACGGACCTTTGCATGAAATTACGCGAGATGGGATTGAAAGTGATCTATCAGCCTGCGGCGGCTTTAATTCATTATGAATTCGGCAGCTCGCCGTCGCGAGAGCAGGTGCGGCGGATCCATGTCCGGAACATGGAAAAATTTCATCGCAAGTGGGCCCGCCGGTTGACAGCGCATCCATCCTCTTCGGAGGATACGCTGGGATGCCGCGAGATCCTGGTTGCCGGCAAGAAAAGAATTCTGGTCGTGGACGATCTCATTCCCGACCCCGCGCTCGGCAGCGGTTTTCCGCGAACGCACCTCATTGTCCGTCTGCTTGCCGATCTGGGTCATGCGGTCACTTTCTATCCTCTCCAGTTTCCCGAGCGCCGCGAGCCGGTGACGCATGAGCTTCAGCAAAGGGGTGTGGAGGTGATGTACGCGAGGGAGGGCGCGCCTCTGGATTTTGAATCTTTTCTGTCTTCGCGCCTTACTCACTATGATGCGCTCTGGATCAGCCGTCCGCATAACATGGAGCAACTGGGCCCTGTCCTGAAACGGATGGCGCCGGATTTGCAACTTATCTACGACGCTGAAGCGCTGTTTGTAGTGAGAGAGATTCTGAAATCCGAGCTCGATGGCCACGGCATGTCATCTGAAGAAAAGCAGAGCATGATTGAAAAAGAAATCGGACTGATGCGGCAAGCGGATGTTGTTGTGACGGTGTCATTGCAGGAGAAATCGGTTGTGGAAAATTATTACTCCGGCACTGTTCATGTTCTGGGGCATTGTCACGATCTCAACCCGACGCCGCTTTCCTTTTCCGAGCGAAAAGATATTCTTTTTGTGGGCTCGTTTCTGGGATCGCCTTCTCCCAACGAAGATGCCATTCAATACTTCATGGAGCATCTTTATCCGAAGATTTATGAAGCCACCGGCGCCGGACTGCATATCGTCGGGACGAATTATTTGGAATCCGTCCGGCGCCTGGAAAGCGCCACCGTAAGGGTTGCCGGGCGGGTCGACCATTTGTTTGAGTATTACAACCGATGCCGGCTGTTCGTGGTGCCGCACCGGTATGCGGCGGGTATTCCGCTCAAGCTGATCGAGTGCATGACCTATGGACTGCCGGCGATTGTCACGCCGCTGATTGCCGGGCAGTTGGGTCTTGATGAGCAAACGGCGCTGATCGGCGCGACGGATGACGATTTTATTACCAAGGCCGTAAAGGCCTACACCTCCGAGACGGTTTGGAAGGCTCTTCGCGCCGGTTCACTTCGCTATGTTCAGGACCATCACTCTCCTGCAAGTTTCAAAGAGAGACTCAATGCCATTCTTTCCTCAGGGAATGGGGAGGCCGCCGTATACTCGGTCGGACCAAGCGCGCCCCCGTCGAGTGAGCCTGCGGTGCAGCCGGCCTCGGACAAATCAAAATGAAGATAGGTTGTTGCTTCCATGACTGCCGACAGAAAGAGCATCGTGGTTTTGGGAGTGCACCGAAGTGGCGCCAGCGCTGTCGCCCGCGGCCTGAAAGTTCTCGGAGTCGAACTGGGTAGCCGCCTGATGCCCCCGGTTGCGGGTGAAAATGACAAAGGGTTCTGGGAAGATCTCGACATTTGCGGGCTTAATGAAGAAATGCTTGAAGCCGTCGGCAGAAGCTGGTGGTCTCTTTTGCCGCTGACTCATGAAGATCTTTCGCTTCTTCGCGAGAAGGGGTATGAACGAAAAGCGGCGGACCTGCTGGCCGCGAAAATCGCAGAGTCAACGGTGCACGGCTTTAAAGATCCCCGCTTCAACCAGCTTCTTGAATTCTGGAAAAAGGTCTTCAGTCAGTTTCCGGGTGAAATTTACTATGTGCTGGTCTTGCGCGATCCTATTGGCGTTGCCCGTTCTGTAAGTCGTCGCAACGGGTTTCCCCCGGAAGTGGGGTGTTATCTCTGGGTCGGCCAGGTACTGGCGATGCTGTCCGGAACCGCGGGAGAAAAACGCGTCCTTTTGGACTATGATGATTTGCTCGATGACCCCGCTGGGCAGATCGGTCGATTATCTGAGGCGCTGGGCCTGGATGTTGTTCAGGAAGAACTTCATATCTATTGTCGGAATTTCCTGGATCCGGCGCTGAATCACGGCCGGGAGGCGAAGCTGCAGGCGGACGCCGCCGGGGACATCTTCCGCCTTGCCGAAGAAATGATCGCGCGCTTGCGCCTGGCGATTCAATCCGGAACGGATTTGGGCGATTTGCCGCTCGAGCCGTGGCGGGCAAGGCTAAACGCTCAGACCTTAAGTCCTTCCGCGGGGGAGGCTCTGCTGCACGCTTTGGACCGGAGCCGGCAGGCGCATCGACAGCTTTGCCAGAAACAGGTTGCGACGGATACGGAAATACGGGCGCTCAAGGAAGACGCGCAAATTCTCCGCCTGAAGGACGAAACCAGGCAGGCGCAAATGCTCAGGCTTGAAAACGCGAGAGACACGCTTGTGGAGGAAATCAGCCATTTGCAGAAAGCCAATCAAAATTACATTGGTTGGGCGCAGGATCTGGAAAGGCAGCTTGCCGAAGCGCGCGAGCACCTTGCCGCGATCGCCGCGAGCCGTTCGTGGAAAGCCACACTGCCGTTTCGGGAACTCAAGCGTTGGGTCAGCCGGCCCGGCGAGCAGTTTGGAAAATATCTCCACAGGTTGGGCCTTCTGGGTCGGCGGGTATACGATTGCCTGCCCTTGAGTTTTGAAACCCGCATGCGTCATCGGAGGATGATTACCAGGGTTGCTCCGTCGCTTTTGCGCGCCCCGGATATCGGCCACGGCAGCCCGTCGTCAAACCGTGATTCAGTTGCGGAAATCTATACCGTTGATAATCTGCAAGCTTTTGCGGGGTCTTTGGATCTGCCGTTGCCGGAGCGACCGGTTGTGTCGGTCATTATTCCCGTCTATGGCCAGGTTGAGTTTACTTTAAGATGTCTTGCCTCCATTTGTCGGCACTTGCCTCAAACACCTTTCGAAGTCATCATCGTCGATGATGCTTCGCCGGACCGGTCCGCGGAGATTCTGGAAGCCGTAAAAAATATTCGATTGGTCCGCCAACCGACCAATGAAGGATTTATTCGAGCCTGCAACGCGGGCGCGCGGAAGGCCCACGGGCAATACCTGTGTTTTCTTAACAATGACACGCAGGCGACAAAAGGTTGGCTGGATGAGCTCGTTAGAACCTTTGATGAGTTTCCGGGCACGGGGCTTGCCGGCTCAAAACTTTTGTATCCGGACGGAACGCTTCAGGAGGCGGGCTGCATTGTCTGGCAGGACGCAAGCGCCTGGAACTTCGGCAGAGGGGAGGACCCCTCTCTTCCAATTTACAATTACGCCCGGGAAGTGGACTACTGTTCCGGCGCATCCATCATGACACCCAAGGCGCTGTTTGAAAGCCTGGGTGGTTTTGACGAGCATTATCTGCCGGCCTATGCCGAAGACGCCGATCTAGCGCTGAAGATCCGGGATAAAGGATTCCGGGTCATCTATCAGCCGCTGTCCGTCGTTCATCACTTTGAGGGGGCGACGGCCGGCCGCGATACGTCCAAGGGCGTTAAAGCCCATCAAGTTGCAAACCTCCTGAAACTGCACGAGCGCTGGCGCGGGCGTCTGGCTGCCCATCAACCCAACGGGCACAACGTCGATAGCGCCAAAGACCGGCGCGCGACAAAGCGCGTGCTGGTTCTGGATTTATGCACGCCGACACCGGATCAGGATTCCGGCTCCATTGACGCTTACAACTGGATGCTCATCCTGCGCGAGATGGATTTTCAGGTCACCTTTATTCCCGAGGATAATTTTCTATATATGCCGCCGTATACGCAGGACCTTCAACGAATCGGCGTGGAAGTGCTTTACGCGCCTTTTGCCGCATCGGTAAAAGAGCATCTCATCGAGCACGGCCGTCGATACGACCTGGTTTTTCTGTTCCGGGTCGCCGTGGTTCAGCGCAACCTTTCCGATATTCGCCGTTACTGCCCAGATGCCCGTATTCTTTTCAACACGGTCGATCTTCACCACCTTCGTCTCGAGCGAGAAGCCCTTCTCGAGCATGACGATCAGAAAATGCAATTTGCGAGCGACATGAAAAAGATGGAGTACGACGCGATCCGGTCGGTCGATGCGGCCACCGTTGTGAGCGCCGAAGAACAGCGAAGACTTCAAGAGGCGCTGCCCGGCTCGCCGTTGCATCTTCTTCCCTTTACGCGGCACATTGAAGAACCCTCCGCGACATTTAGACAGCGCCGGGATATTGTTTTTGTGGGAGGCTTTAAACATCCACCCAATACAGATGCCGTTTTATGGTTTGCGTCGGCGGTCTTTCCGAAATTGAAGGATCGTTTGCCGGATGTCCGCTTTTATATCGTGGGGGGCGATCCGCCGCCGGAAGTTCAGAAGCTCGCGGGACCGGATAGGATTGTAACGGGCTTTGTCCAGGATCTTTCTTCGTTGCTGGGGCAAATGCGGGTATCGGTTGCGCCGATTCGCTATGGCGCCGGCATCAAAGGCAAAATCGGGACGGCTTTGGCTGCGGGTCTTCCGGTGGTGGCGACATCCGCGGCCGCGGAAGGCATGAATCTGGTTGACGGACGAGACGCGCTGATCGCCGACGATCCGGACGAGCTTGCCTTACAGATCGAAAAACTGTATTCAGATGAGAGCCTGTGGCGGCGCATAAGCGAATCGGGTCTTGCCTTCGCGTGCAACGCCTGGGGCGCCGATCAGGGTTGGTGCAATCTGGAGTCGATTTTACTAACGCTCGGCTTTGAGCCGGTTTCCCGCCGATATCCCCTGAAACTTTACACGGAAAGAACGACCCGCCGGGAGCCGGCACAGGGGCCCGTCACGACCTGAGATGCGAAAGATCCTTATCCGATAAATACTCGATGATCGCCCATTCCATCATTCGCGCGGGCTTAAGGAAAGATTGTTTTTATGAATGTGCGTGTATCGGAAAATATTAAAACGTCAGCCTTGCTTGTCATCTCCATTGCCGCGCCCTTTCTGATGATCTTTTTATACGTCTGGCTGACCGCCTCCCAAGTCGTCTTCCGCGACGACATCTATCTGATCAAGGGCGGATTTGTCGAAAGTTACTGCAATGGAACGCTGGCTTTTTCCGATTTCTGGCGCTCCTCCGCATCAACAAGAATTCCCGGCTATAACTTTTTCCAGTTCATCAACATCAAGTTCTTCGGAATGAACTCGAAGCTCATCGCGCTTTCGATTCCATTTCTGGTGCTCGGCAGCGTCTTGCTGATCTATCGGGACTACCGAAAGTGCTTTTTGCCTCAACGTTCGCCCCGATTCATCACCCTGTCGTTTTTGTTTGTCAGCCTTTTGATGTTCAATGTGATTCAGTGGGAGGGGTTGACTTTTTCCTATGCCTTCGTCTTTCAGTCGCCCCTCCCTTTTTTTATCGCGAGCGTGATTTGTTTTGAGCGGATTCTTACAAAAGGAACCCCCGGCTATGTTGCAGCAGGGCTTCTGTTGAGCGCTCTGTCGGTGCTGGTATTCGGCGGAACCCACTCCTATTCCTTTGCCGTGGCGCTCGGGCTGACCTTTGTCTGTTATGCGCTCACCCGTCGGGACCGCATGACCAAAGACGTGTGGCTGCGTGCGCTTGGGGTGAGCGCGTATCTTGGGGTGCTTGCGGTTCTGTATATGTACAATATTCGCCACAATGATTACTTTCCGCATGCCACACATCATGTCGATAAAATTATCTCCCAGCCCATCGAGGCGCTTCAATTCCTGTTGGCGGCCTTCGGGGCGAGCGTTGTAGGCGTGAATGCAGCGAAGATGTATTTTCCCTTCTCGGGCATGGTTTTTTTGGGATCGCTTGTCGTTTGCCTCTATGGCCTGGCTCTGTTTTTGTATTTTCGCTTCCGGCTCTACGAGAGATCGTATCTTCCTTTTTATCTGCTGATGCAGGCTTTTTTCTATCTGATTTTCATGACCGCCGGCAGATTCGGTTATGGAGTCGATTACGGCATGGCGTCGCGCTATACTTGTGTGAGTGTGCTGGGCCTGGTCGGGTCCGGCTGGGTGCTCATCTATGTCCTTGCCGGCCGGCGGACTCCCGCCGTCAATCTGCTGTTTGTTCCCTTGATGATGATCGCTGCGGGGTTGATCCTCACCGCCATGACCGAATGGCGCATACAGCCTCATCGAAAAGCGTATTTTGAAAATCTGCGTGAGATTGCCCTCCGTGTGGAGGCTGCCTCCGATGAAGAATTAGCGAAGTTTGAAGAACGACCCACGCTGGTCCGCGAGTCTCTGCGGGTTTTGAAGGATTGTAATTTGAATGTTTATCATCAGCCGTCTGTCGCGCGCCGATCAGACTCATCCGGAAAGCAATGATCCATAATCATTTTCAAAAGCTGTCGGTTCTGATTCCCGCCTATAATGAGCAGGAAACCATCATTGAGTTGTTGAACAAGGTGAAACGCGTCAACATTCCGCTCGAAAAAGAGATCATTGTCATAGACAATCATTCCAAGGACGACACGCACAAGCTGGTGGCCGGCTGGATAGCGGCCAACCCAGACGCAAGCGTCAGTCTGATCGTTGAAAAAACGCCGGGGAAAGGCGCTGCGGTCAGAACGGGAATCAAAGCGGCAAAAGGAGAGATCGTGGTCATTCAGGATGCGGACCTTGAATACGATCCCGGCGACTACAGCTCGCTGCTTCGGCCCATCCTGGAAGGCGCAACGATGGTGGTTTACGGTAACCGACTGGGTTTTAAGGACAACAACTCAGCCCATTTTTCTTTTTATGCCGGCGGCAGGGCCATGACGGTGATCGGCGCTGTGCTCTTCGGACAAAACGTCCGGGATATTAATACCTGCTATAAGATGTGGGTTGCGGATTTGACAAGAGACATTGAATTTCAGGAAAACGGTTTTGCGTTTGATTTTGCGGAAATCACGCCATTTTTTATTCAATCTTTGAAGCAACAGAAAATGAAAATTCTTACAGTCCCCATTCATTACCATCCGAGAACCATCGCGCAAGGCAAGAAGGTCAGATGGAAGGATGGCGCTTATGGTGTTTGGGCAATGGTGAAATACAGGTTAAAAAACTCGGGATTTCATGAACGGTAAATTTCTGGGCCTGACGCTGATCGTCGCTGCGATGATCCAGGGCGTCGTCCTGTGGGCGGATCATCACCCCATGTTTTTTTTCGGCGATTCGGCAGCCTATCTCGCGACAGCCCTATTGGGCTGGTTGCCTTCCGATCGGTCCTTTATCTACGGCTATTTCATCCGGCTTGCGGCGCTGCCGGCCGGTTCACTGACCGCGCTTGTCGCCGTGCAGGTCCTGATGAGCCTGGCGATCTGCGTCGTCACCGCGCATCTGTTGATGCGTTATTTTCGTGTTCGTCCCTGGATTGCTTGTGGAATGGGAATTTTGATGTCGCTTGAGCCGATTCAACTGCTGTATTCGCGTTACGTCATGACCGAAACTGCGGCTTTATTTGTGTTTGTTTTCTATGTCTGGGTGGGGCTTGAATACCTCGAAAGAAGACACATTCGGTGGCTCATGGCGCTTCAGATGCTTGCCGTTTTGTTGATTGCCGTCCGTTTTGCTTTTATTCCCGTGGTCTGGATCTGCGCGCTTGTCCTGCCGCTTCTGGCTATCCGGTGCGAATCCGGATGGAAACAATATGCCGGGCGGGCGGCAATGCATGTCGCGCTGTCGGTTTTGCTTCTCCTGACACTGACGACTTTTTATAAGCATGCACACGGGGTCCTTCAGCAGAAGCCTCCAGCGTATTCTTATGACGACGGTTTTTTTGCCCTGGGATTCGTCCTGCCGATCGTCGAGCCCGGAGATTTTCCCGACCTTCATCTGGGGGAAAGGATAATCAATGAATCGGGATTTCCAACGAGTGACAGGCGCAACCGCGCCGGGCACAGATGGCTGGACGACGGCGTTGTCTCGCGCCTCCAGAAACTGGCGCCGGATCGTCTTGAGGCCAACGCGATGGCCCGCAAAACGGCGATAAACGCCGTCTTAAACAAGCCGCTGGCCTTTGTCGGCCTGGGATGGCAGAGCTTTGCGGATTATTTCGACGGGGCCTATCTGCGTCTGATGCTGGAAGTCGACGTGGGAAACCGAAGGCTGGATGAGCCGTTCCTCGGCCGAGTTCAGAAAGCTTTTGCGTATCCGGCGGACCGGTCCTCTCCGCTGGAGTTGCGCTCTGTCACGGGGCGATACTTTCTGCACGGGGTCGTCTGGGTGCAGGTTTTGCTGTTTGTTCCTCTGATCTGGCTTCTTTTGACGGGCGTTTCATCGGAGTCGGAGATCCGGCGTAAAACTCTTTTTGCAGGTTTGCTGGCGCTCACTTTCCTGGGGATCGCCCTTTTTCTGGTCGAGCGTCCCACACCCCGATACCTCCATCCCATGGCCTGGCTGGCTTGTGCGGCGGGAGGGCTGGGCTGTAATCAGTTTATTCGTTTTCGAAAAGAGACGGTAAAAAACCGAGACGGTCTCGTCCGGACGATCATTGCTTTCGCAGAAGAAAGCATCGGATTTTTGAGCCGTCACGATAAACTATTCTGGATTTTCGCCGGTGTTTCGGTTGTTGTCCTCTTATTGCTTAAAAGCATCATCTTTTATCAGTCGACCGGAGCTTTGTGCTTTGGAGATGAATTTATTTACAAGAAGAACGCATATAATTTTTTTTCCGGAATCCCTATTCCGAGCGCGCACTATCCGCCGCTTTACTCTTTGCTTCTTGCGCCCTCCTTTTTGTTCTCGAACTGGTATGACGTGATGATTCGAATGAACGGTCTGCTGTCGATCCTTCTGGTCGTACCGGTATGGCTGATTGCGAAATCCTTTTTGCCGGTGCGTTATTGCGCGATGGCCGTCGTTCTTTCGCTGATGATTCCCTTTCAGATTATCTATCCCGGCTATATTCTCAGTGAAAACCTGTTTTTGCCCGTTTTCGCGTTAGCCGTGCTGCTGGCGCTCAAAGGCGCCGACGCCGGAGCCTTCCGGGCCGCTATGTTCGGGGCCGTTCTCGCCGCAGGATATCTCACCCGGCACCTCATGCTGCCCGCTGTTTTTATTCTGGCCGGTTTCTGGATCCTCCTTCCTTATATCACGGTGCAAAAAGACAGCTTTCCGTCTTCAGCGAGGATTCGCTCCAATACACTGATCATGGCATGCTGCTTTCTTACAGCTTATTCGCTGTGGCTGTTTTATACGATGCATCTTGATATTCCCGCTGCGAAGGCCATGGGCTTTGGAATATCCGGATTTAGAGCGCCCCATCAGAATCCTTCGGCGGCGCTTCTGTGGCTTTCAGCTTATGGATCTTACGTTATCCTGGCGGCGGCGCCGTTTCTTGTGTCTCTCATCGCCTGGGGGCTTGCGTCCGTGTCGAAGCGGCGCTTTGATCCGGTATCGAGAGAAGCGGTGTTTGCCGCACTGATTCTCGTCTTGACTTTATGCTATCTTGCCGTGGCGACCAATCACTCTTACAGCGCCGGGTATAACGCCGCAAATCCCAAGTACCTGATCGGGCGGTATCTGATGTTTCTGACGCCGCTATATATTGTACTGGGCCTTGTTGCAGTGAAGCGATTGGTCGATAAAGACCTGCCCGTGCGCAGATGGCATATCGTCGCTTCGGCTTTGTTGGCGGTTATGGCGATTATAGTCGCAAGATGGGTTCTTCATGGTGGAGGGATCTGGGGCCTGCCCGGTTGGTTTGCCGACATTGAATTTAATTCTCCCGATGCTTTCGTCTACAAAAGTCCGCTTATGGTCGCCATCGCCGTGTCGTGTGTGGCGGCATCGGCGGGACTGTTGTGGTTCAGAGCGGCTTTTGCAAAGTCGCGTTGGTCGAGGCATCTTCCGGCTGCCCTGATCGTCCTCCTTTTGGTCTGGTACGCAGCGATTTACGGGTACGCAGCCGGTCGGTTGCCCATGAACGCGGACGGGCTGCATCCCAGACGTCTGGCGCCGGCGTTGTCGGAACGGCTCGCGGGCGAAGCAAAACGCATTGATCTGTTCTATGACATCCCCGGCTTGACGGAAAAAGCGATGCGCATCGCGCTGTCCTTCTGGGGGGTGGATAGGACTCAGGTGCGAGTGTATTCCGTTTTTCACTCTCCGGAGGCGGCGCCGCCTGATACAGGGGCGTTTTTCATGTTGTCCCGCCATCCCTATTACCGACAGGCCGATCTTTCCTATGCCGTGGGAGGAGAAACCTATTTTCTGTATAAAATTGATACACGAAAGGGCGTTCTGCCGTTGGGTATTCATCATTACGGGCCGGCGATAGTCCGCGCAGGCGGGTCGTTTAATTCCCAGTCGGGCGGCCATTCGGCCATATGGGTCAAGACGGCGCACGCCACCTCCTGGACAAGAATCACTTTAAACGGCAGGGAGGCGAGAAGCGTTGTTGAAAGCAATAAAACCGTGACGGCGGTTGTGCCGGATGCTCTTTTGGTCAGACCCGGCAGAATTGAAGTTCGTCTGAAGGACCGCCTGACCGGCGCGCAAAGCGACTCCGTTTTCATTGACGTGACGCCATAGGCCGAAGATGCGATGAAAGAGTGTGGACATTTCTTCGGCGCCTGTATTGAAGCAAAGAAAATTGATTTGAACAAACGGGTAGGGGATCAGGCAGCTTAAGAAAATCGTTGACGGGAGATGAAATGGAGATGCGCTATACGACAGATCTCAATAACGTCCTTTTTGAAGCCATTGAAGCGGAATTAGTGGTTATCAACCTGAAATCCGGCTGCTATTACAGCTTGAACGAATCCGCCTCCGTAATCTGGAAGCTTGTTATGGACGGATATTCCATCAGGCAGATTGCTGAATTCTTCATGAAGCAATATCCACTCTCAACAAACAATATATCAGAAGAAATCGCAAGAATCGTTTCGGAATTTGTTCGTGAAGAGCTGCTTAGCGAAGCGGCTCCGGGCGACCCGTCCGGGAAATCCGATCTTCCCGATGGCCTTGCCTTTCCCGAGCGGTTTGAGAGTCCTTCGATCACGAAACACTCCGATATTCAGGACATGCTTGCACTTGACCCGATTCACGAAGTGACGGATCTGGGCTGGCCGCACAAAAAGGATCAAGCCCAATGATCGGGCCAATGAGGGAAGGCGATTATGTTGAGGCGCTGAAAAACGACGGGTTTTCGTTTATGGGAGTGCTGCCGGTTGAGGTGCTTTATCTGCGCGTCGGCGGGCGGTTGATCCAGCTTCGTTTTGCGAATGAAAAAATCATTGAAGCGGTTATGCCTGCGTTTGAGCATCTGGTCTGTGAACCGGAGGCCGGCGTGTCGCTTATCGTAACCCTTTGCGACCGGCCGCGAGCCGGCGAGGTGCATGACCTGTCGCCGTGGCGCGAAGAGATCGAACGTTGTCGGGATAAGCTTCTGATGGTCAACGCGGAGGCGTTTCACATGCAGTATAATCCCGACAGCACCGTCTACAGCTTGATTGATCTCGCGTCGAAAAGGGCAATCTACTACGCCGACGACTTCGACAAGATTCCGTATTACGAGCGAAGCGCGCCATTGAAATTCATTTTGCACTGGTGGTGTGAACATCAGGGTTGGTGCCTGGTTCACGCCGGTGCGGTGGGGCTTGCAGAGGCGGGCGTGCTGCTTGTCGGGCGCGGCGGATCGGGAAAATCGACGACCGCGGTATGCGCCGCGTTAAACGGGCTTTTGTATGCCGGTGACGATTACGTCGTCTTGCGCCACTCGTCAGAGCCGTCCGCATTAAGTCTTTACGTGAGCGGCAAGCTCAATGAGGATATGTTAAGCGGCCTGCCCGGTCTTTTGCCGCACGTTGCCAATGGCGAACGGTCGCCGGGCGACAAGGCGCTGGTCTTTTTCGGAGAAGCGTTTCGATCCGTCTGGACCGGCGAGATTCCGCTCAGGGCGATTGTCGCGACGAAAATTTCCGATGGGAAAGCGAGGCTGCAAAAATCTCCCGCGACGCTGGTCTTTGCCGAAATGGCCGCAAGCACCATTTTTCAGATGCCCGGAAGCGGTGGCCAAACACTTGCTGCGGTGAAGAAACTGTTTCAGGAGTTGCCGGTTTACACCTTGTGGCTCGATTCGGACTTTTCCGAAAACATCCGTCTGCTCGCTGCATTTTGCACGGAGATCAAAGGCGGATGACGACCCGGACCCTCAGTGTCGTGATCCCGGTTTATAATGGCGAGCGCTACATCCGGGAGTGTCTGGAGAGTGTTTTGGGCCAGAGCCTGAAGCCCTCCGAGATCATTGTCGTTGACGACGGTTCGACGGACCGGACTTTCGAGTACATTAGGGCGACAAGCCCTGACATCCTGTGTCTGAAGCAGGAGCGCCTGGGGCCCGCCGCCGCTCGTAATCGCGGCGTCGAGGCCGCGTCGGGAGAGTATCTGGCCTTCATCGACGCGGATGATTTGTGGATGAAAGAAAAACTGGCTAGGCAGACGGCCTATCTTTTAGGGAATCCGGCGACGGATATGGTTTTCGGAATGATGCGTCAGTTTTACAGCCCCGAGGCGGATGAGGCGTTTAAAAAACGCTACACCTGTCCGGATGAAACCGTGCCCGGCATTCATCCCGGCGCGATGCTCTTGAAAAGAGAAACCTTCCTGAGGATCGGGTTTTTCGACGCTTCGCTGAAGATGGGAGAATTCATCCAGTGGCAGGTGCGCGCCCAGGCTTTGTCGTGTGTTCGCCATGTGATGCCGGAGCTAGTCATGTTGCGCCGCATTCATCCGGCCAACTACGGCATCACGCATAAAGATCTGCGAAAAGATTATCTCACGATTGCCAAAGAGATGCTGGCCCGAAAAAAGGAGCCAGGAACGTGAACCCACCGAAAATCCCCAGTATTAATCTGACTGAAAGCCAACGCCTTTTGCTTGCGGCGCTGGCCGCCGTGCCGGGCGATGTTCGGCCGCTGTATGAACAATGGGCCGCCGCCACGTCGTTTGACAACCTCGACGGCGGATCCTATCGTCTCATGCCGATGCTTTACAAAAAGCTCGTTCCCCTGGGGATAAACGACGACGTGCTTTATGAAAAGATCAAGGGCATTTACCGCTACACGCTTTATAAAAACAGCCTCGCTTTGGCCGGTCTTCACGAAATTCTTCGCGCGCTTTCCGAGGCGGGCGTTCCCGTGATGCTGCTCAAGGGGGGCGCGATGATTCTGAAGTATTATCCGGACCGGGGCATGCGCCCCATGAACGACATCGACCTGCTTGTGGAGGAAAATAATCTGACTCCGGCGCTTCACGCGCTTGCCGGCCTGGGATGGCGGGATATCGAGCAGAAGGTCTATGATCTGTTCCTGGGCGGGCACCCGGCCGTGACAATGGCCGGAGGGCGGCGATTCGAGCTGGATGTGCATTGGAATCTGCTGACGGAATATGATCCACAGATCGACCCTCGGGTTTGGTGGCGCGACGCCCACTTGATGGATTGGCAGGGCTCGCCGGTCTACCTGCTTTCGCCTGAAGACCAGGTGATTCATCTTTGCGCCCACGGCGTCAAATGGGACGCACTGCCGTCGATCCGCTGGATTCCCGATGTTCTGAGGGTCCTAGAGGCATCGCCGGATTTGGCATGGGACAAGCTGGTTCAGAAATGTCAATATTTCAAAGTCACCCTGCCGGTGCGTTCCTGTCTTCTTTTTCTTCAAACCCGGTACGGTGCGCAGGTCCCGGATGAAGTTCTCGATGCGCTTTTCAGCCGGAGCGTCTCAAAAACCGAGCGCAAACGCTTTGAGCGCTACACAGCGCCTCTGAGCTTTTTTCAGCGGGTGGTTCGCCAATGGGGCCTGTGCCGCAAGGATTTTCCCGACCGGACCTGGATGGCCAGAGCCTGGCGGTTTCCCGCGTATTTGAAAAGGAAATCGGGTATCGAAAAATATTCCGACTGTGCGGTTTATCTGTTTCATTCTTTATCTCCGGCGATCTGCGCGATTTGGGACAAGAGGCGCTCGTCTTTGCGGACAGCGTCAATGGTCCGTGATGCCGATGTCCGAAATGGATAATGATCGTTCCATAAATTTCTGGAGGACATCTTGATGAAAGCCACGACGCTTAACCATCCGATCATGCCAAATTTCCTGGTTGCGGGTGCGGCCAAGTGCGGCACGACATCGCTTTATCATTATTTGAAGCAGCATCCGAATGTGTTCATGAGCGATGTCAAGGAGCCGAATTTTTTAATAGAAGGGGCGCCCGTGAAAAGTATCGGCGTTCGCGATCGACTTTCCGCCTCGCGCGACATCCGGTCATATGAAGCCTACCTCCGTTTGTTTGAAAAGGCCTACGGGTATCAAGCCGTCGGAGAGGCGAGCATCAGCACGCTGTTCCTTTATCCGTACAGTATTCCGGCCATCAAACGTTATCTGGGAGATCCGCGGATCATCATCATTTTGCGCGACCCGGCCGAGCGCGCCTATTCCGCCTATACCTTCTTGGTGCGCGACGGCTGGGAGCCTCTTTCTTTTGCCGAGTCTTTGCAACGGGAAGAAAAGCGGGCCGCCGAGGGGTACCGGTTGATGTGGCGCTATCGCGCTCTTGGCCTGTATTCGCATCAAGTGCGGGCCTTTCAGGAGCAATTTTCTTCCGTTTTGGTTTTGCTCTATGATGATCTCAAAAGGGATCCGTCCTTGCTGATGCGGTCCGTCTATGCCTTCCTGGGTGTTGACGATAGCGTCGTGCCCCAGGCGTTTCAAATCCAAAACCCGTCCGGTAATCCGCGTTCGCGGCTGCTCAATGCTTTGCTGGTCAAACCGAAAAGACTGCATGCGGTGGCCAGGCGTCTGGGCGGCGCCGTCATGGGCGAGCGAAGATGGATCGAACTGCGCGAAAGCCTCCGTCGTGCAAATTTGCGCAAACCGCCTCCGCCGGAGCCGCAGATCATGCGAGAACTTCGGGAGGATTTCCGGGAGGATATCTTAAAGCTTCAGGAGCTGATCGGTCGCGACTTGAGCGCTTGGATCAAGGGCCCCCGGAGGTCTGAAAGCATCGGCTGATCGGGATGTCGGGTCATACGGTATGCCGGTGAGATGAAAACGTTTGGGAAGCGGGGGAGCGGTCTTCTGAAGTACTCCGCTGTGCGTGTGGAATGGGATTAGCCGGTGACTGATTGTCGAAAGGGATGAAGTGTGAAGAGATTATGTTGATGAGAAACCCTCAGCAAAAGAAACCGGTGCTGCCGAATTTCCTGATTGTCGGCGCGGCCCGCTGCGGAACGACGTCTTTGCATCATTATCTCCGTCAGCACCCGGATGTTTTTATGAGCGATCCCAAGGAGCCCAGGTTTTTATCCGGGCTCGCAAATCATCCCGGCACCGGTCCGGGGGATCGCACCGTTTCGAGGGTTGCCGTCAGGACATTAGAATCCTACGTTCGTTTGTTTGAAAATAGCGCGGGCCGAAAGGCTGTGGGAGAAGCCAGCGTTGAAACGCTCTATTTTCATGAACGGTCGATTCCGGCCATACGAAAGACAATCGGTGATCCGAAAATCCTGATGATTCTGCGGGATCCCGTGGACAGCCTCTTTTCCACATTCAATTTTATGCGACGCTTGGGGCGGGAGAATCTTCCGCTTCGGGAGGCCTTGCGCCGTGAGGAAGAGAGAAAGCGCAAGGGATACGACTGGATGTGGCGCTACCGGGAAGCCCGTCTTTACGCGGAGCAGGTGCGCGCCTTTCAGGACCATTTCAGCCGCGTCCGTGTGCTGTTGTATGATGATTTGAATAAAAACCCTTTGACGGTCCTCCGGACGGTTTGCGAATTTTTAGAAATCGATGATAACTTTTCCGTTGACGCCAGACAAGTGCTCAATGCATCCGGCGTCCCCAAAAGTTTATGGTTCAATAAGTTGTTTATCAAGCCCAAGCGATTGCATAAAGTCGGCAGAAAAGTCGGGACCGCGCTTTTGGGGATCAATCGATGGGTCGCCTTAAGGGAGCATCTCATGCGGATGAACCTGGAAAAGCCCGACCCGATGCCTGCCGATATCAGGCATGATTTGAAAGTCTTTTATCGAGACAATGTTCTCCTGCTGCAGGACCTCGTCGGAGCGGATCTGAAACCATGGTTAATTGAAGGAGATGTGCCTGATGCAAATTTTTCAACCCCGTGATGTCCTCCCCAAAATTCCCAGACTCCTTTTTTCGAAGAATTTTGATTTTGAGTTTGAACTTCTTCCCTATCGCGCCGCCGGCATTTCACGGAGAAAAGCGGCTAATTTTTTCTTGGCGGGGCTCAATCAGTATCTGTTTCCCTCCCGGCCGCTGGGTTATCCGGTGGTGGCTCAGGTTGAGCCGGCCAATATCTGCAATCTGCGATGTCCGCTTTGCCTGACGGCCTCGCTCAATAAATCGCGGCCTCCCGCGCTTTTAGCCTACGACACCTTCGCGCGCTTTATCAAGGAATGCGGGGATTGGCTGCTGCATCTGATCTTCTGGAACTGGGGCGAGCCGTTTCTGAATCCGGATTTGTTCCGGATGATCGCGCTTGCGCGCTCGCGCGGCATCATCGTGCACACCAGCACCAACGGCAATGTGGCGCTCGATGAGGGCGAAGCCGAAGCTGTGGTGGATTCGGGCTTAAGTTCGCTGGTGTTCGCCGTCGACGGGGCGACGCAGAAAACCTATGAAAAGTATCGCGAGGGTGGACGTCTGGATACCGTGCTTGCGAATATTGAGAAGGTCGCCCGCATCCGGAGGCGAAAGAAAGCTTCCTTTCCCGTTATCAATATGCGCTTTGTTGTGATGAAACACAACGAGGCTGAAATCCCTCTGGCCAGAGAATTGGCCGCGAAACTGGGCGTGGATTACTTTTCACTCAAAACGGTGGATATGCATCCGAAAATGGGCGATGAGCTGGATCGCGCCTACGCGCCGGACACAAAAGATTATCGGCGTTACGCCTATGAGCAAAACACGTATTTGCGCAAGGATGCGCCGTTTAAATGCATGCGACCCTGGAAACGCATCACGATCGACGCCGCAGGCTATGTGATTCCCTGCGAGTATGACTATCTGAACCGGCATGCCTTCGGGAATATCCAAGACAAAGGCGCCCTTGCGGCGTGGAAAAGCGATCGCGGCGCCGCTTTCCGCAAGGCTTTTCATCTGGGCCACAACAGTTTTTATCTCTGCCGCGACTGCACTTACAAAAACAGTGTCGTGGACGACTGTGTCGTGGAAAAGCAGATCATCGCAAAAAACAGGTCTGAATGGGATTGAGGATGAATCCGGCCGGACGATGATGAAGATCGCCTTATTCGGAAATTACAATCAGCATAATTTCGGCGATGATCTGATGGCCGTCCTTTTCGGTTTGTTTCTGCAAAGGCGCAATGTTGAGTTTTCCGTTTTTGGCCTGCATCCCGGATATGCGGAATCTCGCGGCTTTCACGTCGTGCGGTCTTTTGATGAGTTATTGGACGGAAAAGACATGCTTGTCTTCGGCGGCGGCGGATTTCTGTGCGACGAGTGGACCTATGGAAAACAGTACGAGGCCGATCGATGCGAGATCATCGCGCTGGCCCGGCGCAAAAGAATCCCGATTTACGGTTTTTCTCTGGGAGGCAATGGAAGGCTCCCCAGACCCTTGCGTCCCTTTCAACGATTATTTTTAGAAACGGCGCGCTACATTTCCGTGAGGAACGCGCAAGACCTCGACTGGATCGGAAAGCTCGATGAACCGCCGCCCATGGATTATTTCCCGGACGTGGTTTGGCAAACCTCATCCTTTTTTCCCAGGCTGCGGAAGAAACGTCAAAGAATCCGGGTTGGAATCCAGATACACGCCAGCCCGTTGATCCGGCGAGCGGCCCTCTACCTGCCTGTGTTTTTGTCCGCCTGGACGCGTCTGCAAAAGAGTCTTGATTTCATCCTTCTCGATACGACGGGGAAAAATCAGAATCTGACCCGATTGAAGCGATGGTTCGGCGGGTCTCCGAATGTATCCTATTATCAATTTGAGCGGCTTGAGAAAGATCTGGACTTATTGAGCTCCTTGGACTTGCTGTGCTCGACGCAAATGCATTCCGGGATGGTTTGTCTGAGTTACGGCATACCGTTTATATCCCTTTTCGGCCACGCAAAAACAAAACTGATGCTAACCGATATTCGTTTGCCTTCGCTGTATTGCGGTCACCGGGACATGCCGCGTTTGTCCGCCCTTCTTCTGGACTTACAGCGGTTTCGGACGTTTCTGGATCACTTTCACGTCCCCCGCCTCGGAGAAATACAGCACCAAAGCCTGGGACATTTTGGCATGCTCCGGAAACATTGTTTGAACTGAATGCTGAACGATAGGATAAAGAACTCCGTTCCGCATAATCGCTTCGACGCGGGAGGCGAAGGGTCAATGGTAGTCGAGACTAGATTCCATCCACGCATAACCAGCGCGGCCCGATACAGTGTGGTCCTGCCTGTATGCCACGGAGGGGAATTTCTGGAAAGGGCTTTGTCTTCTCTGCAAAAGGTGACTCCGCCTGCTGAAGGATTTGAAGTGATTATTTCAGGGAAACCGCAAGTCGCAAGAGAGATCTTTGACCGCTATGCCAAACCGTCTTGGGTCTTTGTGGATTCACGCGGCAACCGCTCCGAATCGCTCAACGCGGCCTGTGCGGCGGCCGCCGGTTCCATCTGGGTGTTTTCCGACGACGACTGCGTGTTTCCGCCCGGCTGGCTTTTGAAGATCGACGATTTTATGCACCGCCATCCGGAGGCCGCCGCCGCGGGCGGGGCGGATGTCCTGGCTCAAGGGACGACATCGTTTGATATCGCGCTTGATGCCGTATTAAATTCATGGGTGGCCACCGGCGGGACGAGATCCGACCGGTCGCTTAAAGCAGGGGCTTATTACCCGAAACTCTGGAACATGACCGTGCTCGCGAAAGCGGTCGGACAAATTGCGCTGGATGGTCAAAACGGCCAATTGATTTTTGATCCGGGTCTTCCGGTCCATGAAGATGTGGATTTAATGGATCGCATCCGGCGCGCGAAGACAGGCGCTATCCTGTACGCTCCCGAAATCGTCGTTGAACACAGCCGCGACACGACGTATGCGGAATTCTTCAAGCGCAATGCGGCCATGGCCCGGGTCAGCCGGCAGAGAAAAATTCATGTCCAGTCGCATCGGATGATGACGGCCGCTTTGCTGGGGCTTCTTGTCTTGAGCTTTCTATCCTTATGGTTTGATACCGCGCGGTGGGTCTTGGGTGCGGTGTTGTCCGGCTATGCGGCGCTGCTTCTCTTTCAGGGCGTTTCAGGCGCCTGTCGCAAGAAACGCGCCCAGTTGCTTTTTTGGATACCGATGCTTATGGGATCGCTGCATCTGGCCCGGGCAATCGGGTTTATCCTGCCTGGCGGCTCCAGGACAAGGAAATCATGACTTGTCGGACACCCGCCGTGAGCGTCATTATTCCAGTCTACAACATGGAGGCCTATCTGGCGGAATGCCTTGATTCCGTTCTGGGTCAAAACTTCCAAAACTATGAAATCGTGATCGTGAATGACGGATCGACGGATGCGAGCCTTTCGATCATCTCCCGCTATATGGATCAAGATGACCGGCTGGTCCTCATCGACCAGGAAAACGCCGGAACGGGTTCCGCCCGCAACGCGGGCATCAAAGCCGCGAAAGCAGAGGGTTTGCTTTTCCTCGATGCGGATGACTGTCTTGCGCCCGGCGCACTGGATGCCCTTTACCAGGAAATGCGGGTGGCCCCCTGCGATATTCTGATATTCAACGGACGTTCGTTTCGGGATGCCGATAACGGGCGCCTTTGGGACGAAAAGCCCTATTTTGACCTGGGGCCGGACGATGAGAATGTCACCGATACGGGGCTGTCCTGGATCGAGCGCACGGGCGGGCAAATTCAGCAACCGGGCATGAAGCTCTACAATCGACAATTTATTGTCGAGGGCCGCATCGCGTTTTCCGATGCCTGCGCCGGAGAGGATTATTACTTTTTCTATGTCAGCATGATTCATGCGCGCCGCGTTCGATATTTTCATTACCAGGGCTATTGCCGCCGTTATCGGCCCGGCTCGTCGGTTACCGATTTGTCGATCCGGAGCACGCGGCAGCGCATCGCATCGTTTTGCTGTATTGCCGCGACACCTTTGCTTGCGGCCTTGCCGAAACACAGGCATTTGATCGCTTCGCAGCATGCGTACTACGCGGCTGTTTTGTGGGTGAGATCCATGGTGCGCAAAAACTCTGAAGAACGGGATATCCTTCTTGCGGATTTCCGCGCTTTCGGTCTGGCGGCGTTTCTTTGCCAAAACAGGTGGGACTGGAAACTTGCCGTGTTCTACCGGATGATCTCTTTGCCCAGGTTCTGTATGCCGCTGCAGCGACTTTCGGCGCTCCTTCTGCGCCGGCTGTATCAATCCAAAACGCGTCTTTTGTAAAGTCTATCGCACAAGGATATGCCGTTGACTGGTCCGCCTTCGCTGAGTGTTGTTTTGGTAAGCATGAATCGCAAAGCTATTCTGGAGCATTGTCTGCTTAAGCTTCAGGATCAGACTTTGCAGGATTTTGAAATCATTGTCGTGGACAATGCCTCGACAGACGGCACGGAAGACATGATTCGAAGCCGTTTTCCGCATGTCCGGTATACGCGGCTTGAGGCCAATCTGGGTCCCCCCGGCGGGCGGAATGCCGGAGTGCAAATGGCCTCAGGCGATTTGTGCGTGTTTTTGGATGACGACGCGTACTTTAAAGATGACGACGCGTTTGTGCGGATTCGCGAACGGTTTTCGCGTGAGCCGCAGGTAGATCTGGTGGCCCTGCGTATCATCAGTCCGCAAGACGGTCAGGAGGAATATAAAAGCATTCCGCGGGCGGATAAAAAAAGGATTGATGAAGACTACGAATGCAGTTATTTCTGCGGCGCCGGCTTCGCGCTGCGGCGCGATGTATTTCTCAATATCGGCGGCTTTTGGAACAACCTCATTTATTTAACGGAGGAACAGGATCTGAGTTATCGGCTGATGGATCAGGGGAGGCGGCTGCTTCGGCTGTCGAGTGTTTCCGTTGTCCACAACGAGACGCCGCAGGCGCGAATTCCGGGGAAATGGATCTATTTCGGAGCAAGGAATCGTTTTTGGGTCGCTTTGCGAAACCTTCCCATGCGGTATGTTCTGACGCACACCCTTTTGTGGTGGGGATACTATTTTGTCATGGCCGCGAAAAATCGTCACCCGGTTTTTTATCTGCGCGGCGTGCTCGACGCTCTCAAAGGCGCGCCCGGCGTCCTGGCGGATCGACGCGCCATTTCGGAGGGAGCGATTGCCCGGCTTAAAGCGCTGTCCGGGCGGGTCTATTACTGAGGATTGATCCGACTGCCGCTCGAGATGCTAAACGTTAAAACGATCATCAATCGCTTTCGTCATGTCGCCGGACATGGTCTGATCCTGGCCACCTTTTTTCGATGGCTGTCGGGCTGCGGCCTTACGATTTTGCCCTACAGACTGGTTCTGGAGTCGGGGTGTCGGATGGCTGAGGCTGGTTGGACTCGTCCTGACGCGCAAGACTTTCAGGCCGTCAGGGTCGATGAGGGCCGCTTCGATCTGTTGGGGGAACTGGCGCAAGATTTCCATAGGAAAAATGAGTTCAGTCAACTGTGGGCTAAGCGATGCGTTTGTTTTTGCCTGCGCCGATCGGGGCGCGCTGTTGCCTGCGGCTGGTACAGCCTTGAACGCTGTCTTTACGTTTACTTGCCGTTTCATCTGCAAGACGATGAGGCTTATCTGTTTAATTTTCGCACGTTGCCGAGGGAACGAGGGCGCGATTATGCCGTCTATCTGCGGCTTTTGATGATAGAACATTTGGAAAAGGTCGGCCGCACCGCGATTTACAGCATTGCGGAAATTTTCAACACGCCGGCCATGCGTTTAAAAGAAAAGATCGGCGCTTGTCCGATTCGGTCGTTTGTTTATGTCAACCTTTTCGGTTTGTATCGAAGAAATATCGAAATCGGCGCTGTGAAACGAGACGATGCAGGATGAATAATCGGCAAAATTCCGCCGTCATGAATCTGCTTGCCAAAATTGAACATGTCCGGCAAAGAAAGCTGGTGTGGGCCACGCTCTTTCGCTGGCTTGGCCGGATAGGGTTAACGGTGGTTCCTTATGGACTTTATGTGGAGACGAATGATTATCTTGATTCGGCCGGCCTGATGAACCGTTTGAGCCGCTATTATGAGACGAAGCTGCTGACACCCGACACCCGGGACTTTCCTGTTTTGACCGAAACGGGGACTGTACCGGAAGTCAAGTTCAGGACGCTTTTGAAACAGGGTTGTTCCTGCATTTACGCCGAGCGCCGGGGAGAAATGATCGGTTATTGCTGGTTTCACCCCGGGCGTGTTATGTACGATTATCTGAGCTATGAACTTAAACAGGATGAAGCCTATGCCTTCGGCTTTTGGACGGCCAGGCATGCCAGATGGGTGGCGCCGGGACTGGCGAACATCGTTCATGCTCATTTGCGAACACTGGGGAAAACGCGAATATACAGTGTGTCGGAACAGTTCAATACGCCGGTTAAAGCCTTGCGCGGAAAATTACGCTCGGTGCTATGCCGCCTTTATGTACACATCCGCCTGTTCGGTAAAATCCAGATCAATATCCTTCTTAAGGACTACAGCGCCTCATGACGACCCTAAAACACCCATCCTTGCTTCATGACGAGCTGATTTCGGACGTTTTGCTTGCTGATGCGCCCTGGGCCGAGTCGCACGGCGCCGATCCTCAAAATGGATATCTGGGCGCCGGTCTTCTTTACTACACGCTGGCGTATATGCTGCGCGCAAAACTATGTGTTTGTATCGGATCGGGCGGTGGTTTCGTTCCCCGTCTAATGCGTCAGGCGCAGCGCGACCTCGGGCTTGACGATGCCAGAACAATCCTGATCGACGGCGATACGGGGGGCTGGTCCCGCCCGCAATGGCTGAAAGAAGACAGTTTTTTCCGCAAGGCCTATCCGGAGATTGAAATTCTGCTCGCGACATCCCGGGATGTCTCCGAGCGCCCTGAAACCCGCGCCTGGAAAATTGATTATCTGCATATTGACGGAGATCACTCGCACTCGGGGTCGCTTGAGGATTTTCAAAGGTTTGAACCTCTGATGTCTCCTCGGGGTCTCATCAGCTTTCATGACACAAAGCCCTATGAATATTACAACGTGACGTGCTGGAAAACCTTGGCGGATCTTCGCGCCGAAGGATATCAAGTTGTTGATCTGCCGTGGATCGGATGTGGAACCGCCGTCATTGCGCCGGGCCGGAGTGTCCGGAAACCCAATCCGGCGCGCATGCTCAAGAGGCGTTACCTTCAAAATTTCATTTCGACAATTTTGCGGCGGATCAAGGCGGGACTGTCCGCTCCCAAATAATCCGGGGAGGAGCTCATGAAACTGATCATACAGATACCCTGCTATAACGAATCCCAAACGCTGGGCTTGACGCTGGCTCAATTGCCCAGAACGCTTGCGGGGTTTGACGCCGTCGAATGGCTGGTGATTGACGACGGAAGCAACGATGATACCGTCGGAGCGGCCAGGCGGGCGGGCGCGGATCATATTGTTTCGCACAAGCGCAACGCCGGACTGGCCCGGGCTTTCATGACCGGTCTTCAAGAGAGTATCCGGCTGGGGGCGGACGTCATCGTCAATACCGACGGCGACAACCAGTATTGTGCGGATGACATTCCGGCGCTTGTCGGCCCGATTCTGGCAGGCAACGCGGAAATCGTTGTCGGCGCCCGGCCGATTGACGGCATCGAGCATTTTTCTCTTGTAAAGAAGCTTCTTCAAAAAGCCGGAAGCTGGATGGTGAGGGTGCTCAGCCGGACGACCGTGGCCGACGCCACCAGCGGCTTTCGGGCGATGAGCCGAAGCGCCGCCAGGCGTCTGATGGTTTTCAACAAGTACACCTACACGCTTGAAACGCTGATCCAGGCGGGATTGAAGAACATGGCGGTCCTTTCCGTGCCCGTGCGCGTCAATCCGGATCTGCGGCCGTCGAGATTGATCAGCAGTATTCCGGTGTATGTCTTTAAATCCGTGGCGACGATCATCCGCATTCTGGTCATCTACAGGCCCTTCCGATTCTTCGCGTCAGTCGGCCTGATGTTGTTTTTACTGGGGCTGCTTCCGGGAATGAGATTCCTTTATTTCTATATGACAGGCGACGGAGCCGGGCATGTCCAGTCGCTGATTCTTGCTTCCATTCTGCTGGGGATGGGATTCCAGATGTTTCTTGTGGCCTTTATCGCCGATTTGCTGGCGTCGAACCGGGTCTTGCTCGAAGACATTCGACTTGCCGCAACGGAGCGGGAGCATGATCGAATCAGGACGAACCGAAAAACAGATGACTAGTGCTTCCGGCTTTGAAAAAAAGGTTCGAGGCGAGGTCGCTTTTCTGATTGTTTATTGGCTGGGCGAGCGCTGTCTTGAAAAATCACTTGCTTGTGTTCTCGCTCAGCAAGACGCAGCGGCGGATGTTTTTGTTCTCGACAATGGTTCAAAGGCCGGGCTTTCGGAAGACATTCAATCCCGCTTTCCATCGGTGCGCTTCATTCGCAGCGAAGTTAATTTGGGGTTTGCCGGAGGCAACAATCGCCTGCTTAAAGAAGCTATCGGGTATCCGTGGATCGCGCTGGTCAATCCCGATGCATTTTTAGAGCCGGATTGGTTGGCTCAGATGCTTAAGGCGGCAGCGGCGAATTCACAGTATTCCTTTTTCGCCTCCCGTTTGATCCGGGCGAATGATCCGGCTGTGCTCGACGGCGAAGGAGATGCGGTGCATGTCAGCGGCCTGGCCTGGCGTATCCGGCACGGCCTTGCGCTGAAGCGGGAGGTCAAAAAGCCCAAAGAGGTCTTCTCCGCCTGCGCGGCCGCCGCGTTGTATCGCTCGGAGGGGCTATCCGAAGCGGGGGGGTTCGATGAGGATTACTTCTGCTACTTTGAAGATGTGGATCTGGGATTTCGTCTGCGCCTTTTGGGTCGCCGGTGTCTGTTTGTGCCGGAGGCCGTGGCGCATCATGTTGGATCCGCCTCAACCGGAGGGCGCCATAGCGATATGGCGGTTTATTACGGGCACCGAAATCTCGTCTGGACGTATGTCAAGAATATGCCCGGCTTGCTTTTATGGTTTTTTTTACCGTTGCATCTGCTTTTGAACTTTGTCAGCATCTCATGGTTTGCGGTACAGGGAAAAGGACGAGTGATTCTGAAGGCGAAATTAGATGCCTGCCGGATGCTTCCCCTCATGTGGAAGAAGCGGCGTCCGATTCAGGAAGCGCGACGGGCTTCCACGGCAGTAATCTGGAAAATGCTCGATAAAAGCTTGTTGCCCAAAATTCGATCCGGAGAGTAAATATCGTCATGTCGGATGTAACCATCATCATTGTCAATTATAACGCGGGAAACAAATTGGCCTGTGCCGTTGCCTCCGTTTTGGAATGCCAGGCCGTCAAAGAAATTCTGGTTGTGGATAATGCCTCGAAAGACGACAGCCTCAAGGCCGTTTTCGAAATCGCCCGCTCCGACGGCAGAATTTCCATTTTGCAAAATAGTAAGAATGAAGGGTTTGCGGCAGCCTGCAACCGCGGCATGAAAGCGGCAAAAGGCGATTATCTGATGATCTTGAATCCCGACTGTGTTGTAGAGGCGGGCGCCATAGAAACGCTCCTTGGAGTTATGCAGCAGAATCCGGACGTCGGCATGGCCGGCCCTCTGCTTTTAAATCCGGACGGAACCGAGCAGGCGGGCGGAAGGCGGGCCGTGCCCACCCCCTGGCGTTCTTTTGTTCGGGCATTCGGGATGTCTTCTCTGCAAGAACGTTATCCTAAACTTTTCTCCGACTTTATTTTGCACCATGATCCTCTTCCGGACAGACCCGTGGAAGTGGAGGCGATCTCGGGCGCCTGCATGGTCGTATCACAGCAGGCGGTGGACCAAATCGGAATGATGGACGATCAATACTTTTTGCACTGTGAAGATCTTGACTGGTGCATGCGTTTTCGCATCCAGGGCTTGAAAATTCTGTTCGTTCCGGCAAGCCGCGTTGTCCATACCAAAGGTGGGTGCAGTAAAAACCGGGTTGTTTTTATTGAATGGCAAAAGCATAAAGGAATGATGCGGTTTTACAAAAAGTTTTTTCGTCATCAGTATCCGGGGGTGCTTTTGTGGCTTGTCGGCGCCGGCGTCTGGCTGAGATTCGGGATGGTTGCGGCGCGGCATGGCGTTTTTTCCATAAGCGTGCTGCTTTGGGGAAAGTCAGAACAATGAATAAGACGTGTCTGATCACCGGCGCAGCCGGGTTTATCGGGTTTCATCTGGCTCGTGAATTATGCCGGCAAGGCTGGCGGGTGACCGGTATCGACAATCTCAACGATTATTATGATGTCGATTTAAAGAAATCGCGCCTGGCTCAGCTGAAGCCGTTTGGACAATTCTCCTTCGAAAAAATCGATCTGGTTGAGCGTGGCAAACTGGATGCTCTGTTTCGCGAAAACGATTTTGATGTGGTTGTGCATCTGGCCGCTCAGGCGGGTGTACGCTACTCTCTCGAAAATCCGCATGCCTATATCGAAAGCAATCTTGTGGGATTCGCCAATATTCTGGAAGGTTGCCGGCATTTCCAGGTGAAGCACCTCGTTTTTGCGTCATCGAGTTCCGTATATGGCATGAATTCAAAAACCCCATTTTCCGTACATGACAACGTCGATCATCCCGTATCCTTGTATGCGGCTTCCAAGAAGGCCAATGAACTCATGGCGCACGCGTATTCCCATCTGTACGGCCTGCCCTGCACGGGACTTCGGTTTTTTACCGTTTATGGCCCCTGGGGGCGTCCCGATATGGCCTACTTTTCTTTTACAAAGGCGATTCTCGAAGGCAAGCCGATCGATGTTTATAATTATGGAAAGATGATGAGAGATTTTACGTATGTTGACGACATCGTTTCAGGTGTGATAAAAATCCTGGACGTGATTCCGAAACCCGATCCGGGCTGGAACCGGGAAAAGCCGCAAGCGGGGACAAGCTACGCGGCCTATCGAATTTATAATATCGGCAATAATGCCCCGGTCGATCTGATGCGGTTTATCGATGTTCTGGAAGAAAAACTCGGCAAAAAAGCAATCCGTAATTTGCTGCCGATGCAGCCCGGCGACGTGCCTGTGACCTGCGCCGATATCGCGGATCTTCAGGCTACGACCGGATTTTCACCATCCGTTCCCATTGAAGACGGATTGGAAAGGTTTGTGGCCTGGTACCAGGATTACTATCGAATGGCGTGACACCGAATGGATAGATTGGTAAAAGATCGTGCGTGAACATACTTTTTGGGCAAGATTAAGGAAGTTGTCCTATCTGGTCGGCCGTGCCG
>CAYUDM010000029.1:21131-35117 GCA_964443625.1 uncultured Smithella sp. | reverse complement strand
GCATTGTCCACAACGATGATTTCGAAAGACAGATCCGCCAGGGTTTTATAAACGGACGTCAGGCAGTCGCAAAGCAGGTTTTTGGTGTTCCAGTTGACGATGATTACAGTAATGTCCATTTTCAGTTCTGTGCTCCGCCGGAGGGGTCTTTTTCCTGTTTTGCCGCGATGCGATTATGCCTGCCAATTTCGCTGAGTTTCGCATATTTGAAATACTTGTTGACGGCATCGGTCACGGCAAGCGTCAGGCCCTGCCGACCGTCGAGCACTCCCAGACGAAGAACATAATCCTGCAAAAAGGTTAAGGCCGCCCGGAAAAAGGCTGACCAGGGCGTGGCGGTTTTACCCGCCGCAAAGGCCTCACGGGCGCCGAGCGTCGAATATTTATCAATCTTGTGAAGGATCTGATCCAGACGGCTTTCCGTTTCATGCTCAAGAGGCACATCAAGCGCCTGCACAAGACCTTCGACACAAACCGCCTCGTGGACGGCGGCAGAGGTCATGCATCCGGCATCCGCCCGGAAGAGCCGTACCACCCGGTCGGGCCACCAGCCGGCATGGCGAATCCACCGACCCTGAAAAAAATTTTTACGGGGAAAAGAATACCCTGCCGCGCCCCCGTCGACCGCGGTCACGATCCTTCTGATCACCTGAGCAGTTTCTTCGGGCACGCGTTCATCCGCATCTAAAACCAGTATCCAGGGTTCAACGCATTTGTCGATCGCCAGTTGTTTTTGCGGGCCGAATCCATGCCACCCTTCGCAAAATACATCACATCCGAAGGTCTGGGCGATTTGAAGCGTCTGATCGATACTGCCCGAATCGACCACGACAATCTGACGGGCGAAGGCGACACTCTTTAGGCAATCGGGAAGATTCCGTTCTTCGTTTTTTGTGATAATCGCTACGGATAATGGAACTTTCTCCATCTGTTCTTTACCTGTTTTCCCGACGCTTTTAATCCGGCTCTGGAAGGCCTCTAATCCACACCTCACCGACGCCAGGCCCAGAGCATGCCGACCGGCCGGCGGCGCGTGGCATACCCCTGCTTATGCAAAAATGTCTCGAGCGCGTCAATGTTCTGCTCTTTTCCTTCACCACGATGAACTTCCATGGTGATCTGATCTATTCGACGGAAAAGATCGGGAGGACATCCGTATAAAATGTCATACTCCGCTCCCTCGCAATCCATTTTCAGCAAGGCGCATTGCGTAATCCCATTGACCTCGAAAATCTGCGACAAGGTCACGCAGGACACAACTAGGGAATCGGTCGCTCCGGGGTCGGTATGCATCATTGTGGCACTGGTGGTGAATGAGTCGCTCGCATCGAACGACAACTCGATCTCGCCTACGTGACCGGCAACCGCCGCCGCAAAGCACATGATGTTCGTTGTCGGGTTCAGATCTCGGTGACGCGACAGTAGCGCGTAATTGGCGGGAATCGGCTCGTAGGAAAAAATCGACGCATCCGGAAACACAGACGCAGAAAATACTGTAAAATATCCGGCATTCGCGCCGATATCGATGACGACGCCACCGGGAGCAACTTTTTTCTCCAGACCCGTCAAATAGCATTCATCCATGAAAATCTCTTTGAAGGTCTGCACAAGCCGTTTTGGAACTTCAACGATCACACCATCGCGGGTCTCAAAAACGAGCGTGTCGCGCTTGACGAACCCGAACTTGTAAACCACATATAAATACCAATTTTTGAGGTGTTTCCAAAGGCGATAATAACGGCGCATGATGCCCCCTTCTGTTGATTCGGAGTTTGATAACATATCAGCCTGATTATTAAAACATGATTTTTTCCCTTTTGTGTGTTACAGCTTGCAGGCAAAAAGAAGGCGCTTTTATTTATCTATGCGAAGAATCGCAACGGTCATCCCCAAATATGGCCTGGTCGGCGGAGCGGAACAGTTTGCCTCGGAATTAACCGCAAGGCTCTACGCGCAGACGAAAGATGAATTCCATCTTTTTGCCAACCGTCGGCAGCCGGATGCCACGCCGATTCAGTTTCATCCGGTACCCATTATTTCTTTTCCCAAATGGCTTACGACGGTGAGCTTTGCCTGGTTTGTTGAGCGCGGCCTTCGGCGGTATGCCTTTGATCTGATCCACAGCCATGAACGCATTTTCGCAGCGGATCTTTTTACGATGCATGGGGTTCCTCACGGTTTCTGGGTTCGCGAGGTCCGAAAAAAATCCATGAGTCTCTACGACCGGGCGACGGCCTGGGTGGAGGCACGAATGGTCTATGAAGGCGGATGCAGAAAATTTGTCGCCGTGTCGCAACTCACCAAAGATATTTTTTTACGCCAATACCCGATCGATCCGGATAAAGTCTGCGTTATCCACCCGGGCGTCAGCCCGGAGGCATTTACAAAAAAGAATAAAGACGCCGTGCGTCAGGCTGCCCGCAGAAATCTGGGCATTGATACCGATGTTCCACTCATTGTTTTTGCATCCATGAACTTTGAAATCAAGGGACTCGATGATATTCTAAGCGCGCTGGCTATTGTCAGAAGAAAAAACGATGACTTCAAAATCGTCGTTGCAGGAAAGGGAAAGGCCGGCAAATATCAGAAACTGGCCGCTCGCGCGGGTCTTGCAGACCATATTATTTTTACCGGTGCGCTGGCAAAAGACACTCTTTTTGATCTCTACCTGGCCGGCGATTTTTACATGATGCTCTCCAAATTCGACACCTTCGGCATGGTGGTTTTGGAAGCCATGGCGGCGGGCCTTCCGGTCATGGTCAGCGCCAACGTCGGAGCGAAGGACCTGGTCCGTGAAGGCAAAAACGGCTTTATTATCGAAAATCCATCGAATCACGAAAAAACGGCGGCCAAAATAGCATTATTGCTGGACGAGACGGTTCGCCTTAAATTGTCCGAAGCGGCTCGGCAAACCGCGTCGGAAAATACCTGGAACCAAACCGTGATAAAATACCGCGCTATTTATGATGACGTCTTAAAAGCAAAAAACAAATAAAGCCGCAGTTGAACCAGTTATGAAAAAAATCGATCATTTCAATTTCAGACTTCCCGACGGCATCAAACGAATCCTCCTGATTCAGCTGGGAGATATCGGCGATGTGGTCTGGACGACACCGAGCGTGAGAGCCGTTAAAAAATGCATTCCGGAGGCGAAAGTGTCTGTTCTGGTTAAGGAGGGATTCGGCGGCCTGCTGGAGGCGGATCCCTTCGTAACCAGCGTTTTTGAAGTCACGAAGACCGCAGGGGGCCTATTCAAAATGGCGACCCAACAAGTGAAATTGATCCGCGACATCCGGGCGCACGCTTTTGATATGGCGGTCGATTTGCGCCTGGGCGATCGGGGCGCCTGGATGGCTTTTCTGTCGGGAGCGCCCTTGAGAATCACACTTAATCCTCACAGTGGACTTCCGGCATGGCGCCGGTGTCTTTTTACCCACGGGGTTTTAGAACCTCCCCGCGTACACAAGCACGGCGCGGCGGATCAGTCGTTGCGCCTTTTGAGGGAACTTGGAATCGACACGGAAGATATTCGTCCAAAATTGTGGGTTTCCGAAGCGACCCAAAACCGCGTCGAACAGATTCTATCCGAACATAAAGTCAACGATTATAACTCCTGGGTTACCGTGAATCCTTACTCCAGATGGTCCTATAAGGAATGGCATGATAACGGATGGGTGGAAATATGCAACTGGCTATGGCGCGAATTTTCCCTGCCTACCGTTATCATCGGATCCAAGCAGGAACGGGCAAAAGCGCAAACCCTGTTGCAGCGATGCAGCGGACAAACGTTTAATCTTGCCGGACAAACAACCCTTGCTGAACTGGCGGGCCTGCTGGCTCAAAGTCGTCTGCATATCGGCGTGGACAGCGCCGCGCCGCATATCGCCGCGGCCGTCGGCACGCCGACCGTCACGATATACGGCCCGACCAGCTGGCAGGACTGGACGCTCCCAGGAAAGGATCATCGGGTTGTCGGTTCGAACATGCCCTGCGCCCCCTGCCGCAAAAAAGGCTGCGACAATAGTGGGAGCAGCCTGTGTCTGGAATCCTTGACAGCCGACCGGATCGCACCCGTTATCCGCGATATTCTGAACATCCGACAGACCGATGCGCGCCGGAAATAATCATTTGAAATTTTATCCGCTCTGAGATAAATCACATTCTTCGTTATGGAAACTATTAAAAAAATGATTGTGGATTATTTTCAGGTCCCGCTCGCTGGCGCCCAAAACGGACGTCAAAGGTTTTTTATTATCTTAACCCTTTTGGTCCCGATTTTTCTGGCTGGGTATATCTTTTTCAATCCATATCCTCTAGACAGTCTCAAGGAAGCATTATTCTATCTTTCTGTTCTGATTGTATTGTCTTTAACAATTTTCCGGAAGGCTGCTTTCACATTGCGCGGGCCGTTAACTTTGCCTTTTGTCCTCTTCTTTGCCTGGTCGGCATTCGGTCTTTTCTTCGCACTGGATTTTGCAAATTCGGCACATGATCTGCGAGCTTATCTCCTAGAATACTTTATCCTTTTCTTTTTGCTGGTCAATTACTTCAACACGCAAAAAAAGCTGGAAGCGTTATCGTGGGTCCTGATCCTGTCGATAGCCTTGTTCTCCTTTGGCGGTATCATCTATTATTACTTCATTGAGGGACATCCGTTCAAGGCAAGGCTGGGAAGAGACTTCAGCGTCATGTACACCGGCACCATGGTCATTGTTACCGTCGCCGCCATCCCTTTCATGCTGAAAAAACTTTATCTGGCCCAAACAATTCAGAGCCGAGTGTTTATGGGCTTTGCAGTATTCATAACGACTCTGGCAACCTTGTTGAGTCAATCCCGAGCTGCGCTGGTCGGCCTCATGGCCGCTATTATGATCCTTTGCCTGGCCAAAAAAAGAGCCATCATTTTAGCGGTGATCGCTGTTCTTCTTGTCGTGGCCATACCCGGTGTCCGGGAAAGGATCGTGACCGAGGGCGCGGAAGATATCCGAAGCAGCATCAATCGTCTTTTTCTGGAAATCGTTAAAGACTATCCCTTAACCGGCGTCGGGTTCGGCATCTCCATTTACAACAATCCCGACCTCATCGACATAAGCAAATACAACCAGCGACTGGCTGTAGAACATCAGATGAAACCCTGGTGGATCATTAATACGCCACATAACGCTTTTATGGATGTAGCTGTTCGAACCGGCCTCATCGGACTGATGATCTTTTTGTCCATTCCGATCATTGCCGTCTTCATGCTGTGGCGGGTCTGGAAAATATCCGGCAGCGAATACGACCGGTTATGGGCGGTCTGCCTGCTGGCATCCATCGGCTCGGTCCTGGCCCAAGCACTGTTTCATGATTTATACTATCCGTCATGGCTTGTGTTCTATACCCTTTTGGCAATGATCACTATCTTGTGGAATATTGAGCGCAAAGAGCAGGCGGAAACGCCAAATACCGACAACACATAGTCTCAAATATCCTTATGATACAAACATCCGCAATCTTGTCTTACTGATCAGCCAAACGCTTACAAACGTCAATCCCAGGGTGATGAAAAACATCACAACCCCCTCGTAAAGCATCCGGGGCGGATAGGCCTGCGGACCGCCGTGAAGCAGGGCGAACCCGACCATGACCAACCCCATCCAATAGGGATGAAGGGCGTATAAGCCCAGCGAGTAACGGGACAACAAGGCCGTGGGCCTGCTGATTTTCCCCCATCCGGACATACAAAAAGCAATGGCCATCAGCGTTTCCAGAAAAACCGATACTCTGCCGAACGCCGTCAGCATGCCTCCGAGCAGATATTCGACCAGCACGGCCACAAGAAATCCGGCGAGGAAAAACCACCGCATCCGCACAAACCTTTCCTGATATCGAAACAGATAATAAGCAATCGGAACGTACACATACCAGTTTCTCATGGAGCGGGTGTCAATGGTCCATCCGGAAGCCGAGGCGATAAAAAAGTAAATGCAACTTCCCGCGACAACCACAACAAACACAACAAGCTTGATTTTCTCGGGCAGTTTGAAAAACAAATAGGCCAAAACGGTGCAAAACAATAACGCGTAGAGGTAATAGAAAATGGACGGACTGGGCACATGAGACGAAAGCCAGGGCAGATCCGGGCCGCCGCTGCGGAAGATCGTTTTGAGCGGCAGATGATAATCTCCGCTCAAGATCACGTAGAGAATAAACTGAATGCCGACCCAAAACACATAAATTTGAACCAGTCGAAAAATCCGTTGTTTCCAGTAATCAGGAGCCTGGACCAACTTCCTGTAAAAGAAATACAGGGAAATCGTAATGAATGAAGGGATGGACAGCATCAAAAAGTAGTGAAAGGCATAAGCGACAATGTTTTTGATCAAAAGATCCACCGACGATTGATCCGACAGCGTGCTCATAATGAAGACTTTTAAATGCCAGACGAGCACCAGCGAAATGCTGAAAGCCTTCAGAAAATCAATTCCCGCCTCCCTTGTTTTTTCGGCCATAGATCACTCTCCTGAAGTTGAAGACAAGTTTTTCTTTTTCCAAAAGGGCTCGCCCAGGAAAAGCAAACGGGGAATACGAAACCGCCGCAAGACAAGCAGGGTCAAAGCCAGTGATCCGAAAAACCCGAATAAGGCGGCAGACAGATACTGCCAGACACCGTCGCCGATACCGAAATTCAAAAAGTATCTGTGGCAGACGTAGATGTCGAGGGTTAACGTGCCGACCCAGCATAAAAAAACATACAGACGGGTTTTACGGACCAGGTCGATTAAAAAGGCAACGAGGGCCATCCCCGCAAAGGCGATCACATATTTGTAAACCGATACGATCAGCCGGGCCAGTCCCGTCTCACCGAAAATATTCAACAAAAAAGGATAGAATGTCGGCAACTCATTTCTGCGATAGCCCAAAACCAGCAAAGGGAAACTGATCAATCCAAACGCATAGATCACTTTACGATGAGCAATCAACCAGTCCCAGTACTTAAAGACGAAATAGCCGGCGGCATAGTAAGGGTAATAGACCTTGAAATCCGACAACCCGAAATAGTCCGAGGAAAAGGCCCGGCTGAAAAGCATGGACGCAATCACAAAATAGTTTTCCCAGCGCTCCCAGTTTTTGACCCGCACCAGTTTGAGAACCAAAAACAGCACAACGGCGTTGATAAACAGATTCCACAAAAACCAAAGATGGGTGCCCGGCGCTTTGGCCACGCTCCAGAGATAAGCGGGCAAACTGACGTCCCGGTAGAAATGGAAAAAGACATAGCTTACCAGGGCCCAGATGAAAAACGGCAAAATGAGACGAAGCGCGTACTTCTTCACATAGTCCAAAACCGTGCTGGACAGTTGAGTGAAAAGAATAAAGCCGCTCAACATCATGAACATCGGCATGGCCCATGGATAATTCGTGAGGTAAAGGGGATTGTAGCTGAAATTCGGATCGTTGACCTGAACCGAATGGCCCCAAACCACAACAATCATCGCGATCCCTTTGAGGGCGTCGATATGCGGGTTGCGGCCTTCCTTTATATCGTAACGAATATTGAGAAATGTCTTTATCTTTTCAATCACCCTCATGGCTTCCTCTTGCAGAGTTGTCGAAACCGCGTTGTTTTGGAACTCAGCGCCTTCATATCATTCTTTGCGCCTTGGAACCAGGTTAAACGCGACATCCTGGTGGGCGCTTTGATTGACCAGACCGAATAATTGCCGGTAGTCCATTTGAAAGCCCTTGTGCCACTGCTCTAAGAGAACATCCTGATGGACATTACCGCAAAGATTATCGTTTTCTGTCTGTACTTTGTTGCACGCCAAGTTGACAACTTTGGATTTCCGGTAGGCGACACCCAGACGGTTTAAATACAGCCAGCGAAACTTCTGCAGATTGCCCTCGTAGGAATTCGGTGCCTGAAATGCAATTAAATCGGTCATCACGCTGATTTCTCTTAGGGAAAACAAATGGCCGTCGAGCGACAGAGGATAGTTCCAGTCATAGACGCCCTGATCCCAGCGCCAGACAATTTTATCCGGCCCGGCGGCCTCATGCGTTAGAAACGGCGGCTGCGGCTGGTCTTTTTGCAAAGTAAAGCAAACCGAAAGATTTCCGCCCATCCGCAAAGTGGGAACGAATACATCCGTGTTGAACTTCGCAAAATCCGCCAAATCCACTTCTTCTGTAAACAGAATATCATCCACGAGAAAAAAAACTTTTTCCGACCGAAGCTTCTTAAGGATATCGAGCACATCCTGCCTGAAAGAATCATCGGCACGCTGCCGGACAAAGGTGGCGTCGACGCCGGAAAACAAGGCTTCCACATCGTCATACGCCCTTTGATGCGCCCGAGTCGACGCCTGATACAGGACATGAACCGGCGCAGGTGACAGGACCTTTTCTTGATACGAAGACAAAAGCGCATGGAGCTGCAACGCTCTATCCTTTGAAAAGATGATGCATTCAACCGGACGGGTGAATTTTCTTTCAGCCCATATCCCCAGGGACTCATACAGAGCGGTCGCCGCGCTTCGTTCCCATTCCAGCTCGCGCCGCCCAAGCGACCAATCCATTGGTCTTAAAAGGATATTGGCTGCAGCTTTGATCCTTTCACGCATCGCTTACCTCCCCCGGTTCCCGCGAAGAAGAAAGCTTCGGATTTTCCAGGCCAGTTCATGGCGCAGCCTTCCTAAAACCCGGGGACCACTGAGGTAGAATTTCTTTTCATAACGACACGCGGCGGCATAAGCTTCTTTTCCGGCAAGCGAAAGGGGGCTTGGTGTTGTCCCATCACCGGAAAGCGCCAAATCCAGAACGCGGGCTCTTTGACGATAACTCGCCTCCCGGTGAAATTCGGGATAGTGTTTAGCCGATGTCGCCTCGAGAAATATCACCAATGGGTCCGAAAGGTTCCATATCTCCCCCAGAGATCCGATACGGAGCCAAAATTCGTAATCCTCGGCCGGAGAGATCGTCTCATTGAACCCGCCCGCCCGTTGCAAAACGGATCTTCGGATCATGGATGATGATAACACGATGTAATTGCGCTGAACGAACTTCTCGTATCGGATATGGCCGAAAAACGATCTCCTTTGAAAATACAGGGCAGTATCGGGACTCGGTTCTTCATCCGGGCCAACGCAAAAAGCATTGCACCCCAGAAGAACGCATGTCGGATGACGCTGCATAAAATCCACCTGCCTGGCAAGTTTTTCAGGCAACCATCGATCATCATCATCCAAAAAAGCAATCAGTTCCCCCTGGCCCTGGCACATCGCCCGGTTTCTGGGCACAGCAGGCCTTCCGGCATGGTCGCCGGGAAAATAAATGAATCGTTCGTCGTTCAGGAAAGAGGCAATGGCTGATCGCGTCTCGTCGGTTCGGCCGTCTTCGGCGATCCAGCAACGCCAATTGGAATAGGTCTGCGCTTGAATGCTTTTTAATGTTCGGGGCAGAATGCTTGCACGGTTATAGGTTGTGACAATGATGTCGACCAGCATGGATGTCTTCATAATTTCCTATGTATTTTCGCCTGTTTCCTATCAAAGATTGGTTTTCATATCAAGGTATTTAGAAACCGGCCAGCTGCCCTCATTCCCCGGATCAGAAGAAATTCAATACCTTTGTGGGATGGCAGAATGCAAAGACGGTTTCAGAGAAAGACTGTTTTAATAATAAGCATTTAACCTCAGATAAAATGACCCGTTAGGTCTTGCAAAGCAGTTAAAATGCATATATAAGCTGTCGGCAAACTCCGGAAATATCCCGTTACTGCCATATCATCCGGAAATTCCGCTGCCCGATGGCGCAAGCTTTTGTTCAGGACTAAGCATGCTTTTTAACTCATACGTTTTCATCCTTATTTTCCTGCCGATCGTTTTAGCGGGTTATTTTTTAATTCATCAGTATGCGTCCGCCAGATGGGCCCACCGGTTTCTGCTTATCGCCTCCCTGGGATTCATGTCTTTCTGGAACGTCTACTTCGCGGCGGTGCTTCTCGGTTCGGTCATGTTCAATTATGTCTTCGGCTCGGCACTGGCTTCTTTTTCGGCCGACGGCAAAAGTGAGTCCCGCAGGAAAGGCCTTTTCGGCGCCGCAATTGCCGCCAACATCGTCTATCTGGGCTTTTTCAAGTACTACAATTTCTTTCTGGACAACATCAATTCGCTTTTTTCCACACATATCGGCGCGTTGCATATTATGCTGCCGTTGGGCATCAGTTTTTATACGTTCATGCAGATGATCTGGCTGACGGATATCTATCGCCACGGCAAATACCGCTATGGCTTTTTCCAGTATTGTCTTTACGTCACGTTTTTCCCCTACGTCGTTTCCGGTCCGATTGCCTATCATTCCGAAGTGATTCCACAGATCTCATCCGAAGCAGCCGGCCGCTTCAATATCGACAATGTCTGCCGGGGGCTTTTCCTTTTTTCCATCGGATTATTTAAAAAAACCGCCATCGCCGATACACTGGCTATGGTCGTCAATTACGGCTACGACATGTCTTCGACGCTGACCTTCACCGAGGCCTGGCTGACGAGCATGTCCTTCGGCATGCAGATTTATTTCGATTTCAGCGGTTACACGGATATGGCCATCGGGGTCGCGCTGATGTTCAACATCCGGCTGCCGATCAATTTTGATTCACCGCTCAAAGCCGTCAATATTATGGATTTCTGGGCGCGCTGGCATCTGACGTTGACACGCTTTCTGCGCGACTATCTGTATATTCCACTGGGCGGAAGCCATAAAGGCGCAATCCGGACCAACGTCAATATCATGCTCACCTTTCTGATCTGCGGCTTCTGGCATGGCGCCTCCTGGCTTTTTCTGTTCTGGGGATTTATTCACGGAGCCGTATCCATTTTTTACCGCTACTGGAGACGCCTGGGCATCCGCATGCCAAAACCTCTGGCATGGTTTTTATTCTTCAATTTCTTCCACATTTCCGCCATTTTCTTCCGGGCTCAAACCTGGGAAGACGCCATGAAAGTTTTCAAAGGCGTTTTGGGCATGAACGGAATCTATGTTTCAGAAAAGCTCGCGGGCAATTCCTTCTTCCAAAAACTGACGGTCTTCGGCGTGCGGTTCGGTGAGTGGCGCGAAAATCTTCCGCCCGTGGATGCGCACATCCTGTTTTTGTGCGTCGCGCTGATTCCCGTTATCCTGTTGACTAAAAACTCCAACGAGATGGAGCAAAAATTTTCCCCGAGTTGGAAAACCGCGCTGGCAACCGGCTTCATGATGGCCGTCGGACTGCTTTTGCTCAACCAGGCCAGCACGTTTTTGTACTTTAATTTTTAAAGCGGTGGTATGCGATGAATTACCGGAAATGGCTGATTATCACTCTGACGCTTGTCGGGCTTCTATGTTTTGCCGTCGTAGGAATCAATCTTCATATTGACCATTACGCCGTTCGGCTCGCGCTTTTCAGTGGCGACAAGCCGCTTTATCCCGCCTCATATCCCGACGGGATGAACCAGCATCTGTTCAATACTGAATATGTCTTGCGCGATCCGGGTCAGTTCGATTCCTTCTTTTTCGGCACCTCGCGCATCTGGGTCATGGACGTCGCCAAAATACCGCAGGGGCGCTTTTATAACATGTCCTACAGCGAGGGTCTGCCGGTTCAGCATCTGGCCATTGTCAAAGCTTTTTTGAAAAGAGGCGTTAAAATCAAAAACATTGTCGTCGGACTCGACGGCTTCTGTTTTGACAAACCTCCCGCCGACCACGAAACCCAATTGATGCGCATCATGCACCCGGACGCGGGCGGCCCCAGCCGGCTCAAGATTTTCGGCATCTATTTTTTCCGCAAGCCGGACCTCGTTGAGCTCAAAGGCTGGCGGGAAAGAAAAAGAAATCTCAAGCCTGAAAGACGTTTTACGATGGACCGGCAAGGCCTGGTGCTGCGCTGGAGACATCTGGACCGATTCATCGAAGAAACGGGGAAACCCTATTTCGACTACAAGGTTGAAAAGTACGAGCCTCAGACATATAAACAAAACATCACAGAGCTCAGTTTCGCGGCCATCCAAGAACTGATTGATCTGTCGCGAAAACATCACTTCCGGTTGATCTTTTATATCTCGCCTTCCTACTATCTAATTGATGTCAACGAGTCGGAGGCCCTTTTTAAAATCAAAAAGCGGCTGGCGCAATTGACGGATTTTTATGATTTCAGCGGAATGAATTCGGTGACGACCGATCCCATGAATTACTACGAGGAAGTCCATTTTCGCTACCGCGTCGCGGACATGGTCATCAAACGGATCTTCGGGGCGGGAACGGCAGACGTGCCGGATGATTTCGGCGTTTTGGTCACGAAAGAAACTATCGACCAACACCTGGCCGAACAACAACAAGACCTTGACCGGTATCTGCGCGACGCTCATCTAAAATGAATCCGGCCGATCCCAGTTTTTTCAATCGTATCCGAATTCAACCAGGAGCTTGGCGTAAACCTTCTTTAGATAATCGATCTGCGCGGGGCTGAAAAAATCCTGGTAGTAGTTGACGCCACCTTTGTAAGCCGAGATGTGCCTGCCGTGCAATTGGGTCACCGTGTCATAGGTCTGAAAATCGCCGTACTCGCGGACTTGTTTATCAACCGCCTCAATATTATACTTGCCGGTAATGTCCCGGCGCTTCTCGGCGGAGATCGTCATGCCAAAGAATCTTTCCAGATGGTCGAAGATATAATCGTAGTCCTCGTAGAATTCTTCGTATTTCAGCATTAAAACATTCGAATGATGGCGAATGGAAAGAATGTCCCACAGGCTGTTTTCTTCAAATTCCTTGATTTGCTTTTCGATCTCTTCATCTGTCGGGGTCCGGCCGTAACGTTGAATACTGGAGGCCATCGCATCAAGCGGATGGCGGTAGGTGACGACAACGGGATACTTTTCGAATTTGGGTTCGTAATTGTGCGACTTATCGATTCGTCGTTTGGGAAAAATTTCTCTTAAGACATTAAAGACCAGTGTGCTTCCGGTTCTGGGGGGGCTGAATTGAATGATCTTCTTCTCGCCGAATATTTCCAAAACGGTTTTAGAAAAATTTTTTAGCATGGATTGTTCAACTTTCCGTTTATGAATCTCGGGCGGTTCTCGCCTTTGTTTTCCGCCCGTTTATCGGTTACTTTTGGACACAGCGATGGCTGCATCCAGCGTGTTTTTCATCAGCATGGCAATCGTCATCGGGCCCACACCGCCCGGTACCGGCGTGATGAAAGACGCTTTCGGCGCCACTTCGTCAAACGCCACATCGCCGGCAAGTTTTCCGTTTTCCAGACGGTTAACGCCCACGTCAATCACCACGGCTTTGTCTTTGACCATGTTCGCCGTGATCATCCGGGCTTTGCCTACCGCGGCAATCAAAACATCGGCGCGTGACGTGACGGCCGGCAGGTCTTTTGTCCGGGAATGACAGACGGTGACCGTCGCGTGCTGCGCCAGAAGCAGAAGCGCCATGGGTTTGCCGACAATGTTGCTCCGTCCGACAACAACCGCTTCCTTTCCGGCCAGAGCAATGCCGGTCCGGTCGAGAAGTTCCATGATTCCCCGCGGCGTGCAGGGCACAAAAAGCGGCGTGCCGGTCACAAGTCCCCCGACATTGTAGGGATGAAAGCCGTCCACATCCTTGTGCGGGTCGATTGCGGCAATGATCCTATCCGTCGATATATGTTTAGGCAGAGGCAGTTGGACCAAAATACCGTGAATCAGAGAATCCAGATTGAGCTCATGAATTAAATCCAGAAGTGCCGTTTCAGAGGTGTCGGCGCTTAGCCGGTACTCACGGGACAAAAAACCGATTTCCTCACAGGCTTTTGCCTTTCTTCCCACATAAACCTGGGAAGCCGGATCGTCACCCACCAGCACCACGGCCAGCCCCGGGACAATTCCGGTTTGCGTCTGAAAGGCTTTTGTCTCCTCGCGCAGTTGCTGGCGAATCTCCTGCGACACCTGATTACCGTCAAGAACAACCGACATGAACTAT
>CAYUDM010000029.1:0-21121 GCA_964443625.1 uncultured Smithella sp. | reverse complement strand
CTTCCTCTTTTCCGATCCGAGCAGCGGATCTGATAAAAAACGCCGGCTTATTTTGATCAAACCGGCGCGTTGGTTTCTTGCCTTAACCGCTGGCTATTTAACCTGATATTCCTTAATGATGCTCAAGACTTTGTCCACTTCCGCCTGAGGCAGCTTGCCATTGTAAACATACCGGCAGATTCGTTCCTTATCGAGAATAACCAGGCTTGAAGTATCGTTTTGAAGTCCCCACAGGTTCAGAATAGTGTAGTCATAGTCCAACAGAATGATTGCGCCGGTTTTTTCCTGTTTGCTTTTAATTAAACGTTTAATGACAATATTTGGCAATTTCGTAGCTTTCAGATTGGTAATGCCCAAGCCTTTATATCTTACGTTTCTGTCCAGGCCGGGGTCCTTGAGCAAAGCGTCTTCGACATGTGAATTGAGATCTTTTTCATCCGGATCCACATAGAAGATCGACATGACTTTACCCTGATATTCAGGCGACAAGAGTGAATAGACCTTGCCGGTCCCGTCTTTAAGAGAAAAATCGGGAGCTTTATCACCGACTTTGAGCGGAGCCGCATAGAGATTCATTGTGCCACACAGAAAAACGAACATGACCGCCATCAAAATCTTCTTCATTTTTTTCCTCCTTAGGTCCAACAACACGGGACGCAGGGGCAACAACTTTAAATTGGCTTGCCCCTCTTCAACGGCGGCGCGATTATAGGGTAAAACCGGCAGGCCCGCAAGCAAAATTACCGATTCGGACTGTGGTCGAATTCTTTATCCGCTTGAAAAAAAACCTGTTCTTTGTTAAGTGAGCGGCATCATTTTCAGGAGGACGCACCATTACGAATCTGAAAGACTTGCTGGAAACATCCGTCCACAAATATCCCGAACGGCCGGTTCTGATCTCCGATCAGCGCCGAATCACCTACACCCAGCTTCTTAATTCCGTTTACAAAACCCAGGCGATACTAATGAAGCTCGGCGTCAAAAAGGGCGACAAAGTCGCCTTGATGCTGCCCAACATTCCGGAATTTGTCTTCTCCTATCTGGCGATCGTTTGCTCGGGCGCGGTAGCCGTTTTGCTCAACACGTCCTCAACGCCGTCGGAATTGGCCTATCTTCTGGACAACAGCGATGCGACCCTGCTTATCACGCAAAGCTCTCATGAAAAAAAATACCGGGAAATTGAAAATAAACTCTCGAGCTGCCGATCTCTGTATCTTGCCGACGGCCCCGTTTCCGCGGCGGGTGCAGACGCCATGGCCATTGAGAATGATTTCCCATCCGTAATCATCGAGCCGGACGACCCGGCGGAAATTATTTTCACGTCCGGCCTGACCGGGAAACCCCTTGGCGCCACGCTGACGCATGGCAATCTGTGCGCCCAGTTGAATATGATTCAGCCGATTTTCCGACGGCAGCCGGACGATATCGGTCTTTGCCTCATTCCGCTGTTTCATTCCTTCGGCGCCACCGTCAACATGCTCAACGTCATTCAGGCCGGCTGCTCCACGGTCATGATGGACCGGCTGACGATGGATAGCCTTTTTGCCGCCATTGAACGAGAAAAGATAACTTACATCTGCGCCGTTCCCCGTCTTTACATCGGCATGGTTTTTTTTGATAAAGCCCCCAAATATGATGTCAGCTCCCTGCGGCTTTGCGTCACCGGCGGGTCGGCCATGCCGTCTGAATTCATTCCGGTTTTCGAACAGAAATTCGGCGTCCGCATGCTCGAAGGCTACGGACTGACCGAGGCCGCCCCCGCGTGCTCGTTTAATCGCATGGAAAGAGACGCCAAACCCGGTTCGATCGGCCTGGCTCTTCCGGGCATCGACATTCGGATTGTGGATGAAAAAGGCAACGACCTTCCGCGCAACGCCACAGGAGAGCTCATCGTCCGGGGCGAAAACGTCATGAAAGGCTATTATAAAAACGAAGCGGCCACCGCTGAGGTCATTCGCAACGGATGGCTCCATACCGGCGATCTGGGCCGCATGGACGAGGAAGGATATATTTTCCTGACCGGGCGCAAAAAAAGAATGATCATCACCAGCGGTTTCAACGTCTATCCCCAGGAAGTGGAAGACGTTATAAACCTCCATCCGGCGGTGCGAACTTCGCGTGTTTCAGGAAAAGAAGACTTAATGCGCGGGGAAATCGTCCGGGCCGAAGTGGTCCTCAAAGCGGGCGAAAAGCTCGACGACAAAGAAATCATCCGGCACTGCAAGGTGCATCTGTCTGCATACAAAGTTCCGCGCGAAGTGGCGTTCGTTGAAAAACTCGCAACTCCTTGACGCTCATCCTCGTCGAGCAGGCTCGGGTCCGGCTCTAGCGGACCTTTCGAGAACCGATGATCAGGCCGTTTCCGCCCATCAGGATCTTCCAGGAATTGGATTCGGAAAGCCAGTACTTTTGCCGTCCTTTTTCCCCTTTGATTTTGGTGAACAAAAAAAGCATCATGGCCACGGGGAGCAGGAAAAGTTGATTATACTTGGTCTTCTCGCTTTCGATGCTCTCAATCTCCAGGCCCGCGTAATTGAGCGCCATTTTTAGAAGCGCGTAGGGCGGACGACTGATATGGCCGTTGTTCTTATGATCCTTGGGGTTGTAAGGCTCAACCGGCTCCAGGATGCCATAGAAAACGTTGCGTATCCGCGATTCAATATTGGAGTAGTTCGGATAGCTCATCAGAAACAGCCCGTCTTTTTTCAAAACGCGGGAAAATTCGCGGAACGTATGATAGACATTTTCCGCATGCTCGGGACCGTCTACGCAGCAGGCGTAGTCGAACGTGCCGTCCTCAAACGGAAAGCGGCTGTCGAGGTCGCCCTTCACAACGGGAATCTCGGGATTCTGAAACCCTTCCGGTCCTATGTCCGCAGCAGCAACGTCGAACCCCTCATGATAGAGCATCCAGGACAAACGCCCCGTGCCCGCGGGAAAATCGAGCACCTTCCCTTTGGGCATCATCTTTAATTTATCGACCATTTTGTAATGAATTTCATTGAGCGACGCAATCTGAAATTCCCGTCCGTGAATCAGCATGTTCATCCTTCCACCGCCCCTCTACGAAAGCGGCTTATTTTTTTTCGACACCAAAGTATAAGACACCTGAAAAATCAAGCAAAATCAGGAAGGCGTCTATTCCTTTTTTATTTCAATCAGCGACGGATTGTAATCGCCGGGTTTTTCATACCCCAAAAGATTCAAAAGCGTCGCGGCGATATTCGACAAGCCCTTCTCTTTCAATTTTGCCATCCGGTATTCGCCGGCAAACTGCGGATCGAAAATCACAAACGGCACCGGATTTAGACTGTGCGCGGTTTTGACGGATTTTGCGCCTTTCTTATCGATGGAAAACATCTCGTCGGCGTTTCCGTGATCGGCGGTCACCACGGCAATGCCGCCTAGTTTCTCCACTTCGGCAAGCAGCGTGCCGACGCATTCATCAACTTTTTCCACTGCGGTAATCGCCGCCTCGGTCATGCCGGTGTGGCCGACCATGTCGCCGTTGGGGAAGTTCAGCCTGCCGAATTTGTAATCGCCGGACTTGAGCAAATCAATCACTGTCCGGGTGATTTCATCGGCCTTCATCCTGGGCGCGCGGTCAAATTCGATCCGGTCGGAGGGAATCTCCACATATTTTTCCAAAGCGGCGTCGATATAGCCGGAACGGTTGCCATTCCAGAAGTAGGTCACGTGACCGAACTTCTGAGTTTCGGAAACGGCAAAGGATTTGACTTTTTCCGCGCACAGGTACTCGGTCACGACTCGGTCGATCGCCGGCGGCTGAACCAGAAAATTCGGCGGAATATGCGCGTCGCCGTCGTATTCCATCATGCCCGCAAAAAAGATATCCGGAAGCGGGCCGCGGTCGAATTCGTTAAACTCTTTTTCAGTAAAGGCGCGCGAGATTTCAATGGCGCGATCGCCTCGGAAATTAAAGAAAATAACCGCATCACCGTCCGAAATTTTACCAACAGGAGCACCAGACGCGTCGGAGATCACGAACGCCTGCAGATATTGGTCCGTCGCCTTCGGGTCTTCCGCATAAAAGGTTTTCACGGCCTCAGACGCAGAGGGAAAAGCTCTGCCCTGACCCAGAACATGGGCATCCCATCCCCTTTTGACAATATTCCAGTCGGAATTATAGCGATCCATCGTGACCTTCATCCGACCGCCGCCGGAGGCTATGGCGTAATCGAGGCCTTTTTCATTCGATATCTTTTTAAGCTTTTCTTCAGTGGGCGAGATGTAATCGAGCGCGGTGCGTTCTCCGACATCCCTTCCATCCAGAAGAGGATGAAGACGGACTTTTTTGAAGTTCAGCTCGGCGCATTTGTCGATAAGGATGAAAAGCTGCTCAATGTGAGAATGGACATTGCCGTCCGACAGAAGGCCGATAAAATGGACTGTTCCCCCTGCTGTCGCGCGCCCGGCGATAGTCTCCCAAACATCGGTTTCAAAAATGGCGCCTGACATCAGCGCGCTGTTGACCAGACGCGCCCCCTGTTCGAACACCCTGCCTGCCCCCATCGCATTATGCCCGACCTCGCTGTTTCCCATGTCGTCATCCGAAGGCAGCCCGACCGCCGTCCCGTGAGCTTTGAGTTCAGTGTATCGCTCCGACTTGAACAACCGATCCAAATTGGGTGTGCGAGCCTTAAACACCGCGTTGCTCTCGTCGGATTTACCTATCCCGATCCCATCCATGATAATAAGAAGCAGGGGACCTTTTCTCCCCGAAAACGACGTCAATTTATCCAGATGCAGCGACATTCAATGTTCTCCTTGACCTTTTTCCTTGATCCTTGTGCCTTGAGCCTTCTTTTTCACTTCCCTATAAAATCGGCTTTCCTTTTCTCCAGAAACGCCTTCATGCCTTCTTTTTGATCCTGCGTGCTGAAGCACTGGGAAATGCAGGACAGTTCCAGTTTTACGCCGCCTTCCAGAGGCATGTCAAAGCCGAAGTTCATGGCGTTTTTCGCCATCTTCAGAGCGAAACCGGGAAGTGTCGAAAATTTACGAGCAAGCTTTTGAGCTTCGTCCATCAGCTGCGCCTGCGGCACGACTTTATTGACCAGTCCAATCTCATAGGCGCGCTGAGCGGTAATCTGTCCGCCCATCAAAATGAGTTCTTTGGCAATCCCCATACCGACCAACCTTGGCAGACGCTGTGTTCCGCCCCAGCCAGGCAGAATGCCGATGAGGATTTCGGGCTGACCGAACATGGCATTTTCGGATGCGATGCGGATGTCGCAGGCCATCGCGATTTCCGTTCCGCCTCCCAGAGCGAAGCCGTTGATCGCGGCAATGGACGGTTTGCTCATGGTCTCAAGAAATCGAAGTGTATTTTGACCCAGTTCCATGAGTTTCATGATCTCAACGGGCGTGGAATTTTGCATCTGCGAAATATCCGCACCTGCGACAAACGCTTTTTCTCCCGCGCCGGTCAGAATGAGCGCTTTGACCACCTCATTTTGATCGCACTCGTAAAGCGCGCAGGACAGTTCGCTCATTACGTCATAATTCATGGCGTTTAATACTTTCGGCCGGTTAAACGTAATCGTTGCAACGCTGTCATGAACGTCTAAAAGAATATGCGAATAGTTCATAAAATTCTCCTTCATCTGAAGAAAAAGCCCCTTGTCCGGCGCGGACAAGGGGCTTCAAATGTTACCTATAGCCTATAGCCTATTGCCTATAGCCTGTTTGTTACACCGCGCAGGTATCCACCGGCGGCTTGACTTCTTCCTTGCCCATTGCCTTGACGACCAGTTCGGCCAAATCCCAGGCCTGCATGGACTCTTCCTTATGATTGTCTTTGATACCGTCGGACATCATGGTCAGACAGAAGGGGCAACCGACCGCGATCGTGTCCGCACCGGCTTCGATCGCCTGTTTCGTGCGGGCATTGTTGATACGCTCTCCGATGTCTTCTTCCATCCACATTCTCGCGCCACCGGCGCCGCAGCAGAAACTCTTGTCGAGCTTTCTTTCCATCTCGACGACATTGATGCCGCGGATTGATGTGAGAATCTGGCGCGGAGCGTCGTAGATCTTGTTGTAGCGACCCAGGAAGCAGGAATCGTGATAAACGAACGTGCCTTTGAGCGCTTCCGGCAGACGAATCTTGCCGTCGGCTATGAGCTTCGCGATAATTTCCGTGTGGTGATAAACTTCAAAATTGCCGCCGAAGTTCGGGTAATCTTTCTTAATGGCGTTGAAGCCGTGCGGGCAGATCGCAATGATCTTTTTCACGCCGTAGCCGTTCATCACATCGATGTTGGCCTGCGCCAGCGCCTGGAACAGATACTCATTGCCGGCACGCATCGCGGAATCGCCGCAGCAGCCTTCTTCCGTTCCCAGAATACCGAAGCTGACACCGGCTTCCTGGAGAATCTTGGCAAACGCGATGGAAATCTTCTTGCCTCGATCGTCAAACGAGCCGGAGCAGCCGACGTAGAAGAGATATTCCACATTGGGATCTTCAGCCAGCGTTTTCACACCGAGTTCCTTGGCCCAGTCAGCGCGGACATGCGCGCCCACGCCCCACGGATTGGAGTTGTTTTCCATGTTGCGGCAGCTAAGCTGCAGTTCAGGTGAGAAATCCGCTTCGGTCAAAACCTTATAACGGCGCATATCGATGATCTTCGGCACATGTTCGATCGAAGCCGAGCAGTGTTCCATACAATACATACAATTGGTGCAGGCCCAAAGTTCGTGCAGATCGATGACTTCGCCGACCAGCGCTTTTTCTGTTGGCTCGTCTGCGGGGGCCTCCCCATCGCCTGAGGCTTCGGCCGGTTTTGGTGCAAGCATTTTCATCAGAGGATCCGGCACTGTTTCCAGCCAGAAGGTCTTCAGATCCTGAACCATCTTTTTGGGAGACAGAGGCTTGCCGGTCAGATAGGCCGGGCATCCGTCCTGGCAGCGACCGCAACGCGTACAGGCGTCGGAATCGAAAATCTGTTTCCAGGTGAATTCTTCGAGCTTGCCGACACCGAAGGCTTCCGCATTTTCAAAATCACGGATCGGTTCGATGTACCCGGTCGGTTTATGCGTCTCGAGGAATGCATTCGCCGGTGTCGTAATGATGTGCAGCAACCGGGAATACGGAATGTAGGCAATGAAACCCAGACCTAAAACGGCATGGATCCACCAGCTGACCTGATGCAGGGTTCGGGCCGTATCGAGTTCGACACCCGTAAAGGTCTTAGCCAAAAGCCATCCCACGAAGGACCAGTATTCCCAGGGAGGATTAGTGACATGAATACGCAACGCTTCGATGATGAACCCGGTCACGATAATGGCGCCGATGAGCAGAAGAACGATCACATCATCCGGCGTGGTATCCATTTTACCCTTATACCCCAGGCGTTCAGGCTTTTGAACGAAACGACGATCCAGCGCGAGCACCACACCGACCAGCACGAACAATCCGAACAGATCCAGAAGAAACGAGAAGACTAAATAAAAATTGCCTTTCAGGAATGTCCAGCTAAACAGTGGTTCTGTAATGTGATGTTGTCCCGCATCGAACGCGGCGCCGAAAATCAAAACAAAAAAACCGAAAAAGATTAAGGCGTGCATGATGCCGGGATAAGGATCTTTCAAAACCTTCCTCTGAAGGAAAACTTCCATCAAAACGGTTTTGACTCGTCCACCCATTTCATCCAGGCGCATTTCCGGTTTACCCATCGCCTTCCACATCTGCCAGCGGCGGTAAACACCATATCCGAATATAACCAGCGCAACAGCAGTCAGCGCAAAAAGCAGGATTTCAAACGACGGCAGCGGGATGTTCCAAAAAACCTCGCGACCTTCCATACCTATTCCAAATTCATGCTCTTTCATTGATCCTCCAGCAAATATTGAGGTCTGTTTTCGTAATGCCGCTCATGAAGATGAGCTGTAAATTCACGGAGGCCTCCGCAGAATACGGGCAGAGGCCTCCGTTTCTGTATTAAGCAACCAGTTTTTTGCAAACTGCCGTCAACTCGGGAACAACCTTGAACAGATCATCAACCACGCCGTAATCCGCCTTCGTGAAGATAGGGGCTTCCGCGTCCTTGTTGATCGCCACGATACATTTCGACGAGCTCATGCCGGCCAGATGCTGAATCGCACCGGAAATACCGCAGGCGACGTACAGGTTCGGAGAAACGACCTTACCGGTCTGGCCGACCTGATCTTTCTGAGGACGCCAGCCGGCATCCACCGCCGCGCGAGAAGCGCCGACCGTGCCTTTGAGCACATCAGCCAATTCTTCAAGGATACCGAATCCTTCGGGGCCCTTCATGCCGCGGCCGCCGGAAACAATCACGTTGGCTTCCGTCAAATCGACTTTCCCGCTCGTGTCTTTCTGCACTTCCAAAACTTTGCTCTTCTGAGCCTCAACAGCGGCGTCAACCTTCGTCACCGCGCCGGCCTTGGCGTTTTCAGCCGCCGGAAACACATTGGGACGAAGTGAAGCGATCTGCGGCGTCGCGCTGATGACAACTTCGCCGAAGCACTTGCCGGCATACATCGGACGGGTGCAAACCAGCTTGCCGCCGTCGATTTTAACATCCGTACAGTCTGTTGCCAAACCCGTCGCCAGTTTCGCGGCGACGCGGGCAGACAGATCCTTGCCCTGAACAGAGGCGCCGAACAGAACGATCGACGGATCATTTTCTTTAATGATTTTAGCGGCGACAGCTGCGTGAGCTTCGGTCACATAGGGTTCCAAAGCCGCGTCGTCGCCGACAAACACTTTATCCACACCATATTTGCCCAGCTCGGCAGCCAGGCCTTCTATTCCTGCACCAAGCAAAACAGCGCTGACTTCTTCGCCGGCCTGGTCGGCCAGCTTGCGAGCGGTCGTTGCCAGTTCCAGGCTGATTTTTCTGAGCGCGCCATCCCGCTGTTCTGCTACGATCATAACTCCTTTTGCCATTTTTTCTTCCTCCGCTTTCAATTAAATAGCTTTTGCTTCTTCCCGAAGTAACCGGCCGAGTTCTGCCGCCTTCTGCGCGGGTTCATCTCCACAGACAATCTTTCCGGGAGGTCTGGCCGGAGGCGGAATGGTTTTGGCAATTTTGGCCTTCGCGTCGGTGGCAACACCGATGGCGGCGGCGTCTTTGACGTCCACCGGTTTCTTTTTGGCTTTCATGATTCCCGGCAAAGAAGCATAACGGGGTTCATTGAGGCCTTTCTGCGCTGTGACGACACAGGGCAGGGCCGTCTCGATCGACATCTGAGCGCCTTCGATCGGACGAATGACTTTCACGGAGGATCCCGTGTATTCCAGCTTGGTCACCAGCGTCAACTGCGGAACGCCCAGGGCTTCCGCCAGCATCGGTCCAACCTGGCCCGCGTCATCGTCAATGGCTCTCTGACCGCAGAAAATGATGTCATGCGGCAGCGTTTTGATGACGGCCGCCAGGGCATTGGCGATCACAAAGGCATCCGCGCCGTCGAAAGCGGCATCGCTGATGTGCACGCCTTTGTCGGCGCCCATGGCCAGAGCCGTGCGGATGGTTTCCATCGCGCGAGCCGGACCAACGGAAATCACCGTGACGTCACCGCCGTTCTTTTCTTTGAGTTTCAAAGCCTCTTCCACGCCAAATTCATCATAGGGATTCATGACCCACTTGATCTGGCCTTCCTCGATGCCCGAACCGTCAGCTTTGACCTTGATCTGTGCTTCAGTGTCCGGCACCTGCTTTACGCATGCAATAATATTCACTGTCAAAAACCTCCTTCTCCTGCACGTCGCATAAACGCAAGCGATGCGTGCATTAAATTTTCTAACCTCTCATCCGTTTTATAAAAACGCCCGATTCTCTCTGAAGAGAACCGGGCATCTTTACTACAGCCTGTTTTTGACGATGTCGTCAACAACCGACGGATCCGCCAGGGTGCTGGTGTCACCCAGGTTATCCAGATCGTTGGCGGCGACTTTCTTCAAAATTCGTCTCATGATCTTGCCTGAGCGGGTTTTGGGAAGACCGTCCGCCCACTGAATCTTATCGGGGGTAGCGATCGGTCCTATGACTACCCGAACGTGGGCGATCAATTCTTTTTTCAGAGCGTCTGTTTTCTCAACGCCTTTATTCAGAGTAACGTAAGCATAAATGCCCTGACCTTTGATGTCGTGCGGCATGCCGACGACGGCGGCTTCCGCGACAGTCGGATGGGCAACCAAAGCGCTTTCCACTTCGGCGGTGCCCATGCGGTGACCGGACACGTTGATGACGTCATCGATACGACCGGTGATCTGATAGTAACCGTCTTTGTCACGGCGGCAACCGTCACCGGTGACATAGTAGCCGGGGAACTGTTCGAAGTAGGTTTCCTGGAAGCGCTTGGGATCGCCGTAGACGCCTCTCATGATGCCGGGCCACGGAACTTTGATGCACAGAGCACCCGAGGCGACGGTGTCGGTAAATTCCTTGCCTTCGTCATCGACCAGCACGGGCTGGACGCCGAAGAAGGGCAGGGTGGCCATGCCGGGTTTAATTTCAATGGCGCCGGGCAGCGGAGTGATCAGGATGCCGCCGGTTTCGGTCTGCCACCAGGTGTCCACGATCGGGCATTCACCGCGACCGATCAGGTTGAAGTACCAGTTCCAGGCTTCCGGGTTAATCGGCTCGCCGACGGTGCCCAGCGTGCGCAGCGAAGAGATGTCGCACTTCTTTACATATTCATCGCCTTCTTTAGCAATGGCTCGGATCGCGGTCGGAGCGGTGTAGAAAATATTGACTTTGTATTTTTCAACCACTTCCCAGAAGCGGCTGTAGGTCGGGTAGTTGGGAACGCCTTCGAACATGATCGAGGTGGCGCCGTTGCACAGAGGCCCGTACAGAATATAGGTGTGACCCGTGACCCAGCCCAGGTCGGCGGTGCACCAGTACATATCGCCTTCATGATAATCGAAAACGATTTTGTGGGTATAGGAACCGTAAACCAGATAGCCGCCCGTGGTGTGCATTACGCCCTTGGGCTGTCCGGTGGAACCAGACGTATAAAGGATAAACAGCGGATCTTCGGCATCCATCCATTCCGGTTCGCAATTGGCGTCCACTTTGGCCATTTCTTCGTGATACCATTTGTCGCGGCCGGGGGTCATATCGCATTTAATCTTATCGCCGACACGGTTGACGACGATCACGCTTTTCACGGACGGGCAGGACTTCAATGCTTCATCCGCGGTCGCTTTCTGGGGAACGGCCTTGTTGCCGCGGAAGGTTCCGTCGCAAACAACCAGCACTTTGCCGTCGCAGTTGACGATCCTGTCACGCAGAGCGTCGGCGCTGAATCCGCCGAAAACGATGCCGTGGATAGCGCCGATGCGCGAGCAGGCCAGCGCGGCAATGCCCAATTCGGGAACCATCGGCATGTAAAGAATGACGCGGTCGCCCTTCTGGACGCCTTGGGCCTTCAGCACATTGGCGAATTTGCAGACTTCTTCATGCAACTGTTTGTAGGTAATGGCTCTTTCTTCGCCCGGTTCGTTGCCTTCCCACTGAATGGCGACCTGATTGGCGCGTTTTTCCAGGTGGCGGTCCAGGCAGTTATAGGAAACATTAAGCTTTCCACCGTCAAAAAACTTCACATAAATGGGACCTTTTTTGATGTCAAAGTTATACTCCATGACCTTGTCCCATTTTTTGAACCAAGTGACCTGCTGTTCGGCAATTTCCGCCCAGAACTTCTCAGGTTCTTCGACGGAACGCTTCCACATTTTGTCGTAGGCCTCTCTGCCACTGATCCACGCTTTGGCTTTCGCCGCTTCCGGAATCGGATATATTTCCTTCAATTGTACCTTCCCTGCATCCGCCATGTTAAATATTCCTCCTAGTCTTTAGTTTTTATTTTTAAACGCCCGTCAGGCGTTTCGCCATAAAAAATAAAATTAGCAACTTTTGGGAACGTTCTAACTTTATGCCATAAAATCTTTTTCTTAAAGCACCGCCATGGTTCGCTCTCTGCGACATTGAAAAAACGCACTGCGCTGATTCAACGCCATGATTAAAACGGGATTGGGCCTGCGAACACGAACGCTTCGGGTGCGCTTAAGGTGCGCGGTGAACCTGCCGGCTCACCGGAGTTGAGGTGTGCACCGCCATTGTGAACACGTTTAATATCTAGTTCTTACCTTAAGCCGCGAAGCGTCTTGAAAACGGCCCGCCGGCATTTCTTTTTCATCTAGTTTTTTCGCCTGCCCCAAAAAATACATCAAAAAAAGGGGCGCCACTTTTTTTCAAAGGGCTGAAAGTGCTGAATCTTACTGATTTATGAACAAGAGGTCAAAATTTGACCGCAAGTCAATCTATCCTTGCGACCTCACCTACCCTAATATCCATTTCCTGTCAAGTATTATTTAGGACGGTTTCCGGTCTCCGCAGTCGCAAGGACAACACAATGCAGGCACCTATTTATATAAATAAAAATAAGTACTTGTACGTGGAATGCCAGTCGTGGCACAGAGGCGTCCGGTCGCCGGAAAAAGGTCTTTCCTCTCCCCATTTGCAAACGCAATGTTTTACTTCCGACCCCCTCGTTATGAAGACTGGTTTCTCTCGGCTCGTTTCCTTTTTTCCCGAACAATTAGAACTTCCATTTTCACCACCCCTTCTTCCACATATCGTCATCGTCATAAACCTTTTCGATGTCTGTCGCCTCTGGCGCATCCATTTCGCAGTCACGTGTTCTCTGTTTCGCTTTCTCTTTTAGATATTCACGATACCATTCGTGTGCCGTGATCATGGACATCACCTCGCTTGTGCCCGTCCAAATGGATGCCAGGCGCACATCGCGATAGATGCGTTCAATGGGGAAAACGTTAGTGTAGCCGATACCACCCATGACCTGCATGGAATTATGAACCACTTTCTGACAGGCCTCCGTGATGAATTTCTTGCTTTGCGACACCATTCGCCGGATCAGATTCATATCCGCGCCCGTATCCACGGCGCGGGCGGTCGTGTAGGCCATGGAGCGCGCGGCATCGAGTAGCATCACCGCCTCGGCCACCTGAAAGCTCACCCCTTCAAAAGTATTGATCACCTGGCCGAAAGCCTTGCGTCTGGCAGTATAAGCAGTGGCAATTTCCAAAGCGGGCCTGGCCGCTCCGATCGTCATGGCCGCGGTACCCAGTCGCTCGGGAATCATCATCGTATTGAAAACAGCATAAGCTCCCTGTATCTTACCGACCACATTGGATTTGGGAACTTTCACATCTTTAAAGATGATGCGCCCCGTACCGCCGCCACGACAACCCATCAAGCCATAGAGATACTTCACTTCAACGCCTTCCGTACGATCCACAATCAGGCAGGTAATCGCATCCTGCGGTTTGGCCTCCGGATGGGTACGGGCATAGACCAAAAAGAAATCCGCGCCTTCAGCGCCGACAATGAAGCGCTTCTGGCCGTTTAAAAGATAGTAGTCGCCGCAATCGTCCGCCCGGGTCGTCGCGCCGAAAAAATCCGATCCACCGCGCGGTTCCGTAAGGCATTCCGCAGCAAACAAATCTCCTCGTAACAGCGGCTTGACATATTTTTCTTTCTGCTGGTCCGTCCCATGCTGAATAATGGCATCACAAACCAGTTCCGCGCCCACGCCGAAAACGCAGGCGAATTCGTAGCCGATCACGCCCACCTCCTCCATAATCATACAGGTGGTCACCCAGTCCATCTCTCTGCCGCCCCATTTTTTCGGATAGCGGCAACCCATCAGGTTTCTCTGCGCGGCTTCGCGTAAAAATTCTTTTGGAAATTTAATTGTATCCGCGTCCATATCCAGAATCATCTGACGCGGAATGCCTTTGACAAATTCCCGAACTTCATCACGCACTTGAATCTGCTCTTTCGTCAACATAAACTCAAACATACCGGATTCCTCCAAGTCGTTGCGGTCGATCATGCCGCAGAATTAGGAAGATTATACCAAAAATATCGCAGGATCGAAGCTCTTTATCGACCAACCGACGCAAAAAAGAAAAACTTGACTAAAATGCCACATTAGGGCAGGAACAAATCCACATACGGCGTGTTTTTTTTGGAATCCTGATCTTCATTAATTATTAAGACGCAGATCACCGGACGCGCTTTTTCGTTCCGGTTTTTTTATATGGAAAACCGATGCGATATCGGATTGTGGCGGTTTTGTTCGCAGCGGTTTCATAAAAACCCGGCGCAACGGACTGTCGTCCGGCAGGTGAGGCATTTGGCCCCCTCCCTTCAACCTTCTTTCTCAATTCGGAGTAAGACGGGAGCGATGACAATGCTTTGTTAAACCCCAAACGGGGGAGGAAAGGTAAATGCGTGCCAATCAGGGCATCGCGGGAAGGGAGAAAAAGAAAATGAACAAGAATCTATATGTAGGCAATCTATCCTTTAAAATCACGGAAGATGATCTGAGGGCGAATTTTGCGGAAGCGGGGGAAATTGCTTCCGTCGCTATCATCAAGGATAAATTCACGGGCCAGTCCAAGGGTTTCGGTTTTGTAGAAATGAAGACCGAAGAAGGCGCGGCACAGGCGATTGAAAAATTCCATGGCGGCACGCTCGACGGAAAAGCGATAACGGTCAACGAAGCCCGACCCAAAAAGGAATTCAGCGGTGGCGGTAATCGCGGCGGCGGCGGCTTCCGAAGTGGCGGCGGTAATCGCGGCGGCGGCGGTTTCGGAGGTGGACGCGGCCGTTACTAGGCGCCCCCCTGTCGTTACTTTTCTTTAAACGATAAAAGCGGAAGGTCGATATTTACAGACCTTCCGCTTTTTTTATGGCAAAGTAGCGCATCGAAACTTACAAACGTAACAAAATTAGTACACAGGAATATTACTTTTGAACATATCGACGATAATATTTTCCATCGAGTACAGACCGGCCGGTGCGCCAACCAGCCACTTGGCCGCGAAAATCGCACCCTGACCAAACGCCGCCCGATTGATGCTTTCATGAACCAGCCGGATCGTCTGATTGGGCAACCCGAAAATAATTTCGTGCCGGCCCACAATGCCGCCTACACGGATGGAGTTCACGTGCTTGTCTTTATCAAGACATAAAACATCGGCTATTTTAAATGCGGTTCCGGATACTTCTTTCTTTCCCCGAAAGTGTTCCTCCACAATTTCGACATCGGCGTGAGGAGCGATTTTTTGAAGAATCTGCGAGGCCACCAAAAGAAAATTGATACCCAATGTAATGTTCGGCGAATACAGGACGGCTGTCTTTTGAGCAATTTTTTTTAAGTCTTCCAACTCCTTTTCTTTATACTTTGAAATCGCAGAAATAATTCGAACTCCGCAATCGGCGGCGGGCATGTAATATTCATGCGCCCGGGCGCTGGCAAAATCAACAATGACATCCACAGGATGATTCAGAAAAAAAGAAGGCGACACCTCCGCCACCGAATAAATCGGCGCTCCGTCCATTTCATGCCCGAGCAGGCGGGTAGCATACTTGTGATGATCTTTGTGCGTACGACGGACCACCCATTCCAAGCGAAACAGACTGTCTTTTAAAAACTCGTCGGCCACAATGCGACCTGTTTTACCGAAGCCGAACATGCCAATTTTAATTTTGCCCGGATACGCAACTTTTTTTTTCATTTGCAAACCTCTCTGATTATGCAGCTTTTACGACCCATCCCCTTCGCCGTTGGAAATGGTTTGCTCTGTTGTGGGGAAAATTGTCCATCAAACTGTTCATCCCCCTTTTGCGCAGGCCAGGCAGCGCGTGTTGGTAGGGTCCGCCTCCAATCGGCGCATATCCAAGTCCTCGCCGCAGACAAAACAGGGGCCGTATTCACCGAAGTCGATCCGCCGAAGCGCGCCTTCAATAGCGTTTGACTGCTCCTGCCTTCGCCTGGCCGAGGCGAGCGACATCTGCTGCGCTTGAATCGCATCCACACGCGACACCCGCCCGATTGCGGACTGATCCAGCTCCACGGGCCGTGTCGATTCTCTGGACAAATCATCAACTTCTTGAATCTCCGCACGAAGTTGAAGCAATTTCTCTTTAAAGTGTTCCCGATTTTCTTTGTCCATCGGTTTTCTGAAACAACCGCTTTATCCTAGGATCTGACATTGAATCCGTTAAAAAAACGATCTTGCCGTCTTTGAAGGCACCACGATAACTTTGCTTTGACACTTTGCGTTTTAATTTATGAACTTTTTTTATTTTGGATTAGCGCCGGAAGTTGCTAAAGCGCGAAGCCTGATACTTAAGGCATCCTGGTTAACGCCGATTTTCGATCGAAAAATTTATACAGAAAGTCAAACTGGATGTCAATTCTAAAAGTTGGCCCTATCCCGGTCTGGCACAATGCGAAATCTAATGATAAAGAAAGCAACATGTCACAATGGATAACAACATCGGTGCAAATCGCCGGGCAAGTTTGCCCTTTGTGTGAGAATCGATCCAATCCTTTGGAATCGTATGAATTTCATAAGTGCGATTCGTGTTGCGGCATCTTCCGGTCGCGTAAATATCATTTACCGCCCGATCGGGAAAAGGACAGGTACCTCGATCACAACAACGACGTGTACGATGATCGATACCGGCAATTTGTCTTTCAGATCACAAACGACATTCTCCAAACGTATAACCGGGAAACTTGCGGCCTGGATTACGGGGCCGGGCCCGGCCCCGTAATTTCCAAAGTGCTTCACGAACAGGGTTATCACATCGCACAATATGATCCTTTCTTTTCCCCTGACCCTTCACTGTTTGCAGCGACGTATGATTTCATCGTCCGCTGCGAAGTGATCGAACATTTTTTCAATCCCTCAAAGGAGCTTGCTTTATTGAAGCGGCTTTTAAAGCCCGGCGGCCGATTGTATTGCATGACGCACCTGTATGAGGAAAGCACATCTTCCGGCAACTGGTATTATAAGAGAGATCCGTCTCACGTCATTTTTTACCGCGCCGAAACTCTGATGTGGGTTGCACAAGCGCACCGGCATTCCAACGTCACGATCCGCAACAGACTCGCCGTATTCCAAAATTAAAGGAGCCTTATGTATCTATTCGATTCCGACATCCGGCTAAATGATCTGGGAAATTCCCGCTTCGGCTGTGACATCTCGGATAACTGGTCCGTCAACGGCAATCCCAACGGGGGCTATCTCATGGCCATGATGACCGACGCGATGCTGCGCGCAAGCGATAAGCAAAACACACCTGTGGTCACCGCGAATTATCTGTCCCGATGTATCCCGGGTGATGCAGAAATCCAGGTCTTGGAAATGGCCAGGTCTCGCCAGTTTGCACGTTTCGAGGCCAGACTCTTCCAACAGGGAGAAGAAAAAATTCGGGCGTTGGGCACCTTCTCATCGAATAATGAGTCCTGTCTTGTTGAACGCTACGAAGCAGGCCCCCCGGAACTTGCGCCTATCGATGCGTGTGTGCCTCTGCCGAAAATGCCCGGATACAGCCTTTTTCACCATCTCGACCTTCGGCTCGACCCATCCTGCGCCGGTTGGATGACAGGGGGAAAACTGGCTGACCGATCACAGAACAAGGGGTATTTCTCATTCCGGGACAGCCGCCCCATCGATTTACTTTCACTTTTTCTGATCATCGACGCCATGCCGCCCGCCGTCATGACCACGCAAGGCGCCACAGCCTGGGTGCCGACTATTGAACTTTCCGTAAATGTCCGGAATTTACCGAAGACTTCCCGGCTTCGATGCAGTCTCCGAACCCGGTTTATGACCTGCGGACTTCTGGAGGCGGATGGCGAAGCCTGGGATGAAGAAGGCAATCTCGCGGCGATTTCGCGCCAGATCGCTCAGTTTAAAAAGATATGAGATTTTTCTTGATACGACCCTAGCTTGCCCCCTCCATGAAAGCCCGGAGCCTATTTGCTCGAATGGATGTATTGCGTAATCTTGGCTGCGATGGTTTTCACGATGTGTTCAAACTCATCAACATCCTTATCCAGAAGCGTCATGCGGAAGCCCAGAAGCGGTGAAAAAAACGACGTCAGAGGCACGACACAAATACCCGTGGTTGCCAGCAGATAATAGACAAACCGCTTATCGTACTCGATGCCATTGGTGAGACTCTCGACATAGGTCCGGACATCCGGCTGTGCAATGGGAAGATGCTGGCGTTCGTTGAGCACGGATTCGTTGAAGAGCACCGTCATGTAAAAAGCGCCGTTGGTTTTGTTGGCGATCACAAACGGCACATCCTTCAAAACGCCGTAGGCAATAGAGGATAGTTTTTCGTAATGCTGGGTTCTCTCGCGCAGATAGTTTGAATATTCAGGATGTTCCATGATCCGGGGAATCGCCATTTGCGGTAGCGTAGTGGAGCAGACCTCCGACATCTTCTGATGCAAAATGGTATTGATGAAGCGGTTAAAGATCGGGTCCTTGTCCGCATTGTATACTTCCATCCAGCCGCAGCGCGCGCCGGGCCAGGGCAGCTCCTTGGAAATGCCCTTCATGGAAATGCCGGGCACATCGCCGATGACATCGCTGATCGGCACAGTGGACTTCCCGTTGTAGACGATGTTGGTATAGGTTTCATCGGAAATAATGAACAAATCGTTTTCTCTGGCGATGCGCACAACCTGCTCGAGCATTTCGACAGGATAGACAAAACCGGTGGGATTATCGGGATTGATGATCAAAATGCCGACAATCGCTCGGTGGCTTTTCACTTTGTGTTCAAGCTCCCGCAAGTCCGGCGCCCAGTTGTTGTAGGGATTCATCCGGTAGGTGTTGGGCGGAAACGATGCATGGAGGACTTCCGCCATCAGATGCGTCGAATAGGTCGGCTCCGGCATGATCATGCGGGCATCCACCTGGATGGAGCTGTAGGCGCGGGCAATCGCATCACCCAGGCCGTTGAAGAAGATGACGTCTTCAGGTGTAATCTGCGCTTTGCCCCGCGCGTTGGTGCGATCTGCAATATATTTGCGGGTCGCATCTATCCCCTTCGTCGGCGAATAGGCAAAAGAGGCGTCTTCCTTGAGAATGTCGATGAGCACCTCTTTCATCCAGTCGGGAATTTTCTCTCCCTTTTGCACCGGATCGCCGATGTTTTCCCAAACGATTTTGAGACCATGTTCCTGCATCTTTTTGGCGATCATCACGATATTGCGGATTTCATAGGTCAGTCCGCTTCCGCCGCGGGATATTTCAAAACGCATAAGTCACCAGACTCCTTACCGATTTATATAGCCGCTCATAATACATCTTGCCGATTTAATCCAGAGTTTTTTAAAATTTCTCACCTTTTGTGCAAGCGCCTTTAAAATTTTTTTCAAAAGACAAAAAGCGATTTTCGTGGTAGTTAGGAGTGTAAATCGGAATCACTTCCTGCACAAGGTATGATCTTCCGGACAGGCCATCGAAAATCTCCATCTCTTTCTGAATTGACGGATGAAGAAAGCCGGCGATGGATGAAAAAAATCTTTCGCGACGGGATGGCATCATTAAAAAACAAGGATATGATTATGGACGACACAAAGAGTTTTGCCCAGATGCTGGAGGAATCCTACGCCACCCCGAAACGCTTCGCGGTGGGAGAAAAAGTTGAAGCAACCGTTGTCAACATTTCTCCGGAGTGGGTTTTCGTGGATCTGGGCGCCAAAAGCGAAGGCTACATCGACAAAAAGGAATTTCTAACCGAAGACGGAAACCTCACCGTAAAAGAAGGCGACATTGTCACCGCTTACTTTCTGTCTTCACGTCACAGTGAAAAACTGTTCACGACAAAACTGCTGGCCCGCAAAAGCGTGGATGAATTCCTCGTGAACGCCTATTCAAACGCCATCCCGCTTGAGGCCCTGGTAGAAAAGGAAGTCAAGGGCGGATTTCTGGTCAAGGTCGGCGCGGGCGCAAGCGGTTTTTGTCCTTTTTCACAGATGGATACCCGGCGCATCGACAACCCGGCTGATTACGTCGGAAAAAAATTTGAATTTATTGTCATTGAATATGGAGAAAACGGACGGAAAATTATTCTATCCCGGCGTCCGATCCTTGACAAAATTGAAAAGGAGAAAGCTGCTGAGCTCAAAACCAGGCTGGAAAAGGGAATGACCGTTTCCGGCCGTGTCACCTCCGTGCGCGATTTCGGCGCATTCGTGGACATCGGCGGCATTCAGGCGCTTCTGCCGGTTTCCGAAATGGCCTGGGGGCGTGTGGACAGCGCCAAGGCTCTCTACAAACCGGGTGACATGATAGAAGCCGTCATCATTAATCTGGACTGGGACAACGATCGCGTGACCCTTTCCTTTAAAGACACACTGCCTGATCCGTGGAATGAAGTGATCGCCAAATACCCTGAAGGCTCTATCCATATGGGCAAAGTCGCACGCCTTACCGACTTCGGCGCTTTTGTCACACTCGAAGGCGGCGTTGACGGTCTTTTGCACATCTCGAAACTGGGCAAAGGTAAAAAGATCAAACACGCCCGCGACGTTTTGTCGGAAGGGCGTGAGGTCGAAGTTAAAATTGACAAAATCGACCGCGACAGCAAAAAGATCTCTCTGGATCTGGCCGCAAACGACCAGCCGCAGACAAAGACTGAGACACAAGAAACGGATGATTATAAAAGCTTTATGCCCAAAGCGCCAAAAACCATGGGCACTTTCGGTGATTTGCTCGCCAAAGCGAAAAAGAAGGACTAGTTTCCGGAGGCAACGCTTATCGAATAAAGTATTCCAGGGGGAGATGATGATCATCATCTCCCCCTGATTTTGTCTTAGGGCCACTCGGCGCGTTGCTCATCATAACCTTTGGCCCATCAGAGGCTTTTTTAGTTGGTCGCTTTTTCCATCTTTCTGCCGACATCTACCGCCAGTCAACCGGAATTTTCGGAGCTGCGGAAGCGATATGGCGTCTTTCATACCGCGTCGACATCCGACAGGGGCAACTAGCTCAATATACCGCCGACCAGGCTCCGCCCGAGCAAAAAACCGCGCACGGCTAAAACCATAGAAACGCAGCATTCCGGCAAATATTTTTTCGATTCTTACGGGATAGAGAATTGACGATTATTTGACAATTGTAAATACTTCTGAAAATGTTTCGTCAAATTATTGGCTATGCCGCCGTTAGTGTCCTTTGCAAGCATATTGCCGATCATTCCGTATTGAGAACCTTATAAGATTTACA
>CAYUDM010000028.1:0-35247 GCA_964443625.1 uncultured Smithella sp. | reverse complement strand
ATCGGTTCGTCGTTCGTCCGCAGCGCTTTGCGGACGGCCGCAAGAAGACGCAGAAACCTTGCGGCAAGCGCCTTTTCGTCTGCGGATTCCAGCACGATGATTGAACGATCGAAGCCGCGACTGTAGCGCACGGGAGACACTTGCCGGTTTTTCGGACGACCGGCCAGAAAATTTAAAAAAGGCAGGGCGCCTGCGGGAACCATCTGAAAGTGCAGGTGATCCGGCGCGGAGGCGCCGGCGGCCGGTCCATTGTAGAATACGGCGAAATCGGGCCAGCCGTCAGCCGACAGACGAAGAAGCGACGGCAGCGCCTGATCGATGGCCTGTGGCTGATGCGAAAGAGTCGAAACGGTAAAATGACTAGAAAAGATCGGCGCCGGATTGCATAAAATCAGGTACTCTTTGCGATACAGGATGCCCCGCTGACCTGGAGGCAAATTTTCCACGCATAGAAAACAGGGCCGTTTCCGAATCGATTGAGCATCCACGGCGGCGCCGGAGCTGACCTTTCGGGCGGGGTTGAACTGCAAGGTGACAAGGTAGTTGCCGCAGTCAATTTCCCGCGTTTGGACCGAGGCAAGCTTTCGACCGGCATCCGAAAGCGCAGGCCATGTCTTTTGTTGCGATTCAAAGAAGGTCCGGCACAGATCGGGTAAAGGCGTCCGTCCCTCTCCGGGAAACTCCGAAAACACGGCGGGCTGTTCAGTCGGGAACGGTTGCAACTGTTTACTGCACAGATTTTGTCTGGCCGAAATTTCGAACGACCGAAGCCGGTCTTTGTAAGAATCATTGCGGTTTTGCTTTTCGACGGACAGGGCGGCGTCGGTGTTATCTTCCCAGCGGCGGCACCAATAGAGGCTGTCGTAGATTCGTCCGATGGCGTAGTTGCGCGCGATCCGCAAGGCAACCGCGTAATCCTCGCCGTAGCTCACATTGGGAAACCCGATCTTTCGGATGACGCTTGTGTCGAAAGCGCGAGGCGCGCCGATGCCGGCCACGCGCAAAAGATTGTTGTGTCCGTTCGCTTGCGACCATTCCCGATGATCGATCAATCCCGGCGGAAGGGGCCTGAGCCTTTTGTCGACGAGCGTGTAGGCGCCGACGATCATCGCATAGGCGCCCCGGCGAAGGACATTGACGATTGCTTGCAGCGTTTGATGCGACGCGTACAGATCGTCGGAATCGAGTTGAGCGGCGAAGCGGCCGCAGGCGGGCGACTGCACGGCCTCGTTCCAGCAGCCCCCGATGCCCAGATCGCGGCGCGCCGGAATAATATGGACAATCCTCGGATGTTTTGCGGAAAGCCGTTTGAGAAGATCGGTGGTGCCGTCGGTGGAGTGATTATCGACAACCAGAATGTTGAAATCAAAGTCCGTTTTCTGGGAAAGCGCGCTGCCGACGGCCTGTAAAATCGTCCTGGCCCGGTTGAGCACGGGGATGACGACGCTTGCCGTCACGGCAAAAGAATCGGCGGATTTCGGGACCCGACCCGCGCGTGGCGGCAGCCAGGCGCCGATGCGCTTCAAATGAGCTGTGGCGATTTTTTCGAGTTTCTTTTGCCTGGCGGCGCTGTTATTGGCGGCGTAGGCAAAGTGCGTCTCAGGTGGGGCGCCCTTCTTTTTCCGTCGGGCCGGAGTCGCCGCGGCGTAAAGACATTCCGGAATGCGCATCACCGGATGATCCGTAGAGATTTTCAACCGCAGATCGTAGAGGGCGTCTTCCGGGTCGACAGGCAAGGCCCCGTATTTGCTGATCGCGTTGCGCGCGGCCTCAAGAGATATCAAAAAGAGAGGTCCGAAGTTGAAATCGTCGCGAAGCGATCCTTTTTGGTAGTCGACAAGTTCCCGGGCGACGCGGCTTTGATCTGTAACGGAAAAATAGTCGCAATAGATCAGTCCGGCTTTCGTGTCACGCGCCAGGCTATGGAGTCTTCTGAGCCCGTCGGAGCTGCATGACAAACGAACACGTGAGTCGGCGATCAGGAGAAATTCAGCCGGGAAATTTCGAAAAAAAGTTGTGGGACGGCGGATGTCGCGTGCGGCGGAAAGATCATCCGGCCAGACGTCAGGCAACGCAAAAAGCAGGAAACGGCCCAGTTTGGCAGTGGCGTTTTTCATGACGATTCCGGAATCTAAAAGTTCGACATCATTAAATTGAAGGCGCGTTCGGCGGTATCCTGCGCGAGCTTTTCATAGGACAGCTTCCGAGTGTTGACAATCGAATTGACATCGTCTTCCAGTTCATAGTCGATGGTGTGGCGAACTTGTCTTGACGACCAGATGACTTTGCCGCTTTTCCGGTCGACGAAACTCACCTGCAGAACCATCACCGCCCGTTCTTCCGCGGCAAGCATGCTGCTGCGATAAGACAGAGCGACCGTATTGAGATTGATCACCGCGCCGCTGACCGACGCGTCGGCCTCAGCAAGACTTTGAACCACCTTGAAACGACTGCTTTGGATGAATTGATCGATGAAAGCGGCGCGCACCATCGTATCCAAATCCGTCTGGGCGGTCTGGTTGACAAACGCTTCCACGTAGATATTGCGAATGCTGCGGTCGATGTGGTCGCCCTGCGGCGCGAAGGCGTAGCCGCATCCGGAAACGGCGCAAACGAGCGCGTAAATCAGGCCGGTCGCAAGCCGGCGTCGGAGGCGTCCCTGTTTCATGTTTTCTCCTTATTTGGCCACGATGTTGACAAGCTTTTTGGGCACGTAGATGACCTTCATCACTTTGGCGTCTCCCAGGAAGGAGCGGGTTTTCTCATCCGCCAGCGCGTCCGCTTTAATCTTTTCCTCCGGTTCGTCCAACGGGACGGTCAGCCGGCTGCGGAGTTTTCCGTTGATCTGAATGACAATGGTCATTTCCTCTTCACTGGCAATGGCCGGATCGAAAACCGGCCAGGGTATGTCGGCCGCGGATGTTGAATGGCCCAGAATCTGCCAGAGCTCTTCGGTGATGTGCGGAACAATGGGCGCCAAAAGCAAAATCGCCGCTTCGAGCGCTTCGCGCACGACGGCAAGAGCCAGGGAGTCGTTTTTGTCCGGGCGTTTGACGCTGTAGAGGGTATTGACCAGTTCCATCACGGCGCTGATGGCCGTGTTGAAATGGAAGCGGTCTTCGATGTCCTGCGTGACCTTGGCAACCGTCTGATGTGTTTTTCGGCGAAGCGCCTTGAGATCGCCCTCGAGCGAAAGCGGGCCTGCCGCCGCCGCGACGGATTGGATGTCTTCGAGATACTCGTCAAAGATGCGCCACAGGCGGCTCAAAAACCGGAAGGAGCCCTCCACGCCCTGCTCGCTCCATTCCAGATCTTTTTCGGGCGGTGCGGCAAACAGACAGAACATGCGTGCCGTATCCGCGCCATAGGTTTGAACCAGAAAATCCGGATCGATGACATTTTTGAGCGACTTGGACATTTTCTCAGTCTTGCCGACGATGACGTCCTTACCGCACAGAGAACACTTGCCGCCGGCCCCCTGTTCGGGAAAGAGGTAGCCGTGTTCCGGGCATTTCATGGTTTCTTTGCAGACCATGCCCTGCGTGAGCAGATTAGTGAAGGGTTCATCCACGCCGACCACGCCGAAATCCCGCAGCACTTTGGTGTAGAAGCGTGCGTACAGAAGATGCAAAATGGCGTGCTCAATGCCGCCGATATACTGATCCACCGGCATCCAGTAGTCGATGGCTTTTCGGTCGAGGCCCGGTTTCGTGTGGCAATGCGGCGAGCAATAGCGCTCGAAATACCACGAGGATTCCACGAAGGTATCCATCGTGTCGGTTTCCCGTTTGGCCGGACCCTTGCATTTGGGGCAGGTCGTATTGACAAATTCCGCAAGCGCCGTAAGCGGCGAGCCGCCATCGGGGCTGAAGGTGACATTTTCCGGCAGCACCACCGGCAGGTCCTTTTCCGGCACGCCCACGATGCCGCATTTTTCGCAGGTCAGCATGGGAATGGGCGCGCCCCAGTAGCGCTGGCGGGAGATGCCCCAGTCGCGAAGCCGGTATTGCACCGTGCGTTTGCCTTTCCCTTCGGCTTCCAGAAATTCGGCGATGGCGTCGAGCACTTTTGTGTTTTCCATGCCGTTGAATTGGCCGGAATTCACCAGCACGCCTTCATCGACATACGCTTCGGTCATTGTGGCCGCGTCCAGTTCGCGGTCTTTGGGGGAAATGACCACAACTTTCGGCAGATTGAATTTTGAGGCAAATTCAAAGTCGCGCTGATCGTGCGTGGGAACCGCCATGACGCAGCCTGTGCCGTAGTCGGCCAGAACGAAGTTGGCCGCGTAAATCGGCATTTTCCAGCCGGTGAGCGGATTGAGGCAGTACGAATCGAGAAACAGGCCTTCCTTTTCATAATACTCGGAGGTCCGCATGAGCTTGTCCTGCTTTTTGACTTTTTCCACAAAGCTGCGGACGTTACTTTCGCAGGGTTTGCCTTTGGACAGTTCCATCACCAGCGGATGCTCGGCGGCCACCAGCATGAAGGTCGCGCCAAAGAGCGTGTCTTGTCTGGTGGTGAAAACCGAAATGGCGCCTCCCCCGTCGGCACGCGGGAAATCGACCAGGCAGCCGTAGCTTTTGCCGATCCAGTTTTTCTGCATCGTCATGACGCGTTCCGGCCAGCCGGGCAGCTTGTCGCAGTAATCGAGCAGTTCTTCGATATAGGCGGTGATTTTGAAAAACCACTGATCGAGCACTTTTTCCGTGACTTCCGTGCCGCAGCGCCAGCACAGTCCCCCTTCGACCTGTTCGTTGGCGAGCACCGTGTCGCACTTGACGCAGAAATTGACGCTGGAGCGTTTTTTATACGCCAGGCCTTTTTCAACCATCCACAGAAAAAAGAGCTGCTCCCAGCGGTAATACTCGGGCTCGCAGGTGGCCACTTCACGGTCCCAGTCGTAGCTGAAGCCCATGCGTTTGAGCTGCTTTTTCATGTGGTCGATGTTTTCATGCGTCCATTTGGAGGGATGGATCTTATGCTCAATCGCCGCGTTTTCCGCGGGCATGCCGAAGGCGTCCCAGCCGATGGGGTGCAGCACGTTGAACCCCTTCATCCGCTTGTAGCGGGCCACAACATCGCCGATGGTATAGTTGCGCACATGGCCGATATGGATTTTGCCGGAGGGGTACGGAAACATTTCCAGCAGGTAGTATTTGGGTTTATCGGAGGTTTCGGAGACGGAAAAGGTTTTTTCTTCTTCCCACTTTTTTTGCCATTTTTCTTCAATGGCGATCGGATCGTACTTCATGGTTTTGGTGTGCTCCCGAAAAGAGTTCAATAATCGGCGAGTTGTCTAACATATTGGCCTGTCTTGCGCAATTGGAAAAAGGAATGAGGCCAAAGGCCAAAGGATAAAGGCGAAAGGATTGAGGACAAAGCGGAGCGCGAAGCGCGGAGACCGGCGTGTGCCGGTGCGATAGGCGATGGGCGATGAGGGGTGATTTTTTAAAAAACAATTCTCGACAGCGTCATTTGCGGCGTTTCAGGATCTCCGAACACTGGTTGGCGATATCGGATAAGACCGGCAGGTTGGACGCGCTCGCGGCGGTGATGAGGTTTTGCAAGCCGTTGCCGATATGCGCAAGAAAAGCGGGTTTGTTCTTTGTAAGCCCCAGAAAGCCGTAGGCTCCCAGGGCCTGCATGATCCGCTGCGCGGAGCCTTCCCAAAAGCGGACGATAAATTCCGAAAGACTGTATTCCGGCTGCAAAATCCGGTAATAGAAGCCCGTCAATTCTTGTCGTTCCGTCTCGGACAGCAGAACATACGGGTCGCAGATGAGTGATCCCAAATCGTAAAAGAAGTTGCCCTGCCTCATGCCCTGAAAATCGATGAAAACGGGCCGCTCGTCCTTGAGGAGGATATTTTGCGACTGAAAGTCGCGGTGAATCAGGCAAGGCGGCGTTTGAAGCAGGCGGGCGATCAGTCCGTCCGTTTCCGCTTCCCAGGTTCGTAGAGTTGCTTCCGGTAAGGTGAGGCCGCAAACGGCGCCTACAAAATGGTCCAGAAAATAGTTGTGCTCCCAGATGTACAAGTCGCGATCATAGCCCCGGCAAAGCGTCATGCCGGCGGGAAGATCCTTCAGCGGATGACGGTGCAGGCGGTGGATTTCCGACAGCGCCGCGAGATAGTAGTGACGTCGTTTGCTCCAGGGCAGTCCCTTTTGTGAAAAAAGATCTTCATCCCCCAAATCTTCCGTCAACACAAACCGCCTGCGGGCGTCAAAGGCGATAACCAGCGGGACGGGAATATGCAGGTCGTTTAGAAATCGATTGATATTTGTCCAGTAGGCGTTTTCCTCCACGTCCGTGCCGTAGCGCATAAAGATGAAGCTGCGGGCGTCCATCAAATGAACGCGGAAAAAGTGGCGGTCGGATCCGCCTTTCTCGATGGGCACAAGGCGGAACTCCACATGGCCTAAATGATCGTTAAGGAAGGTTCGGATTTCGGAGGTGATGATCGTCATGATTGCCTAAGATGTCAAAAAAAGCTTTTGTATCGTTTCATATGCGTCGCGTGTTCCAAGATCGTGCCAGTAGCCCTGATCGGTGACGAGTCCCGCCACCGACCGGGGATTTTCCCGGATACTTGCAACCATCGGTAAAACCACCGACTCGATACGCCCGGGCGCAAGCCTCCGCAGAAAGGATTTTTCCACCAAATAGATGCCGGAAAAAAGGCAGCGCTGAAAGCCGGGCCGGCTCAACAGATTTCTCATATCGCAGATAAAGCCTTCGGAGTCAATATTGACGTTTCGGGGTTCTCCCTGCGACCGAAGTGCGAGGGTCACTTGCGGCCGGATGTCCAGATGTTTGCGACAAATCGGTTCCAGCGGCAGATTGGTGAGGATATCGCCGTTGTAAACCCAGAGGCGGTCGTCGTGTTCGAGCAGGTCTTCAATATTTTTGAGGCCGCCTGCCGTGTCCAGAAGCGTCGGTTCATGGCGGAAGATGATGGGAATGCCCCGCCAGGCGCTGTCCGGAAAGGCCTCGGCGTAGCGATGGGCCAGATGATGCGTGTTGATGATGAACCTCCGGACACCGGCATTCCTCAGGTGATCCATCGCATAGGTGATGAGCGGGCGTCCCCCCACGGGCAAAAGCGGTTTGGGCAGCGAGTCCGTCAGCGGCCGAAGCCTCGTGCCCAAGCCCGCCCCCAGAATGAATGCCGTTGTGATGAGAGGTTTCGTCATACCCGCTTTTCCCGAAATCCAGAAAACTTAAAACTTAAAACTTAAAACTTAAAACTCTTACTCTTCTTTCTTCCCGTATGCCGGATCGATCTTCACCAGCGCTGCCACGATAAATCCCGGAATCGTCGTCAGCAGAATCCAATAGTAGAAATGGATATAGCCCAACTGTTCCTGAATCCATCCACTGGCCATCGCCGGCAGCATCATGCCCAGCGCCATGATTCCGGTGCCGACGGCGTAGAAAACGGTTTTGTATTCGCCTCGGGAAACCATGATCATGTACATCGTATAGGCGGTAAACCCGAAACCGTAACCCGCTTGTTCCAACGCCAAAGCGGCGCCGACAAGCCAGACGCTTTCGGGCTGAGCGTGGGCGAGATACACGAAGATCAGATCCGGTACGTTCATGATCATCACCATCGGCCACAGCCAGAATTTCAGGCCGTTGCGGTAGATGGCCCATCCACCCAGAAGACCGCCCAGCATCAGCGCCACAACGCCGACCGTGCCGTAGATCAGCCCGACTTCAGCCGTGGTAAGCCCCAGTCCGCCTTTTTCCCGGACGTCGAGCAAAAACGGGGCGACCATTTTGACAAGCTGCGCTTCGGCAAATCGATAGAACACGAGAAAGGCAATGATGATGACGATGTCTTTTTGCCGGAAAAATAAAGTGAGAATACGGAAATACTCCGAAACGACGCCCTTGCCTCCGGCAAGCGGCGCGCTGCGGTCGGAGGCGGGATAGGGCAGGACGAAAAAATGGTAAAGACACAGGGCCAGGAAAACGGCCGCCCCGGCCAGAAACGTGATCGACCAGGCGGAGGTCACGGTGTGACCGGCTTGCTGCAGAAACCCCGCGAGAATGACCAGGCCGCCTTTTGAGGCGATGGTGGCGATGCGATAGAAAATGGTCCGCACACCGACAAACGCGGCCTGCCTCGGCGTGTCGAGCGCCAGCATGTAGTATCCGTCGGCGGCGATATCGTGTGTGGCGGATGAAAACGCCATGATCCAGAACATGGCCAGCGAATAACGGACAAAGTCGGAAGCCGGCAGGGTGAGCGCAACGCCCGCGAAGGAGGCGCCGATGCAAAGCTGCATCAGCACGATCCAGAAGCGCTTGGTGCGAAACAGATCCACAAACGGGCTCCACAGTGGCTTGATGACCCAGGGCAGGTAAAGCCAACTCGTGTAGAGCGCGATTTGTGTGTTCGACAAGCCGAGATTCTTATACAAAACAACGCTGACCGCCATGGCGATCATATAGGGCACGCCTTCCGCCAGATAAACGGAAGGGACCCACAGCCAGGGAGTTTTGGGCGTGCCCACGCCGTTCGGAGCGGCCTGCGAGAGATTCGGGTTCAATACAGTTTCCTCAATTCGGCGCCGGGAAAGTAGTGCGCTAGAATATCTTTAGACGCAAAGCCTTTTTCCGCCATGACCGCCGCGCCGATCTGGCACAGGCCCACGCCGTGACCCCACCCTCCGCCATGAAGAATGAAGCGGCGCAGGTGTCCGTTGAGGTCATGTTCGGACGCCACGACAAAGGCGCTTGATAAAAGATGCGTGGGGGAGAGCCAGCGGCGGATTTCCAGTTCCTTGCCGATGGTGACGGTGCGTTTCGTTCCGACGATTTGAAGCTTGGAGATTCTGCCGGACGGGCCACGCTTAAGCGGGATGATATGTTCAATCTCTCCGAAATCGATCCCGGACTTTTGACGCAGGAGGTCGGGCAGGTCTTGTTTTTCATAAGCGACGCGCCAGCGATAGAAATGCAGCGTCTCCAGATCGAAGGCGGGCAGAATGCGCCCCAGAAGTTCCGCATCGTTTGTGTTGCAGTAGGCGCAAGGTATTCTGCCAAGCCACAGCGCCGCATCGTCTTCCGACGTGACAGGCGGCTCAAAGACGTCCGAATCGCGAACGCTTTGCAGGTAGGCAGGGTCTTCGTCCTCCCAGGCCGTGGCAAAGACGTCCGTGCGTCCGCCACAGCATTTATAGTAGCGGGCGTCGCAGATTTCATCCGAATGGACGACAAACACGCCGCGCGTCCCGGCGATGGCGCGCGCGACATTGTCGGAGATAATTTTTGTGATGCCCTGATAGCGCTGGCAGTGATCGTCGGCGCAGACATCGAAGCCTTCATGGTCGTTGACATCCTGCCAGATGGAGATCTCCCCGTCCGTACGAAGCTGCGGCGGGCGGGGCTGCCTCTTTTTATCGAGCATGGCGCAAAGCCAGCTTCTGGCCGCGACCGCCTGGGCTTTGAGAAATTCGAGGGGCGCTTCGGCGGACATTTCGGAGGAAATCACAGAAGCGAGATAATCTTCAAGCCCGATCCGGTTCAAGATTGAAACCGTGCCGCCCGCGTCTGTGCTTAACACGGCTCGGCCCCGGAAGGACTCCCTCTGTGTGCGCTGCCAGTGAAAATCGATGCCGATGGCGACGTTTGAGAGCGTGAAAAAAGACTCAGCCGGGTCGTCCGGCGCAAGGACGATGTCCCGGTTACGAAAGACGAGCCGGTTTGCCGAGTCTGCAAGGACAATGGCCTCGCCGTCCGGCCGCGCCAGAAGCGCTCCGGTTATGCCACGGCCGTCGGGAAGGCGATAAACGCCTTCCAGCGTCAGGGCAATTTCTGTTGTCCTCTGGGCGAGGGCCACCAGGATTTGAGGTTCGGTGTCGATCATAACAATGCATCCGTGTCGCAAGGTTTGGTCCTGGTCGTGTTTGTAAAAGGTCTCTGCCGAGAAGTCAAGTGTCGTCTCCGGTCCGGAGAAAATGGACGCCCGAGATTCGGTTTTCCTCCGGACCAAAAATGTATTTATGGCTTGAATATTCATGATTTGTCGTGTATTACACAACGAAAAAACAGCCGGCGGATGGAGCTTATGGGGCATGTCTGGCCAATCGGAGGAGGCAAGGGAGGGTCGGGGAAAAGTTTTCTGACCAGCTCGCTGGGACGTCTGTCGGCGGCGCTGGGCAAGCGGACGCTCCTGATCGATCTGGATCTGGGTGCGGCGAACCTTCACACGCTGGTGGATGTGCCTTATCCGAAAAAGTGTTTTTCGGATTTCGTCCGCAAAAAGATTCCCCTCCTGGAGGACACGGTGATCGAAACGCCCGTGGAGAATCTTTATCTCATCAGCGGCGCGCATGACAACCTCGACATCGCCAATCTTCCCTACGAACAGAAAATCAAAACGCTCAAGGCCATCTCCCGTCTGGAATACGATCATATCCTGCTCGATCTCGGCGCCGGCACGTCGTTCAATACGCTCGATTTTTTTCTGATTTCCGAAAACGGAATTTTTGTCACCACGCCGGAGCCCACGTCGATTGAAAACGTTTACCGCCTGATCCGTTCGATCTACTTTCGTCGCATGCGGCAGTACTTCACGGTGACGGATTTCAAATCGCTGGAGCAGACGGTGGACGAAACCTTCGGCAGCGGGTCGCTCAACAAGCCCGAATGCATGATGCGGGTCATTCGGGAGAAGCATCCCGATGTCGGGGCCCGTCTGACCGACGATTTTGCCCGTTTCCGCTTCAAGCTGGTGGTCAATCAGATTCGCAAGCAAGACAGCCTCGACCTGGGCCGCCAGATCTGCCTGATCATTGAAAAACATTTGGGCCTGCGCGTCGATTTTGCCGGCAATATCGCCTTTGACGATCATGTTCATGACGCGATTTGCGCGCGCGTCTCGTTTCTGGATCGCTACCCCTACACGAAGACCGCCGGTGATCTGCGCCAGCTTTCGAAATCCATCGTTCAGACGTCGGGGCAGCAGTTGCAGATTCGTTATTCATAAACCCGCGGCGCAACGCGGGTGCCGGACCGGAGGCAGGCATGGAGAGAAAATTTTCCGACCTCACCTATTATGAAGTACTCAACGTCAAGCCGGACGCGGTGCTGTTTGAAATCCGGCACGCCTATCAAAACGCGCTTGCGATGTATGAGGCCGGGTCGTTGGTGAGCTATTCCTTTTTTTCCGAAGAGGAAAGAAAAGAGATTCTCGCCCGCATTGAAGAGGCCTACCTGACGCTGTCGAGCGACCAGAAGCGCCAGGCCTATGACGCCAAGCTCATCGCGCGAGGTCTTATGCATCGGCGCGGGGCCGGGGCGCCCGTGGAGAAAAAGCCGGTTTCCGTCTTCGACATCAGCCGCAACGGCACCCCCAAACCGGCCGGTCAGCGATCCGGTGAATTGCGATCCAAGATCGCCAATAGCCCTCGCATTGAAGAGATAGTGGCCCAACCCGACATCACCGGCGCGGATCTTCAGGAAATCCGCCGGGAGCTGGGCGTGGAGGTTGAACAGATTGCGGCTGAAACAAAAGTGCGCAGCGACTACCTGTTTGCCATTGAGGGCGAAGACAAAGACAGGCTCCCGGCGCCGGTCTTTCTTAAAGGCTTTGTGAAAGCCTATCTGAAGTATCTGGGATTCGAACGGGTCGATGAAATGAGCGCGAAGTACATGAGTGCCATCGCGCGTTGAAGCGCGGGAAGGGGCTATGATCAGACCGTCTCATTTCAAAGACGAAAGACGGCAATTTAAAAAGGACAGCGCCGTCGCTTTTTGCGCAGCGCGCGCCGTGACCCTCGCCTGTGTGGCGGTTGCGGCGCTCGTGATGTCCGGAGCGGCGGGCGTGAAGGAGGGGAAAATGCAGTCCGATACCATTTCAACAGCCAAAGGCGACCTGGGAATAACCTTTGTCGGTCATGCGTCGCTGATGATGACATTTGACGCAAAGACCATCCATATCGATCCTGTGTCCGTTGAAGCGGATTATGCCGAAATGCCCAAGGCGGATCTGATCCTGATCACGCACGAGCACTACGATCATCTCGATCTCAAGGCGGTTCATGCCGTTAAAACCGCCGCCACGAAAATCGTGTGCAATGAGGGGGCGGCCAGACAGATGCCCGGCGCCGTCGTGATGAAAAACGGAGAGAGGCGGACGGTGAACGGTCTGTCCATCGAAGCGGTGCCGGCTTATAACATCAAGCACATGATGGAACCGGGAAAGCCGTTTCATCCCAAAGGCGTGGGCAACGGCTATATTGTGACGTTTGCTGACAAACGACTCTATATTGCGGGCGATACGGAAAACATACCGGAAATGAAACAGATCAAAGAGATTGACATCGCTTTCCTGCCGATGAATCTACCCTACACCATGACGCCGGAAATGGTCGCCGACGCGGCCCGCTCCTTCCGGCCGAAAATTCTCTACCCGTACCATTTTGGCGAAACCGACACCTCCATACTGAGCGCGCTGCTCGGAAATGATAGGGACATCGAAGTCCGCGTCCGGGATTTGAAGTAAATTGTGGATGAATTTCCGTTTTTGGGGCAGGGAATTCCCTGCCTTTTTTTATGCGGTACGAATTGAATCCTGAAATAAAGTGTGTTAAGCCAGTTTCCTCGGGATGACAGCGGGTAATTTCTGAAGTGGAGTGGACGCATGAGTGTCTATGAATACGTAGCTCTGGACGAGAAGGGACGCGAGCGCAAGGGCTTTGTCGACGCCACCGGCGCGACGGCGGCCCGTCAGATGTTGCGCGAGCGCGGCATCTATCCCGTGGAGATCGCGCCCGCCCGCGAGAAAAAAGAATCCGCCTTGTCGGGCTTGACGGATCTGCCGCTGACGCGGACTGTGTCGGCCGCCGAGGTGTCCGTCTTCACGCGACAGCTGGCCACGCTTTTGAGCGCCGGCATCCCGCTGGTCCCGTCCTTCGGCGTTTTGCTGGCGCAGACGAAAAATCCCGTTTTAGCGAAAATCCTCGCCCAGATCCGGGGCGACATCAACGAAGGCAAGAGCTTGACGGCGAGCCTGGAAGCTTTTCCGCGTGTGTTTCCTCCCTTTTACATCAACATGGTCAAAGCCGGTGAAGCCTCCGGCACGCTCAATCTGGTCTTAGAGCGCCTGGCGGATTTCAGCGAAGGGCAGCAGGCGCTTTTGAGCAAGATCCGTTCAGCGCTGGCCTATCCGCTCATCATGCTGCTGGTCGGCTCGCTGGTCATTTTTCTGCTGATGGCGTTTGTGGTGCCCAGAATCACCGAAATTTTTACGGACATGAAACAGACGCTGCCGCTGATCACCGTGATTCTGATCGCGGTGAGTTCGTTTCTGAAGTCGTTTTGGTGGTTGCTTCTGTTTGCGATCGCGGTTGCCGCCGCCGCTTTTAAATCCTTCACGGCCGGAACGCAGACCGGTCGTCGCTTCTGGGACGCGGTGCGCCTGCGCGCACCGGTCTGGGGCGCCGTCAACCGTAAAATCGCCATCGCGCGGTTTACGCGGACGCTCGCGACGCTTCTGCAAAGCGGCGTGCCGCTTCTGGCGGCGATGGAGATCGTTCGCCATGTCGTCAACAATGCCTACATCGGAGAGGTGATCGCGCAGGCGGCCAAGGAGGTGGAGGAGGGGCAAAGCCTGTCTGCGCCTCTGGCGCAAAGCGGACTCTTTCCGCCGATGGTCACCGAGATGATCGCCGTGGGCGAACAAACCGGATCGCTTGAGAAGATGCTCAACCGGATTGCCATCTCCTATGAGGCGGAGGCCGCCTCGGATGTGATGGTGATGACGTCGCTTCTGGAGCCCGTCATGATTCTGGTCATGGGGCTTATGGTGGGCTTTATCGTTTTTTCGATATTGCTGCCGATCTTTGAAATGAACCAGCTGGTTCGATAAACGCAATACACGATGAGGGGTTAAAATGAAAACGCACAAAATGGAAAGAAACCTGCAAGCCGGGTTTACGCTGATTGAGTTGATGGTGGTGATCGTGATTCTGGGCCTTTTAGCCGGCCTCACGATTCCCCGGTTTATCGGCGAGTCGGATAAAGCCAGGGTCGGAACGGCCAAAACGCAGATCGTCGCGCTGGAGACGGCTCTCAAGATGTACAAGCTTGACAATGGACAGTATCCCTCGACCGAACAGGGCCTCAAGGCGCTCGTCGAGCCGCCCACGGTCGGTAATCTGCCCAAGAGCTGGCGTTCGGGCGGATACCTGGAAAAAGGCAGAGTGCCGAAGGACCCCTGGAAGAATGAATTCGTCTATATCAGCCCGGGAGTGCACGGCGATTTTGATCTGATGTCTCTGGGCGCAGACGGAGAGGCGGGCGGAGAGGATTTCGATGCGGACATCAACAACTGGGAGATCGAATAAACGGGGGTTTACCCTCATTGAACTCGTCGTTGTCATCGCGATCATCGGCGGAATCTTCGCCCTGGCCATTCCGACGACACGCGACGCGCTGACGGTCGACGATCTCCGAAAGGCAACCCGGCGCATGATCGGTCTGGAGCGCCAGCTTCGCGTCGATGCGCTTCGCGACCGGGTGGATTATGTTTTGTGTCTGGATCTGGACCAATCCCTGTACTGGGTCGAGACATCCGACATGACGCCCGAAAAAGTCGACGAGATGAAGAAAAAAGCCCGCAAGCTCGGCGGGGAGGTTGTGGTGGCCGATCTTGTCGAGGGAAAAGACGTCAAGAGGACCCGGGGCGTGGTTCGAATCAAGTTTGCCAGGAACAATGTCTGTCCGCCGTTTGTTCTGCATCTGGCCGAAGGGGAAAGGTTCATGACGGTTGCGGTCAATCCGTTTCTGGGAGTCACAGGCGTGTATGACCGGTACATCGATATATCGCTCAATGACGGACTGGGTTATGATCCGACCCGGTAGCCGCAAAAGGGCCCGCAAAGCCGACGACGGCTTTACGCTGATTGAGGTGATGGTCGCGATGACCATTTTGGCGATTGCCCTGGTCGCGGTTTTCCAGATGCAGTCCCAGAGTATTTCCATGGCCTCCGAAGCGCGGTTCCGCACAACCGCTTCGCTTCTGGCGCAAAGCAAGATGGCCGAGCTGGAAGCCTCCGCGTCGATCGGCGGAAAAACGGACGCGGGGGATTTCAGCCCGGAGCATCCCCAGTATGCCTGGCGCGTGTCGGTGACCGACACGCAGATTCCCGGTTTCAAGCGCATCGAGGTGACGGTTTTTAATCCGGTGATGACCCGGGGAGGCGTTTACTCTCTGGTTTTATACAAGACTGCCGCGAGGTGAAATCGATGAACAAGACCGCCGCCGGCCAACAAGGGTTTACGCTGCTGGAACTCCTTTTGGCGATTTTCATCTCGGGCCTGGTGTTTTCTACGATTTACGCCGCCTACAGCTCGACGCTGACCACAATCCGTGAAATCGACGAAGATGCGCAGACCTATAAAACAGCCCGCGTGACGCTCGACCGGATGATGCGCGATCTGTCGGCCGTGGCGCCCTACGCGGGGGACTATTTTTTTGTCGGAGACGAAGACGTTTTTCGAAACGAGCGGTTCGGTACTCTGAATGTCTGGTCGGCGGCGCATCTGACGTTCGGTGAAGAAGAGGTTTCCGGCTATCCCGCGTCCATTCGTTACTTCGTCCGGGAGAATCCTGGCGGCAAAGGCTTTTCTCTGTGGCGCTCCGACATAGCCGGTGTGAAGCCGGAGCTTAACCGGACGGAGCCGGGCGGTGTGATCATCTGTCCGAACATTTCAACGCTGGTTTTCAAGTATGTCGACGAAAACGGCCGAGAGCATGACACATGGGATTCGACACGCTTTGCGCAAAAAGGACGTGTGCCGCAACTGGTGCAAATTGATCTGGTCCTGGTGAATTCCAGCCGGCCGGATCATCCGGCGCGCTTTACCACGCGGGTCTATCTGCCGGAGAAGAAATGAAGGATTTTTTAAAACCCCTGAAAAAAGACCGAGGAGCCGCGCTCATTATCGTTATCCTGATGATGAGTGTTTTAGTGGCGGGCGCCCTGGAGCTCAACCGCTCCACGCGAGTCGATATTTACGACGCAGCCAATCTTTCCGACGGCATCCGTCTGACGTATGTGGCCAAGTCCGGATTTCACGGCGCGGCCGCGCTGATCGTTAACACGCAAAGCGATTACGACACGCTGCGCGATCCGTGGGCGAAAGCGGACGCGCTATCGGCGCAGTCGGCCACGCTTTTTTCCGATGCCCGGTTTATGGTACGGGCGGAGGATGAACACGGCAAGATTCCGCTCAATAAGCTGGTGACGGGCAACGCCGTCAACGCCAATGTCCGCGAGATGCTCGTCCGCCTGCTGTCGCTTCCCGGATTTGATCTATCGCAACAGCAGGCCGGTGAAATCGTCGATGCGATCATCGACTGGATCGATGAAGACAATGAAGTGACGGGAGCGGGCGCGGAAAGCGCCTACTACGCGGCACAAGGCTTTGCGTATCCGGCCAAGAACGGACCGCTCGATTGCATTGAAGAATTGCTTATGGTAAGAGGAATCACCGGTGAAATCTTTGCGGGGACATCCGAAAGACCGGGGCTTGCGGATCTTTTAACCCTTTACGGGACGGGTGCGGTCAACCTCAATACGGCGCCGAAAATGGTTTTGCGCGCCCTGTCGGACGATGTCACCGAAGAGGCGGCCGATAAAATGGACCTCTACCGTCGCGCCGACGGCAATGATTTGTCGGGCGTTGACTGGTACAGGAGAATTGCCGGTCTGGAAAACGTGGAGATCAAGGCCGAAATGATTGAAAATGTCAAAAGCAATTACTTCCGGATTCGTTCCACGGGAGTGGCCGAACAAATGGAGCAGACCGTCAGCGGAGTCATTCAGCGTTCGCCGTTTCAGATTGTGACTTGGAGGATGGACGGATGACGCAGGCGATTCTGGGGCTGGACATCGGACGTGACGCGCTCAAAGCGGTGGCCGTGACCTCTCAGGGGCGGGTGGTTGCCGCTGAGCGGATCGCTGTGACGCCGGAAATATCCGCAGAGGCGGCCTTGGAGAGTCTGGCCGGCAGGATGCCCGGTTTGTCGTGGCGCGTCGTGTTGTCGCTGCCGGCGTCCGATGTGATGCTGCGCCGGGTGTCGTTGCCGTTTCGCGATGACGGACGGATCAAAAAAGCTCTGCCTTTTGCCCTGGAGCCGCTCTTGCCGATGCCGGTCGAAGAGGTTGTCTTTGATTATCTGAGGCTGCCGGACGGCGATCTTCTCGTGGCGGCCGCAGACAGCCGGACGTTGACGGACTGGGTTGCGCGGACCCGGAAAATCTTCGGGCCGGTCATCGCCGCGGATATGGCCGGAGCGCTTCTGCTTGCCGCGGCGGGGCGGACCCGCGATCTTAAAAATTTCGGAATACTTCTGGATATCGGACGCAATTCCACGACGGCGGTCTTTTTCGATTCCGGCATGCCGCTGTCGTTGCGGACCTTCGCGTTTGGCGGCCGCCGGATCACGCAGGCTTTGGCCGAAGATCTTCTGTGCGACGTCGAGGAGGCGGAGGCGCATAAAATCGGCGGGCGGTTTCCCGAAAGCGACGGCGCGGCCGTGGCGTTGTGCCGGACGTTTTGCGCTGAGCTGAAGCATACGCTCGAATCCCTGAGCCTGTCGGGAAACCAAACGAACCGGCCTCATCAGATTCTTTTATCCGGAGGCGCATCCCTGTTCGCGCCGCTGTCCGTGGAGCTGACCCGTGCCCTGGGGGTCAAGCCCGAGGCGCTGGATTTCGTCGGCGACAAGACGGCGCAACTTGACGCGAAAACGGCGCAGACCTTTTTGCCGCAGCGTATGAACACGGCGCTTGCCGCCGCCCTGCGCTCTTTTGGCTCCCGGCGGTCCTTCAATTTCCTCCGCGATGATGCGGCGGCCGGCCATCCCTTCGCGGCCTTTCGGGGTCGAATCCGCCGACTTGCCGTCGCGCTGGCCCTGATCGTTTTGCTTGCGGCCGGCAGTCTCTATCTGGGCTTTCACGCCAGACAGGCCGAGGCGGACGCGCTTAAAGGCCAGGTCGGAGCCCTGTTTAAAAAGCATATGGGGCAGGGCGCAGTCATGGTCGATCCGGTAGGCCAACTCAAGGCGAAGCTCGCCGAGAATGAAAAGGCCTTCGGTCTGTCCCAAAACACATCCGATTTAACGATGGCGGAACTTCTCAAAGAGATTTCTTTCCGGATCACGCCGGAGGTGGATCTGACGCTTTCGGACCTCTACTTTGAGCATCAGACGGTCCTGCTCAAAGGCGAAGCGGCCTCCATGGACGGCATCGCCGTCGCGGCCGCCGAACTGGCCAAATCCCCCGCCTTTGCGGCCGTCAAAACGGGATCAACCAGCATGTCGTCCGATAAAACGAAGGTCAATTTTGATTTGAGGCTGGAACTGAAATGATTGCGGCTTTCTGGAATAAGCTCGACAAAAGGCAGCGCCTGTTCGTCTGTGCCGGCGCCGTGATCGTCGTCGTGCTGCTTTTTTATGAATTTGCCTGGTCGCCGTTTCGCGAGTCGGCCGCGAAAGCCGAAAAATCCATCGCGGCAAACACCGCCAGACTCCATGAGATGGCTCGTCTGGATGAAAGTTTCTCGCGACAGGAGGCGAAGATTTCGCAGATCCGCCGGTCGATGGCCGCACGCAAAGCCAATTTCACGCTTTTTTCCTATTTGGATCAAAAAGCAATGGCGGCGGGCGTCAAAGGCCGCATCCGGCAGATGAATTCCGTGGCGGGCGCTAAAACCGCGTCCTTTGAAGAAACGCTGGTCGAGATGAAGCTGGATAAATTGACGATGAAGCAACTGACGGAATTTTTGTTTTACGTCGAGTCACCCGGTGAGATGGTCCGCATCAAAAGACTGACGATCGCCAGGATGAAGGAGTCTCCGGACTACTTAAGCGTTTCGATGCTGGTGGCTTCGTATCTTCCGTCGATGAATCCGGGAGGGCAGTAACCATGAGGGTATTGAAGAAAAAGACCTTCTGGTTGACGATATACGCGGTGCTGATCACGGGAGTTTTTCTCTACGCGCTTTTTCCCGGCGATTGGGTCCGGCGGGTTTTGGAAAACGCCTCTCAAACATCGGCCTGGCGTCTGAAAGTCGCTACCGTATCGCCGTCTTTGCCCTGGGGGCTTGCGCTTGGCGGCGCGACGCTTGCGATGGCGGATGATCCGGCGCGTGCTTTTGTGATCGCGGAAAAACTCGATGTGCAGCCCCGCTGGTGGACGGCATTTTTCAAGCGCAAGCAGGTTGCGCTTCGCGGACGGGCCTACGGCGGAACCTTTGACGGGATCATCGGCCTTGTCTCCTTATCAGGCGATCGCCCGCCGGACAACGTCCGGATGCGATTCGAGAAGATCGAACTGGCCGGAGTGCCGCTGTCGTCGGTTTTGCCGCTCCGGGGGGCAAGCGGTCTTTTAAGCGGTAATCTGACTTACGGGTTTACGACACCGCAGGATCCCTATCCCGACGGCCAGGCGACCATCCGTCTGGACAAGGGCTCCTATGTCCTGCCGGAGCCTTTCTTAGGCATCAGCCGCCTCGATTTCGAACGCGGCGAATTGCAGGCGCGTTTGCAACAGGGGGTTTTAAAGATCGAAAAAATCGAGCTCTACGGCACGGCGATCAACTGCTTTTTAAACGGTGAGATTACGCTGGCGCCGGATCTTTCCCAAAGCGCGCTCAACTTCAAAGGCGTTTTTGAAATGACCGGACCCAACAAGATGAAGATGAATGTCACGATCGCGGGCACGCTGGCCAATCCCGTGATTCGCTATATTTGAGGACGAAGGTGAACGGAAACTCATGATTGAGGAAATTCGGGCAAACATGGCGCGCTACCTGAAAAAAGCGCAAGACGCCGCGGCGGAGGTTTTTCGGAATCCGTCGTCTCTGGGCGATCTGTTGTTTCCCGTTATGACCGTCTTGATCATTACGGCCTTCTCCTATCTGGGCGTGGATATTGTTTACAAAGTGGCGGGGCTTGTGCTTTCTCCCCCGCCTGCGGCAACCACGCCGGCGATGAAAAGTCCGTCGCAGCCGATGAAAACGCTGACGCCTGCCGATTTCGATCTCGTCGTCCGTCGCAATCTGTTTGCGACTGCGCTAAGCGCGGTTGACGACGGTCTGCCGGGCGCCGGTAATGCGTTTATCGCCGGGGAAGAATACACGGCTTACGATCTCAAAGGCACCATCGCGTCGGACGATGCGTTCGGGTTTGCGGTGGTTGAAGAAAAGGGAAAGGGCAAACAGAAAATCTACCGGATCGGCGACATGATCGGTTCCGCGCGGCTAATCCGCATTACACGCAACGCCGCGATCCTCACGAGCGGCGGTCGCGAGCTCGTCATGCGCATCAAGGAATCGGCTCCGGGCGGATCGTTAATGACGCGCTCCGGGCGGCCCGATTCGAGTCACGCCCCGTCGGGCATTTCCATCAGCCGCGAGGAAGTCAACCGCAACCTGGCCGATTTGAAATCGATCATGAGTCAGGCGGTGGTACGCCCCTTTCTAAAGGAAGGCGTCCAGGAAGGCTTCATTATTTCCAATATTGTGCCCGGCAGCCTCTATGAAAGACTGGGCCTGCAAAACGGCGATGTCGTCGTGGACGTCAACGGCCAGACTCTGTCCGGCGCGGACGATCTGATGAATCTGGTGCAGGTCATGCAGTCGGGAGGAAGCATTTCCGTCAGTCTGATCCGCAACGGCAATTCGGAAACCATCAATTATTCGTTTCACTAAACGGGGGGAGTTTCTGTCTCATGTATGACGCGTATTTCGGGTTTAAGGAGAATCCTTTCAGGCTGTCGCCGGAGCCGGTATATTTATACCTGAGCGAACAGCATCGGGATGCGCTCAACTATCTGATTTACGGCATCGTGGAGAAAAAAGGGTGCAGGATGATTTCGGGCGATATCGGCACAGGCAAGACCACGATCTGCCGATTGCTTCTGGCCGTGATGGACGGGCTGATTGAAACCGCTCTGATCTTCAATACGTCGATCTCCGAGATCGAACTGCTTGAGACGATCCTCAATGAATTCGGCATCGATGCGGGAGGCGTGCGGACCAAGAAGGCTTATGTCGACGCGCTCAACACGTTTTTGCTTGCAAACTTCGCCAAAGGCCGCGGCGCGCTTCTGCTGATTGACGAAGCGCAGAACTTGTCGCATGGCCTGCTTGAACAAATCCGGATGTTGTCCAATCTGGAGACGGAAAGAGAAAAGCTTCTGCAAATTGTGCTGATCGGACAGCCGGAACTCAAACAGACGCTGACTTTGCCGGCGCTGCGGCAGTTAAACGAGAGGATTACCGTTCGTCATGAGCTTCGCCCGCTTTTGTCGGGCGACATTGAGCGCTACATCCTGCATCGGCTGAAGGTGGCCGGCGGACCGGGCAAGGCGAGGTTGACGCAGGGCGCCTACCATCTGATTTTTTCTTATTCCGAAGGGATTCCGCGGCGGATCAACGCGCTTTGCGACCGCGCCTTTCTGATTGCCTACACCCGCAACGTGACAAAAATCGACCGCTGGATCGTTCGCCGCGCCGCGCGCGATATCGGAGAGGCCTATTTCCAGAAAACCGTGAGTTTTCCCAGGAAGCTCTGGGCGCGCCTGACGGCCTGACGCGCCGTCGGAAGGGCTTGACCCGAGGGGGATTATGAGCTACATAAATGACGCTTTGCGCAAGGCGCAGAAGGAGAAAAAACCGGACTACGACGCCTTCGGGCAGGTTGTCGCGTCCTCAGAAGCACCGCCGAAGAAGCATTCGGTCGCTTTGTCGATGGCGGGAATTTTTCTGATTGCCGCTTGCGCCGCCGGGATGCTCGTGTGGATGTTCTGGCCGATGGAGAGGTCCACTTTTTCTGCCGGGCCTGCCGTCGCAGTCGTTGCCGCGCCCCATCCGGGCCAGTCATTGCTTGCGGATTCGGCCGGTCTTGAACGGCCGGACGTGGAAACGCCTTCATCCCTGACGGAAGGCGAAGCGGCGGCAGTCGATGCCGCGCAGGCCGTTTCGACAGCGACGCCGCCCGCCGTGAAAGCCACCACCGCAAGCGTCGCCGCAAAGCCAAAGACGGAGGCGGTGAAACGCTCTGAAAAGTCAACGAAGGACGACGTTGAAGCGCTCTATGCGCAGGCCCTGAAGCGACACAATGAAAGGAAGCTTGATGCCGCGGAAACGCTCTACAAAAAGATTCTGCAAATCGATCCGCGTCACCTGGCTTCCATCAACAATCTGGGTGTGATCTACATGACCCGCAAAAACTATCCAAAGGCCGTCGGCTGTTTTGAGGACGCGCTCGCCGTCCGGGCGGACTACGTCAAGGCCCATTACAATCTGGCCTGCGTGTATGCCCGGCAAAACGACGTTCCCCGCAGTCTTTTTTATTTGAAAAACGCGATGGACTTCAATCCGGATGTTCGCCTTTGGGTGGCCGAAGATCAGGATCTCAAAGCGGTGGCCGCGTCACCGGAATACCGACAAATGGCAGAGGGAAGAAACTGATGATGCTCAAATGTTTGAAACAAAAGTCCCGTGTATGGACGTGCGCTGTGACGGTGGCAGTGGGGTTTTGGTTGCTTTTATCGTCGCCCTCGCCGGCCGCGCGTCTCGATGCGGGAGAACCGTCGTCGCCGGCCGTTTCCGGGATCGAGGCTCCGGCTTCGAACAACGCGGCGCCCGCGCCGCAGGCCTCCCAGGCGGTGGAGTCGGGCCGGCTTGCGGAGATGCCCGCCTCAGTGGCAGGCTCTGATGCGGGCGTTTCGTCTCGCAAGGCTACGCCCGGAAAAAGCGTCCGGACCAAAAAGCAAAAGACGGAAGAAAAATACGTCACGCTGGATTTCGACAACGTCAATATCGAAACCTTCGTGAAGTTTATCAGTGAACTCATCGGCAAGAATTTCATCATCGACGACAAGGTGCGCGGGAAAGTGACGATCATTTCCCCCAACAAGATTCCGCTGTCCGACGTCTATAAGGTATTTCTGTCCGTCCTGGAAATGAACGGATTTGCCACCGTGCCGGTCGGCGATATGGTCAAGATCGTGCCGGCCGCGTCCGCCCGCGAAAGAAGCGTCGAGACGAGAATCGCCAGAGACGGCGTTGATGTTGACGACCGGATCGTGACGCAGATTATCGCGCTGGATCGCGCCAATCCGGACGAAGTCAAGCGCGTGCTCGATCCCATCGTGCCGCGGACGAGTTCCGTCTTGTCCTATCCGCCCGCGGGTGTGTTGATCGTTACCGATTATTTATCCAACGTTCGCCGGATCGAGGAGATCATCCGGGCGCTTGACGTGGAGGAAGCCGGAGATCAGATCACCTATGTGCCCCTGCATAACGCCTCCGCCTCTGAAGTCGTCAAGGCGCTTTCATCCATTTTTCAGCAGCGCCGCCCCAACGTGCGGAGTATTCGTCTGGTGGCTGATCCCCGAACGAATTCCGTCATCATTTTTGCCAGTGTCGCCGATACGGAAGGGGTTCGCAAGCTTATCGCGCTTATGGATAAGGATGTGCCGCGCGGCGAATCCAATATTCAGGTTTACCGCCTCCAAAACTCGGTGGCCGAGGATCTGGCCAAAGTCCTCACCAGCATTGTGAAGGAATCATCATCCGCCGCCCAACCGGCGGCGAGCGCCGCGCCCGGCGCGCCCGTTCAGGCCAGAAGTATACCGGTCGTGTCCCGAAACGTGCAGATCGTACCCGACAAGGCGACCAATACACTGGTCATTATGGCCGAGCGCGAAGACTACAAGATCATGGAAAACATTATCAAGCAGCTCGACGTGCCGCGCGCGATGGTTTATATCGAAGCGCTGATTATGGAAGTGAACGCCACCAAAGATTTTAATCTCGGTGTGGAATGGCGGGGCGTGAAGGATACCGGTTCCATCACCGGCTTCGACGACGCGCGGTCGGCGGGCTTTATCGGGTCCGGGACCGGCCTGCTTCCCTCCGCAACCGCTATTGCCGGAACGACGCTTTCCGCGCTGGCTTTTCCCAGCGGCTTTTCCATGGGCATCATCGGCGCGGGCATCAAGATCGGCGACATTATTTTCCCCACAATCGGCGCGATGGTTCAGGCCTATAAGCATGACAAGGATGTGTCGATCCTTTCCACGCCGCAGCTCATGACACTCGACAACGAGGAAGCTGAAATCAATGTCGGCTCCAACGTGCCGTACATCACGAGGCAGGAGCAGACCTCGACCAGCACACTGGTGAACTACAATACTTACGAGTATAAGGATGTCGGTGTGGTTCTCAACATCACGCCCAACATCAACGAGGAGAACCTGATCCGTCTGAAAATTTCCCAGGAAGTGACGAAAGTGACATCCGGAGCGGACAAGGCCACGCCGACCACGCTCAAAAGAACCGTCAAGACGACCGTGGTGATTAAAGACAAGGAAACCATCGTCATCGGCGGACTGATCGGCGACAGCACCGACGACAATGTCAGCAAGGTGCCGCTTTTGGGAGAAATTCCGCTTCTGGGCTGGTTGTTCAAGTCCAAGGGCCAGACCCGCGAGAAAACCAATCTCTATGTTTTTTTAACGCCCCGTATTGTTCGAACGCAGCAGGACGCGGCGGCGATTTTTTCGGATAAGCGCGAAAGCATGGGCGAAGTGGTCGATGGCGTTATCCGGCTCAACGAAAGACGCCCCAACTCTGAAAACGCCGAACCGGAATCGTCCGTTCCCGAAGTGCAGCCCGAGGAGGAACCTCAGTCTGCGCCGGCCGAAACGTCGCAAGCTTTCCCGCCCGAAGAAACGCCACCGACCGGAACGTCCGCGTCCGACAGCCCCTGAAGAAAGGACGGTCCGCCAGATGTCCACAATCCTGAGAGCTCTGAAATCCGTCAGCTCCGTTCAGGCGCCGCCCAAAGAGGCTCCCGCCGCCGCCCGGACCGCTCTGGAAGAGAAACTTCTGGCGGCGGGTGTGCCGGCCGATCTGCTGGACGAAGCCCGCGCGGCGCGCGCGAAATCCGGTGGAGGGTATTTCGATATACTCATCCGTAAAAAGGCGATGGAGGAAAAACGTCTGCTTTCGCTGCTCGCGGACCATTTCGAGCTGCCCCTTTGGTCCGAGCTGCCGATGGAAAGCATCGATGTGGATTTCACGCGGCTTGTTTCCATCGCGTATCTTAAAAAATTCAAGCTCGTGCCAATCATCACTGCGGAGACTGCCGCCATCGCGCTAACGGACCCGACAAATTTTCAACCTGCCGACGATTTAAGACATCTTTTGCGTCGCGATGATTTGCAGACGGTTTTGGCCCCCCAGGAAGCGATTATGGCCGCGATCAACCTGGCCTATGACACCAGCCGCGCCTCCGCGAAGGATTATTTCAACGAGATCAGCGAGGAAACGGCCGACGATCTGATCTCTGAAATCAGCGAAACGGCCGACCTGCTCGACGAAACCAGTGACGCGCCGATTATCAAACTGGTCAATCTTCTGGTATCCGGCGCCATCAAGGACCGGGCCAGCGATATTCACGTCGAGCCTTATTCCGGCAATCTCAAAATCCGTTACCGCATTGACGGCATCCTCTATGATATTTTGAGTCTGCCGCGCAAAATTCAGTCGCCTTTGGTCTCCCGCATTAAGATCATGGCAAAACTGAACATTGCCGAAAAGCGTCTTCCACAGGATGGCCGCATCGAGCTGAAAATCGGCGACCGCCTGATCGATGTGCGTGTGTCGGTGCTGCCCACGGCTTTCGGCGAGCGCGTGGTGCTGCGACTTCTGGATAAATCTTCCGAGATTCTCAGGCTTCGCGATCTGGGCATGCATGACGAGCGGATCCGGCTTTTGGACCGTTTGATCAAGTCGCCCTACGGCATCATTTTGGTGACCGGCCCCACCGGCAGCGGCAAGACCACGACGCTCTACGCGGCGCTCTCGACGATCAACCGTCCCGAAATCAACATTATCACCATTGAGGACCCGATCGAGTATCAGATTGACGGCGTGGGGCAGATTCAGGTCAATCCCAAAATCGATCTGACGTTTGCCGCGGGGCTGCGTTCGATCGTTCGCCAGGACCCGGATGTGATTCTGGTGGGTGAAATCCGCGACCGCGAGACGGCGGAAATCGCCATCCAGTCTTCTCTGACCGGCCATCTGGTTTTCTCCACCCTGCACACCAACGAAGCGCCGTCACCCGGTTGATCGATATGGGCGTCGAGCCGTTTTTGGTGACGTCCTCGGTTGGCGCTCTCATTGCCCAGCGTCTGGTGCGCATGCTGTGCCCGCATTGCAAGGAGGTCTATACGCCGGACGATGAGACGCTGGCCAATCTGGGGTTGGATCACTCGGTGCTCGGCGACAATACCTTTTATCGCAAAAAAGGCTGCAATCTGTGCATGCAGACCGGATTCCGCGGCCGGACGGCGATTTTTGAAATTCTGGTCGTGGATGATCCCATCAAGAAAATGGTGCTTACGACATCGGATTCAAATCAGCTAAGTGATCTGGCCATCCGCCGCGGCATGATCACCCTCCAACAGGACGGCATCAAGAAAGTTCTGGCCGGCATCACCACAACCGAAGAAGTCCTGCGCGTCACGCGCTCACTGGGCCGCAAGGACGACATCGTTCAGGAAGCCTGATTTTCAGGAGGTATCGGAATGAAAAAATCCAACGGTTATGCGGAACACCCGTGCCGGTATTTCGATGAGCCGGGCGCCGGCAACACGACCGCGGCGCTCGAAGCGGTTCGTCGACGATCCTCTCAGCTCGGCATCGAAAAAATCATCATTCCCAGCTACACGGGGAAAAGCGCGCTGGCTGCGGCCCGACTCATCGCGCCGCAGCAAATCGTCGTTGTTCGAACGGCCTATGGTTTCGAAAAACCCAATACGCAGGTGATGAAGGAGTCTGTCCGGCGCAAGCTTGAAGAAGCGGGCATGACGATCGTGACGGGAACACACGCCCTGGGCGGTGTGGGACGTTCCGTCCGCCGTAAACTCGGATCCTATCAGGTCGATGAAATTATCGCCTATACGCTGCGCATTTTCGGCCAGGGAACGAAAGTGGCGGTGGAAGCGGCCCTGATGGCCGCGGACGCGGGCGCAGTGCGCACCGATGAAGATGTGATCACCACCGGCGGATCATCCTCCGGCATCGACACGGCGCTGGTTGTGCGTCCGGTAAACGCCAATTCGCTTCTGGATATGAAAATCCGGGAGATCATCTGCAAACCGACCGAGTTTTAGCGGTCGGGGCACAGACCCCGCGAAAGGCGGGAAGGGAAGTTGATTATTATGACGGAAAAGCCGGCAGTCATCAGTTTCTGCAAAATGAGCGGTCACGGCAACGATTTCATCATCATCGACAACCGAGATTTGGCGCTTCAGATCGTCGATCTGCCTTTGTTTGTCCGCCGGGTTTGTCAGCGGAAGGTGTCGGTGGGGGCGGACGGCCTCGTACTGATTGAGCCGTCCGAAAGCGTCGATTTCAAATGGCGGTTTTTTAATGCCGACGGGTCCGTAGCCGAGATGTGCGGAAACGCTGCGCGCTGCGTGGCGCGATGGGCCGCCGAAGAGGGAATTGCCGGTCCGGCTGTGACTTTTGAAACCCTCGCGGGCGTCATTACCGCCTCCGTCCGCGGCGATAGCGTTCAGGTTCGCCTGACGGATCCCTCCCCGGTGCAGGCGGGGCTGAAACTCAGACTGGACCGGCGTGTCGTGGTTGTTGACCATGTCGATACGGGCGTGCCGCATGCGGTGTTATTTGAGACGTCCGTCGCCGACAGCGATGTCGTCGGCCTGGGTCGACAGATCCGGTATGCTGAGAACTTTGCGCCCAAGGGGACCAACGCGGATTTCGCGCAGATTCTTGACCGGCAGACCATGAAGGTCCGCACCTACGAGCGGGGCGTCGAAGACGAGACGCTCGCCTGCGGCACAGGTGTGGTGGCCTCGGTGCTGTCCGCCGCATTCCACGGGCTGGTGGATTCTCCGGTGGATGTGGATGTGCAAAGCGGCGAGAGGCTGCGTGTCTACTTTCTCAGTCAAGGAGACGGCCGCTTCGGGGAAATTTATCTTGAAGGGAAAGTCAAAATGGTCTATCAGGGACTTCTTTTCGAAGAAGCTTACAAATAAAGGAGGTTTTTAAGCGTGCAGACGGCCGAACGACTCAAGAAAATTCCCCCATACCTTTTTATGGAGTTGCGCAAAAAAATCAACAAAGCCAAGGCCGACGGCGCGGATGTCATTTCGCTCGCGATTGGCGATCCGGTCGAGGCCACGCCCGCGCCGGTGATTGATGAACTGTGCAGGACCGCTAAAGATCCGCAGAACCACCGCTATCCCACCGATGAGGAAAAAGGGATGCTTGCCTTTCGCCGTGAGATCGCCCGCTGGTATGCGGAGCGCTACGGCGTATCGCTCAATCCGGAAACGGAAATCCTGGGTTTGATCGGCTCGAAGGAAGGTTGCCACCACTTTGTGCTGGCGCGCGTCAACCCCGGCGATACGGTGCTGATGACCGACCCGGGCTACCCCGCCTATCGCTCCAGCATTCTCATCGGTGAAGGCGTGCCCTACAATGTGCCCATTTTGCCTCAAAACAATTATTTGCCGGTTCTGGAAGACATTCCGTCGGATGTGGCGAACAAAGCGTCCGCCATGTTTTTGAATTATCCGAATAATCCGACCGGCGCCTGCGCGACTCTGGAATTTTTAAATAAGCTCGTTGCCTTCGCGCGAGCCTACGATGTTGCGATCTGCTATGACAATCCCTACGGAGAAATCGTCTTTCCCGGACAGGAGCGAATCAGCTTTCTTCAAGCCGAAGGCGCAAAGGATGTCGGCGTCGAACTCAATTCGCTGTCCAAACCGTTTAATATGTGCGGCTGGCGTCTGGGCATGGCTTGCGGCAATGCCGATCTGATCGCGGGGATCAGCAAGGTCAAGGAAAACACCGACTCGGGCATTTTCAATGCCGTGCAATACGCGGGCATCGCCGCGCTTTCAGGGCAGGCGGGATTTATTGACGACATGCTGTCCATTTACGGCCGCCGCCGCGAGCGCGTTTTGGCAACGCTCAAAAAAATCGGCATTGAGTTCAATCCGCCGCGCGGCACCTTTTATCTGTGGGTGCCGGTTCCCCGGGGCATGACGTCGATTGAATTCACCAACCGGCTGTTTGACAAAACAGCCGTAGTCGTTGCCGCGGGCACCGCCTACGGACAATACGGAGAAGGCTTTATACGGATCTCGCTGACCGTGCCGGATGATCGGCTCGAAGAAGCGATGCAGCGAATCGAGAAAGAGTTTAAATAATGGAAATGGGCATTATCGGCCTTCCCTCAAGCGGGAAGAGCACGTTGTTTGAAATCATGACCGGCGTCAAAAGCGGTCTTTCACATTCCGAGGCCGTGGTGCGCGGCCAGGCGTCCGTGCCGGATACGCGTTTCGACAAACTCGTTGAAATCTATAAACCGGCGAAAGTGTCTCCCGCCAAGGTGCCGTTTGTGGATGTGCACGCGGTGGGGGAGCATCCCTGGGAGGCCATCCGTCAGAATCTGAGCGGGACGGACGGACTGCTGCATGTGATCGACGGCTTTTCGTTGCCGGATGTGGCGCTGGCGCTGGAAGCCTATCGCAAACTGGAAGATGAACTGGTGTTGTCCGACCTGCTCATTATTGAAAAGAAACTGGAACGCCTGACCAAGATGTCTAAAAAGGCGATTCCGGCGCAGGAGGCGGCTCAAAATGAACTTCTGCCCCGTTTGAAGGACTGCCTGGAAGCGGGAAATCCTCTGCGCAAGGCGGGACTTTCATCCGGAGAAATTTTTACGCTCAAGAGCTTTTCGTTCTGGACGATCAAGCCGGAGCTGATCGTGGTCAATGTCGCCGAGGACAATCTTTTGTTTGCCGATGCGTTTGCCAGGGAGGCGAAGCAAGATGAACCCGTTTTGGGGATCTGCTGCAAAATTGAAGCGGAGCTTGCCGGACTGGAGGCGGCAGATCAAAAGGAATTTCTTTCGTCTCTGGGCATCGCCGAACCCGCCTTCGGACGGATTATCCGTGAGGCGTTTTCTCTTTTGGGACGGATGTCATTCTTTACGGTGGGCGAAGACGAAGTGAAGGCCTGGGTGATTCCGGTCGGCACCAAGGCGCCCAAAGCCGCAGGCGCCATCCACAACGATTTCGAACGCGGCTTCATCAAGGCCGAAGTCATGTCCTATGACGATTTTATCGCCCACGGCGGCGTGCAGACGCAGGTCAAAGCCGCCGGCCGCCTTCGACTGGAAGGCAAGGAATACGTCGTGGCCGACGGCGACATCATTACCTTCCGCTTTAATGTCTGAAAAAAACTCCGGATGGCCGAAGCTCCGTTATCCGGCGAGCACGATCAGCGCATCCACCACAACCGGCTTTGCCCCTGAAAGAATGACCGGATTGAGATCGATTTCCGCCACAGCGTCGAAATCCAGACCGATCTGACCCAGGTGGATCAGCATTTGTGACAGCTTGTCGGTATCCGCCGCGTCCATGCCCCGAACGGCGTCGAGAATCTTGTGGCCTTTGATGTCCTTCATCATTTCCCTGGCGTCGCGAAGCGCAAGCGGGGCCCGGCGGAAGCTGACATCCCGAAGAATTTCCGTAAAGATGCCGCCCAGGCCGAACATCACGCACGGGCCGAACTGCGGATCACGAGTGAGCCCCATGACCAGTTCTCTTCGTCCTTTGATCATTTCCTGAATCAGCACGCCGCCTTCAAACCCTTCCAAACCGGCCATAATATCCCTAAAGGCTTTTCTGGCCTCCGCGACGGTTCGGATATCGACGGCAATGAGGCCCTTCTCGGTTTTATGGGCGATATCCGCCGAACACCCTTTCATCACCAGCGGAAACCCGATCTTTTTTAAGGCGCCGTCAAGACGTGCTTTGTCTTTTATCAGCACTTCTTTCGTGACGGGGATGTCGTAGGCGGCCAAAACCTGTTTGGCTTCATACTCCGACAGCGCCTTGCGTTTCTTGCGCAGGGCCGTTTGGATAATTTTTGCGGCTTTATCTTTGTTCATCTTGTTCTCCCTTCGTAATAGGTGTTTATGTGCGCGAGCGCGCGGATGGCGTCGTGCAGTTCATCAAAAACAGGGATGCCGAAGCGGACATATTCTTCCCTGGTCATCGCTATCATCTCGATGATGTCCCGGCTGTCAAGCCCTCGCTTGGCATTGGGGAGCACGGCCACGACCGGTTTACCCGTTTGCTGGACGACGTCACGGACAGCCGAGGCAAGCTCACGAAAAGGTGCTATCTTGGTAATCGGTTGGCCCGTATAACGGGCGATGGTTTTATAATGAAAAAGCAGTGAGACGATAATTTGCAGATCGATTTGCGGATCGCCGGCAGACGCGAGCAGAACAGCTTTGAGCGTCTCAGGCGCGACAAACGGGTTGGCCACGTCAATGGGATTGATCGCGCTGGAGCCGGGGCGGGGAAGCAGGCTTTCAATAGACGCCCGCAGATCGCCGGAAAGAGGTGGAATGTCGATGCCGTAGGTTTCGGCCGTATCACAGGCCGTCACGCCGATGGCGCCGCCGCCTCCGACAATCGAGATACTCCGAAACGATTTTAGCGGAAGCATGGCAAAAGCCAGGCTGGTTTGAGCCATTTCTTCCGTATCATGAACTTGTACGACTCCTGCCTGCTTCAATACGGATTGCCAGATTTGCCGGCTGCCGCCCATCGACGCCGTGTGACTGGCGACGGTTCTTCCACCGGCGCGGGATAAGCCGCCTTTGAGAACAACGACGGGTTTTTTCGCGGCCGCTTTTTTGATTTCATGAAAAAATTTCTCGCCGTCTTTGATCCCCTCAATGTAAAGCGAGATGACTTTCGTTTCTTCATCCTTCGTGAAATAGTTGACGAGCTCCGCTTCGCGAAGGTCCGCACCGTTGCCGAAACTCACCATTTTACTGAACGTGACGCCCATCCATTTTCCGGCATGCGCGAAATCAATTGATATTCCGCCGCTTTGCGCGATGAAGGCGACAGGTCCGCTTGTCCGGGAAAGATCCGGTCCTGGAAGCAAGGTCAGACCGCTCCGGGGGCAATAAATGCCGAAACAGTTCGGGCCCACCACGCGAATGCCCTTTGCGGCGATTGCCCCGACCTGTTTTTCGAGTTCAATTCCTTCTTCTGTTCCCAATTCGCTAAAGCCCGAAGAGAGGATTTCCGCGCCGGCCACACCTTTTCTCAGGCAGGCCGAAAGCGCTGCGGGAACGTGCCGGGCCGCGACGGCGATGACGGCAAAATCAACCGGTTCGGGGATATCTTCCACGCTTGGATAGAGAGTTTGCCCGTCAAAGGCGCCTCCCTTGGGATTGACGGGGTACAGCTTGCCTTCAAACCCCATGGATGCAATCGCCCTGAACATTCCGGCGCCGAAGCCAAACCCGTCTTCCGCCGAGACGCCGAGAACCGCGATCGTTTTGGGGTGAAAGATTCGTTCATAATCCGTGGCCGGGTATCCCCGCTCTCTTTTTTCGGTTTTTGCTGCGCTTGTCCGTGGCATTTGTGCGCCTCCCTGTCTGTTCATCCTTTTGTATGCTAAGTAATCCGGCCGCTGACCTATCTGCGGAGATCTCTGAGCATGCGGATGAGCAGTCGTCTTTCTTCGTCATTGAATGACGACAGAACCTCGCGGTTCAAATTTTCGGTATCGTCGAGGAAGGTCTCCCGATGGTCGCGGGATTTTTTCGTCAAGGAAATATTCAAAACGCGACGGTCGTCTTTCGCCGGAGTCTTGACAATCCAGCCGCCTTCCGCCATCCGGTCCAGCACGCCGGAGAGCGTGGCGTTGTCGAGTGCCAGGCGTTTGCTCAGTTCTCCGGCGGAAATGCCTTCTTCCTCATACAGAGCGTGCAAAACCAGCGCCTGCATAGGGGTCATTCCGTAGAGTTGTGTTTTAGATTTAAACGTGGCGTAAACCCGTTGATTGGCTTTGCTGAGAATGAATAAAATGACGTCTCGGTAACTGAGCATCGAAAAACACACCGACGGTATTATTTAGTATGCAAAGTAAATAAACACGCAGCCGAAGTCAAGGAAATTTCGAAAGGGAATGAACACAAAAAAGCCGGCAATTCAACGGCCGGCTTTTTTGATAGTCATGGCGCGCCTGGTAGGATTCGAACCTACGGCCCCCAGATTCGTAGTCTGATGCTCTATCCAGCTGAGCTACAGGCGCGGGAATAACCTCTTTGAGAACGAGGCAGCCCTATAGCATATAATTGGCCCGATGCAAAATAAAAATATCAACCACCCAATATCACTTCGGTTGCGCCCCTGATCGCGTTGGTCAGAACGATTTGATCGGCCCGTTGCAGGTGGCTCGGGTATAAAATCTTTTGCGCGACGTTCCATTTTTTGATGAAGTGTTGACGCGCGATGCCGGGCAAAAGACCGCATGCAACCGGCGGCGTGAACCATTGATTTCGGAGTCGCAAAAAGATATTGGAAATCGCGCCTTCGGTAATCTGTCCTTTTTCATTCAAAAAGATGACGTCGAAAAAGCCTTTCGCCGAATATCGTTCGTGTTCGTCGTCGTAAACTTTGCGGAAAGTGGTCTTGTGACGGACAAACAAATCAGACGAGCTTGTCCGGTGACAGGAAAAAGCGATCTTTGGCTGACCTGCGGGCTTCTCAGGCAAAGAAGACGACTGGAGGATCAAACTACCGTTTGCTTTTAAAAGGAGTCTCACTTTGGCCTTGCCTGAGATTTTTGCCGCAAAATCTGAAAGCCTGCGCCGAATGTCGGCCTGTGAGCAGGGAATGTTGAAAAAAACCGCCGAGGTTTTAAGTCGCCGCAGATGCGACGGCAATCTGCGGATCCGGCCGTCTTCCACTCGCAGTGTTTCTAACAACGCGAAATCGGGGCGCGTGTTTTGCAAAAAGGTCGCCTTGAGAAGGCATTCGGCGTATTCCTCTTCCGGGTTGGAATCAAACACGATGCCGCTTCCGACACCCATCACCGCCTGATACCGGCCGGGTTCTTCCTGCCGCAAATCGAGCGTCCGGATGCCCACATTAAAGACCGATTCACCGTTCGGGGCGAAATAGCCGATCGCGCCCGTGTAAAGATCTCTTGGCGCGTCTTCCAGCTCGCGAATAATTTCCATGCTGCGGATTTTAGGCGCGCCGGTTACCGAGCCGCAGGGGAAGAGGCTTCTCATTAAATCATGGATCGTCAATCCGGATTGAAGTCGGCCCTTCACCGTGGACGTCATCTGAAGCAGGGTTTCATATTCTTCAAGGGCGAAAAGCTTTTGAACCCGCACAGTGCCCGGCTTGCAGATGCGTCCCAGGTCGTTTCGGAGGAGATCAACAATCATCACGTTTTCACTTCGGTTTTTCGCGTCGTTTTGCAGCCATGATCCGGCGGTGAGAGGCGCCGTTCCTTTCATCGGTTTGACGGTGATGTTGCCTTGCTTGTCCGTGCGGAAAAAAAGCTCAGGTGATAGCGAGATGACGGCGTTTTTTCCAAAGGAAATCAGAGCTGAATAGGAAACCTTCTGGTTTTGTTTGAGGGCCTCGTAGAAAGCGCGCACATCGCCTGAAAGGGTGAAGTTAAACCGGGTGGTGTAATTGATCTGATATGTGTCACCCGCGGCGATGTAATTTCGAATTTTAGCGACGGCTTTTTTGTAAGAGGCGGTACTTGCGGCAAGCACTGCTTCGGATGGATAAAAGCAGGCTTCGGTTTCACGGGGAGATACGAAGGGTTCCGGTTTTTCATAAACTCCGAACCATAAAAGAGGGAAATCCGATGTCGGACGAAGGCCGCTTAAGGTGTCTTCGAGTAAATAGCCGAGTTCATAAGAAAAAAATCCTGCCAGATGGAATCCTTGTCGCCGGCGCAACGCCATGCGGCGGAAGCACTGCTGAATCTGTCGTGCGCGGGTGCAGGAGATTATTTCCACGGGATCTCTAAAAAGAAGATTCTTTTTGTTGTCGCGGTCCCGGCGCACTGTTTCGAGCAGGACATAGTTTTCGGGCTGGTCGGTCATGGGGTTGTTTTGTTCCGGACGGGATGAGAATTCATAAATGGCGGAGAGAGCGGGATTCGAACCCGCGGTACACCTTTAAAGGGCGTACAATCGCTTAGCAGGCGATCGCTTTCGGCCACTCAGCCATCTCTCCGCTTGCCGTTTAAGGCCTGTATCTTTAAACCAGGACGACCGATAATTCAAGTCGTAAGTCAAATTTTCTGGCGGAGGGAGCAGGATTC
>CAYUDM010000027.1:3322-38533 GCA_964443625.1 uncultured Smithella sp. | reverse complement strand
TCCCCTTTCATCTCTGTCTTTTATTCTTGCGCCTTCATCCTTTGGCCTTTAGCCTCTGTCCTTGATCCTAAATTTTTCTTTTCACTCTGGCCGGGTTGCCGGCGACGATGGTATCGGCCGGAACGTCTTTGGTTACAACGCTGCCGGCGCCGATGATGGCGTTTTCCCCGATGGTGATATTGGCCAGGATGGTTGAACCCGAGCCGATGGATGCGCCTTTTTTTACCAGCGTCGGCTCGACTTTCCAGTCGGTTTCGGTCTGCAGACGGCCGCTCGCGGCGGTGGCGCGCGGAAAACTGTCGTTTACAAAGGTTACGCCGTGGCCGACGAAGACTTCGTCTTCAATGGTGACACCTTCGCAGATGAAGGTATGACTTTGGATTTTGCAGTTGCGGCCGATGAAGGCGTTTTTCTGCACTTCGACAAACGCGCCAATTTTCGTGCCGTCGCCGATGGAGCATCCGTAGAGGTTGATGAATTTGGACAGCCGGACATCATTGCCCAGTTTCACGTCATCGGAAACGTAGTTCATATGGCGATCTCTTTGCCTTTTTTGGACAGGGATTTGCTTGCCGCCTCCAGCATTCTCACGTTGGCAAGGCCCTGAACGCCGCTGTTGATGCATTCGCCGCCGTTTTCGACATAATCCACGAACTTTTCGGCCATGAGCTTCAGGGCTTCGGTCGCCTCGACCTTGGGCGCCCACATGTCGCCGGAGCGGTAGTTGACCAGAAGATTGTATTTGCCTTCCTTGGTTTTGACCTGAACGCCTTTGTCATAGACCTTGATTTTTTCGTCGGGTTCCAGGTCGTTCCACACCAGCATTTTCTTTTCGCCGCCGATCAGTGTCGTGCGGACTTTCACAGGCGATAGCCAGTTGACGTTGATGTGCGCGATGATGTTTTTGGGGTAATAAAAGGTGAGATAGGCAATGTCTTCGAGATCGCGGCCGAAATGTCCCGATCCGGTGGCGACAACGGCCTGCGGTTGTTCGCCAATGACGTAGTCCATGATGGCAATGTCATGGGGGGCAAGATCCCAGACCACATTGACGTCGTGCTGGAAAAGGCCGAGATTGACGCGCATCGAGTCGAAATAATACAGATCGCCCAGGGTGCCGTCGTCGATGAACTGGCGGATTTTACGAACGGCGCCGGTGTACAAAAAGGTGTGGTCCACCATGATTTTCAAATTTTTCTTTTCGGCCAGATTCACCAGTTGTTCTGCTTCGGCCACCGTGTAGGTGAAAGGCTTTTCTACGAAAATGCTTTTTCCCGCCTCCAACGCTTTTTTCGCGATTTCAAAATGGGTGAAAACCGGGGTGACGATGGCTACCGCGTCCACTTCCGGATCTTTGATGATCTCGTCGATTTCCGTGGTGGTTTTGATGCCTGGATAGGCTTTCTTGACTTTATTTTTGAGTGTCTGCGCGTTCATGTCGCAAACAACTGTGACTTGTGACCCGTTGGCTGCGTTGAAGTTTCGAACAATGTTGGGCCCCCAGTAACCGTATCCAATGACTCCCATTTTCAACATAAGTGTGCTCCTGCAATAGTATTTTGCATTACCGATTGTGGTCGGGAATGTGTTTTGAGTGATTAAAGATTCAGATAGATTACATGGCGCCGGAGCCGCCGATGACGGCCCGGGGCGTTTTGAACAGAATCTTTATATCCAGAAACAAGCTCCATTCGCGAATGTATTTGAGATCGAGTCGCACCATTTCGTCAAACGTTGTCCGGCTTCGGCCCATGACCTGCCAAAGGCCCGTGATGCCAGGCTTGCAGGATAAAAGCCGTCTGCGGTGCCAGATGTCGTAAAGTTCGCATTCATAGGGAATCGGAGGCCGGGGCCCCACCAGGGACATATCGCCCGTAAGCACATTGATGAGCTGGGGCAATTCATCGAGGCTGGTTCTGCGAATGAACGCGCCGATGGGGGTGATTCGTGAATCGTTGGTTAGTTTAAAGACGCCGGGTTCTACGGCGGAATCCTTCTGGTCGCAGATATATTTGGCAATATATTTCTGGTGTTCGGCTGAATCGCAGTTGGTTTTCATCGATCGAAATTTTAGCATGAAAAAATTCTTGCCGTTGAAACCGACTCTCTCCTGGCGGAAGAAAACGGGGCCTGGAGAGGTTGCCTTGATGGCGATGGCGAGAGCCAGAAAGATGGGGGCGAAAAATAATAGAGCGCAGGCGCTTCCCAGAATGTCGATGGCTCTTTTCACGGCCAGGGAAAAGGTTCTGCCGAAGCTTTGTTTCATGATATCAGGATACAAATTGATGTTGAACGTTTCTCCCTGCAGCGTGTGGGGCTCCGCTTCCGGAAATAAATGAAAACTCATGCCGACTTTACTCATCCAGGCCGGGTCGAGTTTATCGCAAAGCCGGTCATAAATCTTATGCATGATGAGATCGATGAAAGGGTCTTCTTCTTCTGAAATATCGGTGAAAATGATGCCGATCGTGCGGTTTTGGTGATACCAGCCCCGAATATCGATTTCGCGCAGGGAGGGCAGGAGAGCCGTTTTCATCTTGGAAAGGACCTTGTCGTGCCGCGCGTAGTCCAGCAAGCTGGAAATGTCGAGTAAAAGCAGTAAAAACGGCTTTTTCGACCGTTCGGTTCTCATTCGCTCAACTCGGAGCATGTGGCGAAAATGAGTTTCTTTAAAGAAGGAGAAGTCATGGGAATCGTCGGAATCAACGACTTTCATCAGACCCGGAGGGTCTGACACATTTCCGACATCCTGATAGTGTATCGGCAGGCTCATGAGTTCAGTCCTCCATTAATTAAGGAAGATAGAATGTTTTTAAACATGTAACGCAAGTCCTCCATGGATACCGCGATCGGCTTATTTGATAATGAATAACTCCGATTGATTTGCATCAAATATGCCGTTTTATGTTGATAGTCCTGCTACTGAAACTAATTAATTCTAAATCATTGAAATAATTGTTAAATAAAATTTGTTATGCACCTTGATCCGCGTGCCGGATACAATTCGGACCATCCGAAATTTGCAAATTGTTGCTCGTGATCTACAAAAAATGGAGACTATTTTTTCATGCAAAAAACGTCTGAAAGCCTAATTTAAGCCTGCCCACGTTAAATGTATTTGACATTGGATTGAAGCCGTTTCCGGCTGGTTGATGAAATAGAACACACTTACGACATAAAATATGAACGTTTCAATGTTCTATAATTTTTCAATCAAACAGATTTTGTCAATACGTCGTAAAAAAATGTTTTACGTTTTTTCTCCTTTTGCGGACGAGAATCAATGTGTCGGAAATCCTGGTTAATTGATTTGTATTACGTATAATTTCGGTCGGATACTATTCAATTACCGATCGGCTGTCAATGTGTTTAAGATCTTGAAACGAAAAACCGTTTCAACCTGAAACAACCGAAACGTTTCATCGGTTGATGTTGCAAGGCGGGTAACAATTCACCCGAAATCTCCCAACAAGCCTGCATTTGACCAACAATGACTCTGGATGTCATACAATTTTGTGTGAAATGAAATATTCAAAAAACAAAAAAACTCAATTCGGTTGAAATAACAGAGCGGCGATTCGTTCCGTCAGTCTTTTTTCTTGAGATTTGTCTTTTTGCCGAACATCATCTTGAGGTCTTTGGCGACCAAGCCGAGCTTTTCGAAAAGTCCCGGATCGGGGTTCTGTTTGGCGTAGCGATAATCGTAATATTTGTGGTTGGTTCCGAAATATCGCTGAATGAGCGCTTTTGTTTTGAATTCCATGTTATTGAGCACAACGCCCAGAATTTTGTTTTTATCCACGAGTTTTAAAGCCTGTAAAACGGTTTCACGGGGCGTTTCTCCGGCCTTGACGACCAGAAGGATGGCATCCGCCATGTCGTTGAGCACGGAAGGTTCCGTTGTGGCAAGCAGTGGAGAGGAATCCAATATGATATAGCGGTCATTGTAGCGTGATTTCAAATCGCCGAGCAGCTTTTTCATTGGGTCGGAACCGATGAGTTCTACCGGGTTTTCCTGAAGGGTGCCGCCGCACATGATGCTGAGCTTGTCCACTCCGGTTTTAATCAGCAAATCGGGAATTTCCGCCTGGCCCATCAGATAATCGGACAGGCCTTTTGCTTCGTGCAGGCCAAACCAGCGTGAAATGGAGGGATTTCGGAGATCGCAGTCGATCAGCAGCGCGTGGCTGTGTAATTCCACCGCAATGATGATGGCAAGATTGATGGCGATCAGACTTTTGCCTTCTCCGGACATGGCGCTGGCGATCATGATGGTTCGCGGAAGACCTTGGGGGCCGGGTTTGAGAATATGGGTTCGCAGGCGGCGGAATTGCTCTGTCACGAGTGACGACGGCGCGAAAAAAGAGACAAGCCGGTCGTCGAGAACATTATCCTGATCGTCTGAGGGCGCAGGCTTTTCGATTTCGGGTGCGTCCAGGAGTTTTTCACGCTCGAGTTTTTGCAATGCGTCAAACATCTTACCCATAAAATTTTCTCCATATATTTACGATTGGTTCCGAAAAAATCCATGTTCCAGCGGATACCGCCGCGACCAGGGCGACGGCGGCAACGATGTATCTGAGACGCTTGCTTGCGAGACCGGATGATGGAAAAGTTCCATCCACGTCGCGGATGGTTTTTTGAATGAGCGTTTTGTCGATTCTGTTTTTATCTTCCGAAAAGCCGGTCAGAAGCGCATTGTCGCACAGGATGTTGATCAGGCGCGGAATGCCCCGCGAGTATTTATAGATGGCCTTCACAGCGGTTTTATCGAACAGAATCAGGTTGCGTGATCCGGCGCGCTTCAGCCTGAAGTTGATGTATTCGCGCACTTCCGGCAAGGTCAGCGGGCGCAGGTTATAGCGCACGGTAATGCGTTGTTTGAGCGGACGAAATTCGCTTTTGCTGAGGATATCGTTGAGTTCCGGTTGTCCCAAAAGCACGACGTGAAGAAGTTTGTATTTTGCCGTCTCCAGGTTGGTCAGCAGTCGCACTTCATGAAGCAGATCCGACGAGAGGCTCTGGGCTTCATCGACGATGAGAAATACTTTCTCATTTCGGGTGAAGCAGTTTAAAAGGAAGTTGTGCAAAGCGGAAAGGCTCTGCCCGCGTGTTTTTAAATCGCCGGTGGGAATGCCCAGGTCGTGACAGATGTAGTTGAGGAAATCCGCTTTTTCGATCATCGGGTTGAAGATGTAGCAGGTGCGGACATCGCCATCGAGATTGCTTAAGAGTTTATGCACCAGCGTGGTTTTTCCCGTTCCGGCCTCGCCGACAATCACGCTGAAACCTTTGCGTTCCTGAATGGCGTATTTCAGATAGGACAAACCTTCCCGGTGTGCTTCGCTGAGATAGACGAAGGAGGGATCCGGTGTGATTTCAAAAGGTTTGTCTTTGAATCCGTAAAATTTCCGGTACATGGTCAGGTTGTTGTATCCTCGATTTTGGGAATGGTGGCCAGAACTTTGATTCCCAGTGTGATTTCCACATCGCCCGAGTCGTGGAATGAGCGGTCCATCTGTTCGCGCAGGAAGGCGGCGGCTACGCCAGCGCCAAGTCCCGCGATTAAACTGATAAGCAGAATCTTGGGGATATCCGGAGAAAAGGGGCGCTCGGGCAGGCGGGCGGGATCGATCACCCGGAATTGTTCACCTTTTTGACGTTTTTCGAGATTTTCCGCTTGTTGGGCGTCCTGACTTTTTTTCAAAAGACGTTCATAACTGTCTTTTGTGCTTTCGTATTCGCGCAGAAGCGCCGCCATGTCCTGCTCCCGCGCGGGGGTTCGCTCGATGCGCGAGAAGTATTTGCTGATCTGCTCGGATACGCCGGCCGACTCGTCGGACAGGCGCTTGATTTCCATATCGGTAAGCGTAAGCTGGTTTTTCAGCTCTTTGTAGCGAGGATCCTTGCGGAAATCACGGGCATCATAGGCGGACTTGTTGCGCTCCAGATCGGCCAGCCGTTTTTTTGCCGCCACGACGTCGGGATGATTTTCAGTATAGCGTGTCAGAAGCATTTCAAGATCACGGGTGAGCCGCTCTTTCATGGCTTCGTAAGAGGGGCCCATTTCCGCTCCGGCAGACTCGTTTGTTGTCGTCTGGGATCCCGCAGCGGCGGTTGGGGCCGGCATTTCCATGTCGGACATCTGCTTTTGAATGAAAAGCTTTCGGTCCTGGGCCGCTCGGAGATTTTCGCCGAGTTTCTGATTCTGATTTTGAAGCTGTTCCAGAATTTTAATGTTTGTGTCTCGCTGTTCGGGCAGCTCTCCCATATGGCGCCTTTTGTAGCCGGCGACGGCGGATTCCATGTCGTCTAGTTTCTTTTTGGCGATCGCCAGTTCGGCCGTCAGAAATTCCGTGGTGCCGACGGCTTGCTGTTCGCGGAGACGGAGATTTTCCTCGATAAACAAAGACGCCAGGCGATTGGCGATTGTGGTCACCATCTGCGGATTGTCGCCGATAAAGCTGATGGTGAAGTAGCCCTTGTCGTCCTTTTTGGTGGGCAGTTCCACTTTGATGTTTCTGCGCATCAGTTCGACAAGTTGTTCTTTGGGCAGGCGCTTGGCTTGGCTCTCGTAGAGGTTGTATTCGGTGATGATCTGTTCCAGACGCGTGCGGCTCATCACTTCCTGGGCGATGGATTGCAGGCGTTCCTCCACACGGGAGGTGACGGTGGCCTGAACGAAAGCTTCCGGCACGCGCTGGGGCGAGACGAGCACGAGTGTGCTGGCTTTATAAAGCCTGTGCGCGGCGAGGGCATAGACGCACGCGACGGCAACAATCACGATAAAGGGAATCACAACATACCAGAGTCTGCGCCGGAAAATTTCGAGGTATTCGTGCAGGGTGTAGTTTTTGGCCGGGTTGATCATAATTGTCCGTTGCTCCTCGGGGTCATGAAGAATTCGTTAGTAGGTTAACGTGAGGGTCAGCATGCCCCGGTTTTCCTTATATTCGTTGATTTCGATGTCGGAGTCCGCCTGCCGATAGGTGTATCCGGCAGAAAGCGTCATCCAGCGCAGTGGCATGAACGACACATTCGCGCCCGCGCTCCAGATATGATCGACAACATCATTTTCGTCTTCGACGCGTTCAGCGCTGCCCCGAATGCCCACGGAAAGTCTTTGGAGAAGAAAGTGGGTCACGGTTCCCGTGGCGCGGTAGTATTTCCGGAAGCCCAGGTTTTGAGACGTGAAGTCGTCTTGAGTATAGCCGCCCTGGACGCTCAGGCGCAACAGAGTCTTGGCGCTTTGATGAGAGATGTCTCCTTTGAAATTGACGCCGTTGGTGTTTTGGCCGATCCGGGAATCCAGCCAGTAATAGCCGGCCTGGCCCGACACGGTCAACTGCTGGGTAAAGGCGTAGGTCAGACCGACGGCGGTTTCATAAATTTCATAATAAAGATCGTTGCCGGATGGAGTGTATTCCCTGCGGGAATAGCCCCCGTTGAGAGAAGCTGTCGCTTTCGGCGTGACGCGAAACAGGTAGGCGGCGGAGACTTTGTGATTGTTGAAATCATTACTGACTTCAAAATGTCCGTTGGTGTAGGCATAGTCCAGTGATAAACCGTGCCGGCGGGTGAGCCACCAGGTCAGGTAGGGGTTGACCGTGTTTTCGATGCTGTCTTCGCCGAAGGCGCCTTTGATGTTGTATAGATTATAGCGATATCGGACGCCGATTCGGCTTTCCGGGCCGAATTGATATTCAACAGCCGGCTCCAGGATGGTTCGCCAGTAGGGCGTTCTGCGGGAAAGCTCGGCCAGTTCCTGCTTGTTATCTATATCGTCGGTCAGAAACTGGGGCTCACGCAGCTCGTCCGATCGGAGGTAGCTGCCCCGGAGATAGAAATTGAAATGCGAACGGGTCAGATATTTGGCGTTGAGATTGACGTTGCCGGTGATGTAATTGTCTTCGCTGTATTTGTCATAAAGGACGGCGCCTACTGCCGCGTTGAGGTCAATGCCGGATTTTTCCGTCATATTGGAGAATTTCACGCCGGGGGTGATGGTGGTGTAAAAATCTTCTCGTTTATTGGTTTTGTTGAGATCCAGATTGTCGCTGTATTCTCCTTTGACGCTGATGTAAGGGTGGATCTGATTGAGCCATTGGGCGAAGGCGGGAGCCGTCTGCGCCAGGTAAAAGACAACTGCCGCCAGGACAAACCATACTGTCTTTTTCATTTTTCGGAGCCTCGTGATGTTCTGAAGTTGCCCGATGCGGGCGGTTTTGTTACCTGACCACGATGGTGTCGCCACGAGTTATGACGGGGTCCGGCTCATCCCCGTCCAGAATACGATTGTAATTCACGGTTATCCGTTTTTCGTTGCCCTGTTCATCACGGGTGATGATCAGGATCTTGCGCTTGTTGGCCCATTCGGTGAATCCGCCGGCCGTGGTGATGGCCTTCATCAGGGTGATCGGGCTTCGGATACGCATCACGCCGGGGTTTTTGACTTCGCCGGTCAGAAAAATTTTGTAACTGTTGGCTTCGAGAACCGTGACGGTTACAGTCGGATTTTCAATATATCCTTTGAGTTTTTCCGTGATAATCTCTTTAAGCTCGAGGGGCGTTTTCCCCGCTGCCCGGATGTCATCCAGAAGCGGCAGAGAGATATTGCCGTCAATCCGGACCGGAACGGTCTGGGTGATGGAATCTTCCTTCCAGACATTGATACTCAAGACGTCTTCCGGACCGATGATGTATTGAGTCGGCGAGACGCTCACGTCTCCTGTCGCAAGGCCCGGCGCCGGTTGAGCCTGCTTCTCTCCGGCTGAGGCAAAAGGAAGACAGATGGTCAGAAAAAAAACAACCCCTAACACTGCGCAGGCAATCCATTTCCTTGTCACGAGCTTTCTCCATAAATTTAATGTTATGTCATGATGGACAACTCGGCCCCAAGGCGACAAATAAACACTTTTTTCGGCTAAGTCAAGTCGAGTTCGTTATCAGGAAAATAATGTCTTGTCGAGGAATTTTCAGGGCCGGGCCGCACAAATTCGGGGCGTTCCGAAAGCGACCGGCAGGAATAGCCTTGAAAAGATGCTAAAACCTCTATATGATGACCTTCGCGATCCGGTAATTCCGGGTCGTCTTTTTCCGCCTGTAACCTCAAAGAACCGGCTGCGGGCAAAGCACAACGGTTTCTCATCTGTCAGAAAAAATGAATATTTATCTTATTATTGAGGAGATACAAAAATGAACCGATGGAATCGAAGGCTTTCTTTTGTGATGATGATCCTTTTGCTGGCCGGTTTTTGCGCCTTATTTGCCGGATGCTCCAAAGAAGCGAAGATGCAGCGTCACTGGGTCAAGGCTGAAAAGTACTACACGCAGGAACGGTTTAAAGAGGCAGCCATTGAGTATGCCAATGTCGTTAAACTCGATCAGGCCAACGCGCAAGCCTACTACAAACTGGGGCTTTGCCGCTTGCGAACCGGCATGCCCCGAGAGGCCTATGCGGCGATATCGAAAGCCGTTGAACTCGATTCCAGTCTGATCGATGCCAGGCATCATCTGGGAACGATTTATCTGCTGGCCGGAGACCCGCAGAAGGCAGCCGAGCAGGCCCGGGCCATTCTGGAAATCGACTCCAATGACGCCCGCGGTCACATGCTTTTGAGCAATGTGCACCTGCGGGATAAAGATCTCGATGCAGCCATTGAGGAGGGCCTCAAGGCCGCACAGGGTGACAAGAAGCACGACGCCTACCTGATGCTTGCGAATCTTTACATGATCAAACGGGATTTAGTGTCGGCCGAGCAGATGCTCAAATCGGCCGTTCGGGCCGATGAGCAGTCGATTCGGGCCAGACTGGCGCTGGCGGATTTCTATATGCATACCGGTCAGCCCGAGGCCGCCGGCAATGCCTACCGGGAAGCCGTCAAAACAGCGCCGGACAAACCCGAGCCCTATCAGAAACTCGGCGCTTTCTATGCTGCAACCGGACGCATGGACGAGGCGGAAGCGCAATTTAAAAAGGCGGTTGAGGTTTCTCCCGCAAGCGCCGCGGCCGGCGTGCAGCTGGGGAATTTTTACATGCTCTGGCAGAAAAAAGATCTGGCGGAGGCCGCTTATCTGGCGGCCGTGTCGGCGGATTCGAAAAGCGCTCCGGCCCTGGTGAGACTTGCCGAATTCTATATGGCCGAACGAAAACTTTCCGACAGCATGAAATACACGGAAAAAATCCTCAAACTCAACACCAAGAGCCCGGAAGGTCTTTTGCTCAAAGGCAGAATTTTGCTTGCTGAAAACAAGTATGATCCGGCGCTTGATCTGTTTCGGGGGTATCTGAAGGATTATCCGCAATCCGCCCACGCGCAGTTTTTCAGCGCGCTGGCGCATTTGGGAAAACGCGACAGCGGTCAAGCCAAAACGGCGCTGGCCGAGGCGATCAAGCTAAGATCCAACTGGAGTGAACCGCGACTCGTTCTGGCTGAAATCCAGCTTCGGGAAGGCGATACGCAAAAGGGAATCTCCGATCTCAACGCGCTGCTCAAAGATGACCCGAATAACGCGCGGGCCCGCATCCTTTTGGGAAACGCGTATATGGCGGATAAAAACGCACAGGCGGCGACTGCGGCCTTCGAGGAGGCCATCCGTCTGGCGCCGAATCAGGCCGGCCCCTACGTGCAGCTGGGGAAAATCCTGCTCATGTCGAAGCGGGATGACGAGGCGATCCAGCGATTTGAAAAAGCGTCTTCTTTGGATCCAGCGTTGGTTGAACCGGCGCAGTACATTGTCGCGGTCTATCTCAAACGAAAGGATTCCGACCGGGCTCTCGAGTTCGCGCGTAAAAAACTGGCCGGGGCGCCCGACAATCCCTTTTTCAATAATCTTCTTGGGAGCGTCTATGAGGCGCTCGGCAACGTGACGGAAGCTGAAAAATACATGCGCAAAGCCGTGGAGCTTCAGCCCAGCACGCCGGCTCTGTATGTCTCTCTGGCGGGGTTTTATATGCGGCATAAAATGACGGAAAAAGCCAAAAAGGAATATCTGTCGGCCATCGACAAAGGTCCTCAGACGCTTTCGGCGCACATGGCGCTGGGAATGATTTACGAAGGTGAAAAAGATTACAACCAGGCCCAGCAGCACTATGAGAAGGCCCTCAAAATCAATCCGAACTATGTGCCGGCCGCCAACAATCTGGCCTATCTGTACGCCGAGCACGGCGGCAATATTGATGTTGCGCTGAATCTGGCCCAAAAGGCAAAAGAGTTGATGCCGGAGGATCCGCATATCTCCGATACGCTGGGCTGGATTTACTATAAGAAAAATATTTACGCAACGGCGGTCGTTTATTTAAAAGAGGCGGCGGAGAAAAATCCGAACGAGCCTTTGACGCGTTATCATCTGGGGATGGCCTACTTCAAAAACGGAACTCGCGACCTGGCGAAAAAGGAGCTTTCGGAAGCCCTCAGGCTAAACCCCGACTTTGACGGAGCGGACGAAGCGAAAAAAACGCTGGATCTGATCTGAACAATCGCGCCGAACCCCTGCCGCGCACGTCCGGAGGGGCGAACAAAGCAACTTGAGGAAAAATGATTAAGACGGATGTGATCATTATCGGGGGCGGAGCCACAGGCTGCGGTATCGCGAGGGATCTGGCGCTCAGGGGGATTCCACACTGTCTGATCGAAAAAGGCGATTATGCCGCGGGTGCGACCGGCGCCTGCCACGGACTGCTCCACAGTGGAGGACGCTATGTGGTGTCCGATCCGGTTGCCGCCAAGGAGTGCTATGATGAAAACCTCATCCTGCGGCGGATCGGTGAAAAGTGCGTGGAACGCACGGGAGGCCTTTTCGTCAGGCTGCCGGGAGATTCCAAGCGTTACCGTGAACGTTTCCTGCGCAGTTGCGACGATGTCGGCATTCCCGTTGAGCTGATTTCGGCATCCCGGGCGCTGGATCTGGTACCGAATTTGAATCCGGAGATTGAAGAGGCCGTTCGCGTGCCGGATTGTTCGATCGATCCGTTCCGTCTGTGCATGCTCAACATGAAAACGTCCGAGCTCAAAGGCGGCTTGAGTTTTACGCGCCACCGCGTGATTGAAATTGTGAAGTCCAGGGGGCGCTGCATCGGCGTGAAGGCACAATCGGCCGTGACCGGGGAGATCCAGGAAATTCAGGGCAACATTCTGGTTAATGCCACAGGGGCCTGGGCAAACGGCATCGCCCGCATGGCCGACAGCGACGTTCCGATGACGCTTTCAAAAGGGTCTCTGGTGATCACCAACCACCGGCTGACCGATCTGGTGATCAACCGCCTGCGGCCGTCATCCGACGGCGACATCATCGTTCCGAACGAGGCTGTGTGTCTGGCCGGAACCACCTCTTTACCGGTGGACGATCCGGACGCCATCCGAATCGAACCGGCCGAGGCGGACGTCATTGTCACGGAAGCCGGCAGGATGATCCCTCATTTCAATCACACCCGCATCATCCGGGCTTTTTCCGGTGTGCGGCCGCTGCTTAAGTCGCAGAAGCTCGACAGCCGGGAGATTACCCGCGGTTTCCAGATTATTGATCACGAAAACGGACTCTACAGCATCGTCGGCGGGAAATTGACGACGTATCGACTGATGGCTGAAAAGATGGTCGATACCATCATGGAGGCGTTCAATCTCAAGCGAGCCTGTGAAACCGCCGAAAAGCCGCTTGACGGACAGGAAGAATTAAGCGGTTATCCGCTTTCCAAACGCCTGGCCGACATGAACAATATTCTGTGCGAATGCGAACTGGTCACACGCGATGACGTGGAGCGGGTGATCCGGCAGACGGCGACCCGGCATGTGGGCGACATATCGCATCGGACCCGGCTGGGCATGGGACCCTGTCAGGGGGGATTCTGCACATTTCGGGCATTGGGTGTCATGCAGGATCAGAGCCTTTTGACACCCGAGGAATCCATGCGCGCGTTGCGAGAGTTTCTTCAGCGGCGGTTTCGCGGTATTCGCCAGACTCTGTGGGGCGATCAGCTTCGGGGCGAGCAGCTTGTCGAGTATATCTATCTGGGGATTCTGGCGATGGAGAGGACCAAGCGGACGTGATTGAATATGATGTCATCGTCATCGGAGCGGGCGTGGCGGGTCTGACCGCCGGCGCACGGCTCGCGGGTCGGGGGTACAAAGTCGCCGTAGTGACAACCGGTGAGCCGACTGCATGCCTCTCTACAGGCTGCATCGATCTTTGTGCGGGGATTTCCGCGCGTCTTGGCGTAGAGGAGTTGCCTGACAATCATCCCCTGCGTCTGGTATCGATGGCGGATATGGACGCGGCCTTGACGGATTTTAAAACAAATATGGAAGGGCATGCGCTTTCATATGTGGGTGGCATCGAGGAGAACCGGCGGGTGCTATCCTCGCTGGGGACGTTTAAGACGACCTGCCTGACGCCCGTCTCAATGGCTGGGTCCCCTCAAGACAGTGATGAATCCATTCATATTGTGACCTTTGATGGGCTTAAAGATTTCTATCCCGCCTATATCCTTTCGCGCTTTCCCCAATCGTCTTTCTCCGTTTATGACGCGGGCGCCAGAACCACTATGGGCCTTGCGTCGCGCTTTGAGCAAAGCGCTTTTCTCGAAGCCTTTATCACCTGGCTTGGACAACGCCGCATTCGGGAAAATAAAATCGGCATTCCGGCTGTTTTGGGACTGGAGGATTGCCAGGCGGTGATCCGACAGATGGAATACCATCTGGAGCGGCCGGTCTTCGAGATTCCGACGCTGCCCCCGTCAATGCCGGGCCGCCGTTTATTCAATGCCCTCAAGGCGCATTTTCGCGCGCAGGGCGGCGATATTTACTGGAGCTGGCCGGTCGCGGGTGTCGAGAAAACGGGAAAACTGGTCGAAGCGGTCTTTACGCCCACAGACGGCAAGCCCAACAGTCTCAACGCACGCGCTTTCATTTTGGCCTCCGGATCATTTGTGGGCGGGGGACTGACCGCAACGCGCGAGACGATTGTTGAAAACATTTTTCATCTGCCCGTCTTTGTGCCTTCGGCACGGGCCGGCTGGTTCGAAGACGATTATTTTTCCGCCAATCACGCCGTGAGTCGTGCGGGTGTCTGTGTCGATTCAACCTTCCGTCCGGAAGGCGCAATGTTTGAAAATGTTTTCGTCTGCGGCGGCATTCTGGCGCACGCGCAGATTCTTACCTACGGCTGCGGAAACGGTTTGTCTTTGACTTCGGGCTATGCGGCATCACAAGCCTGCGCGGAGTATCTCGCATGAATTTCGAACACTGCATGCGTTGCACGATTTGCGTCGAAAATTGTCCGGTTTTCCGGGTTAATCCGCTATTTCCCGGTCCCAAGCAGGCCGGGCCGGATGCCGAGCGGTTTCGGTCCAGCCGGGAGAAGGCTGTCGATGAGTGGGTGCTTTTGTGCAGCCAGTGCAAACGCTGCGAAATGAGCTGTCCCAGCGGTGTCGAACCGGCGCAGATCATTCTCGCGGCGCAGCAGCGCTATGGCGCGGAACATCCGCACACTCCCGCGCATCTGCTTTTCGCGAATAATTATTATTTGAGCGCGTTGGGATCTCTGACCGCTCCCGTGGCCAATCGAATTGCCGCCACGGCTGTGGGTAAAAAAGTATTCAACGCATTCGGTATTGCTACAAGCATTCCATTTCCGGCATTTCGTTTCCGGAAACTGCAAAAAGAAAAGAAGAAACGCAGCCGCTCCGGACGGAAAGTCGCTTTTTTCTACGGGTGCTTCCTGAACTTCTACCGTCCGGATATCGGGCGGAAAATCGTTGCCCTTCTGAATCATTTCGGCATGGATGTGGTGCTGCCGCCCCAGTGGTGCTGCGGTCTGCCGGCGCTGGGCAACGGCAACCTGTCGCTTGCGCGGTCGTTCGCGCTGAAAAACGCGGCGTCTTTGTCGAACTATGTTGATGCCGGATATGACATTCTCTACAGCTGCACATCCTGCGGGTTGTGTCTCGGGGAGGACTACCAGGGCATCCTGGACGTTCCACAGGCGAAAAAAATTGCTGAGCGCACCTTCGATCTGCATGAATATCTCCTGCGGCTGATCAATGACGGTGAAATCGAGCCGGTCTTTACCGAAGTTCGGCGTAAACTGGCGTATCACATTCCCTGTCATCTGCGCGCCCTGAAAATCGGGTATCCGGCGGCAAAGCTTATGGAACTGGTTCCCGGTCTGTCCTGCGCCGTTTTGGATGATTCCTGCTGCGGATTGTCGGGAAGTTACGGTTTCAAGAAAAGCAATGAAGCCACCGCCACGGAATTGGGAAAGCGAGCCGTTTTACGGATTCAGAAAACTGGCGCGGAAGCGATTGTCGCCGACTGTGGTTCCTGCCGGATGCAACTGGGCGGACTGTCCGGGTGGGAGACGCTCGATCCCGCTGAAATCCTGTTTGACTCGTTGGGTCTTGTCCTGCGCAAACCCTGACAAACGTCTCGGGAAACTTGATTTTTCCGGGATCCCCTATCCTGAGGAGAACCATCATGATGACGAGCATTTCAGCAAGAGTCCCGCTCAATGACGGTTTTACGATTCCGCGATTCGGTCTGGGCACCTTTTTGTCCGAGGCAGGAGATGTGACCCGGAAAGCCGCTTTATGGGCGCTTGAGGCAGGGTATCGTCATATCGATACGGCGCGCATTTACGGAAATGAGAGAGATGTCGGCCAGGCCGTGCGGGAAAGCGGCATTCCGCGTTCGGAAATATTTATAACCACCAAGGTCTGGAACGATGACCAGGGCTACGACCCGACGCTTGCCGCCTGCGAGAAAAGCCTCAATCGCCTGGGCATGGATTACGTGGATCTGTATTTGATTCACTGGCCGGTGCCGGGTTTGCGGCAACAGACATGGAAGGCGCTCATCCGGCTTAAACAGGAAGGGAAGGTTCGGTCCATCGGAGTCAGCAATTTCATGATTCGGCACTTAAATGAGCTTCTGGCGTCGACCGAGATTGTTCCGGCGGTCAATCAGGTCGAACTCAGCCCGTTTCTTCAGCGTAAGGAACTCGCGGCGTTTTGCCGTCAAAAACAAATTGTTGTCGAGTCCTACAGTACGCTCAGCCGGGGCCAGAGGATTTCAGATCAGAGGCTTGCCGACATCGGGAAGAAGTATGGCAAATCACCCGCGCAGGTGGCGCTTCGCTGGGCGCTGCAAAGCGATATTGTCATCATTCCGAAATCCGTCCGTCAGGAGAAAATCATTGAAAACGCATCGATCTTCGATTTTGAGATCGCAGCCGAAGATATGCGGACGCTGTCGGGCTTTGATGAAAACTTTTCGGTTATTCCCGCCTCATGGGATCCTGAAACGTCCGATCAATGGGCGTGATGCAAGGGCATAGAGAGAGGTTCCGGCATGCTTGATTTTACATTCTACAATCCGACCCGAATCTTTTTCGGGCGCGGCAGCGTCGGCAGAATCGGTTCGCAGGTTCCGGTTCAGGCCCGCGTGTTGATCGTCTTCGGCGCGCAAAGCGCCAGGCGCTATGGCTTTGTCGATGAAGTCAAAGCGGCGCTCGTGGGCAGACAGATTGTGGAATTCGGAGGCATTGAACCGAATCCCGACTATGATACGGCGCTTGCGGGAGCCATCCTGGCGAGGAGGGAGGGGGTCGATTTTCTGGTGGCGGTCGGAGGCGGGTCCGTGATTGACGCAACGAAATTTATGGCCGCCGCGATTCCTTACGAGAAAGATCCCGTCAGTCTCTTGGATGATAAGGGCGCAAATATCCGGCGGGCTTTGCCACTCGGCGCCGTGGTGACATTGCCGGCCAGCGGTTCGGAGATGAACAGCCGGGCGATTCTTTCCCGCCGGTCCCATGCTTTTAAAAAAGCCATCATGAACGATCATTTATTTCCTCGTTTTGCATCGCTCGATCCGGAAAAAACTTTTACGTTGCCCGCAAAATACATCGGCAACGGCGTGGTTGATACATTTGTTCACGTGCTCGAGCAATATCTGACGTATCCCGCCGGAGGACATGTTTCAGACCGCCTGGCGGAAGGATTGATGCTTTCACTTCTGGACGATGGTCCCGGGGCTCTGGCCGATCCGAACAATTACGAGCTGCGGGCCAATCTGATGTGGGCGTCTACACTCGGACTCAACGGCCTGATCGGCGCGGGTGTGCCGCAGGACTGGGCGGCGCATCGTGCGGGCTATGAGCTGACGGTTCTGTATGGTTTGGATCATGCTGAAACGCTCGCGCTTCTGGTTCCGGCGATGATGAATATCCGCAGGGATGTCAAAAGAGACAAATTGCTCCAGTATGCGGAGAGGATCTGGGGAATCAAAAGCGGCGGCGACAAGACCCGGATCGACGCGGCCATTGAAAAAACGCGGGGTTTTTTTGAACGGATGGGCCTGCCCACACGGATTGCCGCTTACCGTATTGACGGATTCAGCATCGAGCGAGTGATCGGGTTGCTGTCCCAGCATGGCTTGACGAGCCTGGGTGAGCATGGGGATGTGACGCCTGATAAAATGCGTCGCATTCTGGAGTGTTGTTTGTAGTCTTTAAACGTCCCATGCGGCGGCAGGTGTTGGAAAATAGCAGTTGACACAAGCGAAGCAATTCGTTAGCTTTGGAACACAAATTTCAAAATAGTTAGTGATCCATAAAAATTCAAGCGGTTTGAGGTCGTTGAGTCGTTCAACGGAATAATTCATATAGGACAATAAGGAGCTAAGTTATGAAGAAATTTTTGGTGTTGGCTGTTTTTTTGTGTACGGTGGTTTTTGCCGCGGCGGGGTTTGCGCAGGTGAATGCCGGGTCTGTCCACGTGTCTCCGACAATCGGCGGTTATTCGTTCGAAGGCAATGAGGACATGGAAAACGGTTTGAGTCTGGGGGTTCGCGCCGGATACAACTTCACCAAGTACTTTGGTGTTGAAGGATTCGTTCATTATGTGCCCACGGAAATCGAAGGCGGAATCAATAATAACAAGAATGTGAATTTCCTCGGTTACGGCGTTGAAGGTATTTTTCATCTGCTGCCCGACGCTCCGATCGTGCCGTTTTTGGCTGTCGGCATCGGCGGCGTTCACTACAGCAGTAAGACGCAAGATACAACGGAAGATCAAGGGAACAAGCTGGCGGCGGATTACGGCGCGGGCGTGAAATTCTTCCTGACGGACAGCGTAGCCCTCCGGGCGGATTTGCGTCATGTGATTCCTTTCGACGGCAGACATAACAATCTTCTTTATACGGTGGGTCTAACCTTCGCGTTCGGCGGCGCCAAAAAAGCGGTGGAACCGGCTCCCGCTCCGGCACCCGCCCCCGCTCCGGTTGTACTGGATTCCGATAAGGACGGTGTTCCGGATGACCGTGACAAATGTCCCGGCACCCCCGCCGGTGTGGCGGTCGACAAGGACGGCTGTCCTCTGGATTCCGATAAAGACGGCGTTCCGGATTATCTTGATAAATGTCCTGGCACGCCCGCCGGCGTGACAGTCGATAAGGACGGTTGCCCGCCCGTGGTTCAGGAAGTCAAAAAGGAAGCTGCCAAGCCCGTAATTCTCGAAAAAGGCAAGGTGACGCTCAATGTGCAGTTCGACACGGACAAAGCCATGATTAAAAAAGGCTTCTTCAACGATATCGACGATCTGGCCGAAGTCATGAAGCAGCATCCCGATTTGAACATTGAGATCGACGGTCATACCGACAGTGTTGGAGCCGCGGCGTACAACAAACGCCTGTCCCAGCAGCGAGCCGAGGCGGTGGTGAAATACATGGTGGATAAGCACGGTATTGACGCTTCGCGTCTGAAAGCCCGCGGTTTTGGCGAAGACAATCCCGTCGCGTCGAACGACACACGCGAAGGGCGTGCTCAGAACCGCCGCGTCGAAGCGGTTGCGGAGTTCATTATTAAAAAATAGGCGATGGGCCAGGGGCGATAGTCAATAGGCCTGAAGCCAAAAAATTCAGATGAAGCGGGGAGTGGACAACATCCATTCCCCGCTTTTTTTACGGTCCGGCGCAAGTACCTTAAAAAGAAGACATTTGTTGCGCGTTTTTGAGTCCGTTACGTCTTAACGGGTTGTCGGTGGATGGCGTAGGGTGGCGCCTCGACGTCCGTAACCAGGCGGATTCTATTGCCGCTGTGAGCCCTATCGAGTCTCCGGTTGTCGCAGTCGTACAGGAGGTCTGTTTTGATCGGCACGGTCCGGTCAGGAAGCAGCAATTCCATTTCGTCTCCGGCTGAAACGAGATTCCGGACTTCAATGGTCATCTGTCCGGGTGGGTCGCCGCAACCGATGACCACGCCGGCCGGCTCGTGCGTCTGAATGATTTTTCTGTCCGGAGAGGTTTCGGAAATCTTCTCCTCGCGAAAGGCAAAACCGCTGGTGTAGCCGCGGTGTGAGACTTTTTTTAGTTCGGAAAGCCGTTCCGGATTAAAACGGTAGGTGTCGGGTCCGGTCAGGAAGGCGTCGAGCGCAAGGCGATAGGCGCGTGTGACCACCGCGACATAGTATGCGGATTTCATGCGGCCTTCGACTTTGAGGCTTGCAACGCCCGCGGCGCAAACATCCGGAAGGTATTCAATCAGGCATAAGTCTTTGGAACTTAGCAAATACGTGAACCGGTCGTCTTCTTCCAGAATCAGGGGATCGGCGGGTCGCGTCTTTTCTTCCAGTCTGTATTCCCATCGGCAGGGTTGAGAGCAATCGCCCTCGTTGGCGCTGCGGCGATTGCGATAGGCGGAAAGAAAGCAGCGCCCTGAATAGCTCATACACATGGCGCCGTGAACAAAAACCTCCAGTTCCATTTCGGGCACTGCGCGCGCGATGACGCCGATTTCGTGAAGACTCAATTCGCGCGCGAGGATGATCCTGCAAATGCCGGACTGCTGCCAGAAACGGACCGCTTCCGTGTTGGTGGTATTGGCTTGCGTGCTTAAGTGAATCGGCAGATCAGACCTGATCCGGCGGACCAGCCCCAGCAGGCCGGGATCGCTGATAATCAGGGCATCAATGCCTGCGTCGATCACATCAGGCAGAATTTTCCGGGCGCGCGGCCAATCCGCGTCCCGGATGAAGGTATTGGCCGCCGCGTACACCTGCACACCTTGGGCATGGGCTTCCCGGATGCCGGTTTCCAGGTCGGCAAGCGTCATCTCGGCCGACGGGGCCCGAAGGCTCAAACCGTCTACGCCGGTGTAAACGGCATCGGCGCCGTACAGCAGCGCCGTGCGAAGTTTTTCGAGATTTCCGGCGGGTATGAGCAATTCCGGACGCTTCATAGGGCTTCTCTCAGGGGCAAAAGCGCCGCACCTGCTCCATGACTTTGAAAGACTTGATTTCTTTGCCGACGACGTGTGAGATGAATCCGCACAGAAGATTTCTTGATTCCATCGCGATACCGTCGGCAAGGCAGACCATCTTGATTTTCTCGATTTCCATGTCGCGCCCCAGAAGCAGTGTGCGCAACGTTCCCGGAGACACGCTCTGATCGTAGCGCTCGGGTCTGGCGCAGGATGCGCACAAAATACCGCCCTCCCTCGGGAAAAAATAATAGGCGCCGCCGTTGGCCAGGGGTGCTTTGCAACGGACGCAGGTTTCCAAAGACGGCAGAAACCCGGAGATTTTAAGCAGACGAATCTCGAAGAAGCGGATCATGGCATCTGTTACTTTTTCGCGGGACAGGATGGTCAGAAAGTCGGTCAATAAGGTGAAAAGGTTTTCGTTGGCTTTGCCTTCCGGGCTGAAATGATCCGCAAGGTCGATGAAGTAGGACGCGGTCAGCGTTTTTTCAAGGTCTTCGCGCACCGCGTCGAAATGGTTCAGCGTATCGCACGCTTCAATGAAAACAAGGCCGTCTTGGCTTTTGCGCGAAAAGATCATTTCGGCCAGTGAAAACGGTTCGAACACATTGGCAAAGCGTTTTTTGCTGCGTTTGGCACCCTTGGCAATACCTCGGATTTTTCCGAAGTCCCGGCTGTAGAAACTGACGATCAGGTCGGATTCGCCGTAACTATAGGTGCGCAAAACGAATCCGGCGGTTTTGAGGATTTCTTTCGCGCTCATCTTAAGCCGCGACCGTCATATTTGATCAGGCCGTCCACGAGGGTCATCACGGCGCGACCGGAAAGCGTCAAGCCGTGAAACGGCGAATTTTTACCGCGTGAGCAAAACGCCTTGACATCCACCGTCCAGTCGCGGTTCGGATCAATGAGCGTGACGTCGGCGGGAGAGCCCGGGGCGAGGGTGCCTGCGGGAAGATTCAGAATGCGAGCGGGATTGCAGCTCATTTTCGCGATCAGATCCGGCCAGGACAAAATGCCTTCTTGCACAAGTTTGATGCTGAGCCCCAGCGACGTTTCCAGTCCGCTGATGCCGTTTGACGCGTATTCAAATTCAACTTCCTTGTCCGTCCGGGCGTGCGGCGCGTGGTCGCAGGCGATGGCATCCAGTGTGCCGTCGGCCAGTCCGGCTTTGATCGCCGCGATGTCCGAAGCCTCGCGCAGGGGCGGGTTCACTTTGAAATGCGTGTTGTAGGCGGTCAGCGATTCGTCGGTCAGCGTGAAATAGTGCGGGGCGGTTTCCGCGGTGACGCGGACGCCTCGCTTTTTCGCGTCCCGGATGATGCGCACGGTGCCGGCTGTGCTGACGTGCGCAATGTGAATATGGGCGCCGGTATATTCGGCAATGAGAATGTCCCGGTGCGCCATAATTTCTTCGGCGATGGATGGAATTCCCCGCATGCCCAAAATCGTGGAATAATAGCCTTCATGCATCAGGCCTCCCGCGGACAACGAAGACTCCTCGCAATGTTCGATCACCGTCAATCCCAGAGATTCCGCGTATTCCAGCGTGCGGCGAAGCAGTGCGGCGTCCATGACGGGTTTGCCGTCATCGGACAGGGCGACGGCGCCGGCGTCTTTGAGATCGGCAAACTCCGTCATCTGTTTTCCTTCCTGGCCCACACTGATGGACGCGATGGGATAGACGCGGGCGAGGTTTGCCTCGGAGGCCCGACGGGCAATGAATTCCGTGATGGACCGGTTGTCGTTGACGGGCGCCGTATTGGGCATACAGGCCACGGAAGAAAACCCGCCGGCCACTGCGGCGGCCGCGCCCGTGGCGACGGTTTCTTTGTATTCCTGTCCCGGTTCGCGCAGGTGAACATGCATGTCGATCAGTCCGGGCGTGACGATCAGACCTTTCGCATCGATAATCTCGGTGTCTGCGGGGACCTGAAGATCTGTGCCGCACGCGGCGATTTTACCGTTTTCGATCAGGATGTCCGCAGTCGCGTCCATATTTTGAGACGGGTCGATCACCCGTCCGCCTTTTAGAATCAGTTTCATTCGTTTCCTCCGCTTAACAGGTATAAAAGGGCCATCCGGACGGCCACACCGTTCGAAACCTGGTCCAGAATCACGGAAAAGTCGGGATCGTCGGCAATATCGGGAGAGATTTCCACGCCCCGGTTGATGGGACCCGGATGCATGACGATTGCGTCGGATTTGGCCAGTTTCAGGTTGGCGCGGTTCAGGCAGTAGCGCTGGGCGTATTCGCGCAGCGACGGAAAAATGTTTTGTTTCTGACGCTCCAATTGAATCCGCAGCATCATGACGACATCCGCTCCGTCAATCGCTTCTTCAAGGCGGGTGCAGGCCACAACGCCCATTTTTTCAATATCGCGCGGCAGCATGGTGGCGGGGCCGGCGACGACCACGTCGGCGCCCATTTTGGTCAGGCCGTAAATATTGGAGCGGGCCACGCGACTGTGCAGAATGTCACCCACCAAAGCGACTTTCAGACCGGCGATGCGGCCTTTCTTTTCCCGGATGGTCATCATGTCTAAGAGCGCCTGCGATGGATGTTCGTGCGCGCCGTCGCCGGCGTTGATGATGGACTGGCGGACCAGTGAGGCTAAAAGATGCGGGGCCCCCGCGGCGCTGTGCCGAAGCACGATGATGTCCGGGTTCATGGCTTCGAGGTTGCGGGCCGTGTCGATGAGCGTTTCTCCCTTCACGACGGAGCTTGTCGAGGCGGAGATGTTGATCGTATCGGCGCTGAGGCGTTTCCCGGCGATTTCAAACGAGGTTCTTGTCCGTGTGCTGGCTTCGTAAAAGAGGTTGATAATGCTTTTGCCGCGAAGCGTCGGCACTTTTTTGATGTCGCGTGTGGAAATTTCCAGAAACGATTCGGCCGTTTCCAAAATCAGCGTAATTTCATCCACCGTCATATCGGCGATGCCGAGGATGTCTTTTTTGGTCAGTTTTGTCATAAAATATTGCCTTGTGCATCCATGATGGGTTAGGGTTCTTCTTCAATGACCACTTCGTCGTCTTTGCCGTTTTTCTCCATCAGATTAACCGTGACCGCTTCCCACAGCGATGAGGGCAGATTTTTTCCGACGAAGTCCGCGCGGATCGGCAGTTCGCGATGACCCCGGTCGATCAGAACGGCAAGCTGGATCATTTGGGGCCGTCCGAAATCGATGAGCGCGTCCATGGCGGCGCGGATCGTCCTTCCGGTAAAAAGAACATCATCAACCAAAACAACCTTTTTATCCGTGAGGTCGAAAGGAATCTGTGTTTTGCCGGGCGAGGGTTTCGACGCGGCTTTGGCAATATCGTCGCGGTAGAGCGTGATGTCGAGAAAACCCAGAGGAATTTCCCGTCCCTCGATGGCGGTGATTTTTTTCTGAAGTCTCGAAGCAAGATAAATGCCGCCCGTGCGGATGCCGACCACCACCAGGTCGTTCACACCCTTGTTTTTTTCGAGAATTTCATAGGCGATACGGGTCAGGCACCGGTCGATGCCTTCGCTGTCCATGACCACTTTAACGGAAGGTTTCTTCGCCATTATAACCGCTCCTTCATGCAGTAGTTTGCCTTGCCGATTGGATGATTGATGGCCGCCGGCCCGAGATACAAAAAAAGCCTTTCCCCGGCAGGAGAAAGGCTCGATCGGTCACTATGCGGAATATCTTTTTTCATGGGTTTTGCGTCCTTTTTCAATCTCACGGGATTGACTTAAAAGGTTTAGTTGGCCGCTTTCTTACACGAGGGGCGCTTATGTGTCAAGGCAAAAGTAACCCCCGTCCGCAAGGTCAGTTTAAGCGGGTTCCGATGCGGCTCCATCGGATTTTCGACAAAAAACTCTCATTGCTTTCCGCGTCCCAGGACCAGTAGATAAACGAGGCCCGGCCGTGTACGTCGGCCAGATGAACGAATCCCCAGAAGCGACTGTCGAGACTTTCGTCGCGATTGTCTCCCATCACGAAGAGTGATTGCGGTGGAACGACGACGGGACCGAAATTGTCGCGGCGTTGGATGATGGCCGGATAGACGATGGAATCCGTATAAATGCCGTAACGGGCTCGGTATTCCTGATCATTTATGTAGAGGACCTTGTTTTTGATTTCGATCTTGTCTCCGGCAATTCCGATCACCCGTTTGACGAAATCCTTGGAACGATCCTCCGGATAGATAAAGATGACCACCTCGCCTCTTTGCGGCTCAGAGACGGGGAGAAGCGTTTTCCTAAAGAACGGAATTTTAAGGCCGTAGACGACTTTGTTGGCGATAATGCGGTCGCCGACAAGCAGCGTGGGCACCATGGATCGGGAGGGAATCGCGTAGTTTCCGATCAGAAAGGCGCGGACGACGCCGGCGATCAACAGGGCGACAATGACGACTTCAATGGTTTCTTGAATTTTGGATCGAGGTTGTTTTTTGTCCATGTGGTTTCCCCTTCAGCCCCGGTGCGGCAGGAAAAATGTCCGACGCAAAGCGCGCTTCCGAATTGAAAAAAATAATCGCTTTGGCTTCTCCTGACGTCCGGTTTCTTCGGGGGATCAGTGCAACAGGTGCCCCAAACGTTTCCATCGTAAAGAGAAGTCCTCGCTGTTCCACGACCAGTAGAGAATCAGTGCTTTTCCTTCGACGTCGGCGAGGTTGACGAATCCCCAGAAGCGACTGTCGGCGCTTTCATCACGATTGTCTCCCATGACGAACAAAGAGTCCGTCGGGACCACAACCGGGCCGTAATTGTCCCGCACGTTGTCCTTTAAAATCCTCGGATCGGAATAGATGCCGTAGGAATCTTCGTACGGTTGATCGTTAATGAAAATCTTTTTGTTCTTGATTTCGATTTTGTCTCCCGCCACGCCGATCACCCGCTTGATATAATCTTTGGAGCGATCTTCAGGATAGATGAAAACGATAATGTCCCCCTGTTTCGGGTCGGTAATAGGAAGGATCGTCTTGCGGATTACGGGAATCTTCACGCCATAGATGAATTTGTTCACCAGCAGGTGATCTCCGACCAGTAGCGTCGGCACCATCGAGCGGGAGGGGATTTTATAGGCCTGAACGACGAACGTCCGGATGACCGCGGCAATCAGAATCGCGATCAAAATCGCTTCAATGTATTCCTGGATTTTGGATTTGGTCTTCGTCGCTTCTTTGGAATCGGCCTTTTTCTTGTCTTGTTTAACCTTTTTTTTCATTGTCTGTGCAAACCTTCAAGAATAGATATGAGTGAGCGCGATAAAGATCATGGCCAGAGACCAAAGTCCCTTGAGCGTTTTATGGCCGATCATGCCGAAAATCTTCTGCCAGGACGCTTGATGGGGCGTTTTCATGCGGGACTGACGGGAAAGCTCCATCGCGACGATGCCGGCCAGTGATCCCAGCAAAAAACCACCCCAGATCCCGAGACCCCACAAAAACGGGGTGAGAACCGCCATGAAGATCAGGCCGCCGCAAAGCGCACCGACAAGAGATTTTATGGTCACCGGCGGCTGATGAACGCTTGTGAGACCCAGAAGAAAATCAATCGTTTCCGCCGCAATCATTAGAAACAGCAGGGCCAGTAAGACTTTCCATCCAATGTGGTCGAAGCCCGTAAAAAGCGCGTAAGCCGCGACATCCAGAAAAATGACGACAGTCCCCGGCAGACTGTAGAGGTTCAGATAAACCCCGACAAAAAGAATGACGATAAAAATCGCAAAACCCGCCGGCGCAAGTGATGACAAGTTAACTTTTCCTTTGCTTGGGCAGATGAAATCTTTCAAAAAACAAGACGATCGTACAGGCGATAAAAATCGAGGAGTACGTACCGATCACCACGCCGATTAACAGGGCGAAGGCCAGATCGTGAATCACCGGGCCGCCGAAAAAATACAGAGCCAAAACGGTTAGAAATACAGTCAGTGACGTGAGGATGGTTCGGCTGAGCGTCTGGTTGATGCTGAGGTTGATGATTTCTCCCAGTTTCTTGCGGGGGTTGAGCTTCACATTCTCCCGGATACGGTCCAGCACGACGATGGTGTCGTTGATGGAAAAACCGATAATGAAAAACAGGGCCGCCAGAATGGAAATGGTGAATTCCATCCGGAGGACCGCGATGATGCCGATGATGATGAGCACGTCATGGATGAGCGCTGTGACCGCGCCCAGCCCGTAGCGGAATTCAAAACGCCAGGCGATGTAGACGAGCATGGCGATCCAGGACAGCACCACCGCGAAAATAGCCTTGCGGCGGAAATCGGACCCCACTTTGGAGCCGACGACTTCAACGCGCCTTATTTCATAGTCCTTGCCGAAAGCGGACGAGAGAGGATTTTCCAGATTCGTGGCCATGACTTCTCTTTCCGAGAAGGATTCGGTTGACCGGATCAGAAACTCGTTTTCTCCGAATTGCTGAATAATGCTGTTTTCCAGATTGGTGGCTTTCAAGGCGGCGCGTATATCATCCGCTTTGATGGCTTTGGTAAATTTAATCTGAATGATAGACCCGCCCGCGAAATCGATGCCGAGGTTCAGCCCTCCTTGAAGGGCGATTGCGCCGAGGCTCAGAACGATCAGGACGACCGAAAAGATGATCGCGTATTTCATTTTTCCGACAAAATCCAGATTGGTGCCGGGCTTGATGATTTCCATGAACTTCATAAGGTATCTCCTGCGTGCGCGTAGATTTAAATACTCAGTTTTTTCACGGTAAAGTTCCAGGTTACGTAATCAAAAATCACACGGGTCACGAAAACGGCCGTAAATAGACTTGCTAGAAGGCCGATAATTAATGTGACCGCGAAACCCTTAATAGGACCGGTCCCGAAGATGATCAGGAAAACAGCGGAGACGATACCGGTGATATGCGTGTCCAGAATAGTGATGAAGGCCTTTTTGTAGCCTGTGTCGATGGCCAGTCGGATGGTTTTTCCGGTGCGCAGTTCTTCGCGGATGCGCTCGAAGATCAGAATGTTGGCATCCACCGCGACACCGACGGTGAGCAAAATACCGGCGATGCCCGGCAGGGTCAGGGTTCCGCGCAGAGCTGCCATCACACCGAGAAGCAAAAAGACATTGATGATCAAAGCCAGGTCCGCGATGGATCCGGAAAGACGGTAATAAAAGACCATAAAAATAATGACGAAAATCGAGCCGATAATCGTAGCCCAGATGCCCTGGCGGATGGAGTCGCTGCCCAGCGAGGGACCGACGGTTCGTTCTTCCAGAATAATGACCGGAGCGGGCAGAGCGCCGGCGCGCAGCACGATCGCCAGATCGCGGGCTTCGTCCATGGTGAAGTTGCCGGTGATTTCGGCCTGTCCGCCTGAGATGCGTTCCCGGATTTGCGGCGCCGAGTGGACCACCCCGTCAAGCACGATGGCCAGACGCTTGCGGACGTTTTCATTGGTGATGCGATCGAAATCCGCGGCACCCTGCGCGTTGAATTTGATGGATACGGTGGGTTCGCCGAAACGGTCGCCGATCTGCACTCTGGCGGTTTCCAGAGACGCGCCGGTTAGAAGCGCCTTGCTTTTGATCAGATAGGGCGTTCTGCCTGTCCCGGCGGTGGCCGGTCCGTAGGCGATGATCGAGCCTTCGGGGACGATGCCTCGAAGGGCGTCCTCCAGCGAGTTTTCTTCGTCAACTACCTTGAATTCCAAAAGAGCTGTTTTACCGATGAGGTTTTTCGCCCGTTCCGGTTCTTTAATGCCAGGAAGCTGAACCATGATCCGGTTGTCGCCCTGAGGAACGATTTCAGGCTCCGCGATACCGAACTGGTCCACACGGTTGCGGATTGTTTCCAATGAATGTTCAACAGTGAGTTTCTTCATGTCGGCGGCGTGCTTTTCATTGAGTGTCAGAGTGACAAGCAGCGAATCGCCCTGCTTTGTTGAAGAGGCTTCCAGATCGGGATATTGCTCTTTGAGCAGGTTGTCAAGATCGGTTTTTCCGGCCGGATCCGGCAGTTCCATGGTAATGGAGGCGCCCTCGGCTTTTTTCAGGTTGCGGAAACGCACTTTCCGATCCATCAGGGATTCCTTCAAATCGCCGGTCCGGCGTTCGAGCATGTCTTCAAGCGCCCGCTCCGTGTCGATTTCCAGAACCAGATGCATGCCGCCTTGCAAATCGAGACCCAGGTGAATCTTTTCTTTTGCCAAATAGCGATTCCAGGGCGCCGGAATTTCAGAAACGAAAGTCGGCAGCAGGAAGTACAATGCGGCAAGACACACAATCACCGTGACGGATATCCTGATCTTGAGAGACTTGAACATGAATGGCCCCTTTCCGGATTATGGTTTGGTTGCGGGAGGCGCTCCGGAGCCCGCTTTTTGAACGATGGCGCCGATGGCGCTGCGCGCGATCTTGATTCTGACTTTGTCGGCGATTTCCAGCGTAACGACCGCGTCGGCCAGGCCGGTGATCTTGCCGTGAATGCCGCCAGTGGTCATAATCGTGTCACCGTAGGCCAGATTGTCGAGCATGGATTTGAGTTCTTTTTGTTTCTTCTGCTGCGGACGGATCAACAGAAAATAAAAGATGACAAAGATAACCACCATCATAATGATGAAGCTCCAGTCACCGAATCCGCCTGCCTGTCCCGGCGCGCCTTGGCCGCCTCCCATTGCGAATGCTTGTGATATCAATTTAGTGCCCTCCTTAGATTTTGTCGCTCTTTATCAGAAAATCTCTTGATTTTGAAAGTCTTTTTGAAACGCCGCAAAAGTGTCCTTCCGGACGGCCTCGCGGATATTTTCCATCAGGCGCATGTAGTAGCGGATATTGTGAATAGTATTCAGTATCATCGCCAGAATTTCTCCGGCGACATACAGATGCCGCAAATAGCCCCTGGAAAAATTTTTACAGGTGTAACAATCGCATGTTTCATCAAGCGGGGCGTCGTCCTCCCGCCAGCGGGCGTTTTTTATAACAATCTTTTGTTTATTTGTAAACAACAATCCGTGACGGGCGCAGCGTGTCGGCATGACGCAGTCGAACAGGTCGATGCCGCAGGAAACACCATAAACAATGTCGGCCGGTGTGCCCACACCCATGAGATATCTCGGTTTGTTTTCAGGCAGCAGCGGGGCGATTTCAGAGGTGATGTCATACATCTGCTGCTTGGGTTCTCCCACGCTGACGCCGCCTAGCGCGTATCCGTCAAACTCCATTTCGACCAGCCCTTCCAGGGACTGTCGTCGAAGATCCGCAAACATTCCGCCCTGAACGATGCCGAAGAGAGCCTGAGGATCGTTTTTCTTCGCTTTGCGGCACAGGTCGGCCCATTTTTCGGTGAGCAACAAAGAATCCAGGGTCTGCCTGTGCGTGGCGGGGTAGGGGGTGCAGTCGTCTAGGCACATCATGATGTCGGAGCCCAGAGCCTCTTGGATTTCGATCGCTTTTGCAGGGCTCAGAAAGTGTTTGGAACCGTCGATGTGAGAACGGAACATAACCCCCTCGGGCAGGATTTTACGCAAGGCGCCGAGGGAAAAAACCTGGAAGCCGCCGCTGTCGGTGAGTATGGGGCCCGACCAGTTCATGAATGCGTGCAGGCCTCCCATCTTTTGAACCAGTTCATGTCCGGGGCGTAAATAAAGATGGTAGGTGTTTCCGAGAATGATTTGGGCGCCTAGGGCCGAAAGATCATCCGGTCGCAGCGCTTTCACGGTTCCCTGCGTGCCGACGGGCATAAAGGCGGGGGTTTGCACGATACCGTGCGGAGTCGTAATTTTACCCAGCCTGGCTTTGGTCTTGTCGTCCTTTTTAAGCAGTTCGAATCCGAAGGCCATCTTTTTCCCCTAGAGCATCAGCATGCAGTCGCCGTAGCTGTAAAAGCGGTAGCGATTCCGGACCGCGTGTTCGTAAGCTTGCTGCACGTGCTGTTTGCCGCCGAAAGCGCAGGCCAGAAGAAATAAGGACGATTCCGGTAGATGAAAATTGGTCAAAAGCGCGTCCACACATTTGAAGCGGTAGCCGGGATAAATATAAAGCCTTGTTTCACTTATCTGAGGACGGATGAGGCCGTCGTCACCGCAGGCGGCCTCCAGCGCGCGCGTGGACGTGGTTCCCACGGCAACCACACGGTCGGCGCGGTTGATGAGATCGGCGCTGGCGGGAGAGATCTCAAACATTTCGGGTTCCATGACATGGTTTTCAACTTCGCTTACCTCAACCGGCATGAAGGTGCCGATCCCCACATGAAGGGTGATCGGGGCAATTTTAATGCCTTCGCAATACAGGTAGTCCAGGATATCTTGTGAAAAGTGCAGCCCCGCGGTGGGTGCGGCAATGGAGCCGGGGCGATTTGCGTAAACGGTTTGATAGCGTTCGCGGTCATTTTTGGAGTCCGCGTCTGCGCCTTTTTTCCGTTTGATATACGGAGGCAGGGGCGCCCGGCCGAACTTTTCGAGATGACGGTCAAAACCGTCCGGCGCGGAAAAAGACATCCGCCATTTTTTGTCCGAGATTCTTGCGTCAACGGTGGCTTTGCATCCGTGCCCCAGGTCGATGGCGTCTCCTTCGGCGATGCGCTTTCCCGGACGCGCCAGCACGTCCCAGGTTTCTTCTTCACCATCTACCGAGCGACGGGTAATCAGGAGGATTTCCAGAACCGCGCCGGTTTTTTTTCGGCCGTAGAGCCTGGCCGGCATCACGCGCGAGTCGTTGACGACGAGGACGTCGCCTTCATGAAGATAGCCCGCGAGGTCCCGAAAGGACGCGTCTGACAGCGATCCGGAATCCCGATGCATGACCAGCATGCGCGAGGCGTCCCGTACGGGGCCGGGGTGCTGCGCAATGAGGTCTTCCGGCAGGTGGTATGAAAAATCTTTGATGTCCATTTCGGCCTTCAACGACTAAAAAAGTTTGGGAAAATAAGCAGAATCGAATGGTAATGTCAATGAATTCCCGTCATCGCCTGCCTAAGTAAAGCAGAAGCAGGCCGCTTGCGACAGTGCAAAAGCCGATGATCCGCAACGTCGAATCCGGCAGCGTCGTGATCTTGATCATGTAACTTTTAAGTTTTTCGGGAAAGGCCAGGTAGGGCAGGCCTTCCAGTATAAAAACCATGCCCAGCACACACAGAAAATAGTCCATCCGCTACACCTTTTTTTCTTTTGCTTCATTCCAGAGGGCATCGAGCCGCGTAAGATCGACCTGATCCGGCGAAAGGTCGTCGGCGGACAGGCGGTTGCGGACATGGGTAAAGCGCCGGATAAACTTCGCGGTTGTCCGGTTTAAGGCCGCCTCCGCGTCGATTTGAAGAAACCGGCTCAAGTTGACCAATGTAAACAGCAGGTCCCCCATCTCCTCTTCGAGTTTGTCTGCCTTTCCTTCCTGTAAGGCCTCCGCCATTTCTGCGGCCTCTTCTTTCACCTTGTCGAGGACGCCGCCGACATCCGGCCAATCGAAACCCATTTTGGCGGCCCGGACGCCCGCTTCCTGAGCCTTTCGAAGCGCGGGCAGGGAGCGGGGAATTCGTGCAAGAGGATCATCCGGGAGGGCCTTTTCGCCCCGTTCTTGTTTTTTGATGTCCTGCCAGTTTGCTTTGACGTCATCGACACCGGAAACTTTGACGTCGCCGAAGACGTGCGGATGACGGCGGATCATCTTGTTGCGAATGTCTTCCATCACATCGGAGAGTGTAAAGCGTTGCAGCTCATTTTCAATCTCGGCAATAAACAGAATCTGAAACAAAAGATCGCCCAGCTCCTCGCGAAGATGCGCGGCGTCGTTTTCCTCCAGCGCGTCCAGGACCTCGTAGGTTTCGTCCAGCAGATAGCGCCCGATATCGCGCGTTGTCTGCTTTTGGTCCCACGGGCAGCCGTCCGGTGCCCGCAAGCGGCGGATGATTGCCGTCAGCCGACTCAATGCTTCAGCGTTTCTGTCAATTTTGGTGGGATCCATTTCAAAACTCCAGCGGATTTCCGGCAAACCGGTGCAGGTAAGTAGCATAATCGCGGCGGGCTGGCAATGCCGGGATCAAGCAATTGTCATGTTGACAGGATCTGCAAAAGTTCTCTATAGTCGCCGCCATGTACAAGGGTATTGTCTTCTTATTGATGGCTGAGTTTCTGTTTACGGTTTCAACCGTTTTTTCCAAGCATCTGACAAATACATCGTCAATTTCCGCCATCGAGGTGACGTTTTTCCGATTCTTCCTCGGTATTTTTGTGGCTGCGGCAATTGTCTATCACAACAAGATTTCACTGGTGTCGAAAAAACCGTCGCTTTTGATCTGGCGAGGTATTCTCAATACGGTTGCGGTGATGCTGTTTTTCCTGGCCTCGCAGTTTACAACGATAACCAACACGCACATGCTGAATATGACCTATCCGTTTTTCATCTTTCTTTTTTCACCGCTGTTTTTCAAGAAAGAGAAGAAGCAGCCTCTTTTGTTTCCGATTCTACTGGCCGCGCTTATTGGCATCTGGCTGGTCATCCAGCCCGATTTTAACAGCCTCCGGACGGGTGATCTTCTGGCGCTCGCCTCCGCGGTGGTTGCGGCTTTCAGCATCATGACGCTGAACCTGGCGCGGCGAAACGAATCCACGCCGGTCATCCTGTTTTATCTGATGGCCATTGGAACCCTCGTCAACGGCGCGGCGATGGCGCCGGTCTTTGTGATGCCGCAGAAAGCCCAGTGGTTGTGGCTGATAGGCTCCGGTGCGCTGGGCGTGGCCGGACAGGTTTGTATCACCTATGGGTACAAGTACATCACCGCCCGAGCCGGTTCTCTGGTTTCGACGTCGCGCATTTTATACGCCGTCTTACTGGGCATGATGGTCTTCGGCGAAGCTCTGTCGTGGCGGATTGCCGCGGGAGGGATGCTGATCACGCTGTCTATTGTGGCCGTCACACTGCTGCAAAAACCGGTCCCGAACGCCTGACACAGGCGGGTAAGACTCAGCGCTTACTTGACGATGAACACGTCGCGTTGGCGGTCCTGGAAGTAAATGTGGTTGTATTGCGACGCATTGACGCGATCGAAAAACATCTCGCCGTTTTTTCGGCATTCCGGACAGCAGCTATTGGGCAAAATGACGGCAAAAATTCTTTTGCCCGTGTCGGCTGCCGAATCAATCATGACCAGACCGCCGCAGTCGTCGCAGACCCGGACGGTTTCCGTTTGCTTTTCCATGATGCTGTCCGTGTCGTAGTAGATGTTTTTCTCCCGACGAATATAAGACGCCGAGCCGGTCACCTGCTTTTTGAGGTTTTTTCGCTTTTTCCACAAAAGAAGAATATTTTTCACTTCCTCTTCAATCAGACGGGTCACTTCCGCGGACTGACGGATGCGGTCGTAGTTATAGTCCGGTTCCCGGATGAAGCTGTAGTCGAGTCCGGCCATGGCCAGGATAATGCCCGCGTTGATATAGGGCAGGGCGCGTTCGATGGAGTAGCCGCCTTCGAGCACTGCGATATCAGGGGCGAGCTTTTCATTGAGCAGCGCGTAGCCGCGCGCGCTGAAATTCATGTTTGTGATGGGATCGCTGTAATGGTTGTCCTGACCGGCTGAGTTGATAATGATCTCCGGCTTGAATTCGTCGAGAATCGGGAGGATGGCCTGCTCCAGCGCGAAGAGAAATCCTTCGTCGGACGTTTTTGGCGGCAGGGGGATATTGATCGTGGCGCCCAAGGCGTTCGGGCCGCCGAAGTCTTCGACAAATCCGGTGCCGGGATAGAGCGTTCGTCCGTCCTGATGCATGGAGATGCAAAGGACATCCGGATCGTTCCAGTAAATGTCTTGCGTGCCGTCTCCGTGGTGACAGTCGGTATCCACCACCGCGATTCTTTTCACGCCGAAGGTGTGGCGGATGTATTCGATCATGACGGCTTCAATGTTGATGTTGCAGAAACCACGGGCGCCGTGGGCGACCAGCATCGAATGATGGCCGGGTGGTCTGACAAGCGCAAAGGCGTTATCGACTTCACCCTGAAGCACTTTCTGCGCGGCGGTGATCGCGCCGCCGGCGGAGATGAGGTGCGAATGGGTCGTCAGATTCTGTGGATTGGGCACGCAGATGTGTGCGCGGTTGATGTCCGCGTAAGTCGCGATTCCCGGTTTGTATTCGAGAATGTTGTCGAAATCCAGCAGACCTTCTTCAAAGACCTGGTCCTGCGTGTATAAAAGTCTTTCCTCCCGTTCCGGATGGTTGGGCGAAATCGCCCAGTCGAATGCCGGGAAAAAAATCAATCCTGTTCTTTTGTGTGTCTGGGTCATTAATTTACCTCGCAGGGCCTGCGGAAATCAATCCGGGTTTGATCTGAACCTTGACGCGGATATTTTTTCCGGTTGTATAGAAATCTCGAATCATGTTGAATTCCTGGGCTTCAGTGACTTCGATCATCATGTCGAGAGGGTCCGCGCCCAATTGGGACGCCTTGTCGCGCAAGGTGGCTTTTCCGATTTCCACAGCATCGGACAAACAGAAATTCGACGGGATTTTCTTGACGACCCCCGCTTCGCTGATTAGAAGTTCCCGTTTTTCAGTATCGGCCAGAATCGTCATCTCAGCGGTCGTGCGCGCCAGCGCCACACCGAGCGCGTTGGACACTTCGGAGTGTTCGGGAATTAAATGCGGCAAGGCCAGTTTTTTCGCGATGAACGGGGCGAGGGCGGCGGGACCGCCCACAACATAGAGCATCTTGGGGTCGATGGTTTTGCCTTCCAGAAGTTCGTGAATCGTATAAACCGGCTTGTTGTTGATGGCGGCCAGAATCTGACGTACTTCGGCGGCGATGGCCGACGTGAACGTCCCCAAACCAACATGGCCGTGAAGATGATCAGAATTTCGGCCATATTACAGGAAATCAGATAATAGACGAATTTGCGGATGTTGGAATAAATGATCCGGCCTTGTTCAATCGCCGAAACGATGCTGGCGTAGTTGTCGTCCGTCAAAACCAGATCTGCGGCTTCTTTGGCAACGTCTGTGCCGGTGATGCCCATTGCCACGCCGATGTCGTCGCGCTTGA
>CAYUDM010000027.1:0-3312 GCA_964443625.1 uncultured Smithella sp. | reverse complement strand
CGGCAATAGGCGAAAGCGCTTTGCGTGCTTTTTCACTATCGCCGAAACTCACGACCCCCAGCGCGATCATCGCGTCGGTTGGTGTGAGGCAGGGTCCGCCCAGCGCGGCCGCCGATCCTTCTCGTTCCGGCCCGATCGTAATTTTTCCGTCCTTGAGGCGAACGACGCTGTCGCCGCCGATGCCGATGGACTTGCTCAACAGTCCGCGGATCAGTGTTTTTCGACCGTCGATCGTGACACCGGAGGGCTCCAATAGCGGAACGCCTTCTGCGAAAACGGAAATGTCTGTGGTTGTGCCGCCGATGTCGAGCGCCACGGCATCCTCACGAATATCAGCGGTGGCCAAAACGCCCATAATACCGGCTGCGGGCCCGGAATGAATGGTTTCTACGGGGCATCCCAATGATTGATTCAGCAGGATCGTGCCGCCGTCGGCTTTGAGGATGTAAACGGGCGCGCCGGTTTTCATCTGTTTGACATAATTCTGAACGTCGCTTACAAAATCCCGGTAGATCTCGGAGATGGCGGCGTTTAAGTAAGTCGTCGCGATTCTACGGGGAAAGTTCAATTGACCCGACAGGGTGTGTCCCATAGAGATCTGCCTGGAATCGCCGCTCAAAAGTTCCGCGACGTCCAGCTCCTGCTGCGGGTTGCGGCTGGAAAATTTGCCGACAATACCCACCTGCCGAATGCCTTTCTCGGCTATCTCTTCACCGATCCGGACAATTTCCTGGCTTGAAATATTTTCCACGGGAATGCCCCGGTGATTGACGTATCCCCGGGCGAAAAAGGCGTCCACGCCGGGGTTGAGCATGGAAGGCGCAAGCCCCGGGCCGCTCAGCAGGATCATGGCTACCCGGTTTGTTTTTTTCTGTACGATGGCGTTAGTGGAAATTGTTGTGCTCAGCACAATCCGCTCAATCTGGTCAATCTTCCGGCCGGACAGTAAGGCTGTAGTGGCTTCCGTCAAGGACGACATCATGTTTGTGGGGGAAGTCAAAACTTTTGTTTTTGCGATGAGGCGAAAATTCTCTACTAATACCGCGTCTGTATGGGTGCCGCCGACGTCAATGCCAAGTATCATTTCTCCTGCCTTCGAAACGATTTTTTTAAGCTTATATATTTTTAAAATGTTCTTGACAAGGCAAAAAAAAGGCGTAATGTCACGCACCGATAGGCAAGGTATTCCCGATTCAGGAATACAAAATTATGGAAAGGAGGAAATGCTCTAATGAAGAAGGTATTCGCCATTTTTGTTAGCGTGCTTCTGTTGGCTTCTTTGTCGGCGGCCGCAATCGGCTGCAAAGAAGCTCCCAAAGATGAAGCCCCCAAAGTGGAAGCTCCTGCAGCGCCTGAAACGCCCGCAGAGCCCGAAGCTGCTCCGGCGCCTGAAGCTGCACCTGCTGCGCCCGTAGCGGAAGAACCGGCAAAGTAATTATTTAACGTCTTGCAGGATTGACACAACCGGACAGTTGTTGTTTTCGACAACTGCCCGGTTTTTATTTTTTCAGGTGGTGGTACTATCCGCTGCAATGTGTTAAACTAGCGTCGAATAAAAAAACGGAGGTGAATTATGGCGGACAGAGAAATGGATTGGATCAAAGGTCTGTTGGTCGGCGGTCTGATCGGCGCGGCGATCGGCCTTTTGTTCGCTCCGAAGAGCGGCCGGGAGACCCGCGAAGACATCGCCCGAAAGACGGATGAATTGCTGGCTAAAGCCAAACAGGAATATGAAAAGGCGGCTGAAAAAAGCAAAGCCGCCTACGAGGAGGCCGCTGCAAGATTAAAAGCCGCCGAGGGGGTGGCGCGGGAAAAAGTCGGTGAAATGGAGGGCAAGGTCGGTCAACTGGCGCATCAGGGTGCTGAAGTCTTAGAAGAGAACAAAAGCCGGCTTAAAAAAGCGCTTGAGGCAGGTGTGGAGACTTACCGGGAAGAAAAGAACAAAACATCGGTATAGGAAGACGAATCCTGACGGTGACATAATTTCATTGCCGAAGCCCTTATATGGAGGGAGAGAATGATGACTGTTGAAACAGGCTTGCTGATACTCGTCGGAATTGCTTTGATTCTGGCGATCGCGTGCATTCCTTTGATCGTCAAGCTCTGGCGCGCCGTCCATGACCTAACGGTGACACTGCAAACGATCAATCAGAAGTTGCCCGATATTTTAAAGAATCTCGACGAGATTTCATCGAATGTTAACCGGGCGACAACGGCAGTCAGTACCGAAGTTCAGAAATATACCGAGACGGCAAACCGCTTGCATTACGTCGTTGATCATGTCGTTACCGGCATTGAGTGGGTGTCGCCGTTGGTGACGAAACCGACCGGTTTGAAAAAGATGACGGAATTGATTGCTCTGGGGAAAGGCATCCGCGCCTTTTTCCGGGCCTGGGCGGAAAAAAAGAATAACTGAATTTCGGGATCGACGATTTCCATGGCAAAAATAACATTTTCCAATTCGGGAGGAAGGGTCAAGACCTTCAAGAAAGAGGATTCGCCAACAGGCCGGAAAAGCCCCGAAGAGCTGGTCCGCGAAATGAAGGAGGCTGCGAAAGCCGCAGGCGGGGAGGACTATCGTGAAAAGTCCCTTCGCCTTCATGGGTTGGTTTGCGCGCGGTGCGGCCGGGATTTTTCTGGACAGAGTCGCCAACTTCTGACGGTTCATCATAAGGACGGCAACCACGCCAATAATCCAGCCGACGGCAGTAACTGGGAAAATCTCTGCGTATATTGTCACGAAGATGTCCACAGCCGGGAGCTTTTGGCGGGACATATCGATTCGGCTTCCGGAGGGCGGGATGTGGGGCTGGCTTATGCCGATACGCAGGAGACGTCAGGCGGCGGCCTGCTGGCGGAGAAACTCAGAAAGGCACTTGAGAAAAAAACCCGGTGATTGCCCCGACCCGGCTTAGCGGATCAGGATGCCTTGCGAATTTGTGTCTTTGACCAGTTTGTCGCCGACGGACGTGCCGCAATACACGCAGCTATAGTCGTATTTTTCACCTTCGGATAAAATCAGCAAAAGCCTTTTTCGCACCGGGACGGCGCGCCGGCATTGCGGGCAGTAAAGTTCCGTGGCGTCAAAATCTTTGTAAGTCGATCTGTTCATGGCTTTTCAGTGTCGGGTATGTGTGTCCAGTCGGCGATCCAGACGGCCGGTTCGCTGTCACTTGGCGCCCGCCAGTCTCCACGGGGAGACAGTGATCCGCCGGAGCCGACTTTTGGCGCATTCGGGACGCACGATCGCTTGTACTCTGCATCAGATTAAGGGCGAGCGGTACAACCCTAATTCAGGCTGTGAATATTTGA
>CAYUDM010000026.1:0-40890 GCA_964443625.1 uncultured Smithella sp. | reverse complement strand
ACCTATTACTTTCGGCATCGAGTCAATTACCCCTCAGGGCGGGAGACCGTCTTGAACTCAAAGTTGTCGAAACCAAGCCGCAAGTTATTCTGACACTGCTGGATCCGTCAAAAATCGACGGTCAATCCAGAATCCGGGAAGGCCTTGTAAACTTTAGAGCCAACCCGGACGGGCTTTTGTCCGTTTTTTCCAAAATCAACGAGTTTGCGTCCATCTTTAAAAGCGATCCGCTGCTGACGAAAATCGCCGGAAACGAAATTCAGGCGCTTGTGAACAGGATCGGAAGTTTGATTCTTTCACCGCGTACGCGAACCGATTCCATGTTTGTAAAAAATTTTGTTGAAACAAGCGGTCTGATGTTCGAAAGCGTTTTGAAAGATCTGGCCGTGGCGGGATCCGTCAAATCCGCATCAGCTTTGACAGGCGACCTCAAATCGCTATTATTGACGCTTTCCGGCCGCGTAGCCGGGGCGCTCAAAAGCGACGCCGCTCTTCCGATCGAGATTCGAAACGTCTTGCAGAATCTGGCCCTTTTTACCGCCGAGGCGGTTAAGGCGCTCGAAGCCAGGCAGATTGTGAACGTGTCCTATCAGCAAAGCGATCAGGGCCTCTATCTTCAAATTCCGGTCGGTCAGGGTGACGGACTGCGCCGGGCTGATGTCTTTATTCGGCCCGATGCCGGAAATGAACAGAGAGGGGCGGATTTTTCCGACTGCTCGATTACGATCTTTTTGGATATGGAGTATCTTGGAACGCTCTCCATCGAGGCGCGTTTACGGCAGGGAAATTTCCGCTGCGTCATTTCCTGTCAGGACGATCAAGCCAGGCTGTTGATTGATTCACAAGTCAACAGGCTTTATGAGGCCTTGGGAAACCTGGGGTATCACGTTGAAGGATTGGCCTGCCTCGTGTCACCGGATTTGGAACAAAAGCGAAACGAGTTTATTGCGGCTCAGATTTTTTCCGACGAAGGCCTGATTAATTTTTTTGTCTGAGGGAGATCGTGGTTAATCAAAAAGAAAAGCCTGAATCCGTCAAAATGGCCGCGGCCATCCGTTACGACGCGAAGCAGGACCGTGCGCCTCTTGTGAGCGCTTCGGGGCGGGGCCTCATCGCTGAAAAAATTATCGAGCTGGCGCAGGAAAACGGCATTCCGATCAAAAATGATCCGGACTTGGTGCAGATTCTGTCTAAGCTCAAGGTCGGTTCTGAAATACCTGTCGAACTTTATCGGGCGGTTGCGGAAATTCTGGCTTTCGTCTATTCCGTCAATGAAAGCGCTGCGGGTAAAAATCTCTGAAATAATCTCGCATTTGAGGATGCGGAAAAAAATTCCAGAGTGGAAAATTCTTTCCGTTTCTTTGTGACCGACTGGCCGGAAGAGCATTTCTTTCTTCCTGAATATCCATGTTGATATTAATAAATAAATAATAAAAACAATTAGATGTGTGATATCGGCGCGGCTTGCGGCCATCTGGCATATCGCTTGCAAATAATCTCCGCAAAAGGAGGTTCGGCATGCGATATGATGTAACCGATGTAGCCCTGGCAGGGGCAAGAAAACTCACGCAACTGGATTTTGTGGCCAATAATCTCGCCAATGCATCCACAACCGGTTTTAAGTCCGAACATCTCTATTACGCCATGACCGGAAAGGCGGCGCAAGAAGGGGCATCGCTCGAACTGGGACCGACCTCCACGAAAATCGATTTTGCACAGGGCACATTGATGGTGACAGGCAACACGTTTGACCTGGCCATTGAAGGAGAAGGTTTTTTTACCATCCGGACACCACAGGGACCTGCCTACACACGAAACGGCAGTTTCATGCTCAATTCGCGCAAGGAACTGGTGACGGCCTCTGGAGATTTGGTGATGGGAGAGACAGGGCCTATCGTTGTTGAAGGGGATAATGTTCAGATTGGCGCAGACGGCACAATCTATGCCGATGAAAATCCGATCGGAAAAATCAGGATCACCACCTTTGCCGATCCTCATAGGCTGACCCGATCGGCGCAGGGAAGATTCACAGACAATACGCAAAGCGGCACGCAAAACGCATCGGACTTTCGGATCGCCGGCGGGTATCTGGAAATGTCCAATGTCAACGCAGTTAAAGAGATGGTCAATATGATGGAAATCCAGCGGGCCTTTGAAACCTATCAAAAAATCATTCTGACCATTACTGATATGGATAAAATATCCACCGGAAGAATCGGGAAATTGATTTAGCAAGGAGGAACTATGATTCGTTCATTATGGACCGCGGCAACCGGCATGGTTGCCCAACAGCTGGAACAGGATGTCGTTGCCAACAATCTGGCCAACGTCAATACGGCGGGATTCAAGAAATCACGCGCCGATTTCATGGATCTGATGTACCAAATCCAGACTCGCTCCGGTTCCGAGACGACGCAGGGAAATCAGCTTCCGGTCGGCATTGAAGTCGGCATGGGTGTAAAACCTGCGGCAACGCAAAAGATCTTTACGCAGGGCGATTACCAGCAGACCGGCAACAAATTCGATTGGGCCATTGAACGGGACGGTTTTTTCCAATTCGACGACAACGGTATTACCGTTTACAGCCGGGCCGGAAATTTGAAGGTCAATCGTGACGGCCTGATAGTCAACAGCGAGGGGCTGCCGCTCATTCCCAATATCACTGTTCCGCAGGATGCCGTGACCTTTGCCGTTGATCCGGGAGGAACCTGGACCGCGGCGGATCGTGAAGGCAATCCACTGGCCACCGGCAGGCTGGAGCTGGCGACATTTATCAATCCCGCCGGGCTCACAAGTCTCGGCAGAAATCTTTACGCGGCCTCCGAATCATCCGGCGAACCTATTGTCGGTAGTCCCGGCGAAGACAATTTCGGGACCATTTCGCAACATTTTCTGGAAATGTCCAATGTCAATGTCGTCGATGAAATGGTGCGCATGATCATCGGTCAGAGAGCTTATGAAATTAACTCCAAAGCCATTCAGACCGCCGATTCCATGCTGGGAATCATCAATAATCTCAAGAGGTCGTAATGAACTGCATGATCCGTTGGAGTCTGAAATTATTGCTTTTGTTCTTTTTCCTCACCGGACTTTTCATGGCGGCAAACGCCGGCGCTCAGACAAAAGCAGGCGTTTCAGATCAGGCCGTCATGCAGGTTATCAGAGGGCATATCGAAAAGCATTCTCCGTGGGGGGTGCAAAATGTTCGAATCGAATTTCTTCCACCGATGCCGAATCTGTCCGACGTTAAGGGATTGGTTGCACTCCGGGTCGAAAGCCGGCCTCGCGAGGAATACATCGGCGACACATTTTTCAATGTGAGAGCTTTGGAAAACGGAATGTTCCGCAAGGAAGGAACCGTTCGGGTGCGTATTGAAGTCCTGAGGGATCATGTTGTCGCGGTGCGGTCTCTCGAAAGAGGTTCAGAACTTTCGGCCGATGATGTTCGGACGCACAGTCGCTGGGTTCGCAAAATTCCGGTTAACATTTTGGAGAAGACCGACGAGGCAATCGGCAAAGTTCTGACGACCACCCTGCGGCCCAATTCGCAATTGTCGAAAAACATGCTTCGAGACGTTCAACCTGTTCGACGCGGAAAGATGGTACGAGTCGTCCTGAACAACGGGCCGATGATGATGGTGATGAACGGAATGGCTGAAGAAGACGGTGACAAAGACGCCATCGTGAAAATCCGCAATCTGACATCCAACAAAGTCATCCACGCGAGAGTCACCGGTCCGTCAAGCGCTCGGATTGATTTTTAATGAAGAGGTACTTTTTATGAAAGCAACGACGACATCCGTCATTTTACTATTCGCCCTGATTACGGCCGTTTCGATAACTGGTTGTTTGTCCGGTAACATAAAATCCGTCAAACCGGAAACCGTTTACGCGACTCCCCGCCAGGTTGCCGAGCCGGCACCGGGCGCCATTTGGCGCGGCGAAAACGACAAGAGCATGCTGTTTAGCGATAAGAAAGCAAGGTATCTCGACGACATCGTAACGATCGTGATTACCGAAGCAGCGCAAGGCAACAACCGGGCGACAACGGACACCAGCCGCAACGCATCGACTGAGGCCTCCATCGATACGTTTCTGGGGCTCGAGAATTCCGTCATCGGACGTAACGCGAATATGGGCGGACAGATCTCTCTTGGCGGAACCCATGCCAATTCCATGAAAGGCGCAGGCAATACCAGCCGCAATACCACCTTGGTCGCCCGGATCAGCGCCCGTGTCATTCGCGTTTTGGACAACGGCAATCTCTTGATCGAAGGCCGACGTCAGGTCACTGTGAATGCGGAGGATCAGTACCTCATCATCAGCGGTATCATCCGTCCGGAGGACATCACCACCGAAAACACCATCGCTTCCCAGTACATCGCCGATGCCCGGATCGTTTACACGGGGCAGGGGGTGGTGAACGACAAGATGCGACCCGGCTGGATGACACGCATTGTAGACTGGGTGTGGCCGTTTTAGGCGGATCAATGCGATGACACAGGCGAAAAAAATGAAAAAAAGCTTTTTAATAATCGTTGGTTTGGCTATGGCGATGATTCTGGCATCCGGCGCGGTTCATGCCGCCCGCATTAAAGACATCGCCTCGATCGGCGGCGTTCGGGATAACCAGCTCATTGGTTACGGTGTTGTGGTCGGACTGGCCGGCACGGGCGATGATCTGGCCAAGAATCTTTTCACCGCGGCGGCGCTGGCCAACATCATGAACCGCCAGGGATTGTCGATGAAGGATAAAACGTCCGTGTTGAAAGCCGACAATATTGCGGCTGTCATGGTGACGGCGACACTTCCGCCGTTTGCGAAAAACGGATCGAAACTCGACGTGCTGGTTTCATCGGTCGGTTCAGCCAAGAGCCTGCAGGGCGGCACACTTCTTTTAACACCGCTGCGTGGCGCCGACGGAGAGATTTACGCAGTCGCGCAAGGGGCGGTTTCGTTGGGAGGTTTCGGCGCCAGCGGCGCGGGAGGCGGCGCGGCAAAAAATCATCTGACGGTCGGGACCATTGCCAACGGTGCGCTCGTTGAAAAGGAATTAATCTATGATTTTAACAATGATAGAGCTTTAATGATCAATCTGCAGCAACCGGATTTCACCACGTCCTCTCGGCTGGCCCAAGTGATCAATGCCGCCGCACCATACGCCCAGGCGCGCCAAATCGACGCATTTTCAGTGAATGTGAGAGCGAAAGACGAATTTACCGGTTCTCTTTCCGAATTGGTCTATCTGATTGAGTCTCTCGATGTTCCTGTTGATTCTCCGGCAGTTGTCATACTAAATGAGAAAACCGGGACGGTTGTCATGGGCGACAATGTCCGTATTTCAACGGTGGCGATTGCTCATGGAAACTTAAGCATTCAGATCAAGGAAGATGCCAAAGTGTCCCAACCCCTGCCTTTTGCACCCAGACCACAGTCCGGAGCAGCCGTGCCTCAGCCGGGAGCGGCGGGTTCGGTGATGGCGCAAGGCGGACAGACCGTCGTTGTCCCTGAAACGACAGTCACGATGGCGGAGGAAAAAAATCAGTTGATGCTCGTTCCCCAGGGAGTGACCATCTATGATGTCGTGAGGGCGCTCAACGCGATCGGCGTTTCTCCTCGTGATTTGATTACGATTTTGCAGGCAATCAAGGCGGCCGGCGCCCTTCAGGCCGATATCCGCCTGATTTAACACGGAAAGGCTTGTGGCGATCATGACGGATAAGATATCGATGCCCACCATAGCACCCACCACTGTCTCATCGGCAAACCAAGGCCGGTACAGTGATCACGAATTGGCAAAGATAAAAAAAGCCTGTGCCGATTTCGAGTCGATGTTTACCTATGAGCTTTTGAAAACGATGCGGGCAACAATTCCCAAAAGTACGCTGGCTGGGAGCAATTACGGAAAAGAGACCTACACGATGCTCATGGACCAGAAGCTTGCGGAACAGATTTCCGCCCGGGGAGAAGGAATGGGCATTCAGAAGGCGTTGTTCGATCAATTAACGATGAAATATATTCAGAACATACCCAAGGAGGTGGAAAAGTAACAAAAAAATTAAAGTTGGATTTGCTTTTTGCCGATAGGAGGAATAAGATTAAGTCCGCAAGGAGAGGTTTCAATGAAAGTGTCTGATATTAAAGATGTAAATGCGCAAATGATTCAGCAATATCAGCGCAATGAGTCCGTCGCCCAGCAAGCCGGCAATCAGCCTGCGCAGGCGACCGTGAAACCGGAAGAGAAAGTCGATCTTTCCACCATGGCAAGGGAAATCCAGCAAGCGAAGGTTGAAATAGCCAGGTTGCCTGACGTGCGCGAAGAAAAAGTGCAGGAGATTAAAAGTCAGGTAGATAATGGCACCTACAACGTGAGCGGAGAGCAGATTGCCAATAAAATGGTGGGAGAGTCGATTATCGATCTTTTCGCGTAATACCTTGACGTAGCGTAAAAGTTGCGTCCGGGAGCGTCCCCCTCTTTCGATTTTCCCTAGGATGGAGCGGCCCGTTTCGGACCGTCTCCATCCACCCCGGCCCAAATCCTCTAGCGTTGTCGTTGCCCAATCCAAAAAGTCAGATAAGGAATTTATTATGCTGGAACAAGGCACACTTGTGACAAATTGCCTCGAGGAGAACACCTGTGCGGAACTGTTTGAATCGCTTGTCGATGTTCTGAAAAAAGAGATTGTTCTGGACCGCGAATTAAAGGAATTTCTCCTTGCCGAAAAACAGATGCTGCTTCGAGCTCCCTCTCTGGACCAACTGCAGCAAAGTAATGTGGCGAAGGAAAACGCCATTCTGAAGACGCGCATGCTCGAAGAGGTCCGAACCAATCTGATCAGGAAACTCGCCTTTGCAACGGGCATCGGCGACGAAGAAGACGTCAGATTGTCCGACCTGGCATCGGTTGCCTCGCCACAGACAAGGAAAAAGCTTGACGCGCTCATCCGAGAATTAACCCAAATAGCGGTCGAGATTAAGCAAAGCAACGAGGCAAGCTCAGGAATACTGGAAACGTCCATCGAGCAGATGTCCGGTTCCGTTGAATTTTTATCGACACTGATCAGCCGTTCCGGCATATATAGCGGAAATGGCAGAATCAATCCGGCCGCAGACTTAGGCAGGATTTTGAGGACGGAGGGGTAGCTTTATGGCCGATATCAGCAGAGTTTTGTTTACAGCCAAGGAAGCCCTTTTGAGTAATCTGACGGCGATTAACGTGACCGGGTCGAACATTGCCAACGTCAATACGCCCGGATACAGCCGTTTGCGGCCGATGTTTGAATCAGTCGGCACAAAGGACGCTTCCTCCGCCCAGGAACAAATCGGCGTTCGAATCGCTGACATAGAAAGAATCTATGATCGTTTTCTTGAACTTCAGATGGTCTCTCAGCAATCCCCCGTCGCGAAGTATACCACTCAAAAGGATCTGCTTCAGAGGGTGGAGGGCATCTTAAACGAAAACATCGGCGGCGGCGTCAATGACGCATTGGGTGCCTTCCTGAATGCCTGGGGTGATCTATCGGTGGATCCTTCAAGCCAGGCTAAACGGGATATGGTTGTTTCATCGGCCTTGAACCTGTCCAACATTTTCAAACAGCGGGCCAACGAAATGATCAGTATTCAAATGGCGGCCGATGAAACCGTCGCCGATAACGTTTCAACTCTCAATGAGTACCTCCGGCAGATGGCCGATTTCAACGAACTTATTGTCAATGCCGAGAGCGCAGGCGCGTCTGCATCCGCCATACGGGATCAGCGAGGCGAACTCTTGGGAAAGATCAGCAATGTCATTGATATCAGTTATTTGGAAAAAACCGACGGGTCGCTCTATATCTATCTGCCGACCAATGGCAAGGCCCTCGTCGAGAATTTTAACAGTTGGGATCTTTCAGTTATAAGAAATGCTGAAAATAACAATATGTATGATATTATCTTTGCCGAAAACCCGGCGGACGGCGCGATCAACGATCAGATTGCCGGAGGAAAACTGGCCGGTTTGCTGGACGTTCGGGATCGGGCCATTCCGTCTTATCTGGATTCGCTCAACCAGGCGGCTTCTGCAATTGTTAATAAAGTCAATGAAATGCATATGTCCGGCTATGATCAGAACGGCGAGCCGGGACAGTTGTTTTTCAACCCGACCACCACGGCGCGCTCAATGAGTGTCAGTACGAATATCTTGACTGATACACGCCGGATCGTCGCGTCGGCAACCATCAACGCGGACGGCAATATCGCGGTCGCCATGACAGCCCTTAAAAATGATCCAATGTACGCGTCGCTCGGGACGGTCACGACAACCGGTGGATCGGCTTCAGGACAGATCAACAATATCGGGCAGGCATATAAAGATACCGTCGGCCCCATTACGCTGACACGCGGCGCCACGCCGGATAGTTGGAGTATTACGTCGGACGGGGGATATTCGAACCTTACGGTACTGTCAGCCGATGCAAGGACCCTGTCGCTCGATCTCAACGGAAATGGAACCGCTGATATTTCCTTTACGCTGTCGGGAACCTGGGGCGCTGGTGACACCGTATCGTTTGGTTTGGCCAAAAGTGCCAATACCACGACGATTGACGGATATTTTAACGCCTTTATTGCCAATATGGGTCAGGACGTGGTCAATGCCTCCAGAGCGCTCGACCGGGAGACGACGATTCTCAATCAGCAGATCAACCAGCGCGAACAGCTCTCCGGTGTATCGCTTGATGAGGAAATGATCAATCTGATCAAATATCAGATGGCCTATAGCGCGGCGGGCAGAATGACTAAAACGGTCTCCGAAATGATGGACATCATCATCAACCTCGGACGATAGTACAGTAAGGAGGTCGTCATGATCAACCGGATCACTGAAACCATAAAATACAACATGATCACCAACAACTTGTTTGAAATATCCGGAAAGTACGGCGAGTTGATGGAAAAATTATCCACACAGAAAGCGATCAACCGCCCGTCGGATGATCCGATCGGCACCAACGACATTCTGGATTTCCGGACAGCCCGGACGACGCTTGCGCAATATCAAACTAATATTGCCGACGCTGAAATCTGGCTGAAGATGACAGACACGAACTTATCGGGTTTGTACAAAGTCGTTGAGCAGGCTAAAATAGTTGCTATTACAGAATCCGGTGCAGGGGGGTCTCCCGAAACCAGGCAAACGATGGCCGCCTCGGTTGATGCCTTAATCGAAGAAGCCATCACGCTTCTAAACGCCAAAAACGGTGAAAATTACATCTTCGGCGGGTCCCGGACGGATGTTCCGCCGTTTTCATCAACATATATTCCCCCGTCAATCGGCGCTGTTTCCACACCGGCAAACAATGTTTTCAACGGGACGGTCAGCTCGTCGGGGTCTTATACGGGTCTGGAAAATAAAAGTTACGTTTTACGCATTGTCGGCGGCGGGGCGCCGGCCGCGGCGCAGTATCAGATCTCATCGGACGGCGGGCAAACCTGGGGGGCGATCCAGACGGATTTGTCCTCTCCGGTTGACCTGGGCGACGGCATAAGCCTGACCTTCACTGCCGGAACGGAGGATTTCGCGGTCAATGACCAGTTTATGGTTCGAGCCGGCATGGGAGGCTACTACACCGGAAATGCCGACACCCTCAAAACCGTCATCGGAACGGGAAACATCTTTACTTACAACATCAGCGGCTCTCAACTGGCGACATCGGCCAACGGTCCGGTTGCGGGAGTTGCGGTTGACGGCGCCGGTTCGGGTTTGATTGCGGACGATACGATCAGGCTCACCCGGGGCGGCAGCGCCTCGAGCTGGACGCTCACCGCATCCGAAAATTATCCGGATATGGTCATCACATCGCAGAGCGCAACCACGGTGACCATTGATGCGGATAATGACGGAACGGACGATTTGACGATTGATCTTACGGGAAACTGGAGTTCGGGCAATACGATTTCGTTTGACATTTCCGCCGGCACGCCACCGACGGTCGGTAATGTCGACGTGGGTGGTCCCGGCTCCGTGGATCTGCTGACGACGCTTTTTGCACTGCGCGATGCGCTTGCAGCCGACGACAACGCCGGCATCAGCGCTTCGATTGATAATTTGAATGTCGCCCAGACACAGATCCTGCAGGCTCAAACCCAAAGCGGGGCTAAGCTCAACTCGCTGGAAATGGCCTCGAAAAATCATGAAGCGGTAAACCTACAGATTACGAACATGCTGGCCGATATAGAAAATGCGGACTTGACAAAACTTATAACTGAGTTTCAAATGAAACAGATCGCCATGCAGGCATCGTATAGCATGGCCTCGCAGATCGGGCAGCTGACGATTTTGGATTATATATAAAAATACAATGAGATATGGTGGCAAATGCTGATTTTAACAAGAAAGCAGGGAGAATCGATAACGATCGGAGATAACATAAAAATCACCATCCTTGACGTAAAGGGTAAATATGTCCGGGTGGGCGTCGATGCGCCGAAGGAACTGGCCGTGCACCGCCAGGAAATATTGCCCGGAGCAAAAAAAGATGATGTAAATATTTAATAAATATCTACAAGTATCTGAAATATAATCGATAAACTTATACATAAACGTTCTGCCGGCCGGTCTTTACAGGCTGGATTCGCATGGGTGTATAAAAAAAATATTACGTTGTATCCATGAGTTATACTTCTTTCGTAAAACAGCCCTAAAGTTTTTTGACAGCCTGCCGAAAATAACAATGAGAAAAGGCTCTGACGAGGGTGTTTCCGAATATGACGATTACAGCTTATCATCTGGACAGTGTCCTGAATGCCTACACAAGACAAAGCAAAGTTAAGGTATCTGCCCCTGTGCATTCTTCGGAAGCCAAAACAGAAGGGACATTAAAAGATGTCGTTTCCCTTTCCTCATCAGAAGAAAGTCATCGGCAGGAAATGGAACGAATAAGCTATACCCTGCGCGATTTTCTGCTCAAAGACCAATCTTAATGTCGAAGTTCCGATGAGTTCCGTCCGACGTTCTTTAATCCCAGGTTATCCGTCAAATTAGAGACTTATTACTGGTGTCCGGTGGCGTTTATGATCAGAAAGGCTCAGACGGCAACGAAACAAAAGACTCTCAAAAGAATCCTTGTTGTTGATGATTATCTGCCGACACGCAAACTGATTGTCGATACCCTCTCCGTTTCCGGTCACTATCGAATTGATGAAGCCGAAAACGGTCAGCAGGCGGTTCACCGGTTTGATGAGAGCGATTACGATCTGGTGATCAGCGATATCATGATGCCCGGCATGAGCGGGATGGATTTGCTGCACTGGATTCGCGAAAAGAATCCCGGCGCCGCAGTCATCATGATCACGGGAAATCCTACGACGGATCTGACCGTGAGCGCCATCAAGAAGGGCGCTGTGGATTTTTTGACAAAACCCTTCGATATTGACGAACTTCTTTACAAAGTTGATATTCATCTGCGTCAAAAGGAAATGCTCTCAGCACAGAGCATGCGTGATATTTTGGAACAGAACCGTTTGAAGGACACAACGGCGGAACTGTCCAAACGGAGCTATATCTATGATGCCATTGAAGACGCTCCGATGGATAATGAAGTTATATTTGAAAAAATAGCCGATTTGTCGCTGCAGTTAGTGGACGGAGAGGTCTGTTCCATATTGCTTTTCGACGAAAATAGCCGGGAATTTCATGAAAAAGTCGTCCGGGGAAATACGAAAGGCGCATGCCGCAATTATACTCAGTCGGCTGCTCTCAAGCTGGTGTTTAATGAGGTGATCGAACGCAAGGAGGCGGTGCTGATCAATTCCAACGACCATCCCGAAGTCGCGCCATCTCTGATATGCGCGCCGCTGATGATCCGAAACGCAATCCTCGGGATTTTGTCCATTCGTAAAAAGAAAAACCGGGAAGTTTTCACCAAAAAAGATTTGCACCATATTTTAAGCCTGACCAAGCGCGCGTCTTTAAATCTTGAAAATAAAATTCTGTACGAAAGCATTTACAGCAGTATGATGGACACGCTCAACTCTTTGATATCCTCCATCCAGGCGAGGGATCACTACACGGAAGAACATTCTGTGCGCGTGACGGACGAATCGATCAGAATCGCTAGGGCCATGAGTTGTCCGGAGAAAGACATTGAAAGTCTCCGGATTGCCGGCATGCTCCATGACATCGGGAAAATTGCCGTACCGGACGGTATTTTGTTGAAACCCGGAAAGCTGACGGAAGAAGAGTATCTCATCATTAAGAATCATCCCACCATTGGTGAAAATATCGTAAAACCGATTCTCTTGCTCGAAAAAGAAAGAAGAATCATTCAATGTCATCATGAACGCTGGGACGGAAACGGATATCCGTTGGGTCTCAAAGGGCAGGATATTCCAATTCTGGCGAGAATTCTATCCGTTGCCGACTCTTATGACGCTATGACAAACAATCGACCTTATCGACCCGCCATGTCCAGTCAGCAGGCAATTGAGGAACTGATACAAAATGTCAATCTCCAGTTCGATCCGGACGTGGTCAATACCTATATAAAGATTCTGAAATAATTCCCGAAAAATCATTTTACATAAATACTGGCATAAATATTGTTAGTAAAATAGAGGATGCAGATAAGCACCATATGTTGCAAGATGGAAAGGTAACCATATGGTTTCATTTGAGAAATTATCAACAATCGCCAATCGGATCGACGCTGCGGTAATCAAGGGAACACACCGGACCTCAGATTTTCGGGCTGACTTGATCGATGCGATCAAACAGTCGTCTCATGCGAGCGCACCAGATAAAGACACATTGATGCTTATCGTGCGAACCATTCAGGTGGAAATGAATCGCCGTCTGCTCAATAGCGTTTTAGACAGTTCTATGGAGATTCAGTTGCTATCCACAACGCTTCCCTTAAATTACAACATGGGTGGCCGGTCGGACGCGTTTGGTCTGAAAATGGACAATGAGCCAAAGCCACCGGAGGGCAAAACGCAGTCGGGACAGAAAATTTATGATTCCATGATCATCGAGGCAGCACGAGAAAACGGGGTGGATGAGCATCTTATCCAATCCGTCATCAAGGCCGAAAGCGGTTTCGATCCTGCGGCGAGATCTCCAAAAGGCGCGATGGGATTGATGCAGTTGATGCCGGAAACAGCCAAAGAGTTGGGGGTGAAAGATCCCTATGATCCTCGGCAAAATATTATGGGCGGAGCCCGTTATCTCAAGAGGTTGCTGGATCGATATGACGGACACGTAGATTCCGCTCTGGCTGCCTACAACTGGGGAATGGGAAATCTGGAGAGATCTCCGAACCGTTTGCCTGATGAAACCGTAACCTATATCAGCCGGGTAAACCGGTTTTACCAGGAAGCGAAATCATAAAAGATGGACTCAACAAAAACGCCGCGTTCCGAAAAATCTCCGAAACGCGGCGTTTGATTGTATTGCAAAGAAATTATTTTTTTACACCGGTAAACGTTCCTTCACCCTGGCCGCCGAAATCAACCTTTCCGCTGACCTTATTGCCATCAAGCTTTCCCTTGTAAACAACTTTGACGCCGCCCAGCGAATAGTTAATCTCGAAATCGTCGCCTTTGACGGAGCCGGTGGCCGGAGCTTCTCCCCATCGCCCCTTGTATGTGCCGGAGAGTTTATCGCCATCCTGCTTCAAATCGAAAACAGGAGTGCCTGTTCCACCTGCGGATGTCACATCAAGAGTCCAGGTACCGGTCATGTCGGCTGCAAATGCGAATGTCGCACCGAAGACCAAAGCCATCGCCATAACAGAAATGAAAACCCTTTTAATTTGATTCATGCCTGCCTCCTTTTTCTATTGTGTTGTGAAAAATTATTCTTTGATAAAATATCAGGTGACTTCATAACACATCAGCGGTGATCCGGCAAGCGCGGTCGCAATAAAAATGAAGAATAAAAAGGGATTACGGAGAAATTGAGCAATCAAAAAAGTAAGAAAATCAAAGCGGGCGTGTCATAACTTTTTACTAAGTGTGCCAAGGCAGCAACACAAAAATTGCGATTTGTATTGCCTCGCCCGGGAATTCGTTTTCTTTAGACGAATCATTTGCAGGCGATACCTGTTTCGATATTCTTTTTGCGCCTGGGAAATTTGATGTAGGGGCTCACTTTGGAATTGATGTTTTTACCGGTTCCGTCGTAGTTGAGCGTGACGACCGGAATGCCCGTGAGTTCTTCAATTCTATCCGACATCGCTTCAGTAACCAGCCCCGCGCAGCAGAAGGCAGGATTGGTCTGCACGAAAAGAGAGATATCCGTATAGTGCTGCACCATCGAGGTAATCTTCAGCAGATTGTCTGCGGATTCTCCGAAATGATGAACCGTCAGATTGAACTGATCGTACACTTTTTTGTAATCAATATCGAAATTCAGGGGCGGCTCATTGATCAGCTCATTGAAAATCTTATAATAGCTTTTATCGAGTTGATTGATGAGAGCAATGAGGGTTTTCGTGAAAAGCACATCCCGATATTCGCCTTCGAGAAGCCAGCGTCTCATATAAGGTCCGGAAATGAGTTTGGCAAACTCGCTAAAAGGGGTGGTCAGAACTTCTCCGCCGTATGCCTCAATGCAGGAAATCAGATTCTGATTAAATACGTCGTTGTCCCGCGCATAGAGGTCTCCGAAAATGGCGACTTTGGGACGTGATGTCTGTGATGTCTCTATTCGTTTAAACAGGTTGATGACTTTGATCAGATCATCATCCTTGCTGCGGCCTCCCAGAAACGTGTTGTACAGGATATTGACGGCTTGCGCGAGGACCCTGTCGGTGAGGCCTTCCTGTCTTTCATAGGGCCGGATTTTGCATCCGATTTTGCGTAGCATGCCGCCGAACAGATAGGCGAAGTAGCCCTCAATGGCAGCCTGCATGGAGATTTCAGTAAGCGAAATATTTCCGACGTAAACGTCAACCTTTTCTAAACCGCCACCGGCCGCCTCCATCAGGCCTTTGATCATTTGAGGATAAAGCCGGATGTTGCAGGCAACATGGGAGTCAAAGCACCAGCCCATGGTCTGGGCGGGGTCCAGAAGATTATCCTCAATATAATCTATGTAACTTTGTGCGATGAGATTGACCGGCAAACACTGGCCGGTATTGGTACGTAAGCCCCGCTGCATCGTTCGCTCGGTCAGCGGCACCATTCGTGCGTCAATGCCTTCCCGAATGAAAACCGCTTCTAACAGTTTTGATGTGATCGGATCGATGCAGGGAAACAGCAGCGTTTTGTCCTTGAGTTTCGTTATGCATTGCGAGTTTACAGAAAGGCCGGAAGCCGGCGCCGGCCGGAGTTGTCTGTTGGTAAGATGATTGTGGAAAGAACGGATGGCGGCTTCAATTCGTGTTTCATAGCCGACGTTCGAATCATGTTCATCCAGCTCCAGTATCAGATAGGGTTTGCCATACTTGTCCAGAATACGTTTGAAATATTCCAGCGTAAAGGAATCCGGACTGCATTTAAACGACGTGACATACACAGGATAAAGACCGGGAGTTCTTGCGGCAAAGAGAGCCGTTTTAAGAATCCTTGCCGCGTAATTCCAGTGTACCCGCTTCAAAAGCGGTTCGATTTCTGCAAAGTCTTCCTGATCGACAGGCAGCATGTCCTGATAAAACGTCTTGATGTTCAGCGAGGCGATAATATCGGGTATGCCCTTATTCATCGTTTTCTGCATCACCGCATAGGGACGACCCAAAAGAGCGATACTGATTTGATCCGGATCAGGTCTTTCACGCTCGTAAATATTCATCAGGTTGTCCCGGCCTTCATTGTAACAGGATAAAGCCGCTTCATAAGCATTGTAGATTGTCCAGTAGCCGGTTCCGAGAATTGATCTCAGCAGGGAAAAAAGTTCGATGCGGGATTGAAAGGAGCTGTGATCGATCACGGGCGAAATCACCTTCGGGGCGAGCTTAAGACTTTTTATGCCCGCAAGCAGCGACGGCGCAAACTGACTGTAGTAGCAGTAAAAACGGTAATCTTCGTCTTTGGTTTTAGTGGCTTCAAGGTAGAAGGGTAAAAAGATAAAATCACATTTGTCGGCAAGATACTGCACATGGCCGAAAAAAGCGCTCATCGGCGCGCAGAATTCCGCGCCGGCAATTTTTTTCCCGGTTTTTAGCGCATTCTTGAAGTTTTCAGATGTGACCGTTTCTGCGCCGAGTAGGGTGAAAAAATATTTCCAAAACGGCATTTCCTCGGCCAGGTAGAGCGCATGCGGGATGCCGACGGTTATGGCTTTTTTCGACGATGCGGGAAAAGTCGCTTTGGCAAAGACTTTTCCGCGTTCTTTGATCAAGTCGAAGTGTTTTTTCGTCTTTCCGACATAATGTTTCGTGTCATAGTCGCGGCCGCATAGAAACCCGAAAGCGACGGTTTGCCCCCCAACGGTGACTTTATTAATCTTGCAGTTATTGTGGCAAAGCGCACAGACTTCATTTTCCACGGGGATGTCTTCCCGGTAGAGACTCAGGCCCCGAAAACCGGAATCCTTCATGGCGTTTTCAGACAGGATGAGCGCGCTTCCCAACGCGCCGGTCAGATGACAGAAGGGGGACACAAAGATGGGTTTTTTGAGACGGTGCTCAAACGCCGCGATCAGCGCCGGATTACGGGCTGTCGCGCCCTGAAAGCAGACGGAATTGCCGATGGCGCCTTCCGTGGCGACCTTCGCCAGATAATTTTCACACACGGAATGCAGGACACTCGCGAGCACTTCATCCACGGAATACCCTTCCGTCAGGTAATTGTTAATGTCGCGTTCCATGAAGACCGTGCATCGGTCGCTGGAGATCGGTGAGGAGGTGTTCATCGCGCGTCCGGCATAGTCGGACAGAGGAACTCCGAGTTTCGTTGCTTGCTCTTCGATAAAGCTTCCCGTGCCTGCGGCGCAGACATTGTTCATCACCGAGAAGGTCACCATGCCGTTTTTCATGGTCGTAAATTTTGCATCCTGGCCGCCGATTTCGATGATCGTGTCCGTCTCGGGATTGAGTTCGTAAGCCGCGCGAGCATGCGCCGTGATTTCGTCGATGATTAAATCCGCGTTGATAATTTTACCGATGAATTTTCTGCCCGAGCCGGTTGTGCCTACACCGCTTATGATGAACTCGCAGGCGTAACGGCGAGCGATGTCGTCAATCGCCTCGAAGACGGCTTGCATGGCTTTTACGGGTTGACCGGACGTTTGCGTATAGAGGCCTGCAAGGACATCGTTTTGCTCATTGATGAGTACCGCTTTAGTGCTTGTTGATCCGATATCGATTCCCAGATAGACGCTTGAGCGGTTTTCAAGCGGCCTGTAAACGTCGGTTTCAACGCCTGCATGGCCATTGGCGGGTTTAAAAATGCTGCGCATGCGAATTGCGAAACTGGGATAGGTCGAAAGCTTCAAAGTCAGAGGGGGGTACCCGTAAACCTTCTCCTTTTTGTCGTCGATAAATAAGTCGTCAAAGCTTGAGATATGAAAAGGAGGCAGAATATCCGCCTCTTCAAGATAAAGCAGCGCTGCGCCGATTGCGCCGTAGAGGTGGCTGTATTGGCCGATGATGGGTTCGATGGACAACAGATTGCGAAAGTGCTTGACGACGGCGGAATTCATTGACACCCCGCCGGCCAGAATAAGGGGTTGAGGGACACAAGACTCTGGAATCAAGGTGTCGAGAACGTTTTTTGCCAGGCCTTCGCACAAGCCGTCGCTGATTTGTCCCACGGAGTAGCCTTCCTGCTGGGCGTGGATCAGGTCGGTCTTGGCGAACACAGCGCAACGGGTTGCGATTTTAGGCGTGGCGTTGAGGTTGCAAAACGCGACAGAACTCAGCGTGTCAATACTTTTGAGGTTGAGCCGTCTGGCCTGCTGATCCAGAAAACTTCCGGTACCCGCCGCGCACGAGGAATTAGACCGGAAGCGTTCATATTCGCCTTCCTCATTGAAAGTAATCAGACCGAAATTCTCTCCGCCGACGAATAAAATACTGCCGACATCTTTGTGGTATTGCTTTACGGCGGCGATCATAGCGATTTGCGTATCGAAGCGGGGAATATTCATGAAAATATCAGGGCCTGAAATTGTCATCGCTACGCCGCCGATGCTTGTCGGGTCATAACTTCGAAGCACAGCGCGCAGCGTGTCGATAATGGCGCCTTGATGAAACTTGTAGGAGGATGTAATCACGAAACCCTGATGGTCCACGAGAACCACGGATAGCGCGACAGATCCGATATCGATACCCATAATATTGCGCATGCAGAAACCTCATTCATAGATTGCGGCGAATTCTGCCGCTTTTAGACGTATTCGTCAATCTTGAAATTGCCAAATCCCCCTGAATGCAGAATTCCAAACCGTCGCTTTCAGGAGAAAGCATTTTGAAGGATCAATCCCTCAAAGGAGTGACGAAGAAAGTCGATAAACTATCTTTTGCCCAGATGTAGAATACCCTTTGTAATGTTGCAAAGATGATTATTGAGTCTTTCAATATTGGTGAGGATGTCGTTGAAAACGAGGCCCGCATTACTGATGCAGATGGCATTTTCCAGCCTTTTGATGTGATTGAGCTTGTAATGGGAGATCAGTTCGTCCAGCTCCTTTTCGATAGCCAGAGAGATCGTTGCCGCTTTCTGGTCATTGTACTGCATCGCTTTTCGGGTCTGGTGAACAAGCGCTTCGGTCTTGTCGAATAATTTTTCGAGTTCTTTGGCGGCTTCATCGGAAAATTTCAAATCGTTTTCATAGGCGCGCTGGCTTAAAACGACGATGTCTTCGCAATAGTCTCCGACCTTCTCCAGATCATTGACGCTGTGTAAAAGCGCCGGGATCAAACGGGAATGCTTCTCCGGAAGTTCATTGCGGGTGATCTCCACGAGGTATTCCGTGATATATTTCTGCGTGTCATCAACGGATTCCTCATCCAGCGCGATTTCATTCCGAAGCTTATGATCATAGGCGATCGTACAGGTTCTTGCTTTGGAAAGCATTGCCTCGCAGGTATCGAGCATGACGATCATTTCCTTGATGACGGCGCTGATGGCCAGATGAGGAACCGACAGCATGTTGGGGTCGAGGTATTTTGCTTCTTTTTTCGCATAATCCTCACCGGGGATGATTTTGTTCATGGCCAAAACGAAAAGCCCGACCAGAGGCAGAAAAACAATCGTATTGATCACGTTGAAAAACGTGTGTGTGTTGGCCACCTGACGGGCGACATCACCTGAGATCTGAGGAATATAGTGCAGGTAAAGCGGCACCATAGCCATAGCGAGGAGGGTTCCTACGATATTGAAAATCGTGTTTCCCCACGCCAGGCGCTTGCTGGCGTAATTGCCGCCGATGCTGGCCAGAATGCCGGTGATACAGGTGCCGATGTTCGTGCCGAAAACGAGGTAGATGGACGTGGATAGATCCAGAAGACCGGCGGAGGCGAAAGCGATGATCATACCGGTCGTCGTGCTGGAACTTTGAAAAATGACCGTTACCAGAAGGCCGGTCAGCACGCCCAGGACCGGGTATTTTCCAAAGGTGAGAAGCGCGTTTCTGGCTGCCTCATTGCCGGACAGCGGCGCGACCGCCATGCTCATCATGGCCAGTCCCAAAAAGAGCATGCCGAAGCCCAGAATCACAAGGCCCTTGTTCTTCTCCTTGATTTTTTTTGCGAAAAAGAAATAGGCGGCGCCCACGAAGACGAACACGGGAGCAATAGCCGTGAGTTTGAAGGCGATCAATTGAGCCGTGATGGTCGTCCCGACGTTAGCGCCGATCATAATCGCCATCGCGGCGGCCAGAGAGATAACCCCGGCGTTTAAAAAGCCGATGAGGATGACGGATGTGGCGCTCGAGCTCTGGATTAAAGCCGTGACGAAGATGCCGACGAACATGGATTTGATGCGGTTGGATGTGATTTTTTCCAAAAGATTTTTTAAAAGGCCCAGCGAGAGTTTTTTAAGCGAGTCGCTGAGTAAAAACATGCCGTAGATAAAAAGACCCAACCCGCCGACAACGCCGATGATTATAGTGAAGTATTCCATATTATTACCTTTTAGAGTTACCTCTTCTCTCTGGTTGCGCGGAGTATAGGGAAGAGATGGATAGCTGTCAAGAGTAATCGAGAATTCTTAAATATTTTAATCCGGTATCAAATATCTATTTGCCCGATCTTGTTTTATGGGCTAGAAGGGCCGTTATGGCTTGGCGAAAATTTCCTGCAATGCATCTTCTGAATAACCGGAATTTCATATTTCTCCTGGCGATCGCCCTGGGGCTCGGTCTACCCGGACCTTCATCCGTCACGCGTTATTTTATGATGCCGGCCTTGGCTCTTGCGATGACCATGGCGACGCTCAGCGTGCCCAACGGTTATTTTCGAAATCCGCGCGGCCTGATTTTTCCATCTCTTACCGGCATTGTGACGACCTACCTTTTTCTGGGAGGATTTCTTCTTGCCGCGTCGGCGATTTTCCTTTCCGATAACAACCTCTGGATCGGTTTTGTGCTCATTGCCGCGGTTCCGCCGGCCGTTGCGGTCATTCCGTTTACAGCCATTTTACAGGGGAATGTTTCTTTTACGCTATCCGGCACAGTGGCCTCCTATCTTGCCGCTCTGCTTTTCACCCCGCTGATTGTCGGGCTGTTCATCGGCACAGGGGTGGCAGATCCCTGGAAATTGTTGCAAGTTCTGATTATTTTAATCGTTGTGCCGCTTGTCGCTTCTCGCGTCATTATTATTTTGAAATTTGAAGATCGCCTGGCCCCTGTACGCGGAGCGCTGACCGACTGGAGTTTCTTTATCGTTGTTTATACCATGATCGCCGTAAACCGAGACCTGATCTTTGAAAAGCCTCTGTTTCTGGGACCGGTCGTCGCGATTGTTTTCTTTGCGACATTCGTTCTGGGCTTTCTGATTCGGATCGGCGCGAAACACCTCGGCGCAGACCCTAAAAACATTCCCGGGCTGGTGCTCCTGGGCACACTGAAAAACCAGGGAATTGCCGGAGGATTGGCGATTGCCCTGTTTGAAAAGGAAGCGGCGCTGCCGTCGGCTGTTTACAGTATTTTTATGATTTTGTACGTCATGTGGCTCGACTGGCGACAAAAGCGTGAAGGCGTGAAGCGTCAGGTGTAACGCGTTAGGTGTCAGGACTCAGACGTCAAACGTAAAACGTAAAAAAGCCCGGACGGTTAGAAGCCGCCGGGCTTTCGATTCGCTATGAGCTATATTCTGCAGAAGCCAGCTTGATACACACCGCCAGAACTTCAATAGCCTTTTCCAGCTCGGCAACCGGCGGACGGGTAGGTGAGATGCGGATATTGGAATCCTTCGGATCTTTGCCGAACGGGAAGGTGGCACCGGCCGGCGTAATCGCCACGCCTGCTTCCTTGCACAGAGCCACGGCCCGCTTGGCGACCGGTTTGGACGTATCCAGACTTACGAAATAGCCGCCTTCGGGGTTGCTCCAGCTTGCCAGCCCAGTGTCGCCCAGTTCTTTTTCCAGAACTTTTTGTGTGATATCAAATTTCGGCTTGAGAATTTTTGCGTGATCTTTCATCAGCCCCGCGATTCCGCCCGGATAGGCGGCCAAAAACTTAACGTGACGCAGTTGTTCGGCCTTGTTCGGGCCGATGAACATCGTGCCGAAAAGTTTTGAGATATACGCCAGATTGTCCTTGCTGGTGGCCATAAAACCCAGCCCCGAGCTGGCGAACGTGATTTTTGACGTCGAGCTGAAAAGATAAACCCGGTTGGGATTGCCGGCCTCTTCGCAGGCGCGAAGCAGGTTTTTGGGCTTGCGGGGATTTTCCGCCAGATGATGCACGACATAGGCGTCATCGGCAAAGATCGTGAAATCCAGCGCGCCGGTTTTCATCCTCGCCAGGCGCTCGACCGTTTCATCCGAAACCGTATCGCCTGTCGGGTTGGAGTAAGTGGGAACAAAAAGGATGCCCTTCACGGCGGGATCGGCGGCGGCTTTTTCCACCGCGTCCATGTCCGGTCCGTTTTTCGTTATCGGAACCTGGATCATTTCAAAACCCATTTCCGCAAGCAGGGTGAAATGACGGTCGTAGCCGGGGACGGTGACGATCATTTTGGGTTTATCGGTTTTGATCCAGGGCGCGGGACTACCGAAAAGCCCCCGAACAAGCGCCCACATCAGGACCTTGGAAAGAATCAGGAGACTGGCATTGTTTCCGACCAGGGTTTCTTCGGGTTTGGCTCCAAGCACGGCGCCGAAAAGCTCACGGGCTTCAGAAAGGCCTAAAACGCCGCCCGGATAATTGCGGATGTCGAACCCGCTGGGCGTCATCACGTCTTTTTCCGTTACGATACTTAAAAGCGCGTTGGAGAGGTTGAAATTTTCATCTCCGGGTTGACCGCGCTCGATATTGAGTTTCAGGCCGAGGCCTTTGAGAGAGTCGTAACGTGTTTGCAGATCTTTGAGACTTTCCATATAGCTGTTCTATCCTCCCATGTTGAAATGCTGCGAGCCTAATTGGCATGATTGCGGATTTTTGTCAATTGAACAAAGTCGAAGCTTTCTTGGCGAAGGTCGGCCTTTGTTTACGGCTTCTGCACGTGCCGCAAGACGGCTTTCAAAAGCGACGCGCTGTGGCCGAGTTGCTTATAGGCTTCTTCTTTCGTTATATTGCGGTTGTCTTTTCGCAGTTTGTAGCCCAGGAGGCGTGACAGGTTTGCGATGCGGGCGATTTCACGGGCCAGGTCTTCCTCGAACGTTTCCCGGGACAGTCGGATGTCATACATCTGTTCGACAATCTTTTCAGATTCGTTCCAGACGGACTCTTCAACGACGCCGTCTGTAAGGCTGTGCCAGGTCTTATTGTAATCGTCATAGGGGATGTTATGCAGTGGTTGGGAGAGATCGGTGATATAATGAGCGCAGTAGTCCAGATGATATTCGGCATATTTTCCGGCGCTGCTGAACTGATCGTAGGCCCGAAGCGACGCCAGAATCGCTCCGTAGAGATGTCCCTCGGAATCCAGAACCAGACTGTCTTTGTTGTAGCGTTCGATCTGGGCTATGACCATCTTCGGCGTGACTTCTGTTTCGGCGTTGTTGTTGTACCAGTGGTTGTAAGATTCGGTATAACCGGCCTTGATTTTGGCGATATCCGCGCCGGCCGCGTTATACCAGGAGGAACGTCCGGCGACTTTTGAGACCATCAGATGGGTTTTGTCATGCCAGGCCTCAGCCGCTGTTGCAGTCAGCGAAAGAACCAAGATGAACGCAACTTGAATATAATATTTTTTCATGCTGATCCTTTATCGTCTGAGACTATTTCATGCGGGAAAACAGGAGACTTCCGATAACCAGCATGGCTGCCGCAAAAAGCAGAATCACACTGAGATTGACATACAGAGGATGCACCGCCACACCCAGAAGCGCGCTTCGGACCCCGTCGACCGTATAGCTTAAAGGATTTACGACAACTAATCCCGAAATCCAGACGGGCAGCCTCTTATCGGCGGGAAAAAGTGCGCCCGACAGGAAAAACAGCGGAAAAATGACAAAAGCCGTGATGAGTTGAAATCCCTCGAGACTTTCCAGAAGCGAGCCGATTGCCAGGCCGAGCGACACCAGGGCAATAGACGTCAGGATGAGAAAAAGCAGAGCCAGGGGAATCCCCCAGGGGTTGACCGACGGGAAAAGAAAGGAAAAAACGAACAAAATGGCGACCTGCAAAAATACGTCCGTGCAGCCGCCCAGGACCTTGCCGAAAAATATGCTGATGCGGGAAACCGGCGCGACTAAAACAGCTTTGAGGACGTCAAGCTTGCGATCCCAAACGATATACAGACCAAAGTATACCGATCCGAAGATCACGGACATCGTCAGGATGCCGGGATAGATATAGTCGCGGTAACTCAGGTCTCCGACGCGAAGCGACGCACCGATGCCGCCACCGAATAAAAAAAGCCACATCAGCGGTGAAACGATACTGGAGATAATGCGGCTTTTTTCCCGCCAGAAAACTTTAAATTCGCGCCACCAGACAGCCTGTATGCCCATGGCTTCTCTTCTCATTGTATCGGACATCGGATTCATTTCCCTCTCTGGCGGTAACGCGCGGCGGTTTCAACCCAGCTTTCGGAAGGGTTTGCATTATCTTCACGAATATCGCGACCCGTAAGTTTGATGAATACGTCGTTGAGGGATGGTTTTCTCATTTCGACACTGCGTATTCCGGGGATGATTCCCAATAGCTCAGGAAGATGGAGTCGGGCGGACTGCATGGTGATTTGAGCGGATGAATCGGATTTGGTAACGCCGGTCACAAAAGGCAAAGCCCTGATGGCATCTACGGGAATGTTGTCGGCGCTGACAGCGACCATATCGCCGCCCAGAGAATCAATCAGACGCGCGGGATCGTCGAGAGCGATGATCGTGCCTTTGTCGATTATACCGACCCGATCGCACATCGCTTCCGCTTCTTCCATGTAGTGCGTGGTTAAAACAACCGTCGTAGATTCCTTTTGGGCCATTTTCCGGATGTAGTCCCAGGTTCGCGCGCGGGTCTGCGGATCGAGACCCAGCGTGGGTTCATCCAGAAACAAGACGGCGGGCCGATGCAGAAGGCCTCGCGCCAGTTCCAGACGTCGGCGCATGCCGCCTGAGTAAGTGCGGGTCAGATCATTGGCCCGGTCCTGAAGATCAACCAGTTCAAGCATCTCGTCAATCCATCGGCCACGGTCGCGCGACGATATCCCGTAGAGTCTGGCGTGAAGTTCGAGATTTTCCCGGCCCGTCAGAATCGTGTCAAGTGTCGGGTCCTGAAACACGATGCCCACTTTGCGCCGGACCTGCGTCGGTTGTCGGGCGATATCAAAGCCGGCAATAGCGCCACTGCCGGATGTCGGCCGCACAATCGTGCACAGCATGCCGATGGTCGTCGTTTTCCCTGCGCCGTTGGGCCCCAGGAGGCCGAAAATTTCGCCCCGTCCGATAGTAAGATCGATTCCCCGGACGGCTTCGATTCTGCCGAATGTTTTTGAAAGTTGATGCGTTTCAATCATAACCGATTGCGCACAGCGACCGGGACTATTCAAAATTCAACGCCTCCGGCCAGAGATAGTAAAAGCCCGCGCCGGCGGTGAAAATATCCGGCAGTGTGATATTAACCAGGGAAAGGCCGGTTGTTTGCGGTTCCGTCAAAGCGTTGCGATAGTAGTTATCTTCCGGCACATCGCGACGCCTGTAGGCGACGATTTTTGCATCATCAGGCAGGCCGGTAATGGCTCGGGTTTCTTTAATCGCGTTGGGGATATATCCGATTTTATCGATCATACCCAAACGGAGCGCTTCGTCCGCAATGAAGACGCGGGCAGTGGAAATATCAGTTATTTGGGCCGTGTCGAGTTTGCGGTGTTTGCCGACAAGATCCATAAACCGTTTTCCGTAAGCGTCAACCGTTTTCTGGATCAACGCTTTCTCCTCCTCGGTGGTCGGGCGATAGGGGGATCCCATGTCCTTGAGTGAGCCGAACTTGGAGATTTCAACGCCGATGCCGACTTTATCCAAAAGTGCGTTGACTTTGGGGCGGATGAAAATGACGCCCACTGATCCTGTGACCGTCGTGGGGTGGGCCATAATCATATCCGCGGGCAGGGACAGGTAATAGGCGCCGGAGGCGGCCACATCCATCATGATGACACAAACCTTATTACCGGATTTTTCCTTATAGTCGGCAATCTCCCTGTAGAGGATGTCGCTTCCGGTAATAGTGCCGCCGGATGAATTGATCTTGAGTAAAACCGCCTTGATGTTTTTGTCGGTTTTCGCCTTGTTGAGCTCCATGACAACCTGTTCGACCAGACTGGGTGAACTGGTCAGAACGCCCCGCTTCGGGGCGGTTGAGATCATGCCGGAAACCGAGATTAAAAGAATCTTGTCCTTGCCCGTGCCTTCGAGAGTAATCTCCTGCAGGGGTTTGGAAGTCGCGCTGAAGGGATCGAATTTTGGAACGGAGCAGGCGGTCAGAAAAAATATTACGCAAACAATCGGTAAGATAAAATATTTAGTCATAGCGTTTTCCTTTCTTTACCAGGGGAGATACTTAATCATCTTGAGTTTCAGCCTGAAAAGCCGGCCTTTATGCGGATAGGCGATCTCAACCGGATCGGTAGAATTATAGCTGCGTAAAATGCTTTTCGTATGAGAGAATGCCTCAAAACTGTATTTGCCGTGATAGTAGCCAAGGCCGCTGTTCCCCACGCCGCCGAAAGGCAGCTCGTGCGAAACTATGTGCATGATGGTGTTGTTGACGGCCCCGCCGCCGAAAGATGTTTCCCGGATGATTTTCCGGCGAACGGTTTTATTGTTGACAAACAGATAAAGAGCCAGAGGTTTGGCCCGTTCGTTGATTTTTTCGATCGCGTCATCCAGATCGGAGTAAGGAATAATCGGCAGTATCGGGCCGAATATTTCGTCGCGCATGAGAGGGTCGGACCAGTCAGCCGGATACATCAGCGTAGGCTCAATGTAACGATCAGAGGCATCCGTCCGACCGCCGTAAATAATCTTTCCCTGAGCAAGCAAAGCCACAAGCCTTTGAAAGTTCCGATCATTGATGATTCGACAGAAGCGAGGATGCCCGGACGCGTCTTCGCCGTAAAATTTGAGGATCGCTTTAATGAGTTCATCCAGAAAACGATCTGCGACGGAGTTGTGCACCAGAATATAATCCGGTGCGATACAGGTCTGTCCGGCATTGAGGAATTTACCCCAGCAGATGCGTTCAGCGGCCGTTTTCAGAACGGCGCTTTCGTGGACGATTGCCGGACTTTTACCGCCCAGCTCCAGCGTCAGCGGCGTCAGATGTTTTGCCGCCGCCGCCATGACGGCTTTTCCCACCGGGACACTGCCCGTAAAGAAGATGTAATCGGGCGGCAGATCCAGGAGAGCCTGCGTTTCTTCGATGCCTCCCGTGACAACATGGATGTATTCTTCGGGGAAGGCGCTGTTAATTATTTTTTCAAGGACGGCCGCCGTGTGTGCGGCAATTTCAGACGGCTTCACAATCGCTGTGTTTCCGGCGGCGACAGCGCCGATAAGCGGCATGATCGTCAGCTGAAAAGGGTAATTCCAAGGGGCGATGATGAGCGAGACGCCGTAAGGTTCTTTGTAAATGTAGCTTTTGGAGGGCGTCAAGAAGATAGGGGTAGGGACCTTTTGCCTGGCCGCCCAGTCGCGTACATTTTTAATGGTCACTTTCAGTTCATTGTAGAGGCCGGATATTTCCGTCGCGTAGGCATCCGTTTTTTCTTTTCGCAGATCCAGATAGATGGCATTGAGGATGTCTTTTTCGTGGGCATTGATCAGGTCCCTGAGTTTTTTGAGGGCGTCAATGCGAAAATCAATATCGCGGGTTTTTCCCGAACGGAAAAAAGTCTGCTGACGCAGATATAAATCGCGGAATAACGAATTATCCATGGACCGTCCTCCTGTTCCGGGCGTGTTGAAAATTGGAAACCGCGCTCAGTATAAGCGCTGACACAAGCACTGTCAAGGAAATCGCCCGAAACCGGTCCAGACACACAGACTGCTTGCCGGCTGTCGAGGGGTTAAATCTTGTTTTGAATATCTTTTTCGTCCGGAACCTGATCGTCGAGCAGCGGTTTTTCAAGCAAGTGTGAAGGCAGGAAGAACTTGTTGGCGATCAGGGTTGGAATAACGGCGCTGGCAATCACTGCTCCAACAATCAACGAATATTGATCCTGAGAGATAATATTATTCGATAATCCGTATAAGGCGGAGATCGTTCCGAAGGTCAAGCCGGTGCTCATCAAGAGCGTATAGTAACACTTCTCCTTTTTATCTTCTCTGAAATAACGGATGGCGGGGTATAGTCCGAAAATTTTCGAGGCCACTTTACTAAGGAAAAGAATCAAGAAAAGTCCCGCCCCGGACAAAAGCGCGGGGATGGAAACGAGAGCGCCGGCGCGAAGAAAATAAAGCGGGGTGAGAAAGCCGACCGTCAGGGTTCGAAGCCTGCGGACAAAATGGCCGTCTTGTTCCATCGTGCGGGCCAGAACCATTCCCAGAACGTAGGCCGGCAGAACCGGTTCACTGCCGGACCAGGCGGCCAGCACACCCATCGCCAGCAGAACAAAGAGAATCCATTTGGCCCGGATGGCCGCCGTTTTATAAGCAAAGCGGAGAATAAGGTATTCGGTCATTGGTCTGAGCGTAAACATCAGGAGGATTGTCACGGCAATAAAAATAATCGTTTTGTAGGTGAACGGGGCGAAAATAAGCCCAAGCGCGATCACCGTTCCCAAGTCGTTGATAAAACATGCGCCTAAGATGCCCTTGCCGAATTCGGTCTTATTGAATCCGTATTCCAGCATGACGGCATAGACAACCGCCATGGACGTCGTGGATAAGGCGATGCCGCAAAGTAGGCTGGCTTTAAAATTCCATCCAATCAGATAATAAGCGATCAGTGAACATCCGATAAACGGCGCTGAAAAGCCAATCATCCCAATGATGGAGACTTCCTTGATTTTGGTTTTCATGGCATCGGGATTGAGCTCCGCACCAGCAAGAAATGTCAGAAGAATAGCGCCCAGGCCGGTGCAAAATTTCATCCAGTCTGCATTAAGAGCCAGATGTTCAAAATAACCGAGTTGGAAGGCTGCATAACCGATGACGGCCCCGACCATGATTTCCATGAGCGCGATTGAAATTTTCAGACGGTTGGCTAAAACTGTGGATAAAACGGCGGCAAAAAACCAGAAGGCTGCAACAAGATAAATCTTTTCCATGTTAATGACTCCTTTTCCGGATTTCGGTAGGAGTCATTAGCAACGAAGGCGGTTAAAGGCGAACTCCATCGCCTAAATGTTGTCTATATTGACAACGGGAAACAGGGGTTAGATCAAGATCATTTTTTTGCGGCATGATTGCGCCCTCCGCAATGTTATGAACATTGCGGAGGGCGTGTTTAGGATATTTCGGTTAAGCGTTTTTGCCCTTCGGTGGTTTGTAAGCCAGAGCGATTACAAAGCCAACAACCAGCAAAATGGCAGCGATATAAAGCGCCTGAGGCTTGAAGACTTCAAATACAAATGGTCCAATGAGACCGGCGGCACTCCAGGCGGTCAGCATGAAACCGTAGACTTTGCCGATGTAGGCAGGTCCGAAAGAGTCTGCTGCAAAGGCGGGCATCGTAGCGAATCCGCCACCGTAGCACGCCAGCAGATAGCAGGAGACGACGATGAACAGATAGTAATTGGAGATGTAACCCATGGCCACCAGCAGATAAATAACCGCCTGAGTGGCGAACATGATCAAAAAGACCATCCGGCGGCCGATATTATCGGAAATTTTCGCCCAGAAGAGTCTTCCCAGTCCATTGAAGATAGCGGCGACGGCGACGACGGTGCCGCCCGCTGCGGCGACAATGGCAATCTGTTCAGGGGTTAGGTCACCTAAAAGGCCCATGGTTTTTCTGTAAATGTCCTGAGCTAGAGGAGAATGTTGAGATATCAGACCCAAACCGGCCGAAACGTTAAGGCACAACATGGCCCAGAGCATCCACCACTGGGGTCTTTTTACGGCTTCGCCGAATTTGAAGGAATCCGCGGCGGAAACGCTCGTTGTGGAGGGCTTGAAGCCTGCCGGTACCCATCCCTTGGGAGGATCTTTGAATAACTGCGCAGCACCTGTCACGAGAATCAGGAAAATCACACCCCAGATGTACCAGGTCATGGAAACGCCGGAGGAAATCACATTGCCGGATGGGTCGACCTGCTTGAAGGCGGCAATCATAGCCGGGGCGATTTTACCCATAAAGAAAGCGCCGGCACCAAAGCCCATAACGGCCAAACCTGTAACCAGACCCCGTTTGTCCGGGAACCAGCGGATCAGCGTGGCGATGGGCGTCACATAACCGAATCCGTTGCCCAGAGCGGCGATGACACCGAAACCGAGATACAAAAGGGCGATACTGCCGATGTGATCGGCGTAGCCTGCGATCAGCGTGCCGATGCCGAACAGGATACCACCGATCGTAGCTACAAAACGGGGGCCTTTTTTATCGACGAGTGTTCCGCCGAAAGCAGCCGATAGACCGATGATGAGCATCAAAAGCATGAAGGTGTACTGGACTGTTTTTCCTTCCCATCCGTGCATGTTCATCAGGGGAATTTTGAATACCGACCAAGCGTAGACCGTCCCGAGGCACAACTGGATAACAACAGCGGCCGCGGCGATTCCCCATCGTTTTGTTTCCAAATTCTCATTTGACATGTGTAATTCCTCCCTTGCCTATTTGTAAGGCTCAAACTGTATTTTGTGACACTTTAAGAAACGATTTGTGCAGATTGAGGCGCTCAGACAAACGGTTTTTAATGTGTCGAAACAACTCAAAAGAACAACGTCGACCTTATACATAAAGAAGATGCCCCTTGCAAGGGGCATCTTCAATTTTAGAGATATTTTCTTTTACATAAATTAAAAATTATGCAGCTTTCAATTTCACCGCGCAGACCTTGTATTCAGGAATTTTCCCCGTCGGGTCTAAAGCGGGGTTGGTCAGCTGGTTGATCGGCGTATCGGTAAAATGGAAGTTCATGAAAATAGTGCCGGGAGCGCTTTTGTCGGTCACTTGCGCTTTGGCTTCCACTTCACCGCGACGAGACGAGACTTTAACCATCTGACCGTCATCGATGCCCAGTTTTCTGGCATCCGCCGGATTGATTTCCACCAGACTTTCCGGGCAGCGCTCGGAGGGACCGACAGCGCGGGTCGTCATGGTGCCGGTGTGATAGTGGTACAAAACCCGACCCGTCGTGAGCAGCAAGGGGTATTCCTTGTCCGGCAGCTCATCGGGAGCGATGTATTCGATCGCAGAGAAAAGCCCCAGGCCGCGGGAGAAACGGTCTTTATGCAGAAATTTGGTCCCCTTGTGGTCAGGGGTGGGGCAGGGCCATTGAATCCCTTCTTTTTCAATGCGTTTATAGCTGATCCCAGCATAACTTGGCGTGACTGTGGCGATTTCTTCGAATATTTGCTCGGCGGACGAATAATGCATGGGATAACCGAATTTATTAGAAATGCCGCAGATGACTTCCCAATCTGTTTTCGCTTCTCCCGGCGCTTCAATCGCCTTGCGCACGCGCTGAACGCGGCGCTCGGTGTTGGAGAAAGTGCCGTCCTTCTCGGCAAAACTGGCCACCGGCAGGACGACATCAGCTAATTGAGCGGTTTCAGTCAGGAAAAGGTCCTGGGCGATCATAAGGTCTAGATTCTGCAGTTCTTTTTTAACGTGGTGCAGATCCGGATCGGATAAAAGCGGATTTTCGCCCATGATGTAGAGGGCTTTGATTCTGCCGTCTCCGGCTGCCGCCATCATCTCCATCAGGGTCAGTCCGGGTTTCGGAGAAAGAACTGCGCCCCAGGCCGACTCGAATTTCTTGCGGGCGTCTTCTGAAGCTACCTGCTGATAGGCGGGATAGACATTGGGAAGGCCCCCCATATCACAGGCGCCCTGCACATTATTCTGCCCGCGAAGCGGATTGACACCTCCGCCTTCAATGCCGACGTTTCCGCACAGCATGGAGAGATTAGCGATGCTTTTGACGTTATCCGTTCCTGTGATGTGCTGTGTAATACCCATCGCGTAAAGAATGCTTGCGCTTTTAGCGCCCGCATAGAGACGAGCGGCTTTTTTCAGATCTTCCGCCTTTACGCCTGAAATCTTTTCAACATATTCCGGCGTATATTTGGCGACCACCGCCTTGAGCGCGTCGAATCCCTCGGTTCTTTCTTTTATGTAATCCTTGGCTTCCAGTCCTTCTGAGAGAATGACGTTCATCAGACCGTTTAATACGGCGACGTCCGTTCCCGGCTTCTGGCAAAGCCAGATATCCGCGTATTTGACCAGATCGATCTTACGGGGATCGATGACAATCAGCTTTGCGCCCTGCTGTTTGACGGCTCGCTTAACCTTTGCGCCGATCACAGGGTGGTTTTCCGTTGTGTTGGTTCCCGTGGCGAGAATTAAATCCGTGTATTCAATTTCATCAATGGAGTTCGTCATTGCACCGCTGCCGAACGTGGCGGCCAGACCGGCCACCGTCACAGAGTGTCAGAGCCTCGCGCAGTGATCGACATTGTTGGTGCCGATGGCCGCGCGAAAGAATTTCTGGAACAGATAATTTTCTTCGTTGGTGCAGCGAGCCGAAGCCAGACCGGCAATCGCATCGCTGCCGTGTTCGTTTTTGATGGCTTTGAGTTTATCCGCTATAAACATATAAGCGTCATCCCAGGAAACTTCCTTGAAATCTTCATTCTTCTTGTACCGGACAAGAGGTTTTGTGAGACGGTCGGGATGTGACACGAAATCCATACCGAAACGGCCTTTGACGCACAGGCTTCCGTGGTTGGGTTGGCCGTATTCCCGATTGCCCATGACCTTGACGATTTTATTGTCCTTGACAAAGACATCCATCTGGCAGCCGACGCCGCAATAGGTACAGGTGGTGCGGGTTTTAGAAAGCTCCCAGGGCCGACCGGCAAATTTCGCCTGTTTGAAGGTGATGGCGCCGGTAGGACAGACTTGCAGGCATTCGCCGCAGAAAACGCAGGAGGAATTAATATAGTCTTCGTCAAATGCCGGGCCGACTTTGGCATACGATCCGCGTTGGGCGAAATCCAAAACTTCGTTGACCTGAATTTCATTACAGGCCCGGATGCAGCGACCGCACAACACGCACTTATTCAGGTCCCGGTGGATCATGGTGTTGCTGTCATCAAGCGCATGCCCCGGAGGTTCGATGGGGAAACGCGGCTGGTCGATCTTCAGCCAGTAAATCAGATTCTGCAGTTCGCAAGCGCCGTTTTGTTCACAGGTGAGGCAGTTATGATCACCGGACGACCATAACAGTTCGACAATCATCTTCTGCGCGGCGCGAACCGCCGGAGTATTGGTGCGAACCACCATACCGGGGCTGATCGGCATACAGCAGGATGCAACCAGGCTGCGCGCGTTTTCCACTTCCACGACACACACGCGGCAGGCGCCCACATTGGTGGTGTTCTGGTAGTGGCAAAGCGTGGGAATGTAAATGCCCAGATCTTTTGCCACTTCAAGGATCGTTTGTCCCGGTTTGGCCGAAACCTCCTGACCGTCAATTGTGATTGAAATCTTTTTTTCCATTTTATTCTCCCGTCTGGCAAATAAACTCTCGATGCGAAAAAATTGGGTAGCATGAGAATATTCATGTTTGATCGACGTTTTATAGGCGCAATCGACCGGAAAGTCAATTATGTCAATAATGTCATAGGATTAAATAAAGCATTAAATTTACGTTTTATTTTTATGAACATTTTCCTGACCGACAGTATTGGTTTTCTTCATATTTTAGGTCTTATATTGTCAAAACAATAAAAGTGCATATACTAGCGAAACTAACGTTTAGGAAGGGACAATCTTGAAATGCATGATGGATCTGAGTCTTATACAGACAACGTAAAAAATATTCGAAATTTAGATTTTGCTGTGGGTATTTATCGGCCACCCAGTGAAGGGGGGGCTTCATCTCTTTTGCTGAGAGTGACGGAAAACTGCCCCTGGAACAAATGTACCTTTTGCGAAATGTACAAAGACGAGAAGTTCGTTTACCGCAGTGTGGAAGACGTAAAAAGGGATATCAGCACCGTACGAAAACTAAGCGATGAGATCAAAGCCGTATCCCGGAAATTAGGACTGGGAGGTGATGTGACCCGGGATGTCGGGGTTGCCATTTTAAAAGCCGATCGCTCTCTCAATGCGAATCAATGTTTCATCAGCGTTTTTAACTGGCTATATTCGGGCGGTAAAACTGCTTTCTTGCAGGACGCCAACAGCATGATCATGCGTCCGCATGAATTTATCGAGGTTCTCAAACATTTACGTCAAACCTTGCCTTCTTTGAAGCGGGTCACCTCATACACGCGTTCAAAGACGCTGGCGCAACGAAAGCTTGAAGAACTCGTTGCCATTCGGGAAGCCGGCCTGGACCGAATACACGTCGGTCTGGAAACCGGTGATGATGAATTGCTCAAAATCGTCCGTAAAGGGGTGACGAGCGCCGAACAGATCGAAGGCGGTAAAAAAGCGATGGCGGCAGGATTCCAGTTATCGGAATACTGGATGCCGGATCTGGGTGGTCGTGAACACTGGCGTCAGCATGCCGAAAATACGGCCAGAGTCTTAAATGAGATCAACCCTCACTATATCCGTTCGCGCCCCTTTGTTCCTCGTCAGGGCACGGAGATTTTTGAAGACTTCGTACAGGGGCGTCTGCACATTTCGTCGCCGCACGAGCGCCTGGAGGAGCTACAGGTGATGATCCATAACCTAAATGTAACCTCACGGGTTTGTTTCGACCACAACATGAATTCCTGGACCAATCGGCAAGGCGGGCTCCTTTTTTCAATGGATTACGAAGGTTACAAATTTCCCGAAGAGAAGCAGTATGTTCTGGATTTGATCTGCGAAGGTCTAACCGTGGACGAGTCCAGGCACATTGACATCAAGCAACTCATTGCGATGGGGTCTTTATAGTATTATGCGGGAAACCGTCCAAATTCAGTGCAAGGTGTCCGCAATCTGTCTGGAGGGTCTGCTACCCGCCGACGCGCCGATGGTTCTGCCGATGGCGTCTAAATCCTTCTTCAGCCCGGCGAGAATCTCTTGGGCTGATCCGACATCCGCCCTGCCGGGATAGATTTCATAGCGGCTTTTATAAGACTCGGGTGTGAAATCCGGCATGATGACATTGGCGCCGGCTCGAAGCGCAAAAAGGCGACCCTGGGGATGCATCGTGGCCAGTGCCGTGGTTGCCGGAATGTTGGTGTTGCGGGTGATAAGTCGGGCCAGCGCGATCACGCGCAGTGTCATTTCCAGATCGTCGTTGTCGATACCCGTCAGTGGTGTGTCGGGATGCGCGATGAAGGGGCCGATGCCCAGCATGTCGGCGTCAAGCATTTTCATCAACATCAGGTCGTCGGCCAGAATCTCGTGGGTCTGGCCGGGAAGGCCCACCATATTTCCTGTTCCTGTTTCAAATCCCAGCTCCTTGAGCGTTTTGATGCATCGAACGCGATCTCCAAGCTTGCAGCCGGGCCGCAGATAGGAATAGAGCTCCGGCGAAGCGGTTTCATGCTTGAGTAAAAATCGATTCGCTCCCGCCTGTTGAAAGGCGCGCAAATCGTCTACCGGTCGCTCACCGATCGACAGCGTCAGGACCAGTCCTGTTTCCTTTTTGATTGACTCTAGCAAGTCGCAAAGGGTATCGGCGGTATAGAAGGAATCCTCGCCGGATTGCAGAACACAGGTGGAAATCCCCGCTTTTTTGATGTCTTGGGCTGTTTTGAGAATTTCCTCGCTGGCCATGCGATAGCGCTCAACGTTGGAGTTCCCCTTGCGAAGGCCGCAATACAGACAGTTGCGCTCGCAAACATTCGAGAACTCGATGATGCCGCGCAGATAGATTTCATCGCCGACGTCATTTTTGCGTACACGGTCGGCGGCATCGAAAAGATCCTCGGAAAAATCGCCGGGCATCTTCAGAAGCTCGAGAATTTCATCGCGTGCAAGCGGCTTGCCGATTTCGGCCTTCAAAAGCAGTTTCTCGATCCGGTCAGATACAGACATCGCGTTTTCCTTCCTCAATGGCGACTAATCGCTCAGTGACCATTTTTTTGCGTTTGGTTTTAAAAGATTTCTCGAGCATTTCCGAGATGAGCTTTTCCCCCGCGTCTTTGGTTTTCGGGCTTGCGTAATCGAGCAAATATTCCTTGAAGGAAAAGACCGCGTTGGTCTGGCAAAATTTCGCGATCAGTCCTGGCTTGGCCAGATCCATAAAGTCTTTCCCCGTGCGGCCCAGACGGTAACAGGCTGTGCAGAAACTGGGAATATGGCCGTGTTCGGTGATGTCCAGAATAACCTCATCGAGCGTGCGGGTGTCGCCAAGATTAAATTGCGCGGAGCGAAATGCGTCGCTGGTTTTGTCGGAATATCCCCCGGGATTTGTGCGGGAGCCTGCGCTGATCTGAGAAACGCCGTAGGCGAAGACCTCCGAGCGTAGCGCAGCGTTTTCTCGTGTCGTTAGAATCATCCCCGTATAGGGGACGGCCAGGCGCAAAATCGCGACGAGCTTCTTAAACTCTCTATCCGTTACAGGCCTGGGCGGCGCGATGGCCGCGGGCGCGTTGAATGCCGGTTCGAGCCTGGGGATGGAAATTGTGTGCGGTCCCACGCCGCAGTCATTTTCCAGTTGCAGTGCGTGAAAAAGCAGGCCCAGGACGTCGAACTTGAAATCGTACAGCCCGAAGAGCGCGCCGATGCCGACATCGTCGATGCCGCCTTCCTGGGCTCGGTGCATGGCGGTCAGTCGTTTGACGTAGTCTTTTTTCGGGCCGGACGGATGCATTCTTTTATAGGTTTCATGGTGATAGGTCTCTTGGAAAAGAAGGTATGTACCAATGCCCGTTTTCTTCACGCGGCGGAACTCGTCCACCTCAAGCGGAGCCAGCTCCACATTGATGCGTCGGATTTCGCCGCCATGATCCGTTTTGACATCATAAGCGGTTTCGATGGCTTCAATAAAATAATCCAGACTTGATCGAGATGGATGTTCGCCGCAAAGCATCAAAAGCCGCTTGTGGCCTTCACGTTCAAGGACTTCCACTTCATTTCTAATTTGATCCATCGAAAGCGCCACGCGGTTGAGTTCACGGTTATCCCGGCGAAAACCGCAATACAGGCAATTGTTGGAACAGTGGTTGGCCACATACAGGGGTGCGAAGAGCACCAGGCGGTTTCCGTAGATGTCTTCTTTGACTTTATGCGCCGCCTGAAGGATCGCGCCGACAAGGTCTTCATCTTCCGTCTGCAGCAGCACGGCCACATCTTCGGGGGAAAGGCCCTTGAGTTCAAGAGCCTTGTCGATGATCTCGATCACCTGCTGAGGATTGGGATTGCGTGAACGATCCAGAAGAGCTTGAATCCGGTTGTCGTCGATAAAATCTTTCATGAGCATCCTTACACTTTGGTTAGAGACGCTTTGACGGAGACGCCGGTCAGTGCGCCGAGTTTTCCGGTAAGAGCGCCGATTTCATCGGTCGAGGCGTGCACGATCAGAGCGATAACATGCAGATCGCCCGGTGCGTGAGGCAGGCCCATGCGACCGATGATCATTTCGCCGAAATCGCAAAGAATCTGGTTGACCTTCTGTGCCTGACGGGACCGGTCGGTGATGATAATCGTAATGGTTCCGATACGCTTGTCCATAAAAATAAAGGTTTGATCCGGAGAAGCATCAAACCTTCAAACAATCAAAGACTTCAGACTTCCCTCAAGATCAGACACGTCCTTTCTCTCAGGTCGATATTAAACCGCAATTACACTATCTTCATTCTTAAGGATTTGTCAATCGAGAATTGTAAAAGAGAGAGGAAAGGAAGGATTCGTTTCCTCATAAGAACGACATGGCGCCAGGTCAAACAGAATCGTTGTCCCCGCCTCGCTTTTTCGACACCGGTCGGCTTCGCAAAAGCACATAGGTCGCGCCTGCGCCTCCGTCATACGACTGGGCGCTCGCGTAAGCGATCACGCGTTTTTGCCAGTAGCTTTGTCCCAGCCATTCGCGAACATTGTTTTTCAAAACCGCGTCACCCTGAGAGGACAGTCCCCGTCCGTGAATCACAAGCACCGCGCCTTTCCCGGCAAGATACGAAGATTTCAGAAACGACTCGAAGGCTTCGCGCGCCACCGGCACCGTCATCCCGTGCAGATCAATGTGGTCTGAAATGGAAAAATCACCACGATGTAAACATCCGGCAATGTCTTTTCGGACGTTATAGCCTACGCCTTCCATATATTCGGCGGTATCGGCGACCACAAAGCCATCGCCGCAATCGATTAGTCTTTCAAGACTGGACAAGGCGTCATCTTCCGGGACAAACGCAGGATCCTCTGAAAGAGGCAAGGGAGGTGGTGTGCACGTTGTGCGGTCCGAATCAAGGCGTGAGACACCTGTCATGGCCTCCGAAAAAAGCTGCTCGTCGGATGTATCAAAATCAGCCTTTTTTGATCTGTCTGAGCAGGTCTTTTCCAAAGGGCAGGGGTGGTAATGGTCGATCAAATCTTGTAGCTTTCCAAAGGGTTTGTGCTCGAGTTGCGATTCTCCTGTTTGGGTATGTGCGGTATTCTTTTTGCGGCAGACCATGGCTATTCTACCCATTCAGAACTACATTTATTGCTTGCAGGTATACCTTGATCGATAGCCGTTGTAAACTGAAGAGATTTCAATAAATTGAAATTAAAGACATTGGAGGCAAACGTCCGTAACCGGTCCTCACAATAAAACCACTGCCTATTGACAGAAAACATGATCTTGCCTATGTTTGAAGTGAAAAAAAATGACAGCATTGCGGGAATGGGTTATGAGTCAGGAACAACTGAAATCAAAAGATCAAGTCATCGAAAAAGAGCGACAGGAAACAAAAGAACCTTCTCTGTATCGGGTGATCCTTCTAAACGATGACTACACCACGATGGATTTTGTGGTTCATGTGCTCGAAGCGATATTTCACAAAACACCGGCCGAGGCTACACGCATCATGCTCAATGTCCATAAGCAGGGGGCGGGACTTTGCGGGGTGTATACCCGCGAGATTGCTGAAACGAAAGTAGCGACTGTGCACGATCTGGCCGCCAGCCGTAAATTTCCGCTAAAATGCGCAATGGAGAAAGCATGATCAATAAAGAATTAAGTATTGTTTTGGATGCCATTATCCGGGACGCATCCAAGAGGCGTCATGAGTATCTGACTGCCGAACACATTTTCTATGCGCTTTTGCATGATGAAGCTGGAATTGACATTATTGCAGGTTGCGGTGGAGATATCGAGCGGCTCAAACAAGCGATTGAATCCTTTTTTGAAAAAAATATGACCGTACTTCCGGCCGGTCATCGCGACAATCCTCAGCCATCCCTGGGATTTCAGCGGGTGATCGAACGGGCGATCCACCATGTCCATTCCGCTGAAAAGGCGGAAGTTGAGGCCGGGGACCTTCTGGCTGCGCTCTATGGCGAGCCGGACTCGTTTGCCGTTCACTATCTGGAAATGGAAGGCATTACCCGTCTGGATGTGCTCAATTACATTTCCCATGGCGGGGTGATGTCCGATGGGGACGACCGATTGAAAGCCCCATTTGATGAACCGGGAGGCGGGCCTCAAACCGGTTCATCAGACAACACTAGCCGGGTTATGAAAGACCCCCTGAGCCTCTACGCGGTAAATCTGAATGAAAAGGCCGCGGCAGGCGAGATCGACCCGCTGATTGGCCGGAAATCGGAGCTCGATCGGACCATACAGGTTTTAAGCCGACGGCGGAAAAACAATATTGTTTTTGTGGGAGAACCGGGTGTCGGCAAGACTGCTGTGGTGGAAGGCCTTGCGCTGAGAATTCATTCGGGTGATGTGTCCCGTCATTTGAATGATACGCGAATTTACGCACTGGACATGGGAGCACTTTTAGCGGGCACCAAATACCGGGGCGATTTCGAGGCAAGACTCAAAGCCACAATCCATGAGCTCGAAAAAATTCCCGGCGTCATCTTATTTATTGACGAAATACATACCGTTGTGGGGGCGGGTGCGACCAGCGGCGGTTCCATGGACGCCTCAAATATCTTAAAGCCGGCGCTCAGTTCAGGAAAACTTCGCTGCATCGGGGCGACCACCTACGAAGAGTTTAAAAACAATTTCGACAAAGACCGCGCACTTTCGCGGCGATTCCAGAAGATTGAAATCTTTGAACCCGGCGTAAGCGAGACGATCGACATCCTCAAAGGCCTGCGTTCCCATTACGAGGAATTCCACGGCGTACGCTACACCGAAAGCGCGATCCGGGCCGCCGCGGAGCTTTCGGCCAAATACATCAATGACAAGTTTTTGCCCGATAAGGCCATTGATGTCATCGACGAGGCGGGCGCGACAAAGAAACTTCAGGGGCCCCGAAAAGGAAAAACCCTTGTCGGTGTGAAAGAGATCGCAAGTATCGTTGCGCACATCGCCAAAATTCCCTCTCTCAATCTTTCCACCTCCGACACGGAAAAATTACAAAGTCTGGAGGCGGGACTCAAACAGGCTGTTTTCGGACAGGACGACGCGATTCATTCGCTTGTGTCCGCCATTAAGCGGTCGCGTGCGGGGCTTGCTGCGCCTGAACGCCCGATCGGCTCTTTTCTTTTCTCGGGGCCCACAGGCGTTGGAAAAACGGAGGTATCCAAACAGATGGCCCATATGCTCGGCGTCCAGTTCATTCGCTTCGATATGAGTGAATACATGGAAAAGCATGCCGTGGCTCGTCTGATCGGCGCGCCGCCGGGCTATGTCGGATTTGACCAGGGCGGCCAACTCACCGACGCAATCCGGAAGCATCCTTATTCCGTCCTGCTGCTCGACGAAATCGAAAAGGCCCATCCGGATATTTTCAGCATTTTGCTTCAGGTGATGGACTACGCAACACTTACAGACAACAACGGCAAAAAGGCCGACTTCCGAAACGTTATTTTGATTATGACCTCCAATGCAGGCGCGAAGGAAATGGATATGGGAGCCATCGGTTTCGGCGACAGAAAAGCCGATGCGCGCGCGAAGGGTCCCGAGGCCATCAAGAAACTCTTCAACCCGGAATTCCGCAACCGACTTGACGCGATCGTAACCTTCAATCCGCTGACTCCGGAGATCATGAAAAAAGTCGTGGAGAAATTCATTGCCGATCTGGCCCGTCAGCTCGCAGCGAAAAAAGTGTTTCCTGAACCGCTCCACCACGTCACGGCAGGCGTGAAGGACAATCTCACGGGGG